>JBBCJT010000032.1:0-11393 GCA_037190665.1 Rhodovastum atsumiense | reverse complement strand
CGGTCAGCTTGGCATGGGCGGCATGCGCGGCATGGGTGGCCAGCAAGGCATGGGCGGCATGAGCGGCATGGGTGGCCAGCAAGGCATGGGCGGCATGAGCGGCATGGGTGGCCAGCAAGGCATGGGCGGCATGAGCGGCATGGGTGGCCAGCAGGGCATGGGCGGCATGAGCGGCATGGGCGGCCAGCAGGGCATGGGCGGCATGAGCGGCATGGGCGGTCAGCAAGGCATGGGCGGCATGAGCGGCATGGGCGGCCAGCAAGGCATGGGCGGCATGAGCGGCATGGGCGGCCAGCAGGGCATGGGCGGCATGAGCGGCATGGGTGGCCAGCAGGGCATGGGCGGCATGAGCGGCATGGGTGGCCAGCAAGGCATGGGCGGCATGCAGGGCACCCGGCGCTAACGGACCGCGCTCGGGGGGCTGGAGGGGAAACCCTCCAGCCCGCCCACCTTCCTGCGGACCGGCGGAGTGAGAGGCTTTCATGACCAAGATTGGGCGACGCATCGTCATCGGGCTGGCGGGACTGGCGGCTGCGGCCGGCGTCGCCGCAGCGGCCGGTTTCCTGTTCCATGTCACGTCCGGCGGCGCGCCCGTCGCCCCGACGTCCACGACCGCCGCGCCGCCCAGCGAGGCGCTGAGCGCGGTGATCGCCGCCAGCCAAGCGAGCGAGACCGGGTCGGACCTTCAGCGCGCCACCTGGGACGCATTGCACCGCTTTCCCGAGAGCGCCTCGGCGAATGACGAGGCCTGCCTGACCTGCCATCAGGAGATCCTGCAGGACCGGCCGCGCACGGAGTCACCCGCCGGGCTGAGAAGCGCCGACGCGCTCGCCTGGTATCAGACGCTCGACACCTATTCCGGCGAGCAGGAGAGCTTCCACTGGCGGCACCTGCGCTCGCCCCTGGCGCAGCAGGTGATGAACCTCGGCTGCAATTTCTGCCATCAGGCCAACGACCCGCGCGAGGAATCGCCCCATGCGATGCGTGCCGCGGCCGCCGCCGCGCCGGCACCCTTCCAGCCGCTCTTCACGCTGCGCCGGCACGTCAATCCGGGCGAAACCTGCCTGCGTTGCCACGGCAGTTTCCCGGCCGAGGTGATGGGCCTGACCGAGTCCTGGCACGAAACGCGCGAAGGTCTCGAGGATGAGGAGACGCCGAACGGCTGCCTCACCTGTCACGCCGACACATTCCGCACCGAACGCCATCGCGTGACCTATCTGTCCGCCGAGGCGATCGAGAAGGCGGCCCAGACCGGCTCCGATGTCTGCTTCGGCTGCCACGGCGGACGTTCCTGGTACCGCGTCTCCTATCCCTATCCGCGCACGCCCTGGCCCGACATGCCGGAGGAGACGCCGGACTGGGCGATCGATCGCCCCCGCCATTCCGACCCGCGCTTCGCGTTGCCGCCGCGCTGAGGGAGCAAAGACCACCTATGTCCGAAGGTACCGTATTCCCGCGCCCCGCGCTGCACCTGCAGCGCCGCGGCCTGATCCGTGGCCTCACCGGCCTCGTCGGGGCAAGCGCGCTCGCCCGCCTCGGCTCGCGACCCGCGCACGGCTTCGCCTACGAGCCCTATCCGCGCGACGACGACCTTGAGACCGTGGTCACGAGCTGCGCGCACAATTGCGGCTCGCGCCACATGCTTGTCGCGCACAAGAAGGGCGACGTGATCGTCCGGCTGTCTACCGACAACGGCAGCTACCAGCAGGACGGTTTCTTCGGGAAGGACACCGAGGCGGAGCCGCAGTTGCGCGCCTGCCTGCGCGGCCGCTCCTACCGTGCGCGGCTCTATTCGCCCGAACGGCTGCTCTATCCCATGATCCGCGTCGGCGAACGCGGCGAGGGCCGCTTCCGCCGCGCCTCCTGGGATGAGGTGCTGAGCCAGATCGCCGCCAAGATGGTGCAGCTTCGCGAGACCTACGGGCCGACGGCGATCCTCGACCAGAGCTATGCCGGCGCCTCCTACGGCGTGCTGCACAAGTCGGACCAGATCGAAGGTCTGCTCGCGCGCTTCCTCGGCATGTTCGGGTGCCGCACCAGCTCGTGGTCCGTGCCGTCCTACCAGGGCACGACCTTCTCCTCGCGCATGACCTTCGGCACGATCGAGGACGGCAACGAGGACGACGCCTTCGCGCACTCGAAGCTGATCATCATGTGGGGGTGGAATCCCGCCTACACCTTCCACGGCGGCAACACGTTCTACTACATGCGCATGGCCAAGCAGCGCGGCTGCCGTTTCGTGCTGGTCGATCCGCAGTACACCGACTCCGCCTCGGCCTATGACGCCTGGTGGATCCCGATCCGGCCGAACACCGATGCCGCCATGCTCGCTGCCATGGCCTTCGTCATCTTCACCGAGAACCTGCACGACCAGTCCTTCATCGACCGCTTCTGCCAGGGCATGGACGAAGGCACGATGCCGGCCTGGGCGAAGGACAAGGAGAACTTCCGCGACTACATCCTCGGCCGCTACGACGGCCAGCCGAAGACGCCCGCCTGGGCCGAGGAGATCTGCGGCGTCAAGGCCGCCGATATCGAGCGGCTCGCGCGGATGTACGCCACCACCAAGCCGGCGGCCCTGAAGGCGTCCTGGTCTCCTGGTCGCAACGCCTATGGCGAGCAGTACAACCGCATGGCCGCCGCCGTGCAGGCGATGACCGGCAATATCGGCGTGCTCGGCGGTTGCGCGGAGGGCGTGGGCAAGGCCTGGCATTCCGAGGCGGTGGCGTATCCCTACGACGAGTACGCCAACGTCTGGTACGCCTCGATCAAGTCCGATCGCTGGGCGCATATCGTCCTGAACTACCCGAACGTGTCGCGGGAGGAAGCCGGGCTTTGGCCGCGCGAGGACAACCTCGACGGGCTGATCCCGAACATCAAGGCGATCTTCTGGCAGGGGTCTGACTGGCTCAACCAGCTCACCCACATCAACAAGCAGATCGAGGCCATCCGCAAGCTCGAGATGATCGTCTGCATGGACTCGACGATCACGCCATCGGGCATCTGGGCCGACTACCTGCTGCCGATCGCCACCCATTTCGAGCGGCATGACGTGGCGCTGCCCTGGTACAAGGGGCACTACTACATTCACCGCCCGAGGGTCATCCAGCCGCTCGGAGAGTCCAAGTCGGACTTCCAGGTCTTCACCGAACTCGCCTACCGGCTCGGCTTCGGTCCCGCCTACAACCCGCGGGCGACGCGCGAGTACTTCCATCGCGACGACGAGGTGGACGAGGCCTACCTCACGGCGTGGTGGGCGCGCGTGCAGAGCAACCAGAACGTCGAGATGAGCTGGGAGGAGTTCAAGCGCCGCGGCGTCTACAAGTTCCGCTTGTCCGAACCGCACGTCGCCTTCCGCGACCAGATCGAGAAGGGCGTGCCGTTCCCGACGCCGTCGGGGCGGATCGAAATCCTCTCGACCTCGCTCGCGCAGATCACCGACTTCAAGCGCACCGCCTACGGCTATCACATCCCGGCGATCCCGAAATGGATCGAACCGTGGGAGTGGCTCGGCAGTCCGAAGACGCGCGAGATGCCGTTTCATCTCATCAGCCCGCATCCGCGGTGGCGCACGCACTCGATCTTCAACAACATCCCCTGGCTGCGGGAGACCTACAGCCAAGAGGTGACGATCAACGCCGCGGACGCGACACGGCTCGGCATCCGCACCGGCGACACGGTCGAGGTGTGGAACGAGCGCGGCCGCTGCATCGTGCCAGCCTTCGTCACCGAACGCTGCATGCCGGGCGTGCTGGTGCTGCACGAGGGCGCCTGGATGGACCTCGATGCCGAAGGCATCGACCGTTCGGGCAACCCGGACTTCCTCACCCTCGACGAGCCGTCGCCGGCGGGTGCCTTCGCCTACAACACGGTGCTGGCGAACGTGCGCAAGACCGACCTTCGCCACCGGCCCGGTTGGGACGAGAAAGCGGTTTCCCGCAGCCACATCTTCCGGCGCGACCTCTGATCCGCGGCAAGGGACAGGAGGAGAAGAAATGCAGACGACCAGCAACGACACTTTGGACCGCGATCGCATCCGCGAGGCTGCCCGCCAGCGTCGGCGCGAGACCTACACGCCGGTCGTGCCGGACATGCAGCTTGGCTTCATCCACAACAACATGGACTGCATCGGCTGCCGCGCGTGCGAGATCGCGTGCAAGGACAAGAACGGGCTGCCCCCGGGGCCGCGCTTCCGCCGCGTGCAATATGTCGAAGGCGGCACCTTCCCCGACGTGTATGCCTACAAGGTCAACATGTCGTGCAACCACTGCGCGGAGCCGGCGTGCATACCCAGTTGCCCGACCGGCGCGATCTTCAAGCGCAAGAAGGACGGCATCGTCGATATCGACTCCACGCTGTGCATCGGCTGCCGGCGCTGCGAGGCGGCCTGTCCCTACGGCGCGCCGCAGTTCATCCCGGAGAAGAACGTCGTCGGCAAGTGCAACATGTGCGTCGATGAGATCGACGCGGGCCGCAAGCCGTATTGCGTGATGGCTTGCATGATGCGCGTGCTGGACGTCGGCCCGATCGACCAGCTCATCGCCGGAACATATGAGACCAAGGCTCGCGGCCCGGCGGATCGCGTGGTGCGGCAGGTACGCGACATGGCGGATCCGGAGCTGACCAACCCGTCCATCGTCTTCGTGCCGCATCCGCAGGGGGAGGTCCGGTAGCCATGCTTCCCGACCGCCACGTGCCCTCGCCGGATGCGGAACCGCTGGGCGCGGATGCATGGGCAGGCCTTGCCGACGATCTGCGTCTGCTTGGCCTTCTCCATGGCCAGGAACTGACGCCCGCGGTGATCGAGGCGCTGTGCGGCGAACCGCCGGGGGCGTGGTTCACCCTCGTGCCGGGGGATGAGGACGGCGAGGAGGGGTTCGCGCTGCTCGAACAGGGCCTCGCCGCACTGCCGGTGCCTGCCGACGCGCAGACGATCGACGATCTCGCCGCCGAATACGCCGCGATCTACCTGACCCACGTCTACCGGGCGGCGCCGACCGAATCCGTCTGGCGGGACCGCGAGGGGCTGGAACGGCAGGGGCCGATGTTCGCCGTGCGCGCGCACTACCGCCGCCACGACCTCACGGTCGCTGACTGGCGGCTGCGCAGCGACGACCACATCGTCAACGAACTCGCCTTCTTGGCGGAGCTGTTGCAGACCGGTACGCCCGAGGCGCTGGCCGAGGCGGCGACCTTCCTGCGCGACCACCTGCTGGTCTGGGTGCCTGCCTTCACCGGGCGGGTCGCGCGCCGCTGCCGGCATGCCTTCTATGCAGGCCTGGCGCTCATGACGACGGCGCATCTGCGAGCCCTGGCGATCCTTCTCGGCGAGGCCACGGGGATCGAGATGACGCCGCCCGCCGACGAGGTTGTTGCGGCAGCGTTTGCACCGGCGGGAGATGCGGTAGCTCAAGGACACGCCGCCGCCGGCGGCTGAGACGGAGGGCGGAAGGAGATCTGCCCGTGCGTATCGCGCTGCTTGGTGGACTGGGGCTCGGCGGCAAGCTGCTGCTGTCGCTCGCGACCGTGGCATGCCTCGCCCCGGCGGTGAGCGTCGGGGTCTTCCTTTCGCTTCACCACCAGCAGCTTGCGGCCGAGAGCCGCCTCGCCGCGGGCCGCCTGACGCAGGCGCTCGGTATCGCCTTCGCGGACCCGATCGCGGCGCGGGACGCCGATGCGCTGCGGGGCGCGGTCGGCCGGATCGATGGCGTCACCGCGGTCAGCGTGCTCGGTCCCGACCTTCAGATCCGCCTCAGCACCGATCCCGCGGCGCAGGGGCGGCGCGTGGCGAGCTTCGAGGCGCTGTGCGCGGACTGCGGCATCGGCACGGGCACCGCGCCCGGCACAGCTTTCGTGCAGGAGGACGGCGGGCGGAAGCTGTTGCGCGCGGTCATGGCGCTCGCGGCGCCGGCGGGCGGGTTCCTCGTCGTCGACCATGACCCCGCCGTGCTGGAGCAGGGTTCACGGCGGACGGCCGTGCTCGCCTCGCTGGGTGCGGCGCTGATCACTCTGGTCGCGCTGGTCGTCACTTGGCTCGTGCTGCGGCGTTTCGTGCTGCGGCCGGTTTCGCATCTGCGTTCCGCCGCACAGGGGATCGCCGCGGGCAGCCTCGAGGCGCGCGTGCCCGCCGCGGCCGGAAGCGGTGGGGAAATGGCCGCCCTCGGTAACGCCTTCAACCTGATGGCCGAACGCCTTGCCGCCAGCATGGCGAAGTTGCGCGAGCGCGATGCCTTCCTGCAGGGCGTGATCGACGCGGTGCCGGACGGCATCCGCGTGATCGCGGACGACTACACGATCATCGCCGCGAACCACAATTTCGCCCGTCAGGTGGGCCGACCCCTGCCGGAGATCATCGGCCAGCCCTGCTACGCGGTCAGCCACGGGCGCTCGGACCCCTGCGCGACGACGGTCGTGGTCTGTCCGGTGGCGGAACTGGCGGTGGGGGAGGGGCCGGTCAAATGCATGCATCTGCACCGGCGCGGCGAGGAGGAGATCGCCGTCGAGGTGGTCGCCGACCGCCTCGCCATCGAGGGCGCGGCCGCGCCGCGCAACCACGTGGTCGAATCGATCCGCGCGGTGTCGCAGGAGGTGGAGGTTTCGCTGGGCCAGCGCCTGTCGGAGATCGGGCAACTGGCCACCGGCGTGGCGCACGAAATCCACAACCCGCTCGCCTCCGTCCAGTTCGGGCTGCGCGCCCTGCAGGACGCCATCGGCCATCCCGACCGCTACGCCGAGCTGCAGCACTATATCGGCCTCGTGTCGCAGGACATCCAGCGCTGCATCGAGGTGACCGGACGGCTGATGCGGCTGGCCGAGACGTCGAGCAGCCGGGGCACGCTGATCGAGCCGGGCGCGGTCGCCACCGCCATAGCCTCCCTGCTGCGCTACGAGGCCGAGAGCCGGGGCGTTGCGCTGCTGGTCGAGAACCGGGGCAATCCGCGTATCATCGCGAGCGAGAGCGATGTCGGGATGGTGCTGATCAACCTCATCCAGAACGCATTCCACGCCACGCCGCCGGGTGGGCGCATCGAGGTTTCCGTCGATGAGCTGCCGGACGGGGATGTCACGGTCGCGGTGGCCGACAGCGGGACCGGCATTCCCGCCGCAGACCTCGACCGCCTTTTCCTGCCGTTCTGGAGCCAGCGGGCCGACCGTTCGGAGGGCAGCGGCCTGGGCCTGCCGATCTGCAAGGCGCTGGTGCGCAAGTGGCAGGGCAACATCTCGGTCAGCAGCCGCGAGGGGGCGGGCACGACGTTCCGTCTGGTCTTCCCGTCTCCGGCCAAGTTGCTGGACGCGGCATGAGCGCCAAGACCGAACGCAAGCCGTCGCTGCTCCTCATCGACGACGACGCGACGCTGAACCGTCTGGTGACGGCGTATCTGGCCCGTTGCGGCTACACGATCGCGAGCGCGACGACATGGTCGGCGGGGGAGGACCTTCTCTCGCGCATGGAACCGGACCTGACGCTGCTCGACATGCGGCTTCCCGATGCCGAGGGGATCGAGAAGGTGCCGGCCATCTCGGAGATCAGTCCGGTCATCATGCTGACGGCCTTCGGCTCCATCGATCTCGCGGTGAAGGCGATCAAGCTCGGCGCGGTGGATTTCCTGACCAAGCCGATCAATCCCGACGTGCTGGAGATCGCGGTCAGCCGGGCGCTCAACACGCGCATGATGCGGCGCAGCTTCGAGTACTATCGGGAGAAGGCGAACAGCGGCCAGTCGAACACCCTGGTCGGGCGGTCGGCGGCGATGGGCCGACTGCGCCGCATGATCGGCATCGTCGGGCCGAGCGACACCACCGTGCTCATCCTCGGCGAATCCGGCGTCGGCAAGGAACTCGTCGCCGCCGCCGTCCATCAGGCCAGCGAGCGCGCGAGCAAGGCGTTCGTCGCCGTCGATTGCGCCACGCTGCATGAGAACCTGTTCGAGTCGGCGCTGTTCGGCCATGAGCGCGGGGCCTTCACCGGCGCGGACCGGCGTAAGGAAGGCCTGATCGAAGTCGCCGAGGGCGGCACGGTCTTCCTCGACGAGATCGGGGAGATGTCCGGCCCGCTGCAGGCGAAGCTGCTGCGGGTGCTGGAAACCGGACGCTTCCGCCGTCTCGGTGGCGTCCGCGATCTCACCGCCAATGTCCGTTTCGTCGCCGCGACCAACCGCGACCTGGATGCCATGCGCCGCGAGGGCAGCTTCCGGGAGGATCTGTTCTACCGCCTGTCCGCCTTCATCCTCGAGATCCCGCCCTTGCGCGAGCGGCTGGATGACGTGCCGCTGCTCGCCGAGCACTTCCTCGCCCGGCGCGACTTCAACCGGCAGGAGGCAAAACGCTGGTCCACGTCGGCACTGGAGATGATCGCCTCCTACCACTGGCCTGGAAATGTGCGTGAGCTGCGCAATCTGGTGGAGCGCGCCGCGCTCGTCGCCGGCCATGCGAGCGAGATCCGCCCCGCGCACATCACCGGGCTTTCCCTCGGCGGCGCGGTGCGCAAGGTCTACAGCTTCAGCTTCGATCACCTGCCCACGATCGAGGGGCTGACCGAGCTCTACATGGAGCAGCTCTGCGCGGACCCCTCGCTGAGCCGGGCGGACATGGCGCGGATTCTCGGCATCAGCGAACGCAGCCTGTACCGGCTGCTGGGCAACCGGCGCACGGCCGGCGGTGATGGCAACATCGTGCCGGCTGCAACCACCTGATCATTATGCAGTGCCGCGGCTCACGGAACGGTGTCATCTGATCCGAGCCGCGCTTTCGACCTCTTCACATCCGGGAGGGGTAAGCCGCTGTTCCCCACTCCCCTGTGGACTGCACCCCCGGGGAGGCCCATAAGTCGCGCCTGCAACAGGAGGCCCGTAATGACAAATGCATTGCGCGCCGATGTCCTCGAAGCTGCCCGCGAACTCCTCCGACGAGAACTCGAAATCCGCTACCCGGGCAGGGAACCCGGCCCCGACGAATATGATGCCACGCTGAGCAAGATCCTTACCGAGTGTGACGACGGCTATCCCGGCACGCTTCTGATGCCGGAAATCAGGGCGGCACTCGTATCGCTGCGCCGGCAGCACGAATCCGGCGGCTAACGTCCCGGCCCTTCGCCAATCCGCAGCCTGAATCTGCTGACACCGAGGAGGGAGCGGCACGCGTCGCCGCGCCCGCCCACTGCGAGGGCTGGGTCATCAACTGCGGCGCCCCGCCGACCTCCTCCGCCACATCGGGCGCATCCGGCCGTTCTTGGGGCGTGACAAGACGTTAGCCCCCTTCCTGATCGGGGCAGGCGAACCGCGTCTCGACCCTTCCCTAACACCCCCGTTCGCGCTTACCTGCCGCTATGAACGACGCACCCGTTCCCCCGCCCGAAGGCAAGGCGCTCGCCACGTCGCCCGGCGCGATCGCCGGCATGAAGGTGATCGACCTCAGCCGCGTGCTCGGGGGGCCCTACTGCACGATGATCCTGTCGGATCACGGCGCGGAGGTCATCAAGATCGAACCGCCGCAGGGCGACGAGACACGCGACTGGGGCCCGCCCTTCCAGGGCGAGGACGCGAGCTACTTCATCGGTGTCAACCGCAACAAGCGTTCGCTTGCGCTCGACCTGTCGAAACCCGAAGGCCGCGCGGTGCTGCTGCGGCTGCTGGAAGACGCCGACGTGCTGGTCGAGAACTTCAAGCCCGGCACGATGGAGAAATGGGGTCTCGGCTACGATGCCGTCCTGAAGGACCGTTTCCCGCGGCTGATCCATTGCCGCGTCTCGGGTTTCGGGGCCGATGGCCCGCTCGGCGGCCTGCCGGGCTACGACGCCATCCTGCAGGCGATGACCGGGCTGATGAGCATCAATGGCGACCCCACCACCGGGCCGTTGCGGATGGGCACGCCGGTCGTCGATCTCGCCACCGGCCTCTATTCGGTCATCGGCATCCTGATGGCCGCGCAGGAACGCGAACGGTCCGGCCATGGCCAGTACGTGGACATGACGCTGCACGATTGCGGCATGGCGCTGCTGCATCCGCAGGCCGCGAACTTCTTCCTCAACGGCAAGCGGCCGATGCCTCTCGGCAACCCGCATCCGAACATCGCGCCGTACGAGAAGTACGCCACGCGCACCTGCGAGATCTTCATCGCCATCGGCAATGACGGCCAGTTCCGCAAGCTGTGCGACCTGATCGGCCGGCCGGATCTGCCCGGCGATCCACGCTTCGCCAGCAACGGGCAGCGGGTCAGCAATCGCGCGGCATTGATGGCCGAGCTCGAGGTCGCCTTCGCGTCGGAGGACGGCTACGCGCTTACCGACAGGATGCTGCGCTCGGGCCTGCCCGCCGGGCCGGTGATGCCGGTGGATGAGGCGATGGCCGCCGCGCACACTGCCGCGCGCGGCATGGTCACGGAACTCGGCAGCTATCGCGCGCTGGGCACGCCCATCAAGCTGAGCCGCACGCCCGGCGGCACCCGCGCCGTCCCGCCGCGCTTCAACGAGCACGGCCGCGCGGTGCTGGAAGGCCGCGGTTTCACCAGTGCGGAGATCGACGCGCTGGAGCAGGGCGGCATCATGCCGACGAAGCGGCGGAAGTAGACCGCCGGAGACAGGCGGAGCGGAGCATCTGCGCCATGTGCGGCGCAGGTGAACCCGCTCTGTCCCGTCAGCCGTGCCGCTGTTCGGTGAACCGCAGCCGGTTGCCGAACGGGTCGATCACCGTCAGTTCGCGACCCCAGTCCACCTTCTCGATGCCCGGGCGCATGTTGGGGTAGTTCTTCGCCGCGAGTTCGGCGTGCAGCGCGTCGAGCCCCTCGCACGCGATGAACACGGTGCTGCCGGGCGTGGCATCGCCGTGATGCTCGCTCAGATGCAGCACGATGCCGTCGCGCTCCACCTGCATGTAGAGCGGCATGCCTGGCGCGAAGCGATGCTCCCACGCCACGGTGAAGCCGAGATAGTCGAGATAGAAGGCGCGTGCCTTCGCCTCGTCGAAGCTGCGCAGCACGGGGATGACCCGCTTCGCCTTCATCCACGCACGGCGGTGGCGAGGCGGCGGGCGGCATCGGCGGCAAGCGCCACCGGCGTGCCCGCGAAGCCGGCGACGAGGCCGGGGAAGCGCGGCACGCCCTGGAAGTACGCCGAGAGCGGCGCGACGGAGAGGCCGAGTGCCGCCGCCCGGCGGGAGATGGCGCGGTCGTCCTCGCCGTCCCGCAGCCGCAGCGACAGGTGCAGCCCGCCCGGCGCGGCGATCGGCCAGACCGGCGCGGCCTGCCGCGCGATCGCCTGCAGCAGCGCGGCCCGGCGGCGGGCGAATTCGGTGCGCATCCGCCGCACGTGCGGGGCGAGCAGGCCGCGCGCCATGAAATCCGCGAGCACCGCCTGCTCGATCGCGTTGGGCCCGCGGTCCATAAGCTGGCGGGCGCGG
>JBBCJT010000031.1:0-83423 GCA_037190665.1 Rhodovastum atsumiense | reverse complement strand
AACACCGGGACGGACCGGTCCCCAGACTCTCCCACGGCTTCGATCAGCCCAGGGCCAGGCGGGATCCGGACCGCCGCACGACGGCGAGCACGCCTACCTCGCCGTTTCGAGCCACTACACACAAGGGCCGGGGTGAGGGTGTGTCCGCAAGCGGGACGCTGAGGTCTCGTCTGCACGCGCGTGCCCCTCCCTCTCCCGCCCGGCGGGAGAGGGAACCTTGCGGGACGCGCCTTGCCTAAGCCCTTCCGCAAGGCTCCCGCTTGCGCGACAGGGCCCGGAGGGAAGGTCCAGAACATTGCAGCCCACACGATGCGCCACCTGCACCTACGCCGGCGGGCGCATCCGCATCCGCGGCACGAGCCAAAGCCCGTGCCGCCGGTGTCAGCCGAGCCCGATCCTCTCGGCGCCGCCCATGTAGGGCACCAGCACCTGCGGCAGCAGGACCGATCCGTCCGCCTGCTGGTGCGTCTCCATCACCGCGATCAGCGCACGGCCCACCGCCACGCCCGATCCGTTCAGCGTATGGACGAAGAACACGCCCTTGCCGTCCTTCGCGCGCAACCGCGCGTTCATCCGCCGCGCCTGGAAGTCGCGGGTGTTGGAGCAGGAGCTGATCTCGCGCCACGCCTGCTGGCCGGGCAGCCACACCTCCAGATCGTAGGTGCGCGCCGCGCCGAAGCCGGTGTCGCCCGAACACAGCATCACGCGGCGGAAGGTGAGCCCCAGCGCGATCAACACCTTCTCCGCGCACTGCGTCATGCGCTCGTGCTCACCGGCCGACGCATCGGGGGTGACGACGGAGACCAGCTCCACCTTCTGGAACTGGTGCTGGCGCAGCATGCCGCGCGTGTCGCGCCCGGCCGCACCCGCCTCGCTGCGGAAGCACGGCGTCAGCGCCGTCATGCGCCAGGGCAGTTCTGCCTCGGGGATGATCTCGTCCATCGCGAGCGCGGTCAGCGGCACCTCGGCGGTCGGGATCAGCCAGCGCCCGTCCGTGGTGCGGAACAGGTCGTCGCCGAACTTGGGCAGCTTGTCGGTGCCGTAGGCGGCGGCATCGTTCACCAGCAGCGGCACCGCCATTTCCGTGTAGCCGTGCTCGCGCGTGTGCAGGTCGAGCATGAACTGGCCGAGTGCCCGCTCCAGCCGCGCGAGCCCATGGCGCAGCACGGTGAAGCGGGACCCTGCGATCTTGGCGGCGGCGGCGAAATCCATCTGGCCGAGCGCCTCGCCCAGCTCGAAATGCTGCTTCGGCTCGA
This sequence comes from Rhodovastum atsumiense, assembly GCA_037190665.1. Classification (GTDB taxonomy): domain Bacteria; phylum Pseudomonadota; class Alphaproteobacteria; order Acetobacterales; family Acetobacteraceae; genus JBBCJT01. Next base: position 82,167 of record JBBCJT010000031.1, on the reverse strand, counting down.
AATTCAGCTCGCGCTTCGTCCCGTGCGTCGCGACGACGAGGTTGGACGTCTCGTCCTTCCCCTCCGGCACTTCGGGATCGAGGCGGTTGGGCAGGATCTCCAGCACGGAGCGGATCGCCGCATCGGCGTCGGCGGCCTCGCGCTCCAGCGACGCCATCGCGTCGCGCAGCGCCACCGCCTCGGCCTCCAGCGCCGCGGTGTCGCCGCCGCCGCGCTTCGCCTGCCCGATCACCTTCGACAGCGCGTTGCGCCGCGCCTGCTTCTCCTGCAGCGCGGCGGCAGCGGCACGGCGGCGTTCGTCCATCGCCAGCAGCTCGCCGGCGCGCGGGGCCTCGCCGCGGCGGATCAGGTCGCGGTCGAACCCGTCGGGGTCCGCGCGGACCACGCGGATATCGTGCATGCGTCTAGTCCTCGGGGGGTTTGGGAGCGACCCAGCCGGCGGTGATGATGCTGATTTCGTAAAGCAGGATCAGCGGGATCGCGAGCCCGGTCTGGGTGATCACGTCCGGCGGGGTGATGATGGCGGCAATGACGAACATGCCCACGATGGCGTAGCGCCGCTTCGCCCGCAGCCCGGCCTGCGTGACGATGCCGACCTTGGCGAGCAGCGTGAGCAATACCGGAAGCTGGAAGGCGATGCCGAAGGCGAAGATCAGCTTCATCACCAGGTCGAGGTACTCGTTGACCTTGGCTTCAAGCTGGATCGGCAGCCCGCCCGCCCCCGTCGGCGTCTCGAACGACAGGAAGAACTGCCAGGCGAACGGCATCACGAAGTAGTAGGCAAGCGCCGCGCCCATGAGGAACAGCACGGGTGTGGCCAGCAGGAACGGGAGAATCGCCCGCTTCTCGCTGCGGTACAGGCCGGGGGCCACGAACAGCCAGAGCTGCCCGGCCCAGACCGGGAAGGAGATGAAGGCCGCGCCGAAGAAGGCCACCTTCAGGTAGGTGAAGAAGGCCTCATACAGCGCGGTGAAGATCATCCGCCGGTCGCCATGGCCCTGCTGCTCGAGGATCGCGGCGAGCGGGCGGGCGAGGAAGCCGTAGATCTGCGTGCTGAAATAGTAGCAGACCGCGAACGCGATCACGAAACCGGCAAGCGACCACATCATCCGCTGCCGCAGCTCGATCAGGTGATCGATCAGCGGCATCGGCTTGTCGTCGATCGGGTCGTCTTCCTCGACGCCAGGGGCGGTCTCGCCCTTGCGTTTGCCAAACAGCTTCACGATGCGGTTCCGCTAGTTGCGCTGGGTGCCGGGCGGCACGAAGGGCGGCGGTTCGGCCGCCACGGGCTCGGGGGCCAGCGGCGACGGGATGGGTTCGGGCGGGACGAAGGCGGGCGGCTCCTCGCTCTTGGCCAGGGCCGGCGGCGGGGGTTCCGCCTCGGCGGCAGCCGTCTCGCTTCCGGCCGCCGGCTCGCTTCCGGTGGCCGGCTCGGTCGCGGGGGCGGGATCGGTGGCCGGGGGGACGTAGCGGGCCGGATCGTCCATCGCGCGGGTGGCGTCGTGGACGGACTGGCCGGCTTCCTCCACCGTGCGGCGCAGGCTGCCGTCGGGATCGACCGCCTTCGCGACCTCGCCCTTCACGTCGAAGTTGCGGATCTCATTGATCTGGTTGCGGACCTCGTCGAGATTCGCCTCACGGACCATCTCGTCCACATGGCCGCGGAACTCCCACGCCATCTCACGAGCCTTGCGGATGAACTGCGACACGGCACGGATCGTGCCGGGCAATTCCTTGGGCCCGATGACGACCAGCGCCACCGCGCCAATCAGCATGATTTCGGACCAGGCGAGATCAAACATAGGCGGCGTGGGTCCCCTCGACGGCCGGCCGGCTTATCAGGAAACCGCGGCGGGGAATACGTAGGCGCGTTCGGGATCGACCGCCACCCGTACCGCACCACCACGTGGCCAGGGCGGGCCGGGCGGCAGCCGGGCCTGCAGGTGGCCCGCCTCCCCCGCGAGCGCGAGCCGCACCAGCATCGCCGGGCCCAGGCTGCGGCAGGCGGCGATCTCGGCCGGGGCGCCGACGGCCGCGTGCGGGTCGAGCAGGCGGATCGCCTCCGGGCGGACCAGCGCCTCGGCCGGTCCGTCCGGCAACCCGGCGGCGGCGAGCGGGCCGAGCGCGGTCGAGGCGGTGCCCGCCCGCACGGTCGCCGGCAAATGGTTCACCTCGCCCAGGAATTCCGCCACGAAGCGGTTCGCCGGCCGCAGATACAGGTCCTCCGGCGCGCCCTGCTGGACGATCTGCCCGTCCCGCATCAGGGCGATCCGGTCGGCCATGGCCATCGCCTCCTCCGCGTCATGGGTGACGATCAGGGTGGCCACCTGCGCCTGCTGCAGCACCCGCAGCGTCTCGTCGCGCACCTGGGCGCGCAGCCGCGCGTCGAGCGAGGCGAACGCCTCGTCCAGCAGCAGCACCGCCGGCCGGGGGGCGAGCGCGCGGGCGAGCGCGATCCGCTGCTGCTGGCCGCCGGACAGGGTGTGCGGCCAGGCGGTGGCGAAGCTGGTCATTTTCACGCGATCAAGCGCCTCGGCCACCCGGTCCCGCCGCTCGGCGGCAGGCAGGTGGCGCAGGCCGAAGCCCACATTGGCCGCGACGTCCAGGTGCGGGAACAGGGCGTAGTCCTGGAAAACGAAGCCCACGCGCCGCGCCTCGGGCGGCATCTCGCTGCCCGGGGCGGCGACCAGCGCGCCGCCGATCTCGACCGAGCCGGCCTGCACCGGCTCCAGCCCGCTGATCACGCGCAGCAGCGTGGTCTTGCCGTCCCCGGACGGGCCGAGCAGGCACACGGTCTCCCCCGCGCCCACCTCCAGATCGACGGAGCGCAGGACCGGTCGGGCGCCGTAGCTGTGATGGATACCGGCGAGGCGGAGCGACATGCGAATGCGTATAAGCACGAGTCGCCCGGAGGATAAGCTGTCCCGCGCCGAACGCCTGCCGGAACTGATCCGATACCTGCGCGAACAGCGCCGACCGGTTTCCGACGCCGAGCTGGCGCGGGAGATGGGCGAGGATCTGCGCACCATCCAGCGCGACCTCGCCATCCTCATCGCGCAGGGCGCGGTGATCGAGGACGAAGCCGGTGCCGGCTACGCCCTGCCGCCGGACCGCGTTCTGCCGCCGCTCGCCTTCACCGTGGCGGAGGCGGAGGCGCTGATCCTCGGCCTCCGCTGGATCACCGGATACGGCGACGAGGAATTCGACGAGGCAGCCAACGGTGCACTGGCCCGGATCGTCGCTGTTCTGCCGGAAGCGGGCGACTATGCCGCGGCCGGCGGCGACCTGTTGGCCCCGCCCCCGACGCCCGCGAGTTGTCCGGAGCCGATCCGCCTCGCCATTCGCGACGAGCGGAAACTGCGCATCGGCTATGGAGACAGGAAGGGCAAGGCCACACAGCGCACCGTCTGGCCGCTCGCGGTCGGACTTTTCGACTACGCGGACGCCCTCACGGCGTGGTGCGAGATGCGCGGCGCGTTCCGACACTTCCGCCTCGACCGAATCACCGGCGCCGAGGTGCTGGGGGACCGCTACCCCATCCGCCGCGCGGTGCTGATGGCCGACTGGCGGTTACAGGCGGGCGACGAAGACGCAAGCGACTGACGGGAATTCCACTCGCGAGAGCCCCCGCACCGGATCGCGGCTTGCACGGGCAACGGGCGCTTCCGGCAACGGGCCCGAATGAGCTTTCAGAACAGCTCACTTGATCCTATATGGGTGCGCATGAGTACGTCGTTCGTCAGCGCCCCCGAGCCCCGCGCCATCGCCGAGGCGATGGGAGGAGAGCGGGTCCTGAAAAGGCGGGTCCGCTCGGACTTCGATCTGCACAGCGTGATCGTCGAAGGGCTGCCGAAGGGGGCGGCCGAGCACGTCTGGCAAATGTATTTCAAGCAGCGGCTGGCGAAGCGCCTCTTCGGGGAACTGATCGCCTCTTCGGCCACGATGAAGCGGGCGGGGGCGCTGTCCGTCCCCGCCGGCGAGCGCGTGGAGCGCGTCGCGCGGCTGACCACGATGGCGGAACGCACCTTCGGCGACCGCGACAGGGGCGTGCAGTGGCTGACCACCGCGCACCCCATGCTCGGGCAGCACACGCCGCTGGATCTCGCGAGGACGGAAACGGGCGGGCGGCAGGTCGAGCGCCTGCTGAACAATATCCTCCACGACCTGCCGGCCTGACCGCGCATGCCCGTGCGTGCGGTGCGGATCGGAAGGATCGCGCACGACATCTGGTCCGGCAGGGGAGCGGCGATCGTCGGCGGGCGATGGAACGCGCCCGGCGTGGAGGTGATCTACGCGGCGAGCACGAAATCGCTCTCGATGCTCGAAACACTCGTGCAGGGCGGCGATTTCTCGGTGCCGCGCGCAGCGGTCGAAGCCGTGATCCCCGATGACGTCGCCATCGAGACCCTCGCCCCGCTGCCCGCCGGATGGCGGGAGCTGGACAGCTCCGGCGCCCGCGAAGCGGGAACTGCGTGGGCGATCTCGGGACGCACGGCCGTGCTGCGTGTCCCGTCCGTGGTGGTGCCGGACGAGATGAACTTCCTGATCAACCCGCGCCACCCCGACGCCGGCAGGATCGCGGCCGGTGCGCCGGTGCCGGTGGAGTGGGACCCGCGCCTGTTCGGGATCGCGGCCCCGCCCCGCCGGACCTGAGCGGGCGCCCCCGGGCGCGCTACCGCAGCGGCAGCGCGTACATCAGCCCGCCCCGCGTCCACAGGTCGTTGATCCCGCGATCCAGCCCGACCGGCGAGCCCTTGCCCATCGTGCGGTCGAAGCTCTCGCCGTAATTGCCGATCGCCTTGATGATGTTGCGCAGCCAGGCCTCGTCGATGCCCAGCGCCTTGCCGTAGCCCGGCACCACGCCCAGCGCCCGCTGGATCACCGGGTTGGTGCTTTTGGCCATCTCGTCCACGTTGGCCTGGGTGATGCCGAGCTCCTCGGCCTCGATCATCCCCGTCAGCACCCATTTCACCACGTCGTACCACTGGTCGTCGCCGTGGCGGACCATCGGGCCGAGCGGTTCCTTGGAGATGCGCTCCGGCAGGACGACGTGGTTGTCCGGATCCGTCAGCGCCGAGACGCGGTAGGAGGCGAGCTGGGAGGCATCCTGCGTCATCACGTCGCAGCGCCCGGCGGCGTAGGCGCGGGCCATCTCGTCCGGGCGTTCCACGATCACCGGCTGGAAGCGCATGTTGTTGTTGCGGAACCAGTCGGTGACGTTCAGCTCGCTGGTGGTCCCCGGCTGCATGCAGATCGTCGCCCCGTCGAGCTGCTTCGCGGAGGTGACGTTCAGCCGCTTCGGCACCAGGAAGCCCTGCCCGTCGTAGAAGTTCACGCCGGCCATGTTCAGCCCCAGCGCGGTGTCGCGCATCAGCGTCTGGGTGGCGTTGCGGGTCAGCACGTCGATCTCGCCCGACTGCAGCAGCGTGAACCGGTTCTGCGAGGAGGTGGGGACGAAGCGGACCTTGGCCGGATCGCCGAACATCGCGATCGCGATGGCGCGGCACAGATCCACGTCCAGCCCGTGCCATTCGCCGCGGCTGTCGGGGGCGGAGAAGCCCGCCACACCCTGGTTGACCCCGCAGATGACCGCGCCGCGGGCCTTCACCGCGTCGAAGGTCGGCCCGGCCTGGGCGGCGAGAGGCAGGCAGGCCGCCAGCGCGGCGGCAACACGAAGCAGCATCCGAAATCTCCCCCTGTATCGTTGCGTGCCATCATGATGCACAGCCCGACCATGCGCCAAGCTGTGCTTGCTGCGCCCCGGTGCTGCGCCTATTTCTGGGCGTCATGATCCGCCTCGCCGTCATCGCCGCATTGCTGCTCGCCGGAGTTGCAGTGGCCCAGCAGCGTGCGCAACCGCGCACGCAACCCGCACGCCCCGCACAGCAGGAGATCGGCCGTTTCGACGACTGGATCGCCTACGTGACCGAGGAGAACGGCCAGAAGATCTGTTACATGGGCACCAAGGCCAGATCGTCGGCTCCCGCCCAGTCCGGCCGCACGGACGTGGTGCTCTCGGTGACCCACCGCCCCGGCTCGCGCGATCAGGTCGCGATGCTGGCGGGCTATGCCTACCCCTCCGGCGCGGAGGTGGCGGTCACGGTGGACGGCAGCACCACCCTTCCCTTCTATACCGGCGGCCGCGCCGCCTTCGCCCGTGACGGGCGCGCCGCCGTGGCCGCGTTCCGCCGCGGGAACGAGGCCGCGGCCAAGGGACCGCCGGCGCGCGGCCCGGGCCTGGTGACAGACACTTTCAGCCTCAGGGGCTTCACCGCCGCCCACGAGGCGATCGGCAAGGCGTGTCCGGCGCGATAGCCGCCCTGACGGACGGCGAGCGGGCGCGGATCCTCGCCAAGACCGCCCGCTTCGCGCCGCCGGCGCAGGTCGATGCGGACGGGCGGCGGGACCTCGTCGGGCTGACGCGCGAGCAGATCGCCGCCGCCATGGCCGGGATCGGCGAGAAGCAGTTCCGCGCCAAGCAGGTCTGGCACTGGGTCTACCACCAGGGCGTGCGGGATTTCGCCCGCATGAGTTCGATCGCGCGGCCGATGCAGCAGAAGCTCGCGGCGCATTTCGTGCTCGGCCGACCCGAGGCGAAGATCGACCAGCTCTCCACCGACGGCACGCGCAAATGGCTGTTCCGCTTCCGCGACGGGCAGGAGGCGGAGACCGTCTACATCCCCGACCGGGTCGAGGATCGCGGGTCGCTGTGCATCTCCTCGCAGGTGGGCTGCACGCTCGCCTGCCGCTTCTGCCACACCGGCACCCAGCCGCTGGTGCGCAACCTCGGCGTCGCCGAGATCGTCGGCCAGTTCATGGCCGCACGGGACTGCTACGGCGAATGGCCCTCGCCCAAGGGCGAGACGCCGCGGCTGCTGTCCAACATCGTGCTGATGGGCATGGGCGAGCCGCTGTACAACTACGAGAACGTCGCCGCGGCGATGAAGATCGTGATGGACAACGAGGGCATCGCCCTGTCGCGGCGGCGCATCACGCTGTCCACCTCGGGCGTGGTGCCGATGATGGACCTCTGCGGCGCGGAGCTGGGGGTGAACCTCGCCGTCTCGCTGCATGCCGTCACCGACGAGCTGCGCGACGAGCTGGTGCCGCTGAACCGCAAGTATCCGCTGGCCGAATTGATGGCGGCCTGCCGCCGCTATCCCGGCGCGTCGAACGCGCGGCGGATCACGTTCGAGTACGTGATGCTGAAGGACGTGAACGACAGCGAGGCCGAGGCCCGTGAGCTGGTGCGCCTGATCGCGGGCATGCCGGCGAAGGTGAACCTGATCCCGTTCAATCCGTGGCCGGGCAGCGCCTACGAGACCTCGACGCCGGCCGCGCTGCGCCGCTTCGCCGCCATCGTGATGGACGCGGGCTACGCCGCCCCGGTGCGCGCGCCGCGCGGGCGGGACATCCTGGCCGCCTGCGGCCAGCTCCGCACCGAGAGCCGCCGCGCACGGGCCGGCGCGGCGGCCTGATACGCGCGCGGCGGAGGAAGCTTCTCCCTCTTCCGCTCACGAAAACTTTGCGAAACGGCTGCGCTGTCTCTCCCTCTCCCGCTTGCGGGAGAGGGCCGGGGTGAGGGTTCTCTCCGCCAGCACCACGGCGAGGTTCAGCCTCCACTCAGATCCCCTCACCCTCCCGCGCAGGCGTGGGCCCCTCCCTCTCCCGCCACGCGGGAGAGGGGCTTACGAGGGAAGCCGGCATCGCAAACGGGGCGTTCCTTCCCCGCCCGGCTCACGCACCGTTGGCGCGTGGCGCCGGATAGACGACCGTTCCGTCGGGCCGGACGACGGCGCCTTCCGTCAGGCGCGCCGGTTCCAGCCGGTCATGCCCCATGACGTGGAAGACCGTCTCGCCGCGGGCGAGCAGGTAATCGGCGACGATGCGCCGGTGGCAGCGCCACCACACCGCTTCCGCGCACATGATCGCGCAGCGCCGCGCGCCCCCTTCCTCGATCAGATGGCCGATCCCCGCCTGGAACGGCGCCGAGAGCGCGTAGTCCGCATAGTTGTGGAAGCTCTTGTTGGTCCAGAAGCCGTTGACGTCCGGCGGCAGGCCCAGGCCCTTGCCGCGAAGGCCACCCAGCGCGGCCGCGTGCTCATAGGATATGCCGGATACCTTGAGGGCTTCGGCCAGCGCGTCGCCGTTGAACTGCGGATTGGCTCCCGATCTCGGGATCTTCCTGATGTCCACGACATGCGCGACGCGCGGCCCGCTCAGCAGCCCGATGAAATCATCGAGGCTCCGGTTCGAATGGCCGATGGTGAAGAACGGCGGCCGCATGCGTCACGCATGGTCGAGGGCACTGCCCTTGTGAGCCGCGATATGGTCCGTCCTGTCGCTGCGGATCTCATACTGCGGGTCGTCCTCCGAGGCATGGTGGACATGCCCCTTGTAGTCGAAGTCCGAGGTGTGGATGGCGATGATCGTCCCCGACACCCGGCCCGCCTCGGAATTCCAGCTCACATGGTCGCCGATCCTGAACCGTCTCGCCATCTCGCGCGCTCCTTGCCTACTTCGGGACTGCTTCCTTCGCCCGGCCGGTCAGTCATTGGCCCTGCGCAGCGCCTCGATCACCGCTTCGGTGACCTGCTGCGTGGTCGCCTTGCCGCCCAGGTCGGGCGTGTGCAGCGAGGGATCGGCCGTCACCCGCTCCACCGCCTTCATCAGCCGGCCGGCGGCGGGCTTCTCGCCCAGATGCTCCAGCATCATCACAGCCGTCCAGAACGTGGCGACCGGGTTGGCGATGCCCTTGCCGGTGATGTCGAAGGCCGAGCCATGGATCGGCTCGAACATCGACGGCGCATCGCGCTCCGGGTTGATGTTCGCGGTCGGCGCGATCCCCAGAGAGCCGGCGAGGGCCGCGGCGAGGTCCGACAGGATATCGGCGTGCAGGTTGGTGGCGACGATGGTGTCGAGCGTCTGCGGTCGCAGCACCATGCGCATGGTCATCGCATCGACCAGCATCTTGTCCCAGGTCACGTCCGGGAACTCGGCGGCGATCTCGGCGGCGACCTCGTCCCACATCACCATGGCGTGGCGCTGCGCGTTGCTCTTGGTGACCACGGTGAGGAACTTGCGCGGGCGGGACTGCGCGATGCGGAAGGCGTAGCGCATGATCCGCTGCACGCCGGCGCGGGTCATCACCGACACGTCGGTCGCCACCTCGATCGGCAGCCCCTTGTGGGCGCGGCCGCCGACGCCGGAATACTCGCCCTCGGAATTCTCGCGCACGATCACCCAGTCCAGCTCCGGCCCGTTCACGTGGCGTAGCGGGCTGGTGATGCCGGGCAGGATGCGGGTCGGCCGGACATTGGCGTACTGGTCGAGCGGCTGGCAGATCGCGAGCCGCAGCCCCCACAGGGTGATGTGGTCGGGAATGTCCGGCGCGCCGACGGCGCCGAACAGGATGGCGTCGAAACCGCGAAGCTGGTCGGCCCCGTCCGCGGGCATCATCACGCCGTGCCTGCGGTAATAGTCGGAGCCCCAGTCGAAATCCTGGAAATCCAGCGCGAAGCCGCCATCGCGCTCGGCGCAGACCTTCAGCACCTGCACGCCCGCCGCCACGACTTCCGGCCCGATCCCGTCACCGCCCATGGCCGCGATCCGGTAGGTGCGCATGTGCTCTCCCATTCTTCCATGCAAGATGCCATGGTATCTAGGCCGCGCCGGCAAACGGCGTCAATCGATAAAATTTAATCTTCCATGGAAGATTGCTTGGCACGCAGCGGCGATGTGGTGTCTTGTCCCGCCATGATCGACCTCCGCAGCAGTGCCGATCCCTCCCCCGCACGCGCGTCGCTGGTGGAGGGCGCCTACGACGCGCTGAAGGCAGCGATCCGCAACAACGTCTTCCCGCCCGGATACCAGGGGTCCGAGCAGGAGATCGCGACCCAGCTCGGCATGAGCCGCACGCCGGTGCACGAGGCCATCATCCGCCTGCAGGAGGAAGGGCTGGTCCGCGTGCTGCCCCGGCGCGGTGTGGTGGTCTGCGCGCTCTCGCCGGACGACATGCGCGAGATCTACGAGGCGATCATCGCGCTGGAGAGCATGGCCGCGGAGCTGCTCGCCGGCCAGCCGGACGCGGCGCGCCTGCCCGTGGCGGAGGCGCTGGGGGAGGCGACGCAGCACATGCAGACGGCGCTGGAGGCCGACGAGCTTCCTGCCTGGGCCGCCGCGGACGAGTGGTTCCACCGCGTGCTGATCGAACGCTGCGGCAATCGGCGGCTGATGCGCATGGTCCATACCGTCATGGACCAGTCGCACCGGGCGCGGATGCTGACGCTGCGGCTGCGGCCGAAGCCGCTCGCCTCGGTCGGCCAGCACCGCGCCATCGTCGACGCCATCCGCCGCGGCGACGCCACCGCCGCCCGCGAGGCCGCACGGCTGCATCGCAGCGCGGCGCGCGACCAGTTGCTGCCGCTGCTCGGCACCCTGGGCATGAAGCACCTGTAGAAGCGACCGAGAGAAGGCAACGCCCATTACGCAAGGTCCCCTCTCCCGCTCGCGGGAGAGGGACAGGGTGAGGGAGCTTGTACGGGGGCGAAACCTCGCCGTGGTGCTGGCGGACACGCCCTCACCCCGGCCCTCTCCCGCGAGCGGGAGAGGGGGGAGGGTCGCGACCGTTCGCAAGTTACCGCCTGCAGGTGTTGGCCGGTCCCGCCTGCGCGACCGACCGGGTCAGCCCCGGATCGAGTAACCGCCGTCCACCGGGATCGCCGTGCCGGTCACGAAGTCCGACGCGGGCGAGGCCAGGAACACCGCGATCCCCGCGAAATCGCCCGGCTCCCCCCACCGGCCGGCCGGCGTGCGGGAGAGCACCGTCTCATGCAGCCCCTCGATGTCCTTGCGCGCCCCGCGCGTCATCGCGGTGTCGATCCAGCCGGGCAGGATCGCGTTCGCCTGGATGTTATCCTTCGCCCAGGCGGCGGCCAGCGCGCGCGTCATCTGCACCACGCCGCCCTTGCTCGCCGCATAGGGGGAGACGAGCGGCGCGCCGAAGATCGACATCATCGACCCGATGGTGATGATCTTGCCGCCCCCCGCCTTCTTCAGATGCGGATGGGCGGCGCGGCAGCAGAAGAACGCGCCGGACAGGTTGACGTCGATGATGCCGCGCCATTCGGCGTCGGTGTAGCTCTCGGGCGGCTTGCGCAGGTTGACGCCCGCATTGGCGACCATGATGTCGAGCCGGCCGGCGCGCCCGGTCACCTCCGCGACCATCGCCTCGACCGAGGCGCTGTCGCCCACATCCACCGCCAGCGTGAAGCCGTTGCCGCCGAGCGAGGCGAGTGCGGCATCCGACTTGGCCTTGTCGCGGCCGGCGATGACCACCGTCGCGCCCGCGCGCGCGAGCCCGGTCGCGATGCCGAGACCGATGCCGCCATTGCCGCCGGTGACGATCGCAACCTTGCCCGTCAGGTCGAACATCCGCTTCCCCCGTTCCGTGTCGATACCGGGCAAGCAGGTCACGGCCCCGCGCCGCGGGCAAGAGGCCTGCGGGGTCGGGGTTATCCCCCGATCCCGCAATCCGATCCGTTCAGCGCGGCCCGCCGGGGATTCCCAGATCCTTCCGCCACGTATCGTCGCGCGGCATGCTCGGGTTGGACGGCCGCTGCAGGTAGTAGGGGATCAGCGGCTTGTAGAGCGTGTAGAGCCGCCGCAATTCGCCGATCGGCTCGTCATGCTCGTCGGCGCGCAGGTCGACCAGCGCGTAGCTGCGCTCCTCGTAGACATGCAGCGCGGCGGAATACTGGCCCGCCACCTGGCCGCCGGCATCGCGGCCCGCCTCGATCGAGGCGAGAAGCTTGTTCGCCAGCTCGCCCTTGGCGGACTCGAAGCCATCCATCATCGCCTGCGCGACGCCGTCATTGGCGAGGCGGTTGCCGGCGACGACGACGTTCGGCTTGCAGATATGGCCGCGCCAGTCCTCGTTGTGCTTGCCGGTGCGCGCAGCGGTGTTTCCGTCCTTGTCGATCACCATGATCTGGCGCCACTCGATGTGATCGGGGCCGTCGCTCTCCTCCAGTTCGCGCAGCACCTTGGCGGCGGAATAACCCATCTCGAGCAGCTTCAGCCCGAGCGGACCGAGGCGCGGGTCGCCGTTCGCCTGCACGAGCAGCCCGCCGATATGGGGGCGGACGAAGGGGCACTTCGCACCGATGGCGATGGGGCGCGTCGCGATCGCCATGCCGAACTGGCCGGTCTCGGGGCAGCGACCCAGGACAGAGAATGTCACTCGTTCGTTTCCTTTTTCTCAGTTTGCAGTCACGCCGGCGCGGCGGACGATGTCGCCCCAGCGCGTCACTTCCGCCCGCACGAAGGCGGCGAAGTCGTCGGGGCCGAGGCCGGACACCTCGTTGCCGAGGGCATCCAGCCGCGACTTGATCTCATGGTCGGTGATCGCCTTGACGATCTCGGCGTGCAGCCGGTCGATGATCGGGCGCGGCGTGCCGGCGGGCGCGAAGACGCCGAACCACACCGTCGCCGAATAGCCGGGCACGCCCGACTCCGCGATGGTCGGCGTATCGGCCATCGCGGCCGCGCGATGTTCCCCGGTGACGGCGAGCGCACGCACCTGCCCCTCGCGCGCCAGACTCACCACGTCCGGCATGTTGTGGAAGCCGAGGCTGATATGGCCGGCGACGATGTCCGCCACCGCCGGCGCCGCCCCGCGATAGGGCACGTGCAGCAGGTCGGTGCCGGTCATCACCTTGAACATCTCGCCCGACAGATGCTGCGAGCTGCCGTTGCCGGAGGAGCTGAAGGTGAGCTTGCCGGGCTGCGCCTTCGCCAGCGCGATCAGCTCCTGCACGTTGCGCGCGGGCATCGACGGGTGGACGATCAGCACGTTCTGCACCGTCGCCACCATGGTGACGGGCGCGAAGTCGCGCACCGGATCGTAGGGAAGCTGCGGATAGATCGCGCGCGCGGTCGCATGCGTGGGCGAACTGCCCATCACCAGCGTGTAGCCATCGGGCGCGGCGCGCGCGACCTGACCCACCCCGATGGTCCCCGTGGCACCGGGCCGGTTCTCCACCACCATCGGCTGGCCCAAGACGGCCGCGAGGCGCGTCGCGATCAGGCGGCTGAACGTGTCGTTGCTGCCGCCGGGGGGCCAGGGGCTGACCAGGATCACCGGCCGCTGCGGCCAGCCGCCCTGTGCTTCGGCACGCTGCGGAACGAAAGCCAGCCCTGGCAGCAGAAGGGCCGATCGGCGCGGAAAGCGTGCCATCGCGGTGGTCTCCGTGGGTTTGGGTCAGCCTTGTCGGGGGAAGAGCGTGGCGGCGAACTCGTAACGGTCCGGGTGGTAATGGGCCTCGAAGATCTCCATCGGCGCGCCTTCGGTGTCGCTGTAGGCGCGCAGCGCCCGCAGCACCGGCGTGCCCGGCGCGATGCCGAGCGCGGCCGCGATGACCGGGGTGGCGGCGACCGCATCCATGCGCTGGCGCGCGTGGTCGAGGCGGTGCGGGTGATGCTGTTCGATGTGCCGGATCGTCGGCAGCGGCCCGGCGACATCGGCCACGGTGACATGCGGCGCGACGGCGGGCGGGAACCAGAAGGCGATATGGACGATGGGCTCGCCTTCGTTGATGTGGTTCAGCCCGACGATGTGCCGGAACAGCACTTCCGGATCGAGCCGGGTGAAGCTGGCGACATGCGCGGGCAGGCGCGCCTTGCCCTCCGCAAGCACCTGCATGCGGTTCAGCATCAGCACATCGTCGATGAAGCCGGTGAGCGATACGGATTTCGCCATGCGGTCAGCATCGCTGATGAACGTGCCGGAGCCGCGCCGCCGCACGATCAGATGGCGCGCCACCAGTTCGTCCAGCGCCTTGCGGATGGTGATCCGGCTGACGCCATAGGTGCGGCACAGCTCGCCCTCGGTGGGAAGGGCATCACCGGGTTTCAGGCCCTGGTGCGCGATCGCGGCGAGCAGGTCGTCCGAGATCTGGCGGTAGAGGGGGATCAGTTCCTGGCTGCGAGGGGTCACGGCGGGGTCAGCGGGGGCGAATGCCAGCGGGGCCCGAATTGTCATGACATTATGATTAATCTGCCGACAGCCCCGGTCAAGCCCGTTTCGCCCTCGTGACACATCTGCCGCCTGTCCCGGACGCGGCCGGACACGGCGTGCTCTCATACCGGCCAGCTTTCGGCTGACTGAGCTCCGCGGCGCACCCGCAGGCGGGAGCCGGCGGGCGCTGGCCCAACCCCCTGCGGATGCCGACGAGAAGGGCTCGGCGGTATCAGCCGAGCTTCTTGCGGAACCTCAGGGACGTGGCCTCGTAGCCCTGCCGCGCATAGAAGCGGTGCGTATCGGTACGGACGCGGTCGCTGGTGATCTCCATGAAACCGCAGCCCTGCGCGCGCGCATGCGCCTCGCAGTGATCGAGCAGCGCCGCACCGATGCCGCCGCCGCGCAGCCCGTCCGCCACCACCAGCGCCAGCACCCGCGCACCCAGCGCCGGGCGATGCAGCTGCGGCGCCCAGTGCAGCGCGGCGAGGCCGACGATCCGCCCTTCGTGCTCCGCCAGGAACACCGCATCCACGCCGGTCGCGGTCACGGCGGCAAGCCGCTCCGCCGCCTGCGCCGTGCTGAACGGCTCGCCCGTCAGCGCCATCAGCAGCTCCGCGATGGCCGCGACATCACCCGGCGCGGCCGGGCGGATCACCGGCGTCACGATCCGTCGTCCGGGATGTTCAGCACCACGCCGCAGGCCTTGCAGTGCACCGCGTCCGGCTCATGCCGCTGCAAGCCGCAGGACGGGCACATGAAGCGGATCTTCTTCGGCCGGATCAGTGTCTGCGCGAGGCGCAGGAACAGCGTGACGCCGGCGAGCATGATCACAACCGTCAGCACGCGGCCGAACGGCCCGGTCAGCGTGATGTCGCCGAAGCCGGTGGTCGTGAGCGTGGTGACGGTGAAGTACAGCGCGTCGAGATAGTTGTGGATCTCGCCGTTGTCGTCGCGCTGCGTCTCCAGCACCACGCCGCTCATGATGATGAGGAACACGCCGAGCTGTGCCGCGGCGAGCGTGGCTTCCTCGTTGCGGCGGAAGAAGGGCAGGTCGCTGCGCAGGCTCGCGATCAGCCGCACCGAATGCAGCAGCCGCAGCGTGCGCAGCACGCGCAGGAAAGCGAGCGCCTCACCCGCGATGGGGGCGAGCAGCAGCGACAGGATGGCGATGATGTCGGCGATCTGCAGCGGGTGCAGCACGATGCGCCAGTGCTTGCCCCAGGCCTTCATCCGCATGGCGAACTCGCCCGCCAGGATCAGGCCGAGCAGCACGTCGATCGCGATCACGACCGGCTTTCCGTGCATGAAGGACGCCGTCACGATCCAGGCGAGGTTGATGGCGTCCAGCATCAGCAGCCCGTAGCGGAAGCGGCGGGCGCGGGGCGTGTTGGCGACATACAGCTCGCGAAGCCGCGAGCGCATGTCGCCATTGGTCATGGGGCGGTTACAGCGCCCCGCCGCGACGGCCGGCCATCCCGCCCAGCCGCAGCCGCAGCGCGTTCAGCTTGATGAAGCCCTGGGCGTCGAACTGGTCATAGGCGCCCTGGTCGTCCTCGAACGTCACGTGCTTCATC
The DNA here is from genome assembly GCA_037190665.1 of Rhodovastum atsumiense. Lineage (GTDB taxonomy): Bacteria > Pseudomonadota > Alphaproteobacteria > Acetobacterales > Acetobacteraceae > JBBCJT01. Next base: position 66,573 of record JBBCJT010000031.1, on the reverse strand, counting down.
GAGTAGAGGCTGTTCGGGGACTCGCGGCCGGTGACGATGGTGTTGCCCTTGTAGAGCTTCATCCGCACCGTGCCGGTCACGCTCGCCTGCGACGCATCCACCGCGGCCTGGATCATCCGCCGTTCCGGGGCGAACCAGAAGCCGTTGTAGATCAGCTCCGCATAGCGCGGCATCAGGCTGTCCTTCAGATGCGCCGCCTCGCGGTCGAGCGTGATGCTCTCCATCGCGCGGTGCGCCACGTAAAGGATGGTGCCGCCCGGGGTCTCGTAGCAGCCGCGGGACTTCATGCCGACGAAGCGGTTCTCGACGAGGTCAAGCCGGCCGATGCCGTTCTCCTTGCCGAGCGCGTTGAGCCTCGTCAGCAGCGTCGCCGGCGACAGACGCTCGCCGTTGATGCCGACCGCATCGCCGTGCTCGAACTCGACGGTGATCTCGGTCGCCGTGTCGGGCGCGTCCTCGGGGCGGATGGTGCGCTGCCAGACCATCTCGTCCGGCTCCACCCAGGGATCCTCCAGGATCTTGCCCTCGGAGCTGCTGTGCAGAAGGTTGGCATCGACGCTGAACGGCGCCTCGCCGCGCTTGTCCTTGGCGATGGGGATCTGGTGCTGCTCGGCGAATTCCAGCAGCTTCGTGCGCGAGGTCAGGTCCCATTCGCGCCACGGCGCGATCACCTTCACGTCCGGCTTCAGCGCGTAGTAGCTCAGCTCGAAGCGGACCTGATCGTTGCCCTTGCCGGTCGCGCCGTGGGCGACGGCATCTGCGCCCACCTGCTCGGCGATCTCGATCTGGCGCTGGGAAATGAGCGGCCGGGCGATGGACGTGCCCAGCAGGTACATCCCCTCGTACAGCGCGTTGGCGCGGAACATCGGGAAGACGAAGTCCTTCACGAACGTCTCGCGCAGGTCGTCCATGAAGATGTTCTCGTCACGGATGCCGAGCAGCTTCGCCTTCTCCCGCGCCGGGCCCAGCTCCTCGCCCTGGCCGAGATCGGCGGTGAAGGTGACGACCTCGCAGCGGTAGGTCGTCTGCAGCCACTTCAGGATCACGCTGGTGTCCAGCCCGCCCGAATAGGCAAGCACGACCTTCTTCACGTCCTTCACGCGCATTTCGCGCCGATCTCCCCCGAAAACGGAATGGAATGGGCGGGGCGTAACAGGGCGCCCGGAGCACGGCAAGGCCGCGCGGGGTAAGGGCAGCCAGCCGGTTATGGCCGGGCCGGCCGATCCCGGCGGGAACCTACGCGCGGCGCCGGAGAAGCCCCCGCAGCACCACCGAAAGGGCCAGTATCCCCGCCGCCCAGGCGAGATAGGCCGTTTGCCAGCCCGCATGCGCGATGATGAAGCCGATGATCAGCGCGCCGGCGGCCTGACCGAGAAACAGCATCATCGCGAAGCCGGACACCGCGGTGGCGCGCGCTTCCGGCATCGCCTCCGTCGCGCGGGCCTGCAGCACGCCGTGAAACATGAAGAAGCCGAGCCCGAGGGCGAACTGCACCAGCACGAACCAGCGCCAGTCCGGCACCAGCACCGTGGCGGAGAGGCAGACCGTCAGCAGCAGCCCGCCCAGCAGCAGCATCCGCGCCTCCCCCAGCCCGCGGACCAGCCAGCCGGCCAGCCGCGTGTAGACCAGGCTGCCGAGGCCGAAGGCGGAGAGGATCAGTCCGACATGGGTGTAGGGCAGGAGGAACGCCTCGCGCAGATAGGCCCCGAGATAGGCGAAGGAGCCGAACAGCAGGAACCCGTCCACGAACGCCGACAGCGTGACCAGCCGCCCCTCCGGCCGGCGGAACAGCTCGATGAAGCGGGCCAGCCCGAAGCCGCCGCCCTGCGGCACCGCCACCGGGGCGCGGGCGCTGCGGAGAAGCACGACGGCGGCGGCGAGTGCTGCGACGCCCAGCAGCACGAACAGGCCCCGCCAGCCCAGCGTGTCGCCGAAGATGCCGCCGAGCGGGCCGGAGAGAAGCTGCGCCATCACCATGCCGGTGAGGAAGCGGCCGATCGTCGCCTGCCGGTGCTGGTAGGGCACCATGTCGCCGATATGCGCCATGCCCAGCGGGATCAGTCCGCCCGCCGCCCCGCCCGCGAAGGCGCGCAGGACGACGAGCTGCGACAGCGACCCGGCGGCCGCGCAGGCGAGCGTGGTGACCGCGTAGGCGGTGAGCGCCCAGGCGATCACCCGCACCTTGCCGAACCGGTCGCCGAGCGGGCCGAACACCACCTGCATCAGCCCGTACGGCAGGGTGAAGGCCGCGACCGTGATGCCGGCGGCGGCGACGGAGATGTCGAAATCCGCCGCGATCACCGGCAGCAGCGCATCGGTGGCGCGGATGCCCATGCCGGAGAGGAAGCCGGCGAGCGCAAGCAGGGTGACGGAGAAGGCGGGCGGGGGCGGAACGGTCATGCTGCGGCGCTAACTGCGCCGATGGCGCCGAGGTGGCCAGAGCCGCCGCATGACATTCCACTGGGCGGACGGCCCCGCTGCCGTCCGGCGAGGCATGGCCGGCCCCTGCCCCGCCCGCGCCCGTCCGTGTTCCGGACTTACCCTTGCCTACGGAGCCTCCTCGGGCAGGCACGCGGCGAGCTGGTCGAAGATCCGTTCGCCGGGCGGCTCGCCGCGTTCCTGGGCGAGGAACCGTTCGAGGGCGGGCCGGGCCGCGATCGCGGCGTCCACCTCCGGGTCGGCGCCGGCGCGGTAGGCCCCCATGCGCACCAGATCGGCGACACGCTCCCAGGCCGACAACAGCCGCCGCGCACGGCGCACCGTGTCCCTCGCAAGCGGCGGCAGGGCCGCTTCGCTGCCGCGCGAGAGGGAGCGCAGCACGTCGATGGCCGGGAACAGCCCGGCTTCTGCGATGCGTCGGTCCATGACTACGTGGCCGTCGACGATGCCGCGGATGAAGTCCGCGACCGGGTCCTGGACGTCGTCGGACTCGACCAGCACCGAGACCAGCGCGGTGATGTCGCCCGCGCCTTCCGGTCCGGGCCCCGCCCGCTCCAGCAGACGTGGCAGCTCGGAGAACACGCCGGGCGTATAGCCGCGGAGCGATGGCGGCTCGCCGAGCGACAGGCCGACCTCCCGCAGCGCGTGGCAGGCACGGGTGATGCTGTCGAGGATCAGCAGCACGTGCCGGCCACGGTCGCGGAAATGTTCGGCGACCGCCATGGCCGCGTCCGGGCAGGCCCGCCGCAGCGGCGCCGGCTGGTCGGAGGTGGCGGTGACGATGACGCTCCGCGCCCGCGCGGCGGGGGACAGCGCGTCCTCCACGAACTCGCGCAACTCGCGGCCGCGCTCGCCCACCAGTCCCACCACGATCACGTCGGCGGACGCCTCCCGCGCCAGCGCGGCCAGCAGCGTGGACTAGCCCCCGCCCGACCCGGCGAAGACCGCGCGGCGTTGGCCGATCCGGCAGGGCACGAAGGCGTCGAGCACGCGGACGCCCAGCGTGAACAGCCCGCCCAGCCGCTTGCGCTGGGCCGCCGGCGGCGGCGGGGCGCGCAGCGATTGCAGGACCGGCCCCGGCCGCGGCGGCGGCAGCCCGTCCAGCGGGCGGCCGAGCGGGTCGATCACCCGCCCCAGCCAGTGATCCGAGACCGCGAGCATCGGCTCGCCGGACCGCATGGCGCACGCGCCCGGCCGGATGCCGGCCACCGGGCCGAACGGCAGGGCGCTCGCCACCCTTTCGTCCAGGCCGACGATCTCCGCGGGAACCGTCTGCCCCGGCGCGGTTTCGATAGCGAGCAGATCGCCGATCGCGGCCAGCCCGCCCAGGCCGGCCACCCGGACCAGCGGGCCCGCGACGCCCGAGACCGATCCAGCCACCCTCACCGGCATAATCCGGTTGAGCGCGCGGGCGCTATCCTTCAAGGTTGCAACCGACCCTGGGGGCGTCATCGAGAATTGTGATGTTGAATCCCGATCAACCAAAACTTGAGACATGACTCCCTCCGGTTGTTCTCCTATTGTCCGGCCGCGTCGTAAAAAAATCCCAAATCCCACTCCGATCAGCGGAGCGGTTCGATGCGCGTTCTTCTCGTGAAGTCCAATCCCGCGGCAGCGCGGGGCCTGCAGTCCGTGCTTTCCTCAGCCAGAATCGGAACCGAGCTCGCGACCGATGGCGAGGAGGCGCTGGACCTCCTTTCAACCTATGCATTCTCCCTTGTCCTGCTCGAGCTGGAGCTGCCGGACATCAGCGGGCTCGATGTCGTGCGCCGGATGCGGCTGCGGCGCGATGCCACGCCGGTGCTGGTGCTGGCCGGCAGCGCCAATTCCACCATCAAGGCGCGGGCGCTCAACCTCGGCGCCGACGACGTGATCTCCGGCGGGTACGACGACCACGAACTGGTCGCCCGCATCCAGGCCATCATCCGCCGCAGCGGCGGCTTCGCCTCCTCCCAGGTGCGGGTGGGCAACCTCACCGTGGATCTCGGCACGCGGGACGTGTGGGTGGATGGCGTCTCCGTGCGGCTGACGGAGAAGGAGTTCCAGGTCCTGGAGGCGCTGGTCCTGAAGAAGGGTCACGTGCTGACCAAGGACCACTTCCTCAACTACCTCTACGGCGGCATGGACGAGCCGGACGCCAAGATCATCGACGTCTTCATCTGCAAGTTGCGCAAGAAGCTCACCAATGCCGGCGGCGACAACCTGATCTCCACGGTCTGGGGTCGGGGCTACGTGATCCGCGAGCCGGAAACGCCCGCAACCGCCCAGGCCGCCGACGGCACGACCGCGCTCGCGCCCACGCGGCAATCGGCCGCCCTGCTCCAGGCCTGACCCGGCGCTGCGCCGGCCGCCACGTGCCCGGGCGAACGGGCGCGCGGCGGCCGGGGGCGTTGCCGGTCCCGCCTGGCGCGTTGCCCGCCGCTCATCCGGATGGCGGCTTGCACGTCACGGGCGAACACGGGCGCGCGGTTCACACCTCCGCCCGACTGGAAGTCACGTTGACCAAACTGTGATCGCAGCAACGGCCACAGCGCCTGAACAGGCGACCTGCGTTCCGATCGGATGCGACAGCCTGCAATGGAAACGGAGAGGCGGACCTGCTGCCCGCCATCCTGAGACCCGGTGCGTCTGCGCCCGATGCCGCGAGCGCAACGCCGTTGAGGTTTCAGGAGGTTCCGATGGGCGGTTCCGTTCCGATCTCCCCTCGCGCCACGTCACCGAAGCGGTGTGGTCCGATCACAATCGACCGCAAGCGGGGCGATGTCAACGGCGAAACACCCGCTAAGTGACTGCCGTAACAGCGAAAATCCGGACCGCAGCCGTCCTGTTGCCCACGCGGTGCGGGCCGCGGTAGGTGCCTTGTGCATGGAGGCCTTCCTCGCGCGGCTGTCGTTGCGCCTGCCGCTCCCGGTCCGCCGCCACCTTCCCGCGGACCGGATCGCCACGGCGGCGCAGTTCCTCCGCTTCGGCGTGGTCGGCACGCTGGGCTTCGTGGTGGACACCGCCGTCGTCTACGGAACGCGCCCGCTCATCGGCCTCTACTGGGGCGGTGCCGCGGCCTATCTCGTGGCCGCGACCGCGACGTGGACCTTCAATCGGCTCTGGACCTTCCACGCCGCGCCGCGCACGGCCGCGTTGCGCCAATGGGCGTTATTTCTCTCCACAAACGCACTGGGATTTGCGTTGAACCGCGGCACGTATGCGTTGCTTGTTAGCCTATGGGACACTGCCTGGAGACACCCGGTTCTGGCCGTCGCAGCAGGCTCGCTGGTCGGCATGGCGCTCAACTTCCACCTCTCACGAAGCATCGTATTCAAATGAAAGACCCAGCTCTCGCGACGCGCGAACCGTCGCACCGCTGCCGGTTCGCTGGCGGGAGGCCGCTCCGAGAGCATCCAGCGCGCGTTCATTGAGCATCGGGGCTCAGCGCATGTTGCAACACGCAGGCGGATCGGCTGAGGCGGAAGCGCAGACGCGCGCCGCCCCGGTGCAGACCGCTATCGCACCCACCCCGCAGCGGATCGCCGCCGCGCCGCCGGTCCCGCAGGCAAGCGTGGTCGCCGCCGCGATCCTGCTCGATGTCTGCATGATCGTCGCCGCGGCCCTGCTCGCCGGCGCGCTGGTCGGGTTGGACGGGATGCCCACGCGGCTGCACGAGAAGACCGTCGGCCTCGTCGCCGCGCTTGCGGTGGCGCTCGGCGCAGCGGGCGGGGCCTACACTTCGCGCAGTTTCTTCTCCGCCACGCAGCAGGTGCGCGCGGTGATCGCGAACGCGGCCACCGCGACCGCCATCGTCGTCGGGATCGAGGCCGTGCTGGGCCTCGCCGCGCTGCTCAGCACGCGCTGGCTGCTGGCCTGGGCCGCGCTGTCCGCAGCGCTGCTCACCGGCGGTCGCGCGCTGCTCGCCTCCGTCGTGCTCAACGACGTGCAGCAGCGCTTCGCGCCGCGCACGGTGGTCATCGGTGGGGGTGCAAGCAGCGGGCGGCTGGTGGATTTCCTCCGCCGCCGCGGTGACCGGTCGCTGCGCCTGCTCGGCTTCGTGGACGACCACGTGTCCCGCACCGGCAGCGAGGCGATGGGAACGCTGCCCTTCCTCGGCCCGATCGACGAGGTGTTCGACCTGATCCGCCGAGGCGCGGTGGATCAGGTGATCGTCGCCCTGCCTTGGTCGGCGGAGGAGCGGATGCTCGGCCTGCTGCACCAGTTCTCCGAGTATCCGGTGCATGTGCGCCTAGCGCCCGACCTGATCAGCTACCACTTCCCCGGCCGCACCGTGACCGATGTCGACGGCGTGCCGCTGGTGCACCTGATGGACCGGCTGATCTCCGGCTGGGCGCACGTGTTCAAGCGCGCCGAGGACCTCGTGCTCGCCTCCATCGCGCTGGTGCTGCTCTCCCCGGTGCTGGCGGGGATCGCGATCGCGGTGAAGCTCGACAGTCCGGGGCCGGTGCTGTTCCGCCAGCGCCGCGTCGGCTTCAACAACCGCGGCTTCGAGATGCTGAAGTTCCGCTCCATGTATCACGAGCGGTCGGAACACGTGATCCGCCGGCAGGCGATGCGCGACGACCCGCGCGTCACCCGCGTCGGCGCGATCCTGCGGCGGCTGTCGCTCGATGAACTGCCGCAGATCCTGAACGTGCTGCGCGGCGACATGTCCGTGGTCGGCCCGCGCCCGCACGCGCCCGGCACGCGCGCCGCCGGGCGGCCGTTCGAGGACGTGGTCGCCCGTTACGCCGCACGGCACCGCGTGAAGCCCGGCATCACCGGCCTCGCCCAGGTGCGCGGCTATCGCGGCGAGACCGAGACCGAGGACAAGCTCATCAAGCGCGTGGACAGCGACCTGGAATACATCGAGCGGTGGTCGCTCTGGCTCGACCTCGTGATCATCGCGCGTACCGCGTCCAGCGTGCTGGGCATGAAGAACGCGTGGTGAGGCCAGCCGCGATGGAACAGCTCCTCACCCCGCTGCGCAGCGTCGCGGCCGAACCGGCTGTGCCGCCGCGCATCGCCGTGCTCGTGCCCTGCTACAACGAGGAGGTGGCGATCCCGCGCGTGATCGCCGCCTTCCGCGACGCCCTGCCCGGTGCGACCATCTACGTCTACGACAACAACTCGAAGGACGGCACTGCCGCCGCCGCGCGCGCGGCCGGTGCGGTGGTGCGCACCGAGACGCTGCAGGGCAAGGGCAACGTCGTGCGGCGCATGTTCGCCGACATCGAGGCCGACGTGTACGTGCTGGTGGACGGCGACGACACCTACGATGCCACGAGCGCGCCGGAGATGGTGCGGCTGCTGGTGGACAACCAGCTCGACATGGTGAACGGCGCGCGGGTGACGGAGATCGAGGCCGCCTACCGCCGCGGCCACCGCTTCGGCAATGCGATGCTGACGGGCATCGTCGCCTGGATCTTCGGCAACCGCATCTCCGACATGCTGTCGGGCTACCGCGCCTTCTCCCGCCGCTTCGTGAAGTCCTTCCCCGCGCTCTCGGCCGGGTTCGAGACGGAGACGGAGTTCACCGTGCACGCGCTGGAGCTGAAGATGCCGGTGGGCGAGGTGAAGACCGCCTACAAGGACCGTCCTGCCGGATCGGCTTCCAAGCTGCGCACCTACAGCGACGGGCTGCGCATCCTGCGCACCATCGTGATCCTGGTGAAGGAGGAACGGCCGCTGCAGTTCTTCTCCATCGCGGGCGCAGTGCTGATGACCCTCGGCGTGCTGATCGCGATCCCGGTGGTGATCGACTTCATGCGCACCGGGCTGGTCCCGCGCATCCCCACGGCGGTGCTCTCCACCGGCATCGTGCTGCTGTCCTTCCTGTCCTTCGCCTGCGGGCTGATCCTCGATTCCGTCTCGCGCGGACGGAAGGAGTTCAAGCGCATCGCCTACCTCGCCGTGCCGGCGATCGGGTCCAGGTGAACCCCGCCTGGCGCGTGGTGGCGGGGCGGGCGGAGAAGCCCGAAACGCCGCCGGATGCGGACGTGATCATCCTCGCGATGGATCGCGCGGAGGAAACCGTCGCGGCGATCCGCTCGGCGCTGGCGCAGACCGGCCTCGCGCGGCGCGTGATCGTCGCCGATCAGGGCTCGACACCCGAGAACCTCGCCCGCCTCGCGGCCGAGATCGAGGGGCGCGACGATGCCGTGCTCGTCAGTCTCGACCGCAACTGGGGCGTGGCCGGCGGCCGCAATCGCGCGACCTCGCTCGGCAACGGGCGCGTCGTCGTCGCGCTCGACAACGATGCCGAGTTCGCGGACACGCAGACGCTCGCCCGCGCCGTCGCCGCGATCGACGCCGACCCCGCGCTGGCCGCGATCGGCTTCCGCATCGTGGTGTTCGCGACCGGGGAGGAGGACCTTTCCTCCTGGGGCTATCCGGCCTCCCTGCTGTCCCGCGCGCGCGGGTCCTTCGATGCCGTCACCGTCGTCGGCGCCGGCCATGCCATCCGCCGCGCCGCGTGGGACGATGCCGGCGGCTACGACGACGCGCTGTTCTTCTGCTGGGAGGAGTACGATTTCTGCCTGCGCGCCATCGCCCGCGGCTGGCATGTCCGCTACCGCGGCGACATCGCCGTGCGGCACAAGGTCAGCGGCCAGCACCGCTTCGCGTGGTCCGGCACGCGCTGGTTCTACTTCGTGCGCAACCGGCTCTACATCGGCCGCAAGGCCGGCGCCTCCTGGGCCGCGCTCGCGCCGCGCTATCTCGGCTACCTGCTGAAGGGGCTGCGCAACGGCGTGGCCGGGCAGACGCTGCGGGCGCTGCCTGCGGCGATCCGCCTCTCGCGCGGCGCCGAGCCCATCACCATGCCGCAGGCCGCGCGCGACTACATCGCCGCCAACGATGCCGCCCATCGCGGCAGCACGCTGCGCCGGGTCAGGACGGAGGTGCTGGCGGCGCTGCCCGGGAAGCGTTGAACCGCTCCCGCAGCAGCATCGCCACGATCGCCGGATCATCGCGGAGATAACGGCGCGCCAGCCGGCGCGGGTCCTGTGCGAGACGGTGCAGCCATTCGATGCCACCGCGCTGCATCCAGACAGGTGCGCGCGCCACTGCCCCGGTGACGAATTCCAGCGACGCGCCGATGCACAGGCCGACCCCTGTCGCGCCCGAAGCCGCGATCGCGGCCCCCAGCCGTTCCTGCCGCGGGCTGCCCACGGCGAGCATGGTGTAGCGGGCAGGATGGGCGCGGGCGAACTCCACTGCCTCGGCGAAGGCGGCCGGGTTCGTGTCCATTCCGCGCGGCGGGTCGAAATGCGTGATCTCCACGCCCGGCAGACGCGCCTGCAACGCCGGCAGGTGCTGCGGCGCGAGGCCGATCACGGTGATCCGTTCGCCGGCCGGCAGATGGCAGGCGACAAGCTCCGCCGTCAGGTCCGATCCGGTCGCGACCTTCGGCGCCGCCAGCCCCATCGTGCGCGCGAGCCTCGCGACCACGCGGCTGTCGAGCAGGCGAAGCCAGGCATCGCGGTACAGCGGCGCAAGGTCGGGCTGGCGGGCGAGCCGCACGAGATGGTCGGCATTGGGCGTGATCACCGTCGCGAACGGGGCATCCGGCGGGCGCGCGGCGATCAGCGCGGCCGCCTGCGCCGCATCCAGATCCGCGAAATCCAGGCCGAGAAGCCGGACCATGCGCGGCGCCGCCGCTGTCACAGACCCAGGCTCAGCCGCAGCAGAACGATGTTGCGGTCGAACTGGTCGCCGGTGCGGTCGGAGAAGCGCTGGGTGTATTCATAGGATGCGCCCAGCCGCAGGGTGCGGTTCACCAGATAGTTGACGCCGATGCCGCCGGTCAGCGTCACCGAATCCCGGTCCTGCTCCAGATAGTCGATGTGGCGCACGCGGCCGCGCGCCTGCAGGAGCACGTTGCGCAGGTATTCGTGATCCACCTGCAGCATGGCGATGTTGTCGCGATACCCCTCGCTGGTGGTCGAGCCTTCCTCGATGGAGGTCGAGGCGGTGCCCGTCACGGTCGTCATCGGCGTGGCGCGCCATACCGCGAGCGCATCCAGCGCCAGCCCGGTCACGGAGGAGCGTTCCGCGGAATCGTAGTCGCGCCGCCGCACGCCCGCACTGACGCGGTAGTTCCAGATGCCGTCGGAATCATAGTCGATCCCCGCCACCAGCTCGTAGGTCACGTTGTCGAACTTGGGCACGCCCGGCGCGGGCGTGTTCACGTAGTTCGCGCGATAGATGTTGGTGGCGACGAAGGCGGTGCGCAGCGGCGAGAACTCGTAGCCGACCTCGAAGCGGCCGAACCACACGTCCCGGTCGCGATAGGCCTGCGAGACCGGCTGGCGGGAAAATTCCGCATCGTCGTAGCGGTACGACATCAACGCGCCGAAGGGCTGCACGTAGACACGGTTGAAACCGTAACGGGTGCCGAGCCGAAACATGTCGCGCGTATATTTGATGGGTACGTCCGCGCCCTCGGCGTTCGGATCGTCCTGCAACTCGTGGATCACGTTATGCCGATAGCCGCCGAACACCCGCCAGGCGCGTTCGATCTCGTAGCGGCCGGACACGCCCGCGCCCCAGTTCGTGTAGTCCTGGCTGGAGACGCTGAAGTAGCGGTAGTCCTGCACATCGGCATCCAGCAGCAGCGAATGCCGCTGCCAGGTCGGCGTGACCGAGGCCGTTCCGCGGGAAACCAGCGTCGCGCTGCTCTTGGGCGAGGAGTGGGCGCTGGTGACGTTGTCGTTGTAGCCGAAATCCTCGGCCAGCCCGGCGCGGACGGTGAACGCGCCGACGCGGACCCCCTGCGGGTCGAAATCCGGCCGCGCGCGGCGGAGCACGGTCTCCCCCCGGCGGTCCTGAAGGAAACCCGATCCGACTCCGCCCTCCTGCGCCAGGGCGGGCGCGATTGGGAATGCGGCAACCATCGCGGCGCAGACTGCCGCTGTCCGCACCGGTCCTATCCGCATCCGTCCCCGCCGGGAAACCGCATGTTCGGCGACTTTCATCATCCTCCGTCGCAATCTGGCACATCGCCCCCGAGCCGCGTGACCAATCTCATACCGCCCGCGCGGGCCCCCGGAACAGGCATGGCTCGCCGTGCGGCCCAGTTTCTGTTATGCGCGCCGCACCCCCAACGCTTCCCCCAGAGACTATCAAGCCGAGCCACATGAGCGCCGCAACCCTGCATGGCCGGCCGGCCGAAACCGACGAGGCCGCCCCCCGGCTCGCCGACCACCTGACCGGACGCCACGAGGACGAGCTGGTAGACCTGCTCGGCTTCGCCCTGCATGCGCGCGCGCATGACGCCGGGGACACCGGGCAGACGCCACAGACCTGTCGCGTACAGGCAACGGCAATGTTCCACGACGCCGCATACCGTTACCTGCACAACCGCGTCGTGGAAATCCGCAACGAGGCCCTCTCCGAACATGCCGCCCGCATACGCCGCCCGCCCGGGCTCGCGAAGCTCGTGCTCGCCAATGTGCTGGCGTTGCTGATCGTCGGAGCCGCCGGACTGGCCCTCTCGGGCCACGGCGCGGAAGCCATCGCCATCGCGCGTACGATGCTTTCCCGGACCGGCCTGTGAGCGGCACGCTCGCCGCGCATGCCCCGGCGGACAGCGTGCTGACCCGCGCGGTCGCGGCCTGCCGCTCGCAGTTCGCCACGGTGGGGCTGTTCAGCATGGTGGTGAACCTGCTGCAGCTCACCACCAGCATCTACATGATGCAGGTCTACGACCGCGTGCTGGCGACGCGGAACACCGACACGCTGCTGTACCTGACGCTGATCACCTTCGGCGCGCTCGGCCTGCTGGCGTTGCTGGAGGCGATGCGCGGCCAGATCATGCAGCGCGCCGCCGCATGGATCGAGCAGAGCGCGGCGCCCGAGAGCTTCATGCGCGGCATCGAGGGTCAGTTGCGCGGCCGTCCCTACCGGATGGAGGCGCTGCGCGACCTCGCCGTCTGCCGCGGCTTCGTCTCCTCGCCCGCGATGCTCTCGGTCTACGACGTGCCCTGGGTACCGATCTATCTGGGCTTCATCTTCCTGCTGCATCCGCTGCTGGGCTGGGTGTCCATCGCCGGCGCTGCGCTGCTGTTCGGGCTGACGCTGATCAACGAGGCCGCGACCTCCGCCCTGCTGCGCAAGGCCAACGCCGCCGCCTCGCTCGCGCAGCGCCGCAGCGAGAGCGTGGTGCGCAACGCCGAGGTCATCGATTCGATGGGCATGATGCCGGCTGTACTGCGCCGCTGGCAGGAAGCGACGTGGAAGGGCCTGCCCGACCAGCAGCGCGCCGCGGACCGCGCGGGCGTGGTGCTGTCGCTGACCAAGTTCATCCGCCTCGGCGTGCAGGTCGCGATCCTCGGCGTCGGCGCGCTGCTGGTGCTGAACAACGAGATGACCTCGGGCGCGATGATCGCGGGCTCGATCATCATGGGCCGCGCGCTTGCGCCGGTGGAGCAACTCATCGGCGGGTGGAAGCAGCTTGTCGCCGCACGCACATCCTACCGGCGGCTCAAGGGTTTCCTGGCGCTGCCACGCCTGCGCCCCACGGGCATCCCGCTGCCGGAGCCGGAGGGAAGGCTGTCGGTCGAGCGGGTCTCCTACGGCTTCCCGGGCCAGCCGGTGCCGGTGATCAAGGGCGCGAGCTTCGCGCTGGAGCCCGGCGAGAGCCTCGCCATCATCGGCCCGTCCGCCGCCGGCAAGACCACGCTGATCCGCCTGCTCTGCGGCACCTACGAGCCGATGGCCGGCACGGTGCGGCTCGACGGCGCCAACGTCTTCCAGTGGCAGCGCGAGGATTTCGGCCGCTACATCGGCTACCTGCCGCAGGACGTGGAGCTGTTCGACGGCACGGTGTTCGACAACATCGCCCGGTTGCTGGATGCCACGCCCGACGACGTCTACGCCGCCGCCCGGCTGGCCGGATGCCATGAGCTGATCCTGCGCCTGCCGAAAGGCTACGAGACGGAGATCGGCGAAGGCGGCACGCATCTGTCCGGCGGACAGCGGCAGATGATCGGGCTGGCGCGCGCGTTGTTCGGCAATCCGCGCTTCCTTGTCCTCGACGAGCCGAACAGCAATCTCGATGGTGATTCCGAAGCCCTGCTGGTGGAGACGCTGCGCTCCATGAAGGACCGCGGCACCACCGTAGTGGTGGTCTCGCACCGGCCGTCGCTGGTGCAGGGCGTGGACAAGGTGCTGCTGCTCCGCGACGGCGTGGCGGAGCTGTTCGGACCGCGCGCGGAGGTGATGCGCCGCCTCTCCGGCCCGCGGCCGGCAGCGGTTGGCGGAACAGGCAGCGTCGGTCGTCTCGAGGACCGGCGGGCAGCCCAGTAGGCCGGGCGGACAGGAGTGGACATGTCGCAGAGCCTCATCAAGCGCGACACGCCGGCCGGGTTCCCCCCGCCGGCACCGGCGAACGCCCCCGGGCGCGCGCTCGGCCCCGTGCGGCCGGCGGAACCCGTGCTGCCGCCACTGGTGCGGCCGCGACCGCCCACGCGCGGCGCGACCTGGATCGGCATGCTGGGCCTCGGGCTTTTTCTCGGCGGCTTCGGCTACTGGGCCGCGACCGCGCCGCTCGCCGAGGCGGCGATCGCGCCGGGGCTGATCAAGGTGGAGGGGTCGCGGCGGACGATCCAGCACCTCGAAGGCGGGATCGTGCGCGAGATCATGGTGCGCGACGGCGACCGGGTGACGGCGGGCCAGTTGCTGATGCGGCTGGACGACACGCAGTCCGGCGCCAACACGCTGTCGCTGCAATCGATGCGCATGGCGCTGCTCGCCCAGGACGCCAGGCTTCGCGCCGAGCACGAGCGCGCGGTGGAGATCGCCTATCCGGCCGAACTCACCGATGCCGCGCGGGCGGACCCGCGCGCTGCGGAGGCGATGGCCGGGCAGGACGTGCTGTTCCGCGCGCGCATGGCCAATCTCGCGAGCCAGATCGGCATCTACGAGAGCCGCATCGCGCAGGCGCGGCAATCCATCGCGTCGGGGCAGGCGCAGATCGTCTCGCTGGACCGCCAGCTCGCGCTGATCCGCGACGAGATGGCAGGCGTGGCCGAACTGCTGCGCCTCGGCCTGGAACGCCGGCCGCGGCTGCTCGCGCTCCAGCGCACCGAGGCCGCGATCGTCGGCAACCGCAGCGACACCGCCGCGCAGGTCGCCAAGGCCGAAGCGCAGATCGCCGAGGCGGAGGCGCAGATCCGGCAGGTGGAGGACCAGCGGCTGCAGGAGGTCAGCGCCGAACGGCGCGAGGTCCGCGCGAGGCTGATCGAGACCGAGGAGAAGCTGCGCGCCGCCCTCGACGTGACCGCACGGCGCGACATCATCGCGCCCGAGGACGGCACGGTGCTGAACCTGCGCGTGTTCACCATCGGCGCGGTGGTCCGCCCGGGCGATCCGGTGATGGACCTGACCCCCGCGCAGGACCGGCTGATCGCCGAGGTGAACGTGCAGCCGCACGACATCGACATCGTCCACATCGGCCTGCCGGCCGAGGCCCGGCTGCCCGCCTTCAAGCAGCGCCTGGTCCCCGAGATCGCCGGCACGGTGAGCTTCGTCGCCTCCGACGCCACGATCGACGAGCGCACGCGGCAGAGCTTCTACCGCGTGCAGATCCGGCTTTCGGAAAGCGAGCTCGCCGCCCTGCCCGCACAGGCACAGCTCGTACCTGGCATGCCGGTGGAGGTGCATATCCGCGCCGGCGAACGCACGTTCCTACAGTATCTGATCCAGCCTTTGCGCGAGAGCTTCTCCCGCGCCTTCAAGGAGCAATGATGACCGACGTGCCGACCACCATCTTCGCCGACGGGCTTGCCGAGGCCAACGTCATGCACGGCGTCGCCCGGCTGGCGCTCGGTCAGGCGGGCGCGGAGGGCAAGCTGATCCCCACCGGCCAGCTCGTGATGCCGCTGTCGCAACTGCCGCAATTCGTCAACGCCATGACCAACCTTCTGCGCCAGGTGGAAGCGCGGCTGCAGGAAGCGCAGGCCAAGGCCGCGCCGCCCGACGCGGGCGAACCGCCGCTGCCATCGGCCTTCAGCTTCGGCAACCGCTGACATCGGCGGCAAGAAGGTTTGACCGCCGGAGGGATAACCCCCGTGCCGCCGCTCGCCGCGATCATCTGCACCCATAACCGGCCCGGCTATCTCGCCGCCTGCCTCGCCGGGCTGGCGGCCCAGACGCGGCCCGTGCCGGTCGTGGTGGTGGACAGCGCCTCGCCGTCTTCCGGTGCCGCCGCCATCGCGGCGCTTGCCGCCACGCATGGCGCGACGCTGGTGCGGCTGGACCGGCCGGGCCTGTCGGCCGCGCGCAACGCCGGCGCACACGCGGCCGGCGCCGCCTGGGCCGGCTTCCTCGATGACGACGCGGTGCCGGATCCCGGCTGGGCGGAAGCGATGTGCGCGCGCATCGCTTCCCTGTCCTCCGACATCGCCGTGCTCGGCGGGCGCATCCTGCCGGCATGGGAAGCGCCGCTGCCGGACTGGTGGCCGGCCATGTGGCGCGGCGTTCTGACCATCGTGGAGCATGACGGCGCGGGCCGCGTCGGCGCGCCGCCCCTGCCCGCCGGCATCGAGCCCTACGGCGCCAACATCGCCTACCGCAGCGACGCGCTGGCTGTCGTCGGCGGCTTCCCGGAGACGCTCGGCCGCATCGGCGACCATCTCCTGTCGGGCGAGGAGCAGTTCGTCACCCGCAGCCTCGAAACGCGGGGACTGGGCGCGTTCTACGACGGCGCCGCGGTGGTGCATCACTCGATCCAGGCGCCGCGGCTCACGCCGCAATGGCTGGTGCCGCGCGTCTACTGGCAGGGGGCATCCGATGCCGTGGTGGCGCGGCGGCTCGGGCACGGGATGCGGGCGCGGCTGCGGGCGCTGCGCATGACGCTGCGCAACCTGCCGCGCATGCCAGCGCTGCGCGAACCCGAGACCAGCACTGCGCGGATGGCGGCACGCTGCCGCGCAGCCTATGCGCTCGGCTACCTGCGAGGCGCGTGGCGCGCGCCGGCCGGATAGGGCACGTTCGCCGGCGCCGTCAGTAAGGCAGCTCGATCTCGTCCTTCACCTGACCGATCACCACGCTCGTCTCGATCCCGAAGACGCCGGGGAGTTCCGCCAAGGTCGAGCGCAGGAAGACGTTGTAGGTCTCCATGTCCTTCAGCCGCATCCCGAGGATGTAGTCATGCGCCCCGGTGACGAGATGGCAGCTCGTCACTTCCGGCAGGCGGCGAACGCGGGCTTCGAACTCGCTGATCGTGGCGCGGTCGCGGCTCTGCAGCTTGATGAAGACGAAGAGCTGAAGCCCGTAGCCGCAGGCCTTCATGTCCACATCCAGCGTATAGCGGCGGATGACCCCTCCTTCCTCGAGGCGTCGGATCCGGCGGCGCACCGGCGTGGCGGAGAGATTCACCTGCTCGGACACGCGCTCGACGCTCAGGCGCGCATCGCGGCTGAGCGCGTGGAGGATTTGCCTGTCGGTGGCGTCGATCCTGGTCATTTTCCGCTACTGTTTCTCCCGTCATAGCGGAAACAGGTCGGATTTCGCCAGCCGGGTGGTCTATCACGACCGGAACGGAGGAGGCAGCGGTGGCGAAGAACTTTCGGCGGACGCATCTGGATGGCCAGGCGCTTCATCCGCAGACCCAGATGACGGCGTTCGGCTACGACCCGGCATTGTCGGAAGGGGCGGTCAAGCCGCCGGTGTTCCTGACCTCGACATTCGTCTTCGAGAGCGCCGAGCAGGGGGCCGAGTTCTTCGATGTCGTGGCCGGGCGAAAGCCCGCGCCGCCGGATACGGGCGTGGGCGGGCTCGTCTACTCCCGCTTCAACCACCCCAACCTCGAAATCGTCGAGGACCGACTGGCGCTCTACGATCACGCCGAGTGCGCGCTGGCCACCTCATCCGGCATGGCGGCGATCAGCTCGGTCGCGCTGAGCTACCTGCGGCCGGGCCACGCGCTGGTGCACTACACGCCGCTCTACGGCGGAACGGAGACGCTCTTCGCCAAGGTCTTCACGCAGTGGGGGATCAGGCCCGTTCCGTTCACCGACGGAACCGATGCCGACATCCTCATGGCAACGCTCGACAAGGCGAAGCAGCAGGGGCCGGTCAAGATCGTCTATCTGGAGACGCCCGCGAATCCGACCAACGCGATGATCGACCTCGCGCTGGTGCGCAGCGTGGTCGACAGGTGGTCGGGCGCGTCGAGACAGCGGCCGATCATCGTCTGCGACAACACGATGCTCGGCCCGGTGTTCCAGCAGCCCCTCGATGACGGTGTCGATATCTGCGTCTATTCTCTGACCAAGTATGTCGGCGGCCATTCCGATCTCGTGGCAGGCGGCATCACCGGCTCCCGCGAGATGCTGAAACCCGTCCGCCAGACGCGCTCGGCCTATGGGTTCCAGCTCGATGCGCACTCCTGCTGGATGCTGTCGCGGTCGATGGAGACGCTGGCGCTGCGGATGGAGCGCGCCGCCGAGAGCGGCCGGAAGGTCGCGCACTGGCTGGCCGCGAACCCCCACATCCCCTGCCGGGTCCTGCATCCGGAGCACATGGAATCGGAACGCGATCGCGCGATCTATGCGCGGCAGTGCTCCGGACCGGGATCGACCTTCTCCTTCGTCGTCGCCGACGACCGTGCGCTCGCTTTCCGGATCATCAACAACCTGCAGATCTTCAAGCTTGCCGTGTCGCTGGGCGGGACCGAGTCGCTGATCTGCCATCCGGCATCGACCACGCATTCGGGCGTTCCCGCGGAGGCCCGCCACGCCACCGGCGTGACGGAGGGTCTCATCCGCCTTTCGGTCGGCCTCGAGCATCCGGACGACCTGATCCGCGACCTCGATCAGGCGTTCAGGCGCGCCACGGCCTGACCCGGCGCGCGGCGCGCTCAGGCCGCGGCGAGGATGTCTTCGAGTTCCGCCGGCGAATTGACCATCCGCGCCGCCGGGAAGCGGTGGGTCCAGGTGCGGTACATCGCCGACACCTTGCCGTCGAAGGAGTCGAAGACGAAGTGCGGGATGCCGAGCAGGCAACACATGATGTGCGCGTGCAGCCGGTCCGCCACGACCCTGCGTCCGCGGCTGAGCAGGTCGATGCCGAAGGCGAGCCGGCCCAGCCCGTAGCGTTCGCGCGCCCGCAGCGATGCGGTGCGCAGCACATGCATCAGCACGGGCCGGCGCCGGAGCCGGTCGACCGCGCGCCGGTCCTGGTCCCGCAGATCGGCCGTCGTCTCCTCCAGCCAGTCCGCCACCGCGAACGATACCCCCAACCGCTCCATCACGGCGACGATCGCGCGCTGGTCCGATGCCGCTTCCTTGTCCGTGCGCAGCAGGCACATGAAGTCGAGCACGGGTTCCTTGCGCGCGAGCGGCGGGTTCGCGAAGGCCATGTCGGGTGAAAGCACGACCGGGCAGGAGAACGCCTCCGACGCGAAAGCGTGGCTCTTGTCGTCGCGGACCAGCAGGGTGAAGTCGCGCTGCCGCTCGATCAGCCGCTGCATCTCCTCCAGCCGTGCCGGGTCGGAGAAATGCACGCTCTGCGGCATCTGCACGATCTTCTTGTGCGCGTACCGCTCCATGATCCGCACCCGGAAATCCTGGATGTCCGGCCAGAGATCGCCGAAATTCCCGCCGCCGGGGATGATCAGCACGTCAGAGCGTTCGATCCACCGCTCCATGTGGTCGGCGAAGTAGTCGCGGTCCACGAACCACGGCCGGTAACCGGGCCGGTGGCGGCGCAGATACGCAAGCTCGCCGAGGAAGATCAGCGGATCGCCGACATTCGGATGGGCCGGCGCATCGATGAAACAGGCCCTGCCCCCGCCGGCAGGCAGGATCGGGTCCAGCGCCCGCGCGAGCTCGTCCGCGAGTTCCTGTCTCGGGTCAGACATGTGTTCAGCCTCCATCGGCAGCCGTGCCCTCGTCGGACAGGCTCATCAGGCCGCGGCGCTCCAGGTCGGCGGGCCCCGCGTAGCGCACCGTGTCAGGGCCCGCGAAGCTCAGCCGCGGATCGTGCGACAGCAGCGCCGCATAGCGCTGGTACTCGGCCCCGCCCTGGTAGTGCTGGCCGGTCGCGAGCGATGCGGTCACGCGCGCCGCGCTGTCGGCGAAGAACTTGAAGTGCAGCAGGATGGCGGTGGAACGCGACAGGCGCAGCCTGTCCATCCGGTGCGGCCCGCCGTGATGCCTCATGCCCCCACGCCAGCGCTTCAGCGGGAACTTGGTCAGGTCGGGTGCGACGGGATCGCGCAACGCACGCTCCATGCGTGTGCCCCGCAGGGACGGCAGCTTCCACATCTGGTTGCGCAGCATGCTGCGCAGGCGCCGGCCGGGTCCGCGCTTCAGCAGCTCCGGATAGAACAGGCGCGCCCGCACGCCGCCACGCAGCGTGTAGTCGGGGAACTGGCCGGGCGTCGGTTCGCGCCAGTAAGGGGCGGCGTCGAAGCATTGCGCCACGTCGAGGAAGGGCTGGCCCGGGGTGTAAACCGCGTCGATCAGCGGACCGTCCGGGTACATGTCCAGCATCATCGCCCGCTGCGCCTCGGCCCCTTCCGCTTCCAGCCGCGCGATGAGCGCGGGCAGACCGCCTTCCTGCGGCCCGGGCCAGACGAGCAGTTCGTCGGCATCGACATGCACGCACCAGCGCCCGTCGGCGAAGCGGTCCATCAGCGCCTCCGCCCAGTCGAGCCCGGCGCGCGCCTGCGCGTAGGAGCCGCGGGCGCGGAACGGCTCCACGTCGGGCTGGGCGAGCAGCAGATCGGCGCTGCCGTCAGCGGAGAGATTGTCCACCACGTAGAACCGCGTGACGCCGCGCGCGCGGTACCAGTCGAACAGATGCGGCAGGCGCGAACCTTCGTCCCGCTGCACGATGAAGGCATGCAGGCCGCCCGGATCGTCCGGCAGCGGCGTGGGCCGCATCCGTTCCAGCCCCTTCATGCGGACCGCGCGAACAGCCGGCGCAGCCGTGCGAAGGCGTACTGCGCGGCGCCGAGATGTTCGTAGAAGGCGTGCTTCGGGTTGGTGCGCAGCATCCACCGCTGCTGCTTCGCCCAGGCGACCAGCACCTTGCGGCGCAGCCCCGGCATGTCGAGCAGCGCCTTCACGTACACGGCAGCCGCGCCGACGCGGTAGCCGCGATACAGATGCGCGGCCGCATCCGCCTTGCGGCCGTGGTGATGATACACGACCAGCTCCGGCACATAGGCGCCGTCCCAGCCGGCCCCCGACATGCGCAGGCTGAAATCGAAATCCTCGGACGGGAACGGCGTGCCCGCGCCCAGCATCGGATCGAACCCGCCCGCAGCGATCGCGGCCTCGCGCCGGAAGGCGAGGCTCGCGCCCTGGATCTCGCCCACGCCCGTCGCCTCGCCGGCCGGGAAGCGCTTGGGCTGTGTGGCGGTCTGGATCGTCACCGGCGCGTCGTCCGGATCGAACAGCAGGATGCGGCCCGAGATGTAGCCGATGCGCGGATCCTCGAACGCCTTCAGCGCAGCAGCGAGGAAGTCGGGTTCCGCGTAGCAATCGTCATCGGTGCAGGCGACGATCTCACCACGTGCGGCGGCGAGTGCCGCCACGCGCGCTGCCCCCAGCCCGCGCCGCGTCTCGCGCACGTAGCGCACCGGCACCGGCGCGCGGGCGGCGAAATCCTGCATGATCCGGCCGGTCGCATCGGTGGAGGCATTGTCCACCAGCACGACCTCCCACGCCCGGTCGCAACGCAGCGCGGCCACGGCGTCGAGGCAGGCGGGCAGGCGTTTCGCGCCGTTGAAGGAACAGATGGCGAGCGTGATGGCGGGGGCGGCTTCGTTCATGGCGTCTCAGACCTGCGCGACCGGCGCGCGCGTCACGCCCGCCGTGGCCAGCGCCTCGCGCAGATCGGCGCCGAGCACGGCCAGCACGATCGCGGCATAGGCGATGGAGAAGACGCAGAAGCGCAACAGCAGCGTCCCCAACGCGCCGGCCTGCGGCAGCAGAGCCTCCACGCCCAACGTCACGGCGAGCGCGGCGAGCGTTGCCGCCACCGCCGGCACGCCGGGCCGGATCAACTCCCACAGCGAGGCGTGCAGCGCGCGGCGCGAGATCCACTGGTTCGGCCAGATCGCCAGGAGCAGCGGCACGACCCAGACCATCGCCGCCTCGAAGGGCGTATCCGGCCGGAACAGAAGCTGCAGCCCCAGCGTCATCCCCAGCACGGAGAAGCCGAGCAACATCATCGGCCGCGACAGGCCACGCGCCGTGTTGGCCGTCCCCGTCGGCAGCCGCCACGCCTGGTAGGCGCCGAACACGGCGAGCGGCACCGCGCCCGCCACCGCCGGTTCCCAGCCCGGGCCCAGCCCCAGCCGGAACAGCGGCCCTATGCACAGGCCCAGCCCCGCGAAGGCGGGCAGCGCGACCAGCGAGACCAGGCGCACGAAGCGGTCATGCATCGCGCGCAGCGATGGCACGTCCTGCTGCACGCGCGCCATCTGCGGCAGCATCAGCCGCTGCACGGTGGCGAACAGCAGCACGCTGACCGAGTCCACCGCGCGGAAGGCCATGTGGACGAAGCCCATCGCCTGCGGCGTCGCGGTCGCGGCGAGCAGGGTGAAGAACAGCCGGTAGCGCACGCCCCAGGCGAGGCCCGCGAACATCTGCGGCACGGCGAAGGGCAGCAGCGGCGTCACCTCCGCCCAGCGCCACCGCCAGGACGGGCGCCACGGGCAGACGATGGCGGTCGCGACCGCCGAGAGGAACGGGATCAGCGCCGAGGGGATCACCATCGCCCACGCGCCCCAGCCGCCGATCGCCATCACGATGCCGGCGACCATCGCCGCCGTGGCGCAGATCGCGCCGCGCCAGAACAGCTTGCGGAAGTCGCGGTGCCGCACCAGCCATTGCGACAGCGTCGCCGCATAGGCATGCGGCGCGAGGCTCGCCGCTGTCCAGACGGACATCGGCACGACGCGCGGATCGTCCAGCAGCGCGGCCATCGGCACACCGGCCGCCAGCACCACCACGCCAAGCGCGAGCGCGAGCAGGACGAGCCAGCAGGTGGCGGACGACGCGATGCGCTCATCCATCCGCTCGCGCTGCACCAGCACGTCCGACAGGCTGGACAGGATCTGCGTGGCGATGAGCTGCGTGGCGATCACCGTCGCGCCGATGCCGACCTCCGACGGGCCGACAAGCCGCGCCACGACGAAGGCCGCGACCAGCGCCTGCACGGAGCTGACCATCGCATCGAGCCCGCTCCAGGCGACGTTGCCGACCTTCAGCGCCACGCGATGCCGCCGCGATCAGGAGGCCGCGCGCAGGTCCGTCGCGTCCGCATAACCATCCGGGTGCGCGACATGCCACGCATAGGCCGTCGCCACGATGTCGCGCAGCGCGGGAAAGCGCGGCGTCCAGCCGGTCTCCGCCCGCAGCTTCGCGGAGGAGGCGACCAGCGCCGCCGGATCGCCCGCGCGGCGGGCGCCTTCCACCAAGGGCACGCGCTTGCCCGAGACCTCCTCCACCGCGCGGATCACCTCCCGCACCGAAGCGCCCGCACCGTTGCCGAGGTTGAACGCCCGCGCCCCGCCATCGAGCCGGTCGAGCACCGCGAGGTGCGCCGAGGCGAGATCGGCGACATGGATGTAGTCACGGATGCAGGTGCCGTCCGGCGTGGGATAGTCGGTGCCGAACACAGTCAGCGGCGGGCGGCGGCCGAGGGCGGCGCCGATCACCAGCGGGATCAGATGGGTCTCCGGATCGTGATCCTCGCCCAGCCGTCCCGCGGGGTCCGCACCGGCGGCGTTGAAGTAGCGCAGCGCGGCGGTCGCCATGCCGTGCACCTCGGTGGCCCAGTGCAGCGCGCGCTCGATCATCAGCTTGCTCTCGCCATAGGGCGAGCCGGGGGAGATCGGCGCATCCTCCGCGATCGGCATCGTCTCGGCATTGCCGAACAGGTTGGCGGTCGAGGACAGCACGAAGCGCTTCACGCCATGGCGGATGCATGCCTCGATCAGCGCGATGCCGTTCTGTCCGTTCTCGCGCAGGTAGCGCATCGGATCGCGCATGCTCTCGCCCACCAGCGACAGCGCGGCGAGGTGCACCACCCCGTCCCACGGGCCATCCGTCAGCACACGGTCGAGTGCCGCCGCATCGGCAAGATCGGCGACGATCAGCTTCGCCGGCGACAGCACGGCGGCACGATGGCCCTGGCGGAGATTGTCCACCACCACGACCTCATCGCCGCGGTCCAGCATGGCAGCGACGACGTGGCTGCCGACATAGCCGGCCCCGCCGGTGACCAGATAGCGCCCCATTTGATCTACTCGCGGAAATAGGCGCCGTAGCGCGGGTGATAGACCTCGGCATCGGCGAAGCCGGAGCGGGAATGCACCTTCGCATCCACCCGGGTCAGCGCCGCACCGACCACATGCGCCTTCGCGTCCTCCAGCAGCTCCAGCGAGTTGCGCACCACCGAACGCGGCGTGTCGCGCCAGCGCACGCAGAGCAGCGTGGCGTCCGCGAGCCGCGCGACCACGCGCGCATCGGCCATGGCGAAGGCCGGCGGCGCGTCGAGCAGGATCAGGTCGTAATCCTCCCGCAGCCGGTCGAGCAGCTTGGTCATCGCATCGGACATGAACAGGCCGAGCGAATGCGTCTCCGCCGCCCCGGCCGGGATGAAGTCCATCGAGGTCAGCCAGTCCTTGCGGATGATGTCCTCGGCGCGCGCGTTGCCGAGCAGGCAATCGACGATGCCCTGCGCGCCTTCCGCGCGCATCAGCCGGCCGAAGCTGGGCTGGCGGATGTCGCAATCCAGCACGCAGACGCGCTCGCCGTTCATCGCCGCCGACCGGCCGAGCGCGATGGCGGTGATGGTCTTGCCCTCGCCCGGCCGCGCGGCGGTGATCGCGATCACCCTGGGATGCTCGGCCCCCAGCCACAGCCCGGCACGCAACGCGCGCAACGCCTCCGCGAAGGCGGAGAGCGGTTTTCGGGCGACGTAGTCCTCCACCCGCATGCGGCCGAGCAGGCCGCGCTTGATCTGCGGCACCAGCGCGAAGCAGGGCAGGCCGAGCACGGTGCGCACGTCCTCGCCGCTGCGGAACGAGCTGTCCACCATCTCGAGCAGGTAGACGACGAGCAGGCCGAAGGCGATGCCGCCCACGATCGCGCCCGCCATGATGATCAGCGTCTTGGGCGAGGACGGCTGGCCGGGCGGAGTGGCCGGGGTCAGCGTGCGCGCGTCCGGCTTCTCGATCGCCGTCTGCTGGGCGATCTGCTGGCTGCGGGCGAGCACCGCCTGGAACAGGTTGCGCGCCGCATCGGCCTCGCGTTCCAGCGCGCGCAGCGGGATCTCGGCCTCGGCGTTCTGTTCGATCTGCTGGCTGGTGGTGCGCAGCGTGTCTTCGAGGATGCGCACCCGCTCCCGCGCGGCGCGCACGTCGGTCTCGGCCACCGTCACAGCGCGGCCGATCTCGCCGCCCAGCGAGGCGGATATCTCGTTGAGCTGACCTTCCACGCGCTGCACGTCCGGGTGGTTGGCACCGAACTGGGAGCGCAGCCGCCGCAGCTCCGCGCGGAGCTGCGCCTGCTGCAGCCGCAGCGCCTGCACCGTGCCGGACTGGTTGGCGGTGACCGTCGCCCCGGCATTGCGGCCGCGCGCCTGTCCCACCCGCGCCTCGGCCAGCGCAAGGTCGTTGCGCGCGGCCAGCAGGTCGGCGTTGAGCTTCTGCATCTGCTCGGTGGTCAGCACCGAGGACACGCCCTGCACCAGCCCCGATTCGGCACGGAAGCGGGCGATCTTCTCCTCCGCCTGCGTCACCTCGCCGCGCAACTGGCCGATCCGCGTCTCGAGCCATTCATTGGCGCGGCGGACGGCGTCGAACTTGTTCTCGAGCTGGTCGGTCGCATAGTACTCGGCGACCAGATTGGCTGCCCGCGCCGCGACCTGGGGGTTCTCGCTCATGAACCCGATCTCGATCACCCGCGAGCCGCGCAGCACGCGCGGGACGATGGCGTCCCGCACCGTCTGGATCATCGACTCGCGCACGGCCTCGGCGCTGGGCTCCTGCTCAACGGCCGGTTCGAACCAGGGCGCGGTCGCGGGGAACACCCGCGCGATGCCGTCGCCGAGGAAGCGGCGCGTACGCGCGAACCAGTCGCCCACGGGGGAAGGTTCGCGGATGTACCAGTTGAACTCGGGCCGCTTCGACAGGTCGAGCCTGTCGCCCACCCGCTCCGCGATGGCGCGGCTGCGGATGATCTCCACCTGGCTCGCCAGCACCGCATCGGTGGTGGGGTCGTCGCGCAGGATGCTCTGCAGCTCGTTGGCCCGATAGTCCTGCGGCTCGAACATCACCGTCGCGATGGCGGTGTAGCGCGGCGTGACCTGCTGCAGGCCGATCCAGGCGAGGATCGGCACGATCAGCGCGCACAGCAGCAGGATGAACTTGCGGCGCCGGACCATGGTCGCAAGCGCAGCGATCGACATCCCGCCGACTTCCATCTCTGGCTGATGGAAGGCAACGAGTTCGGCCCGCTTGCGCGAACGACGGTCGGAAGCCGGCTCGGCGATATCGCCCGGTCGGTTCAGCATCTCAATTTCGGTGACATGTCTAACGTCGCAGGATCGATTTTGCCTGTCCTTGCTGCACTGCGTCAAACGATAACGTCGTGGCAAGGCCGTGCGTTCCCCGGAACGGCCACCCCTTTGCTTGGCACCGGCCGGACGCCGCGGGTAGGGTGCAAGCCGGTCCCGAGGGGAGAACACAATCCCGTGCGAATGCCGCGTTTGCTAGTGCTTGCGTGCGTCCTGGCCCTCGGGGCCTGCGGTAACCCGGCGGAAAAGCTGCCGCCGCTGGAAGGTGGCGCGCCCGCCGAATACCTCCTCGGCACCGGCGACACGGTCCGTGTGATCACGTTCGATGATCCGCGGCTGACGGGGGAATTCCGCGTCAACGACGCGGGCCGCATCTCCCTGCCGCTGGTCGGCTCCATCCCCGCGGCCGGGCGTTCGCCGCGCGACGTGGAGGCCGGCATCGCCGAGGCGATGCGCCGCGCCAACCTGTTCCGCAATCCCTCCATCGCCGTGGAGGTCGTCACCTACCGGCCGATCTTCGTGCTCGGTCAGGTGGAACGGCCGGGCCAGTTCGCCTACCAGCCCGGCATGACGGTGCTGACGTCGGTGGCGATCGCGGGCGGCTTCACCTACCGCGCCTTCCAGGACGAGGTGTCGGTCACCCGCACCACGGACGGTGTGGCGACCGAATCGCGCGCAGGCCGCGCTGCCTTCCTCAAACCCGGCGACGTCGTCACCGTGTTCGAGCGGCGGTTCTGAGCCGATGCGGCGCCTGCGCGCCGTATGGATGGCAATGCTGCTGCTGGCCGCTCCCGCGTTCGCGGCCGACTGGCGCGACGTGGCGCTGCCCACGCAGGGCCCGCCGCGCCTGATCGGCAACCATGGCGCCGGCTGCATCGCGGGCGCGGTGGCGCTGCCGACCGAAGGGCCGGGCTTCCAGACGATCCGCCTCTCGCGCAGCCGCTTCTGGGGCCATCCGAACCTCGTCGCGAGCATCCGCACGCTGGGCGCGCGGCTGCAGGCGGCCGGCTTCCCCGACATCTATATCGGTGATCTGGGTCAGGCCCGCGGCGGGCCGATGCCCTGGGGCCATGCGAGCCATCAGATCGGGCTCGACGCCGATATCTGGTTCGACCTGTCGCCCAAGACGGTGCGGCCGGCCGCGCAGCGCGAGAACATCGAGCCGCCATCGCTCGTGCGGCCCGACCAGCGTTCGGTGGACCTGAACCGCTGGACGGATGCGCATGCGGAGCTGCTCCGCACGGCGGCGGCGCTGCCGGGGATGGACCGCATCTTCGTGCATTTCGCGATCAAGCGCCGGCTGTGCGAGACCGCCGGCCCCGACCGCGCCTGGCTGCGCACGATCCGCCCGTGGTGGGGACACGCCGCGCATTTCCACATCCGCCTGCGCTGCCCGGCGGGACAGCCGGAGTGCCACGATCAGGCACCGCCACCGCCCGGCGACGGCTGCGATGCCTCGCTCGACTGGTGGTTCGCCCAGCTCGACGTGCCGCGTAAGCCCCCTTCCCGGCCACGCCCGCCGTCGCGGCCGGTGCTGCCGGCGGCCTGCGCCGCCGTGCTGGCCGCACCCGCGGCGGTGGCCGCGGCGCGGTAGGACTGCGGCGCGCCTCGCCCCCGGTTCGGCGAGGACGAGGAAAGTTGAAGGCAGAAAGCGTCACGCAAGGTCCCCTCTCCCGCCCGGCGGGAGAGGGACAGGGTGAGGGGTTCGCAGAGGCGAGACCTCACGGTGGTGCTGGGGAAAGCACCCTCACCCCGGCCCTCTCCCGCAAGCGGGAGAGGGAGAAGGCAACGTCACGGCGGCCTCGCAAACCTCCCGCGTGCAGGCGGGTATCACCGCCGCGCGGCGGTGACCTCGATCTCCACCAGCCAGCCCGGATTCACCAGACCAGCCACCTGCATAACCGATCGCGCCGGCAGGTTCGGCTGCGCCTGCGTGCCGAAGAACTGCGTGTAGCCCTCCATGAAGCCGGCGAAATCCATCCGCCCGCCCTTGTCCGGATCGCCGACGAGGAAGACCTGCATCTTCACCACATCGCCCATCGCGAGGTTCAGCCGCGCCAAGGTCGCCTCGATCGCGCGCAGCACGGAGACGGTCTGCGCCTTCGTGTCCCCGAACGCAGCGACGCTGTCGCGGGCGGCGGTCGTACCCTCGATCATGCGCGGCACGGCGCCGCTGACATGGACCGTGGTCATCCCCGCCGGCACCTCCACCGCCGCGGCGATGGGGAAGTTCGATCCCGGCGTGCGGTGGCGCACCACCTCCTGCGCGGAGACCGCGCCCACACAGGCGACAAGGACAGCAAGACCGGCCAGAAGGCGCATCGTCGTACTCCTGCAGGACATCAACGCATCGTCTTCACGTCGTCAGCACGCACGGCCCCGGTGAAGCGGTTGCCGAAGTTCGTGCGGATATAGGCGGTCACGGCGGCCACCTGCTGGTCGTCCAGCATCCGGCCGAAGCCCGGCATCGCCCGCTGGCCGTTCAGGATCAGCGCGATCGGATAGCCCGCGACCTCCAGCTTCTCGTTGTTCGTCAGCGCCGGATAGGCGCCGGCACCGATCGCGCCCTTGCCGTCCGGCATGTGGCAGGCGGCGCAGACCTCGCGATACACGCCCGCGCCATCGCGGGCGGCCACCTGCGTCGGCAGGATGTAGGGGGGACGCGGCGCTGCCGTCTGCGCGATGGCCGCGCCGGCGAGTGCGATGACCATGCCGGACGCAGCCAGCTTGCATTGCGTGCGCATGGATCAGTTCCCCCCGACGATGCGCTTGTGCAGCCGCGTGATGGCATCGAGCGAGGAAAGGATCGCCCCTTCCTGCCACGCCGGCAGATAGGACAGATGCTCGCCCGCCAGTGCGATCCGCCCGTCGATGGCGCAGAGATCCGCGTAGTGCTGCTTGCGCGTCTCGCCCGGCCAGCTCGCCGCGCAGCCGAGCGTCCACGGAATGCGGTGCCAGGCGACCGACACGCCGTTCTCGAACTCCTGCGGGTATTGGGGGTGGATCTTCGATCCGTCCTCCACCGCCTTGCGCACCCGCTGTTCCGCCGACATCGCGCTGAGCAGGTAGGCCGCGGGGCCGTTATAGGGATAGGCGCCGAGCAGGACGCCCTTCCCGTCGGAGAAGAAGTCGCTCGACGGGTAGGAGATCTGGCGGATCGGCAGGTCGGTGGTGCTGATGCCGCCGAAGATCGCATCGTCCTGTTCCCAGAAACGCCGCCTGAACTGGAGCCCGACCTTCACCGAGGCGTCGTAGGCCGATGCGGCGTCGATGCCGGCGGCCATCTTCGAGCCGACATTGATCTCGATCTGGCTGAGGATCGACAGCGGGATGGTGCAGAGGCACCAGTCCGCCTTCGTCGTCTGCGGCGCGCCGCCGGCCTTCGTGTCCGTGTACGTGACGGTGACGCCCGACGGGTCCTGATGGATCTTCGTCACCTTGGCGTTCATGCGCACCAGACCGCCGACCTCGCGGGCCAGCGCCTTGCCCAGCATGTCCATGCCGCCGACCGGCTGGAAGATCGTGGTCTGGAACTCGTGGACCATGCCGGTGATCAGCGTGCGCCACAGGCCGGAGCGCATCAGCTCGTTCCGCTCCAGCGGCTTCGAGGTCTGCGGCGGACCCGCCAGCCCGCCGCCCGGATCGCGCTCGAAGCCCCTCCGGTCGGAGGTCGCGAGGCTCTCGCGATAGGTGTAGTTCCCATCCAGCGCGCCCCAGCTCCTGAGCGCGGCCAGCAGCGCGTCCTTGTCGTCCTTCGACAGCGGCTGGTCGAGCTTGTCCTGATTCGCCGCCTTGGCGAGCATCTCCGCGACGTTGCCGATGAAATCGGCCTGCACCTCGCGGAACCGCTTCGGCTTGCCGCCATAGGCGTTGGCCGAATGCGCATAGGCGTTGTGGTTGACCTGCACGAACGGTTCCAGCCGCACGCCCAGCCGCTTCGCGTAGTCGAGGAAGCCATGGTGGTGATACGGCACGCGCCACGGGCCGGGGTTGATGTACAGGCCCGGATCGAAGCGGCAGGTCTGCGTCTCGCCGCCGAGTTCGGTGAAGGTGTCGCCGCCGCGCAGCGTCCAGTTCCGCCCGCCGA
The DNA here is from genome assembly GCA_037190665.1 of Rhodovastum atsumiense. Classification (GTDB taxonomy): domain Bacteria; phylum Pseudomonadota; class Alphaproteobacteria; order Acetobacterales; family Acetobacteraceae; genus JBBCJT01. The sequence continues at coordinate 36,521 of JBBCJT010000031.1, read as the reverse complement.
GGCGGTCCTGATACTCCAGCACCTGGACCTGATAGCCGGCCTTGCGGAGTTCCAGCGCGGCGACCATGCCGGCAAGACCCGCGCCGAGGATCAGCACGGACGCGCCGCGCGGGTCGCCTTCCAGCCGGATGGGCCCGGTGTAGGGCGATTCCTCCGCGTGGCCGAGGCTGGTCATGGCCTGATACATCACGGCGCCGCCGGCGACCGTGCCGATCATGGCGAGCAGATCGCGCCGCGTTTGCGGCGCGGCGGATTCGTCATCCATTCCAACGTCTCCTGCCCGGCGGACCATTATCGTTGGCCAGCACCGTATGCGGCCGGCCAGGCAGGGACAATCTTCGGTTGTAGCCGGCGCGGTGACCGGTCAGACCGGGACGCCGGCCTCGCTCTTGCTCGTCCGGATCGTCTGCAGCGTCTGCACGCGCGCTACCGTCGCGGCGCCGGTCAGCCGCGTCGTCAGCGCGTTTTCATGCGCGGTGTCCCGTGCGACGAGGCGCAGCAGGAAATCGCCGCCGCCGCGGATCATGTGGCACTCGCGCACCTCGGGCCAGTCGGCGACCATCGCCTCGAAGGCGGACAGCACCGCCTCCTTCTGGCTTTCCAGCCCGACGATGGCGAAGAAGGTGATCGCGTAGCCCAGTGCCGGCGGGTCGAGATCGGCGTGGTAGCCGCGGATGATCCCCGCCTCCTCCAGCCGGCGCACACGCCGCAGGCAGGGGGGCGCAGAGATGCCCGCCTTCTCCGCGAGGTCGACATTGGTCATCCGCCCGTCGCCCTGCAGTTCGCGCAGGATGACGCGGTCGATATCGTCGAGGCGCTTGTCGAACTCGTTTGGCTTCATCGCCGCGCAATATCATTGCGCCCCCCCGGCCCAGCAAGTGCGAATCCGTGCCGACTTTGAACCGGCCCGCGAAGGCCGGTATCGTACGCACCATGTCCGAAACCCATCGCACCCGCGTGCTGATCATCGGCGCGGGCCCCGCCGGCTACACGGCCGCCATCTACGCCGCCCGCGCCAGCCTGGAACCGGTGCTGCTGTCCGGCCTGCAGCCGGGCGGGCAACTCACCATCACCACGGACGTGGAGAACTATCCGGGCTTCGCGGAGACGATCCAGGGGCCGTGGCTGATGGAGCAGATGGCCGCCCAGGCGGCCCATGTCGGCACGCGGATCGTACACGACACGGCGGTATCGGTGGATTTCACCCGCCGCCCCTTCCGGGTCACGGGCGACGGCGGGGACGTCTACCTTGCCGATTCCGTGATCATCGCGACCGGCGCGCAGGCGCGCTGGCTGGGCCTGCCGGCGGAACGCGCGCTGGCCGGGTTCGGCGTGTCCGCCTGTGCCACCTGTGACGGGTTCTTCTATCGCGGCAAGCGGGTGGTGGTCGTCGGCGGCGGCAATACCGCGGTGGAGGAGGCGCTGTACCTGACCCACCACGCGAGCGAGGTCACGCTGATCCACCGGCGCGATTCGCTGCGGGCGGAGAAGATCCTGCAGAAGCGGCTGTTCGCGCACCCCAAGATCAAGGTGGTCTGGAACACGGTGGTGGAGGACATCCTGTCCGCGGGCACGCCCCCGGTGGCCACCGGCGTGCGGCTGCGCGACACGCTGAGCGGCGCGGTCAGCGAGATGCCGACCGACGGCGTGTTCATCGCCATCGGCCACAGCCCGACCACCGCGATCTTCCAGGGCCAGGTGGCCATGGATGGGGAGGGCTACGTGACCACCGTCACCGGGTCCACCCGCACCAGCGTCGAGGGCGTGTTCGCCGCCGGCGACGTGCAGGACAAGGTGTTCCGTCAGGCCGTCACGGCCGCCGGCACCGGCTGCATGGCCGCGCTGGAGGCGGAGAAATGGCTCGCCGCGCAGGACGAGGCACCCGCCCTCGCCGCCGAATGACCGTGGCGGCGGGGCAACGCCCCGCCGGTCCGCGGCCCCTATCTTGCGGATAATTCTGTGTTTGCCGCTGGCGACGCGGCCCAGCCCCGCTATAAACGCATGAATTCACCGGCAGGAACGGCCCTGACGGGCCGAGAGGGAGTGCGGCAGGCATGGACTGGGACAAGCTGCGTGTGTTTCACGCGGTTGCCGAGGCGGGGTCGTTCACCCATGCCGGCGAGACGCTGAACCTCAGCCAGTCCGCGGTCAGCCGCCAGATCTCGGCGCTGGAGGACGCACTGCAGGTGCCGCTGTTCCACCGGCACGCGCGCGGGCTGATCCTGACCGAGCAGGGCGAGACCCTGAACCGCACGGTCCGCGAGGTGTTCGCCAAGCTCGCCATGACCGAGGCCCTGCTGACCGAGAGCAAGGAGAAACCCACCGGCAAGCTGAAGGTGACCACCACCACCGGCTTCGGGGCGTCCTGGCTCGCGCCGCGGATGAAGGACTTCCTGGACGCGCATCCGGACGTGACGGTGACGCTGCTGCTCGACGACTCGGACCTCGACCTCGCGATGCGGGAGGCGGATGTCGCCATCCGCATGCATGCGCCGAAGCAGCCCGATCTGGTGCAGCGCCACCTGATGACGATCAACTGGGGCGTGTTCGCGAGCCCCGCCTATCTGAAGACGCACGGCATGCCCGAGCGCGCCGAGGATCTGGACACGCACCGGCTGGTGAGCTGGGGCGACTACCGCTCGCCGATCGACGACATCAACTGGCTGCTGGAAGCGGGCCGCCGCACCGGCAGCACGCGCCGGCCGATCTTCGAGGTGAACTCCTTCCAGGCCCTGCTGGCCGCGGTGACCGCCGGGATCGGCATCGCCGCCCTGCCCGATTACCTCGTGCGCGACACGGAAGGGCTGGTGCGCATCCTGCCCGAGCTGAAGGCACCCAAGACCGACGCGTACTTCGTGTATCCGGACGAGTTGCGGTCCTCGAAACGCGTGGCGGTGTTCCGTGACTTCCTGCTCGCGCGGCTGACGGAAATGGCGTGAGAGGCATACAATTCGGTTGCTGCGTGATTCACGCAGGGTTTCATAAAGATGCATGCGCGCGGTGCATGATTGGGCTGGGCTTTTCGCGGTAGCAGCAAAGCGATCCCGACCATACCTTCTGGTCATCGGATTGCTTTGGCGGTGCCCCGCACCGCCGCTCGGTTCCCAGTCCGCGAGGATTGGGAAGTGGGGTCTCTGACCCCTTCGTCTCCCAGACGTGAAGCCTCCCTGTATCCTTGCCCCCCGGAAATTCCGGGGGGCTTTTTCTTGTGGTCATCCCCGGCCGCAAACCGGGCACCACGCGCAGCAGGCCGCTGATCCCGGCTGATCGTTGTCACGATACAGGGATCGTCCAGCAGCTTCGCTGCTCAGTCGCGCTTGCGCTTCCCCTTCCCGAACCGCACAAACGAATCAGGCGCAGGGATGAATAGTCCGTGGGCCTTTATCCGCCCTCAGGCGCCTGACGCGTCCCTCCCCCCGGCATGCGTCAAAAGAGAATCGCGCCATTGGTATACGACGCTCTCGGCGAGGACGACTTCCATCATGAAACTGATCATCCAGATCCCCTGCTATAACGAGGCCGAAACACTAGCCGTGGCGCTGTCTGAACTGCCCCGGCACGTCGCTGGCTTTGACAGCGTTGAGTGGCTGGTCATCGACGATGGCAGCAGCGACGAGACCTCGGCGATCGCGCGCGCCGGCGGCGTGGATCATGTGGTGCGCCACAGCGTCAATCTGGGGCTCGCACGCGCCTTCATGACTGGACTGGACGCCTGCCAGCGTCTCGGCGCCGACGTGATCGTCAACACGGACGCCGACAACCAGTACAACGCCGCGGATATTCCTACCCTGGTCGCGCCCATCCTCGCGGGCAGTGCGGACGTCGTCGTCGGCGCGCGTCCGATTGCCACGATCGAGCATTTCTCGCCCGTCAAGAAAGCCCTGCAGAAGTTCGGAAGCTGGGTCGTCCGCTTCGTGAGCAAGACGGACATCCCGGATGCGCCGAGCGGCTTCCGCGCGATCTCCCGCCGCGCGGCGCAGCAATTGATCGTGTTCAACGACTATACCTACACGCTGGAGACCATCATCCAGGCCGGGCAGCGCGGCATTCCGATCGTGTCGGTGCCGGTCCGCGTGAACGGGGACCTGCGCCCTTCCCGGCTGGTCAGGAGCATTCCCTCCTATCTGCGCCGTTCCATCGCGACGATCGTCCGCATCTTCGTCATTTACCGGCCGTTCCGCTTCTTCGGGACGATCGGGGCGATCCTCTTCGCCGCCGGCACGCTGATCGGGCTGCGCTTCCTATGGTTCTACCTTGAGGGCAGCGGCCAGGGTCATGTGCAATCCCTCATCCTCGGCAGCATCCTGCTCGGCATGGGTTTCCAGACCATCCTGATCGCCTTCATCGCCGACCTTCTCGCCGCGAACCGCAAATTGCTGGAGGAGGTGCGATACATGCAGAAGGCTCAGAACCAGACGTGATGGGCGGAATGTTCGGGCGGAGCACGATATGAGGATCGCGGGCGGACTGACGGAAGACGACATCGCCGTCGGCAATGTTTTCGACAAGTACGGGTCGCGTAACCCGATCGTGCGTCATCTCATGAAGGGTTTCTCGGGCAGCCTGTCCGAACTCGTCCGCCTTGCCGACCCCAAGACGATCCACGAGGTGGGCTGCGGGGAAGGCTACTGGACAAGCCAGTGGAAGCGGGCGGGCATCGATGCCCGTGGAAGCGATTTCTCGTCGAAAGTCATAGACATTGCCCGCTCCAACGCGCGGGCCGCGGGCATTCCCGCGGATATCTTCACGACGAAGAGCATCTATGATCTGGAACATCCCGCCGATGCCGCCGACTGCATCATCTGCTGCGAAGTGCTGGAGCATCTGGAACGTCCGGAAGCCGCCCTGCAGGTCCTGCAAACGGTCGTCACCCGCCATCTGATCGTCAGCGTGCCGCGGGAGCCGTTGTGGCGCATCCTGAACATGGCTCGCGGAAAATATCTGCGGTCGCTCGGAAACACCGAAGGGCATATCCAGCACTGGTCGAAGGCCGGATTGGTCGAACTCGTATCGAGATATTTCGATGTGATCGAGGTCCGGTCTCCTGTTCCATGGACCATGGCGCTGTGCCGCACGAGGAACCCACCCGGCTAGGCCATCGATGAAACGCTTGCTTCATTGGGCCGGCGGCATCCTGGCTATCGCCGGCGGGGTATTCGTCTTCCTTCGCCTGCGCGAGCACGCCGCGGGGATCGATCTGGCCCAGATATCGTCTGCGCGCCTTGCGGCGCTGGCGGTCCTCGCGGTGCTCTACGGGGTGGCGAACATCCTGCTCGCCCTCGCATGGCGAAATCTGCTCGCCTTCTGCCGGCAACAGACCACCCGCAACTGGGCAGTCCATGCCTACGGCGTCTCGCAGCTCGCGAAGTACGTCCCCGGCAACATCTTCCATCTTGCCGGCCGGCAGGCGATCGGGATGGCCGCGGGGTACGGTGGCGGAGCATTGGCCCGCTCCACGCTGTGGGAGTTCGGGCTCATCACGGCGACGGGGGCGATCTTCGGCCTGCTGGCCGTCAGCCTCGTCGGGTGGATACACGCTGCTGTCGGGACGGCGTTGTTTGCGCTCGTGCTGGCGGCGGTCGTGGTTGCGATCTGGAAGTATCTCGCACGCAGCGTAGCCATCGCGATGGGGGAGCAGGCGCTGTTCCTTGCTATCTCGGGCGCGGTTTTCGTCGGTTGCCTTCTGATCGCGGTGCCGGAGGCACGACTGCCGATCACTCTCGTTCCGGCCGTCATCGGCGCCTTCGTGCTCGCATGGCTTGCCGGCCTGGTGACACCCGGTGCGCCGGCGGGGCTGGGCGTGCGCGAATTCGTGCTGCTGTTCCTGCTCGTTGGAATCGGCCCTGAGCCGGAAGTTCTGTTTGCCATTCTTCTCGGACGGATAGTCAATATCGCCGGGGATGTTCTCTTCTTTGCATTCGCGGCACTGCTGGGACGTAACAAGATATGAATCAGCCTATATCGCAGCCAACGGCGGGGTCTTACGCGGCACTTTTCGTCGCGCTCGCTGCTATCCTGCTGCTCTACGGGGCACTACCGGGTATAGCCTCGCCAGCGTTCCTTCTGGCGCAGTGGAGCGCCGGCTTCGCCCTCTCCTTCGCTGACAGCTTCCCTCCGAGCCTTACGGCCACGCATTTCGGTGCCCCCCAGCCCGCATGGATCGCATTTGGCTTGGCAGGCGCCTACCCTGTCGCCTTGCTGATTTCTGCGGGCCTTCACCCCGCGGATGCGTATTCCGCAATGGTCGCCATATGGACCACGGTTGCGTTTCTTGCCGCTTGGCAAATCGCGCGCCGTGCGGGGGTTAGCCCCTATCTTGCGGTCCTCTCCGCCGTGCTCTGGATGAGCATGCTCGTCATATGGCGGCACGCGGGATATACGATGCTGGCAATAGGATTCTCTCTACTTCCATTCTATTTTCTTCCTGTAATTATAATTATAAATTTAGAATATAAGGAAAAAATCAAACTAATATTAACAATTTTATTCTATTTCTTATCGTGTTTAATTTCCGTTTTTATGGACGGATACAGCTTCATGATGTTCGCAGTGAGTTCAAGTATATTCTTACTAATAGGATTTATTTCCGAAAGAGTCCGCCGAACTTATTTTTTATATATAGTTTTCCCTGTGCATTTTCTCGCTTTCGCCTCCGCTTATGTGGCTTATGCAGCCTACATCGGAGTAGCGGAATTCGACTCTCATCCCATCGATTGGTTTAGAAGCTACGGTGCAGATATATCTTTTCTCTTGGTGCCTACCAAAGGCGTCTTATGGTTATGGGATGGACTAGGCCTAAGCGAATATAGGCATGATGGACGCTTTTTCTCAGATGGGTCTGTTTGGGATACAAGCTTTATTCTTCCAATTGCTTTACTTGGAATTTGTTCTTGGCTCTTTGTCCGTTCGAAGCATTGGTCTGCCACCGCAGCCCTTCTGACCGCCTTGGTTGGGATTTACCTGTCGCTCGGGCCATCATTCAAGTTCTATTCGACCCGCCCTCCCGACGTAGTCGGTATGGCCGTGCCGATGGCAGCCGAACTGGCGCTAGGTCCCACGGGTACCGCTTGGCTGTCGGAGCACGTCCCTGGTTTCAGAACCATGCGCGCAGCCTATCGTTGGGTTGCGCTCGCTGGATTCGGGTTCTGGCTACTGGTCACCCTACTCTTTGCGCGCTGCACCAGAGGCTGGAGCCGCGTGGCAGCGTCGCTGATTGGCGTACTACTGATCATTTCCAATCTCCCTCATCCGGGCCAAGCGTGGCGGGACAACGTCAACCACCGCCGCAGCTTCATGGCTCTCGATCGAGAACTGGCTGCTGACATGGGCCACGCCTTGAAGCCGGGTGAGATGGTAACCTTCCTTCCGTATGGGAACGATTTTCTGGTCAACTATCTCGCCCCCGCCGCCGGCTTCCGCAGCCACAACATCGGGGGGGACAAGAATCTGTACCATGCACGCGAAGCGTGGCCTTCTCTCCTGAGAGAATCTCCTGCTGGCCGAATCGATGCTGACATCACGCAACGCATCCTGCTGCTTTTGGCGCAGCGGCAGACAGACGCTGTCATCCTTCCCTTTTTTGATCAGCTTATAGAGTCGTGGCCAACGCCGCTGACCAAGCGCGACGCAGTACAGCCTGTTATCGAACAATTGGAAACGAACGGCTTCGTCAGCATCGTCAACAGGCACTCTTATGCGGTGGTCAGAGTGGCACCAGCCTTCTCTGTCGCCCTCGAACAGGGAAAGTTGGAGGAACAAGTACGCAAGAGCCTTCCTGCACTTTCCTATCAGATCGGCAGCGCGCCACTCAGCTTCACATCCGACAACGCGAGCGGCCTTCGCAGACTTGATGGCTGGCATGAAACCGAGGCAGGAGGAACCTGGACGGATGGGGACGCGCACCTGCACCTCCATCTCACTCCTACCCCAACGGGCGCGCTCGTCATGTCGCTCGACACATACATGATGCTCGGCCCCGAAGTGCCTCGGCGCACGCTGAAGATCGAGTGCAACGAGCAGCCCTGCGGCGAGTTCGACTACACGTTGGGGGACGCTATGCAACAGCTTCGCATCGCGCTGCCTTCGGGACTCATCGGCAGCGATGGCAATCTCTACCTGCGCTTCATTGTTACACCGGAAGCCACCCCCAAAACGGCCGGTGTGAACGCAGATATCCGCCGCCTCGGGATTGGGCTCAGGGAGCTGTCGATCACGACGTCCGATCAGGCGCCATGATCCTCAGAACAAAATCTCCACGGCACAATTCTGCCGCCGCCGCATTGATCCAGATCTGCATCGCGCTCGGCAATTTCATCGCAATGCGCAGGAGAGGCTGACGCTGGCATCGTCTTTCAGACGCCGAATCCGCGCCTCCGCATACGGGACTCGCGCACAAGCGACAGGCCGTCTTCGTACCGTCGGCAGCAGTCAGAGACTCGTGCCGACGGCACTATGCATTGAAGCCCTGCGCGCGAAGAGAATCTGCCAGAGTCTCAACGACGCGCTTCACATTCGCGTTGGATAGTAGCGGATAGCTCGGCAGTGACAGGCCTCGGGCGGCGATCTCCTCAGCTATCGGGAAGCTCTCGCCTTGCGCATACATCGGCATCGTGTGCGCGCAGAAGAATACCGGCCGCGTTTCGATCCCTCGCTCGCTCATCCGCTCCATCAGCCGTTCGCGATCCACGCCGCGCGGCAGCAGCACACTCACCAGCCAGTCCGATCCGGCGACCCCCACGGTCGGTATCTGGAATTCCACTGGCAGCGTGTCCGACAGTTCGCGATAGAGCCGCCCGATCTCCCGCTTGCGCCGAAGGACAGCATCCAGCCGCTCGATCTGCGCAAGACCGATCGCCGCCGCGATATTGGTCATGCGGTAGTTGAAACCGAGGACCTCATGCCAATAGCGCCGCGTGAGTGACTGTCCCTGGCCCTTTGTTATGCGAAGCCGGGCAGCCAACGCAGGATCTCCTGCGATGACAAGGCCGCCCTCGCCGGTGGTGACGGTCTTGTTGCCGAAGAAAGAAAAGGTTCCGACATCACCGAACGTGCCGACATGGCGGCCGTGCAGCCTCGTGCCAAGTGCTTCCGCGCAATCCTCCACGACGCGCAGCCCATGCCTACGCGCGATCGCAAGAATCGCCTCCATGTCGCACGCCGCCCCATAGAGATGGACAGGAAGGATGGCCTTCGTGCGAGGAGTAATCCGCCGCTCGATGTCCGTCGGGTCAAGCAACCAGTCATCCCGCCGGCTCTCCGCGAACACCGGGGTCGCGCCGGTCTGGGCAATGGTGTTGACCGAGGCGATATAGGTGAAGGTCGGAACGATAACCTCGTCACCCGGACCGATATCGAGGCAATGCAGGGCGAGATGCAGTGCGACCGTACCATTGCAGACACTGACTGCGTGCGGGCAGCCGGTCGCAGCTGCGACAGCCGCCTCGAACTTGGAGATGAACGTGCCGAGAGAGGATATCCAGCTCGACTCGACACACTCAAGAACGTAGCGCCGTTCATTGCCCGACAGATCGGGGCGATAGACGGGGATTCGCTGCGCAGGTTCCGAGATAGCTCGCCGTGCTTCAATCGTCACCGTGACTGTCCTCCCATCGCATCACATCGTTCCCGTGCCCGGATCTTGCCGAGGCTGTCGAACGCCGCATCGGCGCGCTGCAGGGCGGGGTCGCTATCCTGCAGACCGAATGTCATGAGAGTACTGCGTATGCTGCGGCGCGCTTCCCGCCACGGTCGCTCTTCAACCACCCGCTCAAGCAACGGGAGAAGTCCATCAACATAGGCGGCCGGCGAGTGTCGCCGAATGACCCATTCCTGCGCACGTGCCGCCATCGCAGCTGCCTCCTGCCGTGCACCCGACAGCCACTCGAGGTAGCGCATGGCATCCAAAGCCTCATGGCCGGGACGGCACGGCAGTACCATGCCGGGCGGTACCTCGGCATAACATCCGTGATCCGTAACGAGTGTGGGACGGCCCGATGCAAGTGCCAGCATAAGCGAGCCGGAGGCGCCCTCAAGTACGGGGTTGCGCAAGCATGACATCACGTGGATGTTTCGAAGGCTGTCGTATAGCTTGTCATCATCCACCCAACCGGTGAACACAAGTGGGTGTGCCCGCACGATGGTAGCGATATCACTCAGGCGACACCGCTCCTCCTCTTCGAATTGCCCGATCACGGATAGACGACAGCGGTCACGAAGGATCGGGGAAGCACCGATAGCCATGATTAGTTTGTCAATGCACTTATTGGCGTTCGCATGCCCGATCACGGCGATGTTTTCGACACCCGGCGTTGCTGGGGGCGGCGGCAAATGTGGCGCCACGAACGAAAGAGGCAAAACTGCAACGGGACCGGGGCAGGTTCGGCGCAGCCGCTCTGCATAATGTTCGGCGTGGGCAACCGCCGCGACGGTGCGCTTGCTGAACCACTCCAGCATCGGACGTCGCTGTGCCAAGCTGCCGGAATCGATCCACAACGGTTCATCATCGGCCAGTGATCCGGCCCCATAGGTCTGGCGCACAATCCGTCGCAGCTCGACCTCGCCTCCGTGATGACGCGCCCACCCCGTCAGGAGCCCCGCCAGAAGGACATCGTGAAAAATGCCAACAATATCAAGGCCATCAAAACGCGGAATGAGGGCGCCGTGGAAGTCATAGTAATTGCCGATCTGACCGACAATCACGTCGAATTCCCGACGCAACGTGTTGTCGCACATGTCGTCAATATGCATGACGTAACCCGGCGCAGGGATCGGCGGCAGATCCCTCGCGCCCTCCGCTTCGATCCGCAACACAGTTACCAGATGCCCGCGACGAGCCAGTTCTGTCGCGACCTCGCTGGCACGCGTCGCAATTGACGATCGCTCATTCCATGGCGTGGCCCAGCCGATGCGTAAGTGCTTCACGAGAGCAGCTTCTCGACCGTTGTCGGCCAAGTGAGGCGCGCGGATTCCAAAGCCTCACGCCCGGCACGCCCTAGCGCAGCGGAATGGGCAGGTCGGGCAGCAAGCTGCCGGAGCGCACTGCCCAGATCCTCAGGATCAGGCGCCACGACAACGCCCGTCTGCCCGTCGCGGACAATGTCCAACACTCCACCCGAATCAGACACGGTCAGCACCGGTTTAGCGGCACAAAATGCTTCCATCGTACAATACCCGAAAGAATCTTCGTCAAAAGGGAGATAGGCAACTGCCAGAGCCTCATTGACCCGCTGCGCTAATTCTTGGCGAGAGAGAAGCCGAAGCTCAAACGTCACGCGATCCTCAACCCCCTCCTGGATGGCAAGTTGCCGGAGATAATCCGCATCACTCGCTGAATCTGGGGGACCAGCCACAACAAGCCGCACCCCCGGAGCATGCCGCAACGCCTGGATCAGCATGAATTGCCGCTTTGCAGAATTCACACGCCCCGTAGCAAGCACATACCCCGACGACTGTCCGCCCAAAAACAATTCAGGGTCATTAAGCGGGGGCCTCAGTATACCGCTCTGGACACCATTATAATCCCAAAGACGCTTTGCCGTAATTGGTGCATTTGTGTATATATGTCTCGATTCAGAGAATGCAGTATTATCAGCTTTCCTGATAGCCGATATTATCTCCCTTCCACGATCGTCATCCGGAATATTACTCTGCTTCACATCGAGCAAATCATAAGCTTGGCGATACTGGTGCAGAAGCCACAGAACCTTGTCGGGCCATGGCACCATATAGAGCGGGAACTTCAGCGCAATCACCCGGTCGACATTGTATAGACGCAGCCGGCGAGCGATCAGCATCTCGTCAATCAAGCGTTCTGCCGGCTCCCAGGTGAACGGAATCCGCATTCCTTCGGCATCAACACCGGCCTGGCGCAGATTGCGGATCAGATGAATGTAAAGTTCCTCCGCGCCACCATGCACGAAGGGCACCATCGTGCTCAGCACGAGCACTTTCACGACAGAAGCTTTCCGATCACAGTCGTCCAGTCGATACCCAGCGTCGTGACGCGTTCACTCGCCGCAGTTCCAAGCTTCTGCGCAAGAGTGCGGTTTGCATGGAGCCGGTCGAATGCATCAGCCAACGCGACTGGATCAGGATCCACTATCAGGCCTGTGATCCCGGAGGTCACGAACTCTGATACGCCCCCTGAATCAGATGCGGTGACTGTGCTTCGCCGTGCATGTGCTGCCTCGAGCGTTGGATAGCCGTAACTGTCTTCGTCAAACGGCACGTAAGCAGACGCAAGCGCGCTCTCAAGGATGGCAATCTTCTCCTCTTCGGAGATCCATCGACTCTCAATCTTCACGCGATCAGCAACTCCGTGCTGACGAGCACTCTCGCGCAGCGCTTCCACGTAGCCCGGGTCCAGTGTCGGGCCACAAAGGCGCAAACGGACGTCAGTTTTCGTACTTGCCATCGCCTGCACCATGAGATGCTGGCGTTTATGGCGCTCCATACGGCAGATGCTGACGATCTCATCGCCATAGTCGCCCGAACGAAAAACTTCAGCCCGCAGTATGGGGGGATACAGGACCTCGCTCTCGAGGTCATTGAAGCGGCGGATGCGGTTGGCCACGACATGTGAGTTGGCGAAGAGGCGATGCGCCTCCCCCAGCGCGGTTCTGTCGGCAGCCATTATCGCTGTGCGCAGCGCTCGCCCCGCCTCGTTATCTGGCACCGGCGAATACGTCGTACCCCATAGATCGTAGAACATGCGCACGTGATGAAGGAGCCACACCACCTTGCACGGGTGCTGCACCACATGAGCAGGAGGGCGAGTCGTAATAATCCTATCGAAGTAGTGGTCCAGGCGGATCATTCTGAACGCGGCCATCTGCGGCAGGATTTCGGGCAGCTCCTCCGTGCACGGAATGTAGACCACCTCGACGGCGTGGCCGTACTCTCGAAGCTTGTCCTCCAGCCAGTCGACGATAAGCCTGGCGCCGCCACGGGCCAGCGGCACCGCGGTCGAGACGATGCCAATCCTCACAGGCCCTTCCCCTGCCGGAGAGGCCGCGCCGGCACGCCACCGACCACGGCGCCGGCGGGCACGTCGGCCACCACGGCTGAACCAACGCCCACGACCGCATCGGCGCCGATCCGAATGCCGGGACGAACGGCGCTCCCGACACCCACAAGAGCCCGTTCGCCGATCGTCACGTTGCCGGCAAGCGCACAGCCCGGCGCGACATGCGCGGCCAGCCCGAGATGATTGTCGTGGTCGAGGATCGCTCCCGTGTTCACGATCGCAAGCTCGCCCACATTCGTTGCCGTTCCCACAACGGCCCGCGCCATGATCACGCTTCCACTACCGATCCGCGCCGAAACGGACACATATGCCGCGGGATGGATCACCGCCGGCAACTGATAGCCGAGCGTCCGCAGCCGTCCCGCGATCCGTTCGCGTAGCGCGTTGTCACCCAGCGCCACGACCGCGGCCTGGACACCCTCCCCGAGGAGGCGCGGCAGCAGCTCGTCGCCGCCAAGCACTCTCGCACCGAGGACTTCCGTTGCATGCGTCGCGGGGTCGACAAGCCCCACGACCTCACCCAACACCGCGGCGCGCACGGCTTCCAGCACCACGCCGGCATGGCCGCCGGCACCGATCAGGACGAGCTTCAGGCGCTGGCGTTCGACAGTCACGAGAACACGAGCCCCGGAAAGGTTTCCGGCGACTGGCGCAGGAGCAACAGGTTCACCGACACGATCGCCGACAACTCGGATGATGAGCGCAACTGCCTGATCGCGCCGCTGTCTTCCTGGATCTCATAGGCGACGAAGCCGGACGACCGAAAGATCGAAAGCCAGTCATCAATTCCGATCCCGGCGCGGGCAAGATGCGTCGGCCCGAGCTCCACGATCACCGCCAGATCGGGGCTTTCCTCGACAACGCGGCGCATGCCTTGCCAGACCTGCGGTTCGAAGCCTTCGGCATCGAGCTTGGCCAGGCGGACGCTGCATCCGGGTTCGACGAGTTCATCAACCCGCCGCACCTCTACTTGCTCCGCCCCCTTTGCCGTCTCGAGCGGAAGCAGCGATGAATGAGCGAGGATGACACCGACATTGAGACTCGCCGTGCCGGTTTCGCTGCCCGCGGCGCAGCGATGCACGGTCACCCGCTCGCTCAGTCCGTTCAGCACTATGTTGCGCGACAGCAGGGATCCGACCCGTGACCCGGGCTCGATGGCGATAACGCGCCCGTTCTCCCCGACCGCCCTGGCGGCCGGGATGACCGTCAGGCCAATATGCGCTCCCACGTCCACCGCAACATCGCCCGGGCGCAGCACTGTCTTCAGCACCCTGGTCGTGCCGACTTCCAGCAACCCTCCGCTCTCGTACAGGGCAGCCAGAAGCGCAGGGTCCTCTGCGGGCACGACAAGATAGCCCTCAGGCGTTCGCACCAGAAGGTCGGGGCCCAGCGGGATCGCCGCTCTCTGCAGCAGCAGATCGGCCTTGGTCATCAGAGGACCAAGGCCGTCCGGCTGATCGCCCGCGCGCTGGGCATCCCGGACCGTTGCGAGCTCCGCGCGCAGGCGTTCGATCTGTTCACCCAGAGACTGCTGCGCGCTCGCGGCGTCCAGCCGCGCTGCATCCATGCCGATCTGCAGCACATCGAGGCGGATGGACATCGCTCCGATCAGTTGCCGGATCGCCTCCGACTGCCGCTCATGGTCGGCGACAACGCTGGCATGCAGGGTGTCGAGGCGCGGGGAGATCGTCTCGACCAGTTGCTGGATCGATTCCAGCTTCCCCCCATGTCCGGTATCAGCGGCGGCGAGCGCATCCCGCACTGCCGCCTGGACCCGCCAGTGGAACCGATGCAGCAGCGGTGCGAAAAGCGGACGCATACCGCGAAGTGCACGGCGCCCCGCCACGCGATGCCAACCTCGTTTCTGATCCGTCTCGTTCAAGGTGGAAAACCCCACTGGCAAGGTTGATTCGGGGGCAGAGGACGAAAATCCTCCACTCGAACTCTTAGGGCCTGCCCCGAACGCGCATCAAGACTGGATATGTGGTGTGGGCCAAGAATCTAAGCTGTATGCGAACCGAGGCTCGCTTCACAAGGTTATCCCGGCGGGAATCAATATCGAATTGAGATCGTTATTTATTCGGGATCAGGATGATCATAATCAGATACTGCTCCTAGCTGCTTGAGCAGGCGAAATAATTCTTAGCTGCGAGGCAGCGTAGGGCCGCTTCTTGCAGCGCCACACCCAGCGGAAACTGCGCTGCATTTCATCCTACCACGCCAAAAGGGCGCCGATGATGCCTAGGACGGGTTCGCCGCGAGTCGCGGGTTGCGCCAGACTTGGGCGCCGTCGGCAGTTCCCATGCTGATCAGCGACGGCGCGCCATCTCGCCACGTGAAGCGCGGGGGCTTCTCGTTCTCCAGCGTCCACCCACGCTGGAACAGCAGTTCCATCAGCTCGCCGTGCAGACGCGCGTCATGCGTGCCGATGACCAGCCACCGAACCCGCTCATCCAGCGCAGCCCCGACTGCGCGGCAGATGTCGACCTCTCCGCCCTGGATATCGATATGCACGAGGTCCCACACCGCGCGGCGGCGAAGAAGGTCGCCAAACGCGACAATCTTCACCTCCATCCACTTCTCGAAGCGCCGGCCCAGATGGTCCGACGCCGCTGCGAGGTCGATGACAGGCCGCGATCCCCAGTCCGCGGCGGGATCCTCCACCGCCGGCCAACGCGCTAACCCTGCCTCGGCGCCTACTGCAGCCTGGATGAGATCGTGCGCGGAAGGATCAAGTCCATTGTCGCGGAAGTGCTCGAGCATGAACCGGAAGTGGCCCGGATCAGCTTCCACGGCACACAGATTGATGTCCCGCATTCCGCGATGACGTGCAGCTACAGCGCCGGCGACCACCCACGGCCCCCAGCCCGCTCCCAGTTCCATGGCCGAGTAGCTACCCGCCGCGCCCCGCACGCTCTTGAGCAGACCGATCCACTCGATCGCTTCCGCGTGCCAGCCATCATCGGGAACGGGTATCCCGGTGACACCGCCATCCAGGCCTTCGGCACCGCGAACGAATCCGGACCTGGTCCTCACTCCCAGAAAGTCGGTGATGAACCCGGGATTCGAAACAGGAGCTATCTGCGCATAAGGCTCGAACACTGAAAGGTCGCCGTTCGTGTATCCCGAATAAATCTGCTGGGGCGATGCAGTCGTCTTCTCCTGCGGAGACGCAGAGCTTTCACCGAGAGATTTCAAACGCGCTTCGATGCGATCGATTGCGGGGTGCAGCCTCTCCACTTCCAGAAGAGTCTCGGTCACACGGTCCGGCATCATAATATATCGCCACAGCCATCGGGCCATCCGCCGAATGCTGCCTTCGGACATTGTATACTTTACTTTCCAGTGCCTGCGCTGCCGGATACGGCACTGTCGGAGGCGGCTCAAGCCCTGCCGACCATCTCGTCGCAAGCCTCAGCCGGCCTGCTTTTCCGAGATCCGGGAAGTAAACCGCGCGTTGCCCAGCCCTGTGCCGATCGTCAGCACCGCCCACCGGCCGATCCCGCCCATGGCCGGCGCCTCGCTCAACCCCTGCACCACCGCATCGTTGTGCAGCACGACCCGCATGCCGTGCAGCCGCCCTTCCAGCGCCCGCGGCAGCAGGAACCCATCCGCTTCCCAATCGCCGGGCAGGTTCTGACCGCCGCGCCGGATCGCCCCGTCCGGCGCGATGTCGCCGGGGCACCCGATGGCCACCACATCCGAGAGGCGCAGCCCGTCCCGCTTCGCGACCTCCCTCATCTCGCCAAGCATCCGGGCCAGCCGATCCACTGCCTCGTCCCGCCCCGGCCGCTCCTCGCGGTGCTTCCAGCGCTCGGTCTCATGCACGCAGGGCTCGCCGCCCAGCCGCACCACCCCGACCCGGATGTTGGAACCGCCGATATCGGCAGCGAGGATCGCGTCCGCCTCCTTCAACGCCGCAAGCGGCAGCAGGTGCGCGCCGCCGATCAGCCCGGCCTCGTCGGGATCGTGGCGGATCGGCCGCATGGCGATCCGCGTGCCGCCCTCCTTCAGCAGCGACGCCGCCCGCGCGATCGAACGCTCGCCCACGGTGCTGTCCCGCAACCCGCCCCCAACGACGACGCACTCGGTCCCCCGCCACGCGGGCAGCGCGAGCAGCCGGCCGGTCACATAGGCCAGCTCCCGCGCATAGGCCTCGATCGCGGCATGCACCGCCTCGCGCGCGATCGGCTCGTCGCCGTCGAGCGCCTCGTCGGCCTCGTCGCGGTCGGGGCGCGGCAGGTCGTCAGGATGGTGGCCCTGCCGCAGCAGCAGGTGGCGCACCCGCGCCAGCGCTTCCTCGAAGGCTGCGCTGCGGGCGCGGTCGCCCAGATAGCCGCCCTTCGGGTCGAGCAGCGCCGCGCCGTAATCGTCCACATGGACGAGCGGAAGATCGGCGCGGCCGTGCAGCATGACCGGAACCATCCAGCCATGAACGGAGCAGCACGCCCCGGGTTGCGGCCCGGGGCGGCAGTATCAGCCCATCTTGCCGATCGGCGGGGCGAGATCGGGCGGCAGCGGCGAGACATAGGGCTTGCCGCCGGTCCGGTCGCGATGGTCCGCCTTGGCGCGCACGATCAGGTCGGGATCGCGGAGCACGTCCACCGCCGTCCCCGCCATCACCTTGGCGACATGCACCATGCCCTTGTGCGCCATCGGCGCCTTGCCCTGGGCGGTGAGCTGCCAGGAATGGCCCGGCGTACCGATCGCATAGGTCGCGCCGCGCGCCTGCACCGTGGGCACCGCCCAGCTCACATCGCCGACATCGGTGGAGCCCACCTCGCCCGAGCCCTTCGCATCCAGCGGCACGATGAACTCGGCCACCGTCTTGCCCGGCTGCGGCTTCATGCCGATGCGCTTCCAGGCTGCGGCGATGTCGGCCTCACTCAGCGTGGCCTGGAACTTCGCCGCGAGCGCGCGGTCCGCGTCATCGAAGGGCGGCGGGCCGAGGCGCTCGAAATTCTCGTACATCGCCTGCTCCAGCGGCGTGTTGCCGAGCAGGTTGGACACCGCGCTCACCACCTGCGTGGTGACCGTCGTCTCCGTCATCAGCGCCGCGCCGTCGGCGATCTTGCGCACGCGCGGCACCAGCGCGTTGAGCTGGGCGAGGTCGCCCGCGCGGATCAGGTACCGGACGGTCGCGCGCGCCTGCACCACGTTGGGCGCGATCCCGCCGGCGTCGAGATAGGCGTAGTGGATGCGCGCGCTCTGCGGCATGTGCTCGCGCAGGTAGTTCACGCCGACATTCATCAGCTCCACCGCATCCAGCGCGCTGCGGCCCAGATGCGGCGCGCCCGCGGCATGGCTGGCGCGGCCCTTGAAGGTGAAGTCGATGCGGGTGTTGGCGAGGCTCTCCGCCTCGTTCACGCCGGAGAACGCGGCCGGGTGCCAGGAGATGGCGACGTCCACGTCATCGAACAGGCCGGCGCGGGCCATGAACCCCTTCGCCGCGCCGCCCTCCTCGGCCGGGCAGCCGTAATAGCGCACGCGGCCCTTCAGCCCGTTCGCGGCCAGCCAGTCCTTCACCGCCGTCGCGGCGAGCAGGGAGGCGGACCCCAGCAGGTTGTGGCCGCAACCATGGCCCACGCCGTCGCCCGGCGTCGGCCGCTGCTCCGCCACGCCGGCTTCCTGGGACAGACCCGGCAGCGCGTCGTACTCGCCGAGGATGGCGACCACCGGCCCGCCCTCGCCTGCCTCGCCCATCACCGCGGTGGGGATGTCGGCGAGGTTGCCGGTGATGCGGAAGCCCTGCGCCTCCAGCATCTTCGTATGCTCGGCGGCCGAGCGGTGTTCGGCATAGGCCAGTTCCGGCATGCCCCAGATCGTGTCGGACAGCTCCGCGAATTCGTCCTTCTTCGCGTCGACCAGCCGCCAGATCTGTTCCTCGTTCTGCATCAGGTCCCTCCTGTGTCGCCGCGATTGCCGCGCGGCGGATCCTCGTCGCCCTCGGGCGTGGTGGCATCGTCGGGCGCGGGGCGCGCATCGCCGAGCGAGCGCGCCGCCTGCTCGGCGCGATCCAGCGCCCGGTCGAGTTCCGCCATCGTGTGAGTGAGATCGGCGCTGTCGTCGGTGCGCCATGCGCGCACCGTCCAGGCCCAGACGGCAAGCAGCCCCTTCGCCCGCAGCCGCCCCCGCAGCCCGTGCGCCTCGCCGCCCGCGGCCTCCAGAATCCAGCCCATGGAGTTGAGCGCGGCCGGCACCATCAGCGCGACGGCCAGCGGGTCGCGCAGCACCGCGAGCATCCCCTCGCGATGGCGGTTGAAGTAATCGAGGCGCTGCATCAGCAGGTCGAACAGCCGGTCGCGGATCGGCCCGTCGGGCGCCGCGCCGGCAAGCGCATGCCGGTCGGCCAGCGCGCCGAACCGCACCAGCAGTATCTGGCGGTGGCAGAACCGCGCCCGCGCCCGTTCCAGCGGCAATCCGGCCTCGCGCGCGGCTGCCGGGACGCTGACCGCGCCCCATCCCTCGCGCGCCGCCAGCGCCATGGCGCCGGCGATCATGGCCTCGTCGAAGGCCGTGTCGTCCATCTCCGGCAGGTGGGCGGTACCGCTCAGGATGCCAGTTCCCGCGAACGCGCCGTGGCGGCCGCGATGGCGCGCGAGACCATCGCCGGCCAGGCGTCCTTCTCCATCAGCACGGCCAGCGCACGTTCCGTCGTGCCCTTGGGGCTGGTGACGTTGCGGCGAAGCACGGCCGCGTCCTCGGTGGAGGCGGCGAGCAGCGCGCCCGAGCCGGAAACGGTCTGCCGGGCGATCAGCCGCGCGACATCGCGGGGAATGCCCTGTTCGATGGCGGCTGCCTCCAGCAGTTCGGCCAGCAGGAACACATAAGCGGGCCCGCCGCCGGAGACGGCGGTGACAGGGTCGATCAGCGTCTCATGGTCCACCCAGGCGACCTCACCCACCGCGCGCAGCAGCCGGTCGGCCAGCGCGCGCTGGTCGGCCGAGACCTCCGGCGCGGCGAAGCCGACCGTCACGCCCTGGCGCACGGCGGCCGGCGTGTTCGGCATGGCGCGGATGATCGCCGCCTGCTGGCCCAGATGCGCCTGCATGCCGGCCACCGTCCTGCCGGCCATGATCGAGACGAACACCGCCTTGCCGGCGAAGCGGGCGAAGCGCGGCAGCACCGCATCCGCCTCCTGCGGCTTGACCGCGAGCACAACCGCACCGGGTGCGAAGCCGTCCGGGATGGCGGCCGCATCGGCAACCGCGGTCACGCGCGGGCCGAAGCGGTCCGCCGGCGGGGGGAACGGGTCGACGGCAACCGCTTCGGCAAGGCCCTGCTCCAGCCAGCCGGCGAGCATCGCCCCGCCCATCTTGCCGCAGCCGACCAGCAGGATCGGCGGAAGGGGTTCGGACATGGACGCATGGGCTAGCACGCCGGCCGGCGGGCGCGAACCCACCAACACCACGCTTGCACCGCCGGGAAAATGCAACCCAGGATGGAACACCGGAGGGACCCCGCCCATGCCGCTCGATCCTGCGTCACTGCGCACAACCGTCTACAAGATCGGCCAGATCACGGAGGCGAACGGGGCACCATCCCCTTACGGCGCGCCCGGGCAGCGGCAGAACAACACGCCGCTCGCGGGCGACGGCACGGGCCGGCAGCCGAACGACGAGAACACGCATTTCCTGCTGCCGGCCAATCAGACGCTGTCCTATGCGCTGCGGCCGCAGAACGGGGTGACGTTCCTCGATTTCGGGCCGGCCGGGGCGGGCAACAAGATCGTCTACCTGCCCTACTACCAGAACAACATCACCTCGGCCGTGATCCCGGCCGGCGATGCCACGGTCAACCGCTTCATCACGGACGAGATGTCGGGCTGCAACCTGTTCATCGACCGGCTGCCCAACAACGACCTGGTCCTCTATCACGCCAACGCGCTGAAGTACTCGCCGACCATGGCGGAGGTGCAGGCCGATGCCGGCGCCTACAACGCCATGGCGCCGGTGATGATGGACAACCAGCACGGCCGCGCCTCCCGCGCCTATGCCGGGGCGGTGAGCCTCACCGTGCTGCGCGTCGCGGACTATTACGGCCGGGCGCAGGGCGTGGTGGATCGCAAGACCGGCCAGGGCCGCACGGAGGTCGAGTTCTACGGCGGCACCACCATCGTCGGCTTCCGCATCGGCGGCGCGTGGGAGTTCTGGTTCCAGACCTATGCGCGGCTTGCGTACAAGCGGCCGAAGCTGAGCTTCGCCACGCTGCGGCACGGCCAGAGGGTCACGCCGAACGACGCGCGGTATCAGATCATCGAGACGCGGCGTTTCTGGCCCTAGGCGAGCAGGGCGTCGATCAGCGCGCGCGTCGCGGCGGACAGGCTGCGATGCGGCGGATAGACGATGGAGAACGGCCGCGACCGCCCTTCCATCGTCGGCAGCACCGGCACCAGCGCGCCGGCTTCGATCCGGTCGCGGACGATGAAATCGTAGGTCTGGCAGATCCCCATCCCCGCCGCCGCGAACGACACGACGCCGAGGACGTCCTCCAGCACCAGCACCGCGCCATCCGGCGTCCAGTCCACCTCCCGCCCATCGACGGAGAACAGCCACGGCGCCGGGCGGCCGGTGCTGGGCATGGTGAACGACAGGCATGCATGCCCCGCGAGATCGTCGATCCCCTGTGGCGTCCCGGCACGCGCGAGATAGGCCGGGGAGGCGACCAGCCGCAGCTTCGCATCCTCCAGCCTGCGCGCCGCCAGCCCGCTGTCCGGCAACTGCCCCAGCCGGATCGCGAGATCGAAGCCTTCCGCCACCAGATCGACGTTGCGGTTGGCGATGCTCACCTCCACGCGAACCTGCGGATGCGCGGCGGAGAAACGCGCCAGCTTGGGCGGCAGGCGGAAATGCCCATACGTCGTGGACACGCTGAGCCGCACACGCCCGGCCAGAGATCCGCCGCGACCTTGCACGGCGTTCTCCGCCTCCTCGATCAGCGCGAACGCGGCGCGCGCCTGGTCGAGATACGCCTGTCCCGCATCCGTCAGGCTCAGCCGCCGCGTCGTGCGCCGGAGAAGCTGCACCCCCAGCCGGCGCTCCAGTCGCGTGATCGCGCGGCTGAGCACGGATGGCGTGGTGCCGAGCGCAACGGCGCCACCGGTCAGCGATCCTCTGCCGGAGGCCGCGACGAACGCCTCAACGTCGCCGAGATGATCAAAGCGGCGCGCCATTCTTGCCTCCGGAGAACAGGTCTGTTCCTCACGGGGCCGCTTATAGCTTTTCGCGGCGGCAATACATGGGTGGCACGACCCGCATCCGTGAGAGAGACACCATGACCACCACCTCCCCCCGCCCGGTCCTGTTCGTGCTGACCAGCCATGGCACCAAGGGGGACACCGGCCAGCCGACCGGCTTCTATCTCGGCGAGGTCACGCATCCGCTGGCGGTGCTGCAAGCGGCGGGCATCCCCGTCCTCTTTGCCTCGATCCAGGGCGGCGAGCCGCCGGTCGACGGGCTGGACCTGAACGACGCCACCAACGCGCGCTACTGGAACGATGCCGGCTTCCGCGAGGCCATCCGGACCACGCGCAAGCTCGCCGATGTCGATCCCGCCGCCTGCTCGGCGATCTTCTTCGCGGGCGGCCATGGAGCGATGTGGGACCTGCCGGACAGCACCGCCGTGCAGACCGTTACCCGCGCGATCTTCGAAGCGGGCGGCGTGGTTGCGGCGGTCTGCCACGGCCCGGCCGCGCTGGTGAACGTGCGACTGGGCGATGGCGCGTATCTGGTGGCGGGCCGCGACGTCAGCGCCTTCACCGACGCCGAGGAACGCGCTGTCGGGCTTGAGAACGTCGTGCCGTTCCTGCTCGCCAGCACGCTCGTCACGCGCGGCGCGCGGCACCATCCGGCGCCGGACTGGACGCCGAAGGTGGTGGTCGACGGCCGGCTGGTCACGGGACAGAACCCGCAATCGGCGACCGGCGTCGGCGAGGCGATCCGCGACCTGCTTCGCTGATGCGGGCGCGCCTTACGCGGCGGCGCGGTTCTGTTGTCTACTCGACCGGTTCAACCACGGGACCGTTCGCGGCATGACCGTCATCGTCGGCATCTCAGGCAGCCTGCGCCGTCATTCCTTCAACGCGGGATTGCTGCGCGCGGCGCAGGCGGCGATGCCGGATGGCGCGACGCTGGAGATCGGCACCATCGCCGGCATTCCGCTCTATGACGCGGATCTGGAGGCCTCGGACGGGATCCCCGCCCCGGTCGCGGCGCTGAAGGATGTGATCGCGGCCTCGGACGGGCTGCTGATGGTCACGCCCGAGTACAACAACGGCATCCCCGGCGTGTTCAAGAACGCGATCGACTGGCTGTCACGGCCGAACGCGGACATCGCGCGGGTGTTTCGCGGCCGGAAGGTGGCGCTGATCGGGGCCTCGCCCGGCGGGTTCGGCACCATCCTCGCACAGGATCACTGGCTGCCGGTGCTGCGCACGCTGGGCGCGTCGCTGTGGACCGAGGGACGGTTGATGGTCTCCGGCGCCGGCAAGGCGTTCGACGCGGAGGGCAACCTGACGGATGAGGCGGTGCGCGCGCGTCTCGCCGATTTCATGGCCGGGTTCGTCGCTTCGGCGCGGGGGCCGGTTTCGCCGTCAGGCCCGCGGTAAACTCCAGCGCCGCCGCCAGCAGCCGCGCCCGCAGCGCATCGTCCCGCGCTGCCTCGGGCCCTGCCCGTACCCACCCGGGCATCGGCCGCCCCTGCATGACCATCGCCGCGATGCCGGGCACCACCAGCGCCCAGCCATCCCGCCCGGCGCCGAGGCGGACGAGCATTCCCTCCTCCCGCGCCGCGCAGAGCAGGTTGCCATGGCACAGCCAAGCAAGCCCGCCGAACATCGGTTTCGTGACCAGCCCCGTCTGTCCGCGCAGCCCGGCCTCGATCAGGGCCTCGAGCGCCGGGTCACGCGCCATCCGCCGCCGCGGCCCGGCGGCCGGTTCCTAGGCTTCGCCCACGCAGTCGAGCATGGCGGCGTCCAGCGCCTCCTTCGGCGCCTTGCCGCCCCACAGGACGAACTGGAAGGCCGGGAAGAAGCGCTCGCACTCGGTGATCGCGATATCGACCATGTCCTCGAGCGATTCCGCCGATGCGCCCGGCGCGCCGCGCAGCAGCACGGCGTGGCGGAAGACCGGCGTGCCGTCGTCCGGGTCCATGCCGAAATGGCCGATCCACAGGCGCTCATTGGCCAGCGCCAGCAGCTCGTACAGGGCGGAACGGCGCTTTTCGGGGACTTTCAGGTCGAAAGCGCAAGTGAAGTGCATCGCGCTGATCTCGTTGGACCAGTTGAAGAACAGCCCGTAATCGCACCACCGGCCGGGGGCCTCGGCGGCCATCTCGGTGTCGGTGCGGCGGTCGAACTGCCAGTCGTTGGCCGTGACGATCTGCTCCACGATATCGAGGGGATTGGCGATGAGCTCGATCTCGGTCGAGCCGGCGGTGGCGGTCATGGGCGGCCTCCACGCGGAAAACAAAGCCAGGTTGCGGCGCCGGGACCGCTAGGACTGGGGCCGACAGGCCCCCTGCGCCACGACAGGTAGGCTAGGAACTGTCTTTGCCGCGCCGCAAGATGGTTCAGCACAGCAGTGCCATATCACGCGTTCGAACCTTCGCCACCAAAGGATTCCGGTTTCGGGGCTTTCAGTGCCGCAAGCTCGGCCTCGACCGCGGCCAGCCGCGACTCGGCCGCCTCCTGCCCCGAACGCGCGTTGGCGGCGATCTCGCGCACCGCGTCCAGCTCCTCGCGCCGGACCAGGTCGAGCCGGCGGATCGTCTCGTCGATCCGGGCGCGCACCAGGCTCTCGATCTCGTCCTTCACCCCCGTCAGCACCGACATCGCGCCGCCGGCGAGGCCTGCCACGTCGTCCATGAAATTCTTACGTTCGGCCATCTCTCATCCTCTCCGGTAGGCAGCGGGTCTGCCTGGCGATATGGGGGCATCCATGTTTCTCGTCACCGGCGGGGCCGGCTTCATCGGCTCCAACCTCGTCGCGTCCCTCGCCGCCGAGGGGCACGAAGTCATCGTCTGCGACCGGCTGCGCAGCAAGGGCAAGTGGCGCAACCTGCGCGCCCACCGCATTGCAGCCCTGGTCGCGCCGGAGGAGCTGATCGAATGGCTCGACCGGAACCCGCCGCTGGAGGCGGTCGTCCATCTCGGCGCCATCAGCGCCACCACGGCCACCGACGGCGACGAGACATTTCATACCAACGTCACACTGTCCCAGCGGTTGTGGGAGTGGTGCGCCGCCCGCGGCACGGGTTTCATCTACGCCTCCTCGGCCGCGACCTACGGCGACGGGTCGGAAGGCTTCGACGACGACGCCTCCCCGGCCGCGCTGGCGCGGCTGCGGCCGCTCAACCTGTATGGCTGGACCAAGCACGTGTTCGACCGCTGGGTGGCCTCCCGCCTCGCGCAGGGCATGGCGCACCCGCCGCAATGGGTCGGGCTCAAGTTCTTCAACGTCTACGGCCCGAACGAATACCACAAGGGCAGCATGATCTCGGTCGTGAAGGTCAAGTACGACGAGATCGCCGCCGGCAGGCCCGCCCGGCTGTTCCGCTCCGACCGGCCGGACGTGGCGGACGGGGAGCAGCGGCGGGATTTCGTGCACGTGGACGATTGCGTGGACGCGATCTCCTGGCTGCTGGCCAACCCGCATGTCTCGGGCCTGTTCAACCTCGGCACCGGGCAGGCGCGCACCTACCGCGATCTGGTGGGCGCGATCCACACGGCCCTCGACCGCCCGACGGAGATCGAGTTCATCGACATGCCCGACAGCCTGCGCGGCCAGTACCAGAGCTTCACCGAGGCGCAGATGGACCGGCTGCGCGCCGCCGGCTGGCCCGGCCAGTCCACCCCGCTCGAGATCGGCGTCGCCCGCTACGTGCAGGGCTTCCTCAGCCAGCCCGACCCGTACCGCTGATGCTCTTCGCCATTCCCTTTCCCGTGATCGACCCGGTCGCGGTCGAGATCGGGCCGTTCGCGATCCGCTGGTACGCGCTCGCCTACATCGCCGGCCTGTTGCTGGGCTGGCGGCTGCTGCGGCGACTGATGACCGCCCCGCCCCCGGTGGGCACGGTGCAGCAGGCGGACGATTTCCTCACCTGGGCGACGCTGGGCGTGATCCTCGGCGGCCGGCTCGGCTACGTGCTGTTCTACCGCCCGGGCTTCTACCTGACCCATCCGGTCGAGATCCTGAAGGTCTGGACCGGCGGGATGAGCTTCCACGGCGGGGCGCTGGGCGTGATCATCGCGATCATCCTGTTCGCCCGGTATCACCGCATGCCGATGCTGGCGCTGGGCGACCGGGTGGTGCCCTGCGTGCCGATCGGCCTCGGCCTCGGCCGGCTCGCCAACTTCATCAACGGCGAGCTGTGGGGGCGGGTGACGGAGGTGCCGTGGGGCATGGTCTTCCCCACCGGCGGCCCGCTGCCCCGCCATCCCAGCCAGCTCTATCAGGCGACGCTGGAGGGGCTGGTGCTGTTCCTGGTGCTGATCGCACTCGCGATGCGGCCCTCGATCCGCGCACGGCAGGGCTTCGTCGGCGGCGCGTTCCTCGCCGGCTACGGCATCGCGCGGATCATCGGCGAGTTCTTCCGCGAGCCCGACGCCTTCCTGGGCTTCCTCGCCTTCGGTGCGACCATGGGGCAGTTGCTGTCGATCCCGATGGTGATCGTGGGCGTGGTGCTGATGGTCCGCGCAAAACCGGTGCCGGCCGCACAGGCCGCCTGACACCGGAGCGTCCCGCAACGTGACACCTGCGCCGAGGAGATAGGATGCAAGCCAGCCAGCAGATCGTGTCCGGGAGCACGACGCTCGCGACCTATGCCGCGGGTTCCGGCGATCTCGTCGTCTTCCTGCACGCCAATGTCTGCGACAGCCGCATGTGGCATGCGCAGATGGAAGCCGTCGCCGCGACCGGCATGGCGGTCGCCTGGGACCGGCGCGGCTTCGGCGGCACGCGCGCCGGGGCGGACGATTTCTCCCCCGTCGCGGACCTCATGGCGGTGATCGACGCCGTGGCGGGCGGCAGGCGGGCGATCCTTGTCGGCTGCTCGCAGGGCGGGAAGATCGCGCTCGATGCGGCGCTTCAGCATCCATCGCGCGTGCGCGGGCTGGTCCTGATCGCACCGACCCTCTCCGGCGCGCCGGAGCCGGTCCATCCGCCGGAAATTGCGGCGCTGCTGGCCGAGCAGCGGGATGCGGAAGCAGCCGGGGACCTCGACCGGCTGGGAGCTCTGAAGGCGCGCCTGTGGCTGGACGGGCCACTGGCGCCCGAGGGGCGTGTCGCCGGCGAAGCCCGGCGGCTGTTCCTCGACATGATCGGGATCGCGCTGCGGTCGCCGCCGGTGGGCGCGAATCTCGACCTCGCCCCCGCCTATGACCGGCTGGACACGATCCGGGCACCGACCCTCGTCCTGTGGGGCGATCTCGATTTTCCGCACATCCGGGAACGGTCCCGGCATGTAGCATCCGTCGTGCCGGGGGCGACGGGCCACGAACTGCGCGGAACCGCCCATTTGCCGGGCCTGGAACGGCCGGAGATCGTCACGGACCTCGTCAGGGACTTCGTCGGCCGCTGCTCTCCCGCCGCGCAGTAGATGCCGGACGCTCTCCCGGCCCGCGCATGAGCAGCACGCCGGAACGGCTCGACCGTTTCATGGCGCGGGCGAACGCGGCCTACTACGCCGCGCGCGATCCATTCGCCGATTTCACCACCGCGCCCGAAATCAGCCAGGGTTTCGGCGAGGTGCTGGGCGGGTGGGCGGCCATGGTCTGGCACGGCATGGGCGCGCCCGCGAAGGTCAGCCTCGCCGAACTCGGTCCCGGCCGCGGCACGCTGATGGCGGACGCGCTGCGCGCCGCCGCCGCCCTGCCCCCCTTCCGCGCCGCGCTGTCCGTGCATCTGGTCGAGGCATCGCCCCGGCTGCGGGACATCCAGCGCGCGCGCCTGCCGCACGCCACCTGGCACGACAGCGCGGCCACGCTGCCGGACGGGCCGCTGATCGTGGTCGCGAACGAGTTCCTCGACGCGCTGCCGATCCGCCAGTTCGTCCGCCGCGGCGCGGGCTGGACGGAACGCTTCGTCGCCGACGGGGCCTTCGTGGAGCAGCCCGCATCCGACCCCACCCGCACGGCGGCCGAGGGCGAGGTGGTGGAGATGAACGAGGCCGCCCTTGCCGTGGTCGCCGCCCTCGCCGCCCGGCCGCGCACCGCCGCGCTGTTCATCGACTACGGCCCGGCCGAGAACGCCCCGGGCGACTCGCTGCAGGCCCTGCGCGGCGGCGCGCCCGCCGACCCGCTCGCCGATCCGGGCGGTGCGGATCTCACGGCGCATGTCGATTTCGCCGCCCTCGCCGCCGCCGCCCACGCCGCCGGGGCGGCTGCTTACGGGCCGGTGCCGCAGGGCGTGTTCCTCGCCCGGCTGGGGCTGCACGCCCGGATCGGGCGGCTGGCGCGGGGCGCGGACGCGACGACCGCGCGGCGTCTCATGCAGGGGTTGCACCGGCTGACCGATCCGCACGCGATGGGTCGGCTGTTCAAGGTGCTGGCCGTCTGCGATTCTGCCCTTCCACCACCGCCCGGATTCGATGACGCCTGACCCGATCTCCGCCCCGCTCGCCGCGCGGCATGGCTTCTTCACGCGCAGGGGCGGCGTGTCCGAAGGCCCCTATGCGGCCCTGAACGTCGGCATGAGCTCCGGCGACGACCCGGCCCGGGTGCTGGAGAACCGCGCCCGCGCGGCCCGCGCGCTGGGCGCCGATCCCGGCCGCCTCGTCGGGCTGCATCAGGTCCACGGCGCCGAGGTGATCCGCGTGACCGATCCGTGGCGGCCCGGCCAGGGCCCGAAGGCGGATGCCATGGTCACCGACCGGCCGGGCATCGCGCTCGGCATCGTCACCGCCGACTGCGCGCCGGTGCTGTTCGACGGCGGCCATGTCGTCGGCGCGGCGCATGCCGGCTGGCGCGGGGCGGTCGCGGGGGTTCTGGAGGCGGTGATCGCCGCCATGCGCGACATGGGCGCGACACGGATCACCGCCGCGATCGGCCCGTGCATCCGCCAGCCCTCCTACGAGGTCGGTCCGGACCTGCGCGCCGCGCTGATCGAGCGCGACCCGCAGGATGCGCGCTTCCTCGCCCCCGGCGTGCGGGAGGATCGCTGGCAATTCGACCTCGCCGGCTACTGCGCCGCCCGGCTCGCCGGCATCGCCGTCCATGTCGTGGACGCGGACACCATGGCCGATGCGGACCGCTTCTTCAGCCACCGTCGCCGCACGCTTGCCGGCGGCGGGCCGATCGGCCACCAGATCAGCGTCATCGCCTGCGGCTAGGGCGATGGGCGGTCCTTACATGGGGTTCTTCCTTCTTCTGATGCTCATCGCCCTGCTGGCCACCTGCTTTGCGTAACGCCCCGACCCGCTGGCTCGCCGCCGCGCTGCTGCTGGCGCTGTCCGCCTGCGGCGACCTGCCGCGTCCGTTCCAGGGCGATCCGGGGATCGATGCCGTGCGCCTCGCCCGGCCGCCGACCGCGCGGCTCGCCGTGCCGACGCCGCCGCAGGCGCTGCTGGGCAATGACGGCGCCGAGCGCTTCGCGGAGATCGTCGCGGACGAGCTGGAGAAGATCGAGGTACCGGCCGTGGCCCGCACCCCGCGCTCGGGCGACTGGAAGCTCGCCATCACCGCGGAACTGACCGGGGGGTCGGTGGTGCCGACCTATACCGTGCTGAACCCGCAGGGCGCCTCGCAGGGCACGGTGCAGGGCGCGCCGGTGCCGGCCGCCGCCTGGGCCGCGGCCGACACGCCGACGCTGCGGCAGGCCGGTTCTTCCGTGGCGCATGACCTGTCCTCGCTGCTCACCCGCATCGAAGCGGCGCGCAAGGCATCCGACCCCGCGGCGATGCGCGCCCGCGCCAGCCCGCCCAAGGTCGCCCTCGTTGCGGTGAAGGGCGCGCCGGGGGACGGCAATGCCCAGCTTGCGCGGCAGATGCGCGAATTCCTCACCCAGCGCGGGCTCGTCGTGCAGGACGGCGCGCGCGGGGCGGACTGGCTGCTGGAAGGCCGGGTCGAGGTCGCGCGCGGCGCCAGCGCCGGCACGCAGCGGGTGGAGATCCAGTGGATCCTCGCCAATGTCTACGGCGAGGAGTACGGCCGCATCGTGCAGATGAACGAGGTGCCCGCGGGTAGCCTGGACCGCGCCTGGGGCGATGTCGCCTTCGTCGTCGCGGACGAGGCCTCGGGCGGCGTCAAGGACGTGATCGACCGGCAGCCGCGGTAGGACGGCCGGGGCGCGGTGGACTTGTGACACCCATGTTGCTACCACCCCGGCGCCTCGCCGCCGCCCGGAACCGCGCCCCATGAAGATTGTCGCCTGCAATTCCAACCGTCCATTGGCGGAGGCGGTGGCAGCCGCGCTCAACCTGCCGCTGACCCGGGCCTCGGTCCGACGCTTCGCCGACATGGAGGTGTTCGTGGAGATCCACGAGAACGTCCGCGGCGAGGACGTGTTCGTGGTCCAGTCCACCTCCTATCCGACCAACGACAACCTTATGGAGCTGCTGATCACGCTCGATGCGCTGCGACGCGCCAGCGCGCGACGCATCACCGCGGTGATCCCGTATTTCGGCTACGCGCGGCAGGACCGGAAGAGCGGCAGCCGCACGCCGATCAGCGCCAAGCTGGTCGCGAACCTGATCACCGAGGCAGGGGCCGACCGCGTGCTGACGCTCGACCTGCACGCCGGGCAGATCCAGGGCTTCTTCGACATCCCGGTGGACAATCTCTACGCCGCGCCGTTCTTCGCCCGCGACATCCAGGAACGCTACGCCGGTCGCGACCTGATGATCGTCAGCCCCGACGTGGGCGGCGTGCTGCGCGCGCGGGCCATCGCGTCGCGGCTTAACGTCGATCTCGCCATCGTCGACAAGCGCCGCCCGCGCGCCGGCGTGTCCGAGGTGATGAACATCATCGGCGAGGTGCAGGACCGGCACTGCCTGCTGGTGGACGACATCGTCGATTCCGGCGGCACGCTGGTGAACGCGGCCGCGGCCCTGATCGAACAGGGCGCGAAATCGGCCGGCGTGTACGTCACGCACGGCGTGCTCTCGGGGGGTGCCGTGGCGCGCATCGCCTCCTCGCCGATCGAGATGCTGACCACGACCGATTCGATCCTCGCGACCGAGGCGGTCCGCCTCGCGTCGAACATCCGCCAGCTCACCATCGCGCCGCTGCTCGCCGAGGCGATGCGGCGGATCAGCGAGGAAGCCTCCGTCAGCTCCCTGTTCGACTAACGCAACAGAAAGGACGCGCCATGAAGCTGTACTACTCCCCTGGTGCCTGCTCGCTCGGCATCCATGTGCTGCTGAACGAGATCGGCAAGCCGTTCGAGGGCGCGCCGACGCTGCTGGCCAAGCAGGAGCAGTACAAGCCGGAATTCGTGGCGAAGAACCCGAAGTCCAAGGTGCCGACGCTGGAGCGCGACGACGGGTCCGTGCTGACGGAGTTCCCCGCGATCGCCGTGTGGCTCGCGCGCGCCAACCCAGAAAAGAACCTGCTGCCGAAGGATGCCGACGGCGAGGCCCGGGCGCTGGAGGCGATGGACTTCGCCGTGTCCACCATCCACATGCAGGGCTTCTCCCGCTTCGTCCGCCCCGGCAACTTCGCCCCCAGCGAGGCCGACCACGAGGCGGTGAAGGCGCGCGGCGTGGAGCTGATGGAGAAGGGCTTCAACGTCCTCGACAAGGCGCTGGCGGGCAAGGAGTACGTCGCGGGCTCCTTCTCGGTGGCCGATGCGGCGCTGTTCTATGTCGAGTTCTGGTACAAGGCGCGCGTGGGCAAGGACCTGCCGCCCAACGTCAACGCCCACTTCCAGCGCATGCTCGCGCGGCCGGCGGTGCAGAAGGCGATGGAGACCGAGGGGCTGAAGGTCGCCTGATGCCGATCGCGCGCGTTCCCTTCTGGTACCTGCGCCACGGCGAGACCGACTGGAACGCGCGCGGCTGGAGCCAGGGCAATGTCGACATCCCGCTGAACGAGCGCGGCATCGCCCAGGCGCATGCCGCCGCCGCCCTGCTGCGCGGACGCGGGATCACCACCATCGTCTCCTCTCCGCTCGGGCGCGCCCGCGTCACCGCACAGATCGTCGCCGACGCGGCCGGGCTGCCGGTCGCGGTGGAGGATGATCTGCGCGAGTGCGCCTTCGGCAAGCAGGAAGGCCAGGAGATGGGCACCTGGTTCCATGACTGGGTGGCCGAACGCTTCGTGCCCGAGGGCGGCGAGCCCTTCGCCGCGCTGCGTACCCGCGCCGCCGGTGCGATCAACCGCGCGGTGACGTTGCCCGCGCCGGTACTGGTCGTCGCCCACGGCGCGCTGTTCCGCGCGCTGCGCGCGGAGATGGGCATGGAGCCCGACGTGCGCACGCCGAACGCGACGCCGGTTTTCATCGAACCGGACGGCGCGGCGGAATGGCGGCTGACCTGGGCCGATGCCGCCGCCATCGGCGACCGGCCGCCGGCGGTGCAGCCGGTCTGATACGAAGGCCCAGAGCGAAGCGTATGCATTTCGCTTGACCTCAAGCTCTCGAAAGACAAGCTTTCGGACATGAGGTGGCACGACAGGTCCGGTAACACGCGGCAGCTCACAGCCTCGAAGGAAGCAGTGAGAGCCGATCCTCAGCGCGCGGTGGCCGGAACCGTGGCGCCGGAGCGAGTTTTCTCGACGCTGACGTTTCCGGATGGGCGCAGCATCCCGGTCATGCGGGAAGATGCCTATCGCGCGGCTCTGGCAAAGGCTGCCAAAGTCCGTTGAACGAGCCGGCATCGCCGGCCGCTTTATCCCCGGCGTCGATATCCTACAGCCGTTCGTTCGAAGCCTTCGTCGGCGGCGAGACCGATCTTCCCGGCCTGCTTGCCTATGCCCTCTACAAGCAGGCTTTGCGGGAACGAACGATCAGCGGCCTGCCAACGCCGAAAGGCGCGGAGAGGCACCCGACCAGAACGGAAATGGACACGTATCGCGGCGCCGCGGATCGACGCCTTCAGACCTTCGCGCTCTCGGCAATCGAAGAAACCCGGCCCGAAATTGAACGCGCCTTCATCGGCGCGGCGATCACCGATGCCAAGAAGGACATCATCCGCAGCGTCGAGAACGGCACGTCATTCTGGTGGGGTGTCACCGTCAATATCGTCGGGTGGGTATCGGCCCTTGGCCTGACGCTTCTCATCCTCAACGCCTCGAAGGCGCCCGAACTCTATCGCGTCATACTTGGGTGGTTCTCGTAGCTGCCGACGACATCCTTCAATCCCGATCCGGCGCACCCAGCGGGAAGAGCGTCCGGAAGGATCGCGCTTCCTCGATGGCCCGCGCGAAGGAAGGCCGCGCGTTCAGCCGGGCGCGATAGGCGCGCAGGTTCGCATGGCGCGCCGGGATCTCGTGCGTCCAGTCCGCGTAGAACAGCGCCGGCGCGGCCGAGCAGTCGGCGAGGCTGAACGCCTCCCCCGCCGCCCATGTCCGGCCGGCCATATGACGGTCGAGCCATTCATATGACGTGTCCAGCAGCGCCCGCGCATCGGCCACGCCGCGCGGGTCGCGTTCCGCCTCGGGGCGCAGCCTGTCGAAGACGAATTTCTGCTGCGGCGTCTGGATGTAGTTGTCGAAGAACCGGTCGAGGAAGCGCACCTCCAGCGCCGCCGCCGGATCGTCGGGCAGCAGGCGCACCGGGCCGGGATGATGGATCTGCAGATGCTCGATGATGATCGTCGCCTCCACGACCGGCCGCCCGTCATCCACCAGCACCGGCATGCGCTTCAGCGGCCACAGCGCGGCGAACTCCGCCACCGTCCCGGCATCCCGATGGTCGAGCATCCGCAGCGTGAACGGCGTCGCGTTCTCGTACAGCGCGACCAGCACCTTCTGGCAGTAGGAGGAGAAGGGGTGCGCGAACAGGACCGGCGGCGGCTTCGTCATGTCGTGGCTCCCTTCCCGGCGGATGGCGAGGGCACGAAGCGGCGATAGGCCGCCCCCAGCGCGATCAGCGTCAGGCCGAGGCCGAGGAAGGACAGCACCCGCCACAGCCCGACCAGATCACCCATGTCGACCAGCACCGCCTTCGCCGCCGTCAGCCCGACCACCGCGATGGCGGCGAGCCGCAGCGGTGCGACGCCGAAGCGGATGCCGGCCGCCATCAGCGCGATGCCGAAGGCGAGCCACGCGCCGGAGTAGGCCCACAGTTCGGCATCGTCGAAGCCGGCGGCGTCGAGGCCCATGGCGTAGGGATGGAAGGCGCGCCGCACCTCCAGCGTCACCCACAGGAAGGCGGCGATCAGCGCGAGACCGCCCAGCCAGGCCGGCAGCCGGGGCAGCTTCGCCGCCTCCTCCGTGCGGGCGAGCCAGGCGAGCGCGAGCGCCGGCAGGGCGTAGGCCGGCAGCAGCGGGTTCAGCACCGGCCAGGTGCCGATCGGGTGATCCGCGACCAGCGGATTGTCCGCGATCAGCAGCACCAGCCCGATCACGCCGCCGAGCGCGAGCACGCGCCACGCGACCGAGAGCACCTGCCGCCCCGGGCGATGCGCGAGGTACCGCACCGCCACCGCCTGCGCGAACAGCGCCGTCACCTGCAGCCCGGATTCGAGGAAGCTCATCCGTCGGTCGTCGAAGCTGCCGCCGGTGGACCAGTGGCGGATCTCGAGCGCGACCAGTGCGGCGGCGAAGGCGACCGCGCCCGCTTCCAGCACCGCGACCAGCACGTCATCGCCGCGTCGCCGGAACAGGATGGCGGCGAGCGCGAAGCACGCGGCCGGCACGCCGTAGGCGAGCAGCAGCCCGTTCACCACCGGCATCCGCCCCAGCGGGTAGTCCAGCACGTACCAGTTGGCGAGCAACCGGATCAGCACCAGCGCCGCGACCGCGAGCGCGACATGCCGCAGCGGCCGCAGGTTCGCCTTCGCCTCGATCCAGGCGAGCGCCGGCAGCATCAGCGCGATGGCGAGCGTCAGCCAGTGATCCGACAGCAGCATCGCGAAGCCGAGCGCGATGGCCGCCACCGCGCCCGCCGCATGCGCCCCCGCGCGCTGCACGTCGTTCGCCGCGCGCGCGGCCAGCACCAGCGCGCCGGCCAGCAGCACCGCGATCGCCGCCCACACGGGATCGACGGCGAGCGGGCGCGCCCGCGCATAGGCCACCGCCAGCACCAGCACCGGCACGGCGGCCGTCAGCGCCGTCCAGCGCAGCGGGCGCACGCCCACCCGCTCCTGCCACAGACCCATCAGCGCGTGCGCGGCGGCGAGCAGCAGGGCGGCGGCGATGAAGGGGCGCGCGGCATCCGCGATCCACGGTCCCGGCAGCACCGCCTGCACCACGCCCTCAACCGTCACCGTCTCGGGCGGCGGCAGGAAGCTCTGGCCCGGCATCTGCCAGACCAGCAGCGCCAGCAGGCCAAGCCCGGCGGCGAGCCAGGGCAGCCGGTCGAGCCGCGGTTCGGTGCGGCCCACCCACAGCGCCGGCAGCGACATCGCGAGCACGCCCCAGCCGCCGGCCTCCCCGCCCGTCAGCCCGAGCAGCAGCCCGGCGAAACCGAGGGCGGCGAACGGTACCCAGGCCAGTTGCCGCCCCACCGGATGGTCGAGTGCGGCGCCCGGCAGCAGCAGCAGGTTCAGCGCAGCGGCGGCGGGGACGAAGATGGCGGCCGGTTCGGGCGCGACGCCGCCCGCCGCCGCCATCGCCACCCACAGCGCGCCCGCCACGGTCGCGGACCAGCCGAGCCACGCCCAGGCGGTGTAGCGGACCACCGCCATCGCGGCGGCGGTCACGGCGAACAGGTAGGCGAACAGCAGCACGGCGTCGGGCTCGGTGCTCGAGACCAGTGCCGGCGTGGCGAAGGCGCCGGCGACACCGACCGCAGCCGCAAGCGGGCCGTAGCGTAGCGACAGGGCGAGGCCCGCCATCGCCGCGCCGGCCATCAGCGCGAAGCCGATGCCCGGCGGCACCAGCGCGTACAGGCTGGCCGCCGCGTAGGCCGCGCCGAACAGGGACGCCGCTCCGCCCGCGGCGAGCGCGCCGGGGGCGTAATCGGGCATCGGTCCGGCGGCAGCGGGGCGGCGGTGCAGGAATTCCGCGCCCGCGACCAGCGCGAGGCCGAGGACGACGGCGGCAAGCGTGCGCGCCTCGGGGCCGAAATAGCCTTCCTCGACCGCGTAACGGATCAGGAACACCACCGCGAGCAGCAGGGCGCCCGCCCCCAGCCACACGCCCCAGCGGGCGGTCAGCAGCTCCTCGATGTTGCGGTCGGGCTTCGGCGCGGGCGGCGGCGGCATAGGGTCCTCCGCCGGCGGGACCTCCGCCTCCGCCGGCGGCGGGGGACCCGGCCAGGGCGAGGCGGCCGCCGCGGGACGGGGCGCGAACTCAGGCTCAGCCTCAGGCTCCGGCGCGGGCCGGGGCGGGGCCGGGAACGGCAGCGGCGCGGTGTCCGGCACCGCGATGCCGGCGGCCGCCATCGCGGCCCGCAGCCGC
>JBBCJT010000030.1:0-71480 GCA_037190665.1 Rhodovastum atsumiense | reverse complement strand
GCGGCGAGGAACGCGTCGTAGTTCCAGGCGTCCGCCCCGGGGCCGAGCTTGTTCTCCGCCGGGTACATCGCCACCACGTCGATGCCGGCATGCTGCTTCATCAGGTCGATGCGCGCGGCCGGCCCCTTGAACTGGCTGCCCGTGGTCTGCGGCACCGCAAGCCACTTGCCGTCGATCTTGGCGAGGTACTCCGACGCCTCGTTGACCTTGCCGTACTTGGCGATCAGCCGCCCCATCACGTCGTCCATCGGTTCCAGCAGTCGCTGCTGGTCGTGGATCATCCAGGTGGGGAAGGAGAGGATGTCGTGGCCCTGACGCGCCTGCGCTTCGGCCGCGATGGTCAGCAGGTTCTTGTTGCCGACCGAGGTGATGAAGTCGAGCTGGATCTCGACCGCGTTCTTCTGCGCCCATTCCATGATGATGCCGCGCAGCGCGTCGTTCGCCGTGGCGCCGACCCAGTGATCCCACAGGCCGAGCGCGAGCCTGCCGGCGGCACCCGCGGTCCGGATGTGCAGCAGCGGCAGCGCCGCACCGGCGGCAGAGGCCTTGAGCGCCGTGCGGCGCGAGATTCCCTTGGACGTCATCGTGGACGTTCCTCCCCTACGTATGGCCGGCTGCGCCGGACCTTGCCTCATCGGACATCAAGCCCCGTGGCAACACCGCGGAGCCCCCCGCCGTTCGTCCGGCGTGTACCATTCGAGGTTAGGCGCGTTTCGTCGCCCCACGCAATGCGGTAGCGGACCCGCCAAGCTCGTGCGCGGCGGTCGTGCCGGGCTGGCTCCGCGGGCGATCCCGCCGCGTGGCCCGCCTCCATGACGCACCGCACAACGCCCTCCGCGCGGCCGCGTCGGACCATGCGGGATGATTGGCAAGCGGCCGGCGTCTATGATTAGCTTGCGATCGGAACGTCTTGGCGTGACCGACGGCGTCCAGGGAATCGGCTTCATAAAACAATGCTTGGGGGGACTTCGACCATGCGGATGATCGCAGCCGGTCTGCTCGCGACCCTTGCTTCAGGCCTGCTTCCTGCCACCCCCCTCAACGCACAGACCGCCCAGCGATGGAACGAGGCTCCCGCACTCGCCGAACAGGTGCGTGCCGGGCGATTGCCGCCGGTCACGGAGCGGCTGCCGGAACAGCCGCTGGTCGTGCCGGTGGTGGATCGCACCGGCACCTATGGCGGGGTCTGGCGCCGCGCGTTCCTGGGGCCGGCGGACGCCAACAACTATGTCCGCGTGGTCTATGACGGGCTGTTCCGCTTCTCGCCCGATGGCGCGTCGATCGAACCGAAGATCGCCTCCGGCGCCGAGCCCTCCGCCGATTTCCGCGTCTGGACGATCGCGCTGCGGAAGGGCGCGCGCTGGTCCGATGGCGCCCCGTTCACGGCGGACGACATCCTGTTCTGGTACACCGACGTCCTGCTCAACAAGGAGCTGACGCCCGCGCTGCCGGGCTGGATCCGCAACGCCGACGGCTCGGCCGCCAAGGTTGAGAAGGTGGACGCCCAGACCGTCCGCTTCACCTACAACGAACCGGCGACGCTGTTCCTCACCGCGCTCGCCAACCAGGACGGCGCCGACCGCACCTATGCGGTGTTCCTGCCGGCGCACTACCTGAAGCAGTTCCACCCCGCGCACGCGCCCAAGGAATCGATCGACCGCGCGACGCAGGCGGCGGGCTTCCGGACATGGACGGAGCTGTTCGCCAACCGCAACGCGCCGCCCGAGAATCCGGAGCGGCCGACGATGGCGGCATGGTCGCCGGCGACGCGCGCATCCGACCCGGTGTTCACGCTGCGGCGCAACCCCTACTACGTGGGCGTCGATCCGGCCGGCAACCAGCTTCCCTATCTGGATGAGGTGCGTTTCACCTACTTCGCGGATGTGCAGGCGCTGAACCTCGCGGCGATCGCCGGCAATTTCGACATGCAGGAACGCCACATCCAGATGACCAACTATCCGGTCCTGAAGGAGCAGGAGCGGACCGGGCGCTATCGCGTGATCACCTGGCCGACCTTCGGCGGCACCGACGCGGCGGTGGCGTTCAACATGAGCTACCGGGCCGATGCCGAACTCGGCAAGCTGATGGCCAACAAGGATTTCCGCATCGCGCTGTCGCTCGCCGTCAACCGCGAGCAGATCAAGGAGAGCGTGTTCCTCGGCCTCGGCGAGGCGCGGCAGTCGGTCCCGCCGCCGTGGCACCCGTACTTCCCGGGCAAGGAGTACGAGCAGCGCTACACCGAGTTCGACCGCACGAAGGCGAACGCGCTGCTCGACGGCATCGGCCTGAACCGCCGCAATCCGCAGGGGATCAGGCTGATGGCGGACGGCAGGCCCGCGACCATCGAGATCAGCGTGGTGCCCGCCTTCGGCGCCTGGCCGGACGTCGCCCAGCTCGTCGCCAAGGACTGGGAGGCGGTGGGCATCCGCACCATCGTGCAGATCCGTGAGCGCGCGCTGCATTTCAGCATGCGTGACGCCAACGAGCTGCAGGCGGAGATCTGGAACAACGACACCACTGCCTTCCCCTTCACCGGCAATGCCAAGGTCGATGTCCGCAACTCCCCGATCCTGACCACCGGCCCGCTGTTCGGCCAGTGGGCGCGCACCAGCGGGCGCGAGGGCGCGGAGCCGCCGGCTTCCATCCGCCGCGTGCTGGAGCTGGTGGACAAGGCGCGCACCGTCGGGCCGGAGGAGCAGAAGGCCGCAGCACAGGAGATCTTCCGGATCTGGGCCGACGAGGCGTTCGAGGTCGGCACGATCGGCCTGACGCCCATGGTGCAGGGCGTGGTCGTGGTGAACACGCGGTTCCACAACGTGCCGACGACGCTCGGCAACGACTGGCCGCTGCGCAGCCCCGGCAATGCCAGGACGGAACAGTTCTTCCTGGCACGCTAGCGGCAGGGTCGCTGCACGTGACACGGCCGGCCGTGACTGACGGCGCGGCGGGCATGCGCCCGCCGCCGCCCCGCGCATGATCCGCTACATCGGCCAGCGGCTGCTGCTCCTGCCGCTGCTGCTGCTCGTCTACTCGTTCATCATCTTCGTCATCATCCAGGCGCCGCCGGGCGACTTCCTCACCGCCTACGTGGCGACGCTCGCCTCCTCCGGCACGTCGATCAGCGCCGAGCAGCTCGCGGCGCTGCGGCACGATTACGGCCTCGATCAGCCGTTCCTCGTTCAATACATGCGCTGGATGGGCAACCTGTTCCGCGGCGATCTCGGCCTGTCGCTGGAATACCAGCGCCCGAACGCGGACCTGATCGCAGAACAGCTCGGCCTCACGCTCGCACTCGCGCTGTTCTCCTTCGTGCTCACCTGGGCGATCGCCATTCCGGCCGG
Source organism: Rhodovastum atsumiense (assembly GCA_037190665.1). Classification (GTDB taxonomy): domain Bacteria; phylum Pseudomonadota; class Alphaproteobacteria; order Acetobacterales; family Acetobacteraceae; genus JBBCJT01. Next base: position 68,139 of record JBBCJT010000030.1, on the reverse strand, counting down.
CATCTACTCCGCGACGCATCCGCGCTCGGTGCTCGACTACGTGTTCACGGTCATCAACTACATCGGCGTCGCCACGCCGAACTTCATGCTCGCGCTGGTGCTGATGTGGCTGGCCTTCGCGTATTTCGACATCAGCATCACCGGCCTGTTCTCGCCCGAATACGTCGATGCGCCGTGGTCGTTCGGCCGCTTCGTGGACCTGCTGGCGCATATCTGGCTGCCGGCGATCGTGCTCGCGGTGGCGGGCACCGCGCGGCTGACGCGGGTGATGCGCGCCAATCTGCTGGACGAGCTGAACAAACCCTATGTCGAGACCGCGCGCGCCAAGGGCATGAGCGAGTGGCGGCTGGTGCTGCGCTACCCGGTGCGCCTCGCGCTCAACCCGCTGGTCAGCACCATCGGCTGGTACCTGCCGGCGCTGTTCTCCGGCAGCCTGATCGTCGCGACGGTGATGAACCTGCCCAATATCGGTCCGCTGCTGCTGCGCGCGCTGATCAACCAGGACATGTTCCTCGCCGGGGGTATCCTGCTGATCTACTCCTTCCTCACCATCCTCGGCACGCTGCTGTCGGACATCCTGCTCGCGCTGCTCGATCCCCGCATCCGGATGGAGGGATGATGTCGCAGGCGACGACGACCCTGCCGGAGACGTCCGCGGCCGAGGACCGCATCTCCGTCGCGTCCAACTGGACGCTGGTGTGGTGGCGGTTCCGGCGGCACAAGCTCGCGATGGCGAGCCTGTTCGTGCTGGTGCTGCTCTACGCGATCGTGCTGTTTCCGGCCTTCTTCTCCACCCAGGACCCCGAACGCACCGACGCGCGGCAGGCCTTCATCCCGATCCAGAGCCTGCACCTGTTCGACGAAGGCCGGCTCGATCCCTGGGTTCCGGGTATCGTCGGCAAGCGCAACCCGGTGACGCTGCGCATGGAATGGAGCACGGACGAGGCGCGCAAGGTCCGCGTGGGCTTCTTCGTGGAAGGCGAGCCGTACCGCGTGCTGGGCCTGTTCACCGCCCGCACGCATCTGATCGGCCCGGTGGACAAGGCCCAGCGCATCTTCCTGCTCGGCTCCGACCGGCTGGGGCGGGACCAGTGGTCGCGCATCATGCACGCGACCCAGACGTCGATGACGGTGGGGCTGATCGCGGTGGCGCTGTCCACCGTGCTCGGCGTGCTGCTGGGCGGCATCTCCGGCTATCTCGGCGGCGTGGTCGATCAGGTGATCCAGCGATTGATCGAGCTGCTGCAATCGGTGCCGACGATCCCGATCTGGCTCGCGCTGTCGGCGGCCTTGCCGCGCGACTGGTCGCCGATCCAGGTGTTCTTCGCGATCACGGTGATCCTGTCGCTGATCGGCTGGACCACGCTCGCGCGCGAGGTGCGCGGCCGGTTCCTGTCGCTGCGGGAGGAGGACTTCGTGCTCGCGGCACGGCTCGCGGGCGCCTCGCGGATGCGCATCGTGCTGCGCCACATGGTGCCGACCTTCTCCAGCCACATCATCGCCACGGCGTCGCTCGCGATCCCGGTGATGATCATCAACGAGACCTCGCTGTCCTTCCTCGGTCTCGGCATCCGCCCGCCGGCGATAAGCTGGGGCGTGCTGCTGCAGGAAGCGCAGAACATCCAGACGCTCGCGCTGGCGCCGTGGCTGCTGCTGCCCGGGCTGGTGGTCATCGTGGCCGTGCTGGCCTTCAACCTCGTGGGCGACGGGCTGCGCGATGCATCCGACCCCTACAGCACCTGATCCCGTGCAGGGCACCGTGCCGCCGCTGCTTCGCGTGGACAATCTGCGCGTGAGCTTCGGCCTCGACGAAGGCACGGTCCGCGCCGTGGACGGCGTCAGCTTCGAGGTGCCGCCGGGAGAGGTCGTCGGCGTCGTTGGCGAGAGCGGCTGCGGCAAGAGCGTGACGATCCGCGCGATCCTGCGCCTCGTCGGCAAGCCCGGGCGCGTGGATGGCGGGCAGATCATGTACCGCCGCACGGACGGATCGGTGATCGACCTCGCCGCGCTGCCGGCGCGCGGCCCGGCGATGCGGGCGATGCGCGGGGCGGAGATCGCGCTGATCCCGCAGGAACCGATGGCCGCGTTCAGCCCGGTGCACACGGTCGGTGCCCAGATCATCGAGGCGATCCGCCTGCACGATCCCAGGGTCAGCACGGCGGCGGCCCGTGCCATCACGGTCGGCCTGTTCCGCGATGTCGGCATCTCCATGCCGGAACGCCGGGTGGACGCCTATTCGTGGCAGCTCTCCGGCGGGCTGCGCCAGCGCGCGATGATCGCCATGGCGCTGTCCTGCCGGCCGCGGCTGCTGATCGCGGACGAGCCGACCACCGCGATCGACGTCACCACTCAGGCGCAGATCCTGGCCCTGCTGCGCGGACTGCAGCGCAAGTACGGCACCGCGATCATCTTCATCACGCATGACCTCGGCGTGATCGCGCGCATGGCGAGCCATGTCGTGGTCATGTATCTCGGCCGCGTGGTGGAGCAGGGGCCGGTGGATGCGATCTTCCACGCGCCCCGCCATCCCTATACCCGCGCGCTGCTGCGTTCGATCCCGAGCCTCGCCGGTGCGACGCGCACGAAGCTGCCGGTGATCGCGGGTGCGCTGCCGCATCCGTTCAACCGCCCCTCCGGCTGTGCCTTCCACCCGCGCTGCCCCGATGCGATGCCCCGCTGCAGCCAGGCCGTGCCGGCACTGATGGAGGAGGGCGAGCGCCAGCGCGTGGCCTGCTTCCTGTACGGCGAGGCGGTCGCGTCATGAGCGAGGCCGCCGCCCCGCTGCTGGAGGTGCGCAACCTCCGCAAGTATTTCCCGATCGCGAAGGGCCTTCTGCGGCGCGTCTCCGGCCATGTACGCGCAGTGGACGATGTCAGCTTCACGCTGGCCGAGGGCGAGACGCTCGGCCTCGTGGGCGAGAGCGGCTGCGGCAAGACCACGGTGTCGCGCTGCATCCTCCGCGCGCTCGATCCCACCTCCGGCGAGGTGCTGTTCCGCACGCGGCAGGGTGAGGTGGTGGACCTCGCGCCGATGCCCGAGCGCGACGTGACGGGCCTGCGCGCCGACATCCAGATGATCTTCCAGGACCCGTTCGGGTCGCTGAACCCGCGCATGACGCTGCTCGACAACGTGGGCGAGCCGCTGCTGGTCAACGGCATGCGCCGCCGGCGCGACCGGATGGAGCGGGTGGCGGACCTGCTGCGGCTGGTGGGGCTGCGGCCGGAGTTCATGCACCGCTTCCCGCATGCCTTCTCCGGCGGCCAGCGCCAGCGCATCGGCATCGCCCGCGCACTCGCCACCAACCCCCGGCTGGTCGTGGCCGATGAGCCGGTCTCGGCGCTGGACGTGTCGGTGCAGGCGCAGGTGCTCAACCTGCTGCTGGAACTGCAGCAGCGGCTGAAGCTTACCTTCCTGTTCGTCGCGCATGACCTGAGCGTGGTCCGCCACATCTCGGACCGCGTCGCGGTGATGTATGTGGGACAGCTCGTGGAACTCGCGCCGACCGAGGCGCTGTTCACCCGGCCGCGCCATCCCTACACCGCAGCGCTGCTGCGCGCCGTGCCCGTACCCGACCCGCGCGTGTCGGGCGATGACGGTGTGCTGGAAGGCGAGGTGCCCAGCCCCGCCGCGCCGCCATCAGGCTGCTACTTCCACCCGCGCTGCCGGTTCGCCGAGGATCGCTGCCGCAGCGAACCGCCCGTGCTGCGGGAACTGGCGCCCGGACACTGGGCGCGCTGCCATCTGGCGGATCAACTCTCGCTCGGCGCGCCGCCGGTCTGAGGACGCGCCCCTCTCCCCCGCAAGCGGTGGGGAGGGGGAAGGGTCGACGCCCCGCGCGCTACTGCTTCTCGATCTTCCCGATGCGCGCGATCTCCTGCCACTGCGCCATGTCCTCCACCAGGAAGGCGCGGAACTCGGCCGGCGAGATCACGGTCGCCTCGCCGCCTGCCGCCGTCACCCGCGCCACGGCGCGCGGCGAGGTCTGCGCGGCGGAGATCGCCTCGTGCAGTGTCGCCACCAGCGGCGCGGCCATGCCCGCGGGGCCGAGGATGCCGAACCACGCCACGGCGGACCGCACCTCCGGCGCGACGCTGCGCACCGTGGGGACGTTGGGCAGCGCCTCGAGCGGCTTCTCCGACGTCACGGCGAGCGCGCGCGCCTTGCCGTCTCGGATCAGCTCGCCGCCCACATCCAGCGGCACGAACATCGCATCCACGTGCCCGGCCACCACGTCCACCAGCGCGGGCGAGGTGCCGCGGAACGGTACGTCCGGCCCTGTCAGCCCCAGCGCGGAGCGGAACATCACCGTCTGCATGTGCAGCGAGCTGCCGACCCCGCCGATGGCGAAGCTGTAGCGGTCCGGCTTCGCGCGCGCGGCCGCGACGAAGGCGGCGAGGTCCGCTTCCTTCACCGAGGGGCCGACCACCAGCACGCTCGCCGATAGCCGCGCGAGCCGCGAGATCGGCGTGAAATCCTCCACCGGCCGGTACGGGATCTGGTTCATCAGCGCGGCGTTCAGCGTGTGGCTGGTGAAGGCGACCAGCAGCGTGCCGCCATCGGGCGCGGCGCGCGCGACCTGCGTGGCGGCGATGTTGCCGCCCGCGCCGGTCCGGTTCTCCACCACCACGTTGCGGCCGAGCTTCGCCTGCATCACCTCCGCCACCTCGCGCGCGAGCGTGTCGGTCGTCCCGCCCGGGGCGGCGCCGACGACGAGCGTGATGGTAGGCGGCAGCGCCGGCTGCGCGATCGCGCCCGAAGCCGGCACGAGCGCGAGCCCGGCCAGTGCGGCACGGCGGCCGAAACGGATCATGCGGGTCCCTCCCCCTTCGCGTATGCCGACAGAACGGCGGCGAGGCGCGGCGAAGTCAAGCCGCCCCGGCGCGCAGCGGCAGATGGGTGCGGTAGACCACGCGCCGCAGCGCGAAGGTCGAACGGATGTTGCGCACGCCGGGGAAGCGCATCAGCGTCGCGCGCAGGAACGCCTCGTAGGAGGCGAGGTCGCTCGCGACGACGCGCAGCAGGTAGTCGTTGGTGCCGCTCATCACGTAGCACTCCATGATCTCCGGCACGTCGGCGACCGCGCGCTCGAAGGCGTTGAACATCTCCTCGGTCTGGCTCGCCAGCTCGACGAAGACGAACACGCTGACCGGCAGGCCGACGCGCTCCTGGTCCAGCAGCGCCACGTAGCCGCGGATCACGCCCTGCTGTTCCAGGATGCGCTGACGGCGGTGGCAGGGGGAGGGCGACAGCCCCACCTTCTCCGACAGCTCCAGCGTGGTCGCGCGGCCGTCCTGCTGCAGGTGATCCAGGATCGCGAGGTCGATCCGGTCGAATTCCATCGCCGATCCTCCCATTTTGCACTGCACAATTAGCAGATCTTGCCAATCTGGACTGTGAATGTCGCCAAGTTTGGCAACAACCGCCAGCCCGTTCGTGCGTAGAATCAGTCAGGGTTTGGAATACGCCAGGGGAGGAGAGGCCGATGGACATCGGTGTCGGGCGTTCGCCCGTCTCGCTCGCCGACCGCTATCTGGAGCTGGACGCGCCGGTGTTGCTGAACGGGACGCAGGCGCTGGTGCGCGTGCTGCTGGAGCAGTCGCGGCTCGACCGCGCCAACGGCCATCGCACCTCCGGCTTCGTGTCGGGCTATCGCGGCTCCCCGCTCGGCGGGGTGGATCAGGAGCTGTGGCGGCAGAAGAAGCTGCTCGCCGCGCACGCCATCCGCTTCGAGCCGGGCCTCAACGAGGACCTCGCCGCGACGATGGTCTGGGGCACCCAGCAGGTCGACTGCTTCCCCGGCAAGCGCGTCGAGGGCGTGTTCGGCATGTGGTACGGCAAGGGCCCGGGCGTGGACCGCTCGGGCGATGCGCTGCGCTGCGCCAACACGCTCGGCACCTCGGCCCTCGGCGGCGTGCTCGCGGTGGCGGGCGACGATCATGCCGCGCAGTCATCGGTGTTTCCCCACCAGACCGAGCACGTCTTCGAAGCGGCGATGATCCCGATCCTGGTGCCCGGGTCGGTGCAGGAGATCCTCGATTACGGCCTCGCCGGCATCTCGATGTCGCGCTTCTGCGGCCTGTGGGTGGCGCTGAAGGGCGCGACCGAGGTGGTCGAGAGCGGCGGCACGGTGATCGTGCCGTCCTACCCGCGCGTGCGCACCCCCGTCGGCCACGCCATGCCGCCGCACGGCCTCAATCTCGACCCGCACCTGAGCTGGCCGGCGGAACGGGTGGAGCTGGAACGGCGGCTGGTGATGGAGCGGCTGCCCGCGGTCGCCGAATTCGTGCGCGCCAACAACCTCGACCGCGACATCGGCCCCGCCGACGCCTCGATCGGCCTCGTCACCGTGGGCAAGGCGCATGGCGACACGCTGCACGCGCTGAAGCGGCTGGGGCTCGACCGCGACCCGCGCATCGCCATCCGCAAGGTCGCGCTGTCCTGGCCGCTGGAGGCGGACGGGCTTCGCCGCTTCGCGGACGGCAAGCGCGCGTTGCTGGTGATCGAGGAGAAGCGATCCTTCGTGGAGCAGCAGGCCCGCGCCGCGCTCTACAACATGCCGGCCGACCGCCGGCCCATGCTCGCCGGCAAGACCGGGCCGGACGACGCGCCGCTGCTGCCGGCCGTGCTGGAACTGTCGCCCGGCATCGTCGCGCGCGCGCTGGCGCGCTTCCTCGAACCGCTCGGCGTCGCGGTGGATGCGCCGCCGCCGGACATGCCGATGCGGCAGGAAGGCACGCTCGCCCGCGCGCCGTACTTCTGCGCCGGCTGCCCGCACGGCACCTCCACCCGGTTGCCCGGCGGGGCGCATGCCTCGGCCGGCATCGGCTGCCACATCATGGCGCTGGACAACGAAGGCACGCGCACCTTCAGCCAGATGGGCGGCGAGGGCGTGTCCTGGGTCGGGCTGCACAGCTTCATCGACCTGCCGCACCTGTCCGCCAACATGGGCGACGGCACCTACCAGCACTCGGGCCTGCTCGCGATCCGGCAGGCCGTCGCGGCCGAAGCGCCGATCACCTACAAGATCCTGTTCAACGACGCGGTGGCGATGACCGGCGGCCAGCCGGCCGAGGGTCACCTTACCGTGCCGATGATCGCCGCACAGGTCGCCGCCGAGGGCGTCTCCCGCATCGCCGTGGTGGCCGACGAGGCCGCGCGCCTGCCCGCCCCCGCCGCGCTGCCGCCCGGCACCACACTGCACACGCGCGAGGCGCTGGAGGACGTGCAGCGCGACCTCGCCGCGCATCCCGGCGTTTCGGTGCTGATCTACGACCAGGTCTGCGCCACGGAGAAGCGCCGCCGCCGCAAGCGCGGCAGGATGGTCGTGCCGGAGCGCGCGGTGACCATCACCGAAAGCGTGTGCGAGAACTGCGGCGACTGTTCCGCGCAGTCGCACTGCATCGCCATCGAGCCGGTGGAGACCGATCACGGCCGCAAGCGCCGCATCTCGCCCACCGCCTGCAACACCGACCTCTCCTGCCTGAAGGGTTTCTGCCCGAGCTTCGTGACCGTCGCGTCCCGCGCGCAGGCGCCGTCCGATACGTGGCACGCCCGCGAGGCCGAACTTGGCGCCGGCCTGCCGATGCCGGAGATCGCCGCGCCGCGCGCCCCCTGGCGCGGGCTGTTCGCCGGCATCGGCGGCGGCGGCATCGTCACCACCGGCGCGATGGTCGCGCTCGCCGCGCATCTGGACGAGCGCGCGGTGCGCACGCTCGACTTCACCGGCCTCGCGCAGAAGAACGGCGCCGTCGTCTCCCACGTGCAGATCGCGCCGGACCGCGCCGCGCTGGATGTCGCGCGCATCGGCGAGCACGAGGCCGACCTGCTGCTGGCCGCCGACCTCGCCGTGGCCGCCGGGCCGGACGTGCTGCGCCGCTGCCGGGCCGATGGCGTGGCGGTGGGCAATCTCGACCTCGTCGCGGGCGCGGGCTTCGTCACCAATCCCGACCTGCGCGTGGATGCCGGGCTGCATCGCCGCGCCCTCTCCCGCCGCGTCGGCAACGGGGCGTATCTGCGCGCCGCGACGCTGTCGGAGCGGCTGTTCGGCAGCGCGCAGTATCTCAACACGCTGATGCTCGGCCTCGCCTGGCAGCGCGGCCTCGTGCCCGTCAGCCTGCAGTCGCTGGATCAGGCGATGGAGCTGAACGGTGCCGCGGTGGAGACGAACCGGCGCGCCTTCCTCTGGGGCCGCATCCTCGCGGAGCATCCGGAGGCCGAGGCGGAGGTGCTGCACGGCGCCACGCCGCCCGCCCGCGACCTGAAGACCCTGATCGCGGCGCGCACGGGTGAACTCGCCGCCTATCAGGACCGCGCCTATGCCGACCGCTACCGCGCCGCCATCGACCGCGTCGCCGCGCGCGAGGCGGAGGTCGCGGGCACCGCCGGCACGCTGACCCGTGCCGCCGCCGAGGCGCTGTTCCGCGTGATGGCCTACAAGGACGAGTACGAGGTCGCGCGCCTGCACGCCGCAGCCGGCCACGATCCGGCGGCGAAGCCGGTCTTCCACATGGCTCCGCCGCTGATCACGCGCACCGATCCCGCCACCGGCCGTCGTCGCAAGATCGGCGTGCCGGGCTGGCTCGCCTTGCCGCTGTTCCGCCTGCTGCGCCACGGCAAGCGCCTGCGCGGCACCGCGTTCGATCCCTTCGGCCGGCAGTCGGACCGGGTGCTGGAGCGACGGCTGGTGGAGGAGACCTTCGCCGATATCGACCGCATGCTGGACACGCTGACGCCGGCCACGCTGCCGCGCGCGGTGGCGCTGATGGAGATCGTCGCCGGTATCCGCGGCTTCGGCCCGGTGAAGCATGCGAGCTACGCGGCGGCACAGGAGAAGCGCGCGGCGCTCGACGTACCGGTGGCGCAGGCGGCGTAAGCAGCGGGGCGCTGCCCCGCACTCCCCGCAAGGGGCCGGGAGGCCCCTTGACCCCAATCCCTTTAGGGGGCCGGCTTCACGACGAGCCCCTCGCAGGAAGACAAGAAATGTCCATCGTCGTCCTCGCCGCCGCCCGCACGCCGATCGGTTCGCTGCTGGGCGAACTCTCGCCCCTGCCCGCGCCGAAGCTGGGTGCGGCCGCGATCGCCGCGGCGCTGTCGCGCGGCAATGTCGCGGCCGATGCGGTCACGGGCGTGACGATGGGCAACGTGCTCTCCGCAGGCGTCGGCCAGGCGCCCGCGCGACAGGCGGCGCTCCATGCCGGCCTGCCCGTCTCCGTGCCCTGCACCACGCTGAACAAGATGTGCGGGTCCGGGATGGAGGCGGTCATCCAGGCGCATGACCGCCTCGCCGCCGGCGGCACGGGCGTGCTGGTGGCCGGCGGGATGGAGAGCATGTCCAACGCGCCCTTCCTGCTGCCGAAGATGCGCGCCGGGCTGAAGTACGGCAACGGCACGGTCTACGACCACATGGCGCTCGACGGGCTGGAGGATGCCTACGAGCCCGGCCGCGCCATGGGCACCTATGCCGAGGACACGGCCGAACAGCTCCAGATCAGCCGCGCCGATCAGGATGCCTACGCCGTGCGCTCGCTGGAACGCGCCCGCGCCGCGCCGGCCGACGAGATCGCCACGCTCGCCGTGCCGGGCCGCACGGGGCCGGTGGACGTGGCGAGCGACGAGCAGCCGCGCCGCGCCGATCCCTCCAAGATCCCGACGCTGCGGCCGGCCTTCCGCAAGGACGGCACGGTGACGGCGGCCAACTCCTCCTCGATCTCCGATGGCGCGGCGGCACTGCTGATCGGGCACGAGAAGGAAGCCGTCGCCCCGCCGCTCGCCCGCATCGTCGCCCACGCGGTCCATGCGCGCGAGCCGCGCTGGTTCACCACCGCGCCGGCCGAGGCGATCCGGCTGGTGCTGGCGAAAGCCGGCTGGACCCAGGACAGCGTCGACCTGTTCGAGATCAACGAGGCCTTCGCCGTGGTCGTCCTCGCGGTCGCGCGCGAGCTCGGCCTGCCGATGGAGAAGGTGAACGTGCGCGGCGGCGCCTGCGCCATCGGCCACCCCATCGGCGCATCCGGCGCGCGCATCGTCGTCACGCTGCTCTATGCGCTGAAGGAGCGCGGGCTGAAGCGCGGCGTGGCGGCGGTGTGCATCGGCGGCGGCGAGGCGACCGCCGTCGCGGTGGAGATGCTATAAGCGCCGAGGGGAGACAGGCAGATGCTGGACCGCACCGAACCCGACGCGCTGGTCATCGAAACCGCGCGCGCCTTCGCGCAGGAGAAGCTGTGGCCCGGCGCCGCCGCGCGCGAGAAGGCGGGCTGCATCGAAGCGGAGATCATCGCGGAGATCGGCGCGCTCGGCTTCCTCGGCGCGACCGTCTCGCCCGACTGGGGCGGCGCGGGGCTCGACTACGTGACCTACGCGCTGGTGGTGGAGGAGATCGCCGCCGGCGACGGTTCGGTCTCCACCATGGTCTCGGTCCACAACTCGCCGACCTGCGCGGTGCTGGAGATCTTCGGCACCGATGCGCAGAAGCAGCGCTTCCTGCGCCCGCTCGCATCGGGCGAGGCGGTCGGCTGCTTCGCGCTGACCGAACCGGGCGCGGGCTCCGACGCCTCCGCGCTGCGCACGCGCGCGGTGCGCGATGGCGATCATTGGGTGATCAACGGCGCGAAGCAGTTCATCAGCAACGCCGCCATCGCGAAGACCGCCGTGATCTTCGCCGTGACCGATCCCGAGGCCGGCAAGAAGGGCATCACCTGCTTCGCCGTGCCGACCGATACGTCCGGCTTCCGCATCGCGCGGCTGGAGGAGAAGCTCGGCCAGAAGGCGTCCGACACCGCGCAGCTCGCCTTCGAGGACATGCGCATCGGCGACGATTGCCGCATCGGCGCGAAGGGCGAAGGCTACCGCATCGCGCTGTCCACACTGGAGAGCGGACGCATCGGCATCGCCGCGCAGAGTGTCGGCATGGCGCGCGCGGCGCTCGACTATGCGATCGGCTACGCGAAGGACCGCAGCGCCTTCGGCACGCCGATCATCCGCCATCAGGCGGTGGGCTTCCGGCTGGCGGAGGCGAAGACGCGGCTGGAGGCGGCACGCCAGCTCGTGCTGCACGCGGCGCGGCTGAAGACGGATGGCCAGCCGGCGCTGGAGGCGGCGTGCATGGCGAAGCTGTTCGCATCCGAGACGGCGGAGGCGGTGTGCACGGCGGCGATCCAGACGCTGGGCGGGTACGGGTTCCTCGCCGATTATCCGGTGGAGCGGATCTATCGCGACGTGCGCGTGTGCCAGATCTACGAGGGCACGTCCGACATCCAGAAGGTCATCCTGCAGCGGATGCTGTAGGGGCGGGCGGGGAGCTTTAGGGCTTTAGGGTTTTAGCCTTTTAAGGGCCCCTCGGCAGGACCGGATGCACCGCGGGCGAAGCGGCTTCATTCCGGTGACGCACGCGGCTCGCTGTTGATGATATTCCTATACCCGCACCCAAGCCGGCGGATCAAGTTCAGTCGCCGGGAAGCACTCCAACACCCCCCTCTCCCGCTCGCGGGAGAGGGCCGGGGTGAGGGCGGGTCAGCCAGCGCGACCCGAGGGGTTCAGCTTCCGCCCGGCCTCCCTCACCCTCCCGCGCAAGCGCGGGCCCCTCCCTCTCCCGCTCAGCGGGAGAGGGGATGTTGCGTAACGGTCCCTGCCTTTCCGCAAGCTCCCGCCCGCGGAAGAGGCTAAGCGCCATCCGCCTCCGGATCGGCGAAGGTCACCAGCACCGCGCCTTCCTCCACCAGCTCCCCTTCCGTGCAGCGCACCTCCGCCACCACCGCATCGGCCGGCGCGGTCAGGCGGTAGACGGTCTTCATCGCCTCCATCGTCACCAGCACCGCCCCCCGCGCGACCGCATCGCCGGGGGCCGCCATGGTCCCAGTGATGCGGCCGGGGATCGGCGCGACCAGCCGCCCGCCCGCCGCCGCCTGATCCTCCGCATCGCCACCCGCGCGCGGCAGGCGGAAGCGGTGGCGGCGGCCGCGCAGGCGCAGCGACAGCGCCTCGCCCTCATGCACCACGCCCGCACGCTCGCGCAGCCCGTCGAGCACGAGATCGAGCACACCATCCTCCGCCCGCGCCACGCGCGCGGCGAAGCGCGCATCGCCGACGCCGAGCACCCACACGCCCGCCTCGTGCCGCGCGGTGATGCGGTGCTCGCCCGCCTCGCTGAGCAGAACGATGGCGCGTTCGGGCGCCGCGTTCAGCCACCACCCGTCCCCCGCATCCCAGGGCGAGGCGTTCGCCGGCGGCTGCTGTTCGACCAGCAGCGCGAGCGCGGCCACCGCGCTCGCCTCGTCGGTCGGCGGTTCCGCCGGCGCGAGCAGCGTCGCCGCATGGCGCGCGATGAAGCCGGTATCCACGCCACCAGCCGCGAATTCCGGGTGCGCGACGACACGCGCGAGCAGGTCGAGATTGGTGGTCAGCCCCGCGACCTCCGCCTCCGCCAGCGCGGTCGCGAGCTGCGCCAGCGCCTCGCCGCGCGTGCGCCCGTGCGCGATCAGCTTCGCCAGCATCGCGTCGTAATGCACGCCGACCGTGTCGCCCGCGGCGAAGCCGGTATCCACGCGCACCACCGCTGCCGGCATGCGGAAGGCGAGCAGCCTGCCGGTCGCGGGCGCGTAGTCGCGCGACGGGTCCTCGGCATAGAGCCGCGCCTCGATCGCATGACCGTCGAGGCGGATCGCATCCTGCGCCAGCGGCAACGGTTCGCCGGCGGCGACGCGCAACTGCCACTCGACGAGGTCGAGCCCGGTGACAACCTCCGTCACCGGATGCTCCACCTGCAGCCGCGTGTTCATCTCCAGGAAGAAGAACCCGCTGTCGTCGGCGACGAACTCCACTGTGCCCGCGCCGACATAATCCACCGCCCGCGCGGCGGCGACGGCGGCCGCCCCCATCGCGGCGCGGCGGTCGGCGGACAGGCCGGGCGCGGGGGCTTCCTCCAGCACCTTCTGGTGGCGGCGCTGCACGGAACAGTCACGCTCGAACAGGTGCACCGCGTTGCCGTGGCTGTCGCCGAAGACCTGCACCTCGATATGGCGCGGGCGGGTCAGGTAGCGTTCGACCAGCACGCGGTCGTCGCCGAAAGCCGATGCCGCTTCCTGCCGCGCGCCGGCCAGCGCATCGGCGAAATCCTCCGCGCGATTCACCACGCGCATGCCGCGCCCGCCGCCGCCGGCCACCGCCTTGATGACGACGGGAAAGCCGATGCGCGCGGCTTCCGCCGCCAGCAATGCGGGGTCCTGGTCCGCGCCATGATAGCCGGGCAGCAGCGGCACGCCGGCCTGTTCCATCAGCGCCTTCGCCGCCGCCTTCGATCCCATCGCGCGGATCGCGGATGGCGACGGGCCGACGAAGACCAGCCCGGCCTGCGCGCAGGCCTCGGCGAATTCCGCGTTCTCCGACAGGAAGCCGTAACCGGGATGCACCGCATCCGCGCCCGTGCGCCGCGCGGCATCGAGGATGGCGGCGATGTTCAGATAGGAGTCGCGCGCCGGCGGAGGGCCGATGCGCACGGCGAGGTCGCAGGCGCGCACATGCAGGGCGTCCGCGTCCGCATCCGAATGGACGGCGACGCTGACGATGCCCATGCGCCGCGCGGTGCGCGCGATGCGGCAGGCGATCTCGCCGCGGTTCGCGATCAGCAGGGTGCGGATCATGCGCGCGCTCACATCCGGAACACGCCGAAGCGCGTGCGCGGGATGGGCGCCTCCAGTGCGGCGAACAGCGACAGGCCCAGCACGCGGCGCGTATCCGCCGGGTCGATGATGCCGTCATCCCACAGCCGCGCGGTGGCGTAGGTGGGGTGGCCCTGCGCCTCGTACTGCTCGCGGATCGGCGACTTGAACGCCTCCTCTTCCTCGGCGGTCCAGGCGCGGCCCTGCGCCTTAAGCCCGTCGCGGCGCACGGTGGCGAGCACGCTCGCCGCCTGCTCGCCGCCCATCACGGAGATGCGCGCGTTCGGCCACATCCACAGGAAGCGCGGGCCATAGGCACGGCCGCACATGCCGTAGTTGCCGGCGCCGAAACTGCCGCCGATGATGACGGTGAGCTTGGGCACCGATGTCGTGGACACGGCGGTGACGAGCTTCGCGCCATCCTTGGCGATGCCGCCGGCCTCGTACTTCCTGCCGACCATGAAGCCCGCGATGTTCTGCAGGAAGATCAGCGGAATGCCGCGCTGGCTGCACAGTTCGATGAAATGCGCACCCTTCAGCGCGCTCTCGCTGAACAGGATGCCGTTGTTCGCGATGATTCCCACCGGGCAGCCGAACAGGTGCGCGAAGCCGCAGACCAGCGTGGTGCCGTACAGCGCCTTGAACTCGTCGAACTCGGACCCGTCCACGATCCGCGCGATCACCTCCCGCACGTCGTAGGGCTTGCGCAGGTCGGTGGGCACGATGCCGTGCAGCTCTGCCGGATCGAAGCGCGGCGGCGCGGGGTCGCGCAGGGCGACGGCCGGCGCGCGGCGGCGGCCGAGCGTGCCCACGATCCGCCGCGCGATGGCGAGCGCGTGCGCATCGTCGGTGGCGTAGTGATCCACCACGCCGGAGGTGCGCGCGTGCACGTCCGCCCCGCCGAGGTCCTCGGCGGTCACCACTTCGCCGGTAGCGGCCTGCACCAGCGGCGGGCCGCCGAGGAAGATCGTGCCCTGGCCGCGCACGATCACGCTCTCGTCGCACATCGCCGGAACATACGCGCCACCCGCGGTGCAGGAGCCCATGACCATCGCGATCTGCGGAATGCCTTCGGCCGACATCCGCGCCTGATTGAAGAAGATGCGGCCGAAATGCTCGCGGTCGGGGAAGATCTCGTCCTGATGCGGCAGGTTGGCCCCGCCGCTGTCCACCAGGTACAGGCACGGCAGGCGGTTCTCGCGCGCGATCTCCTGCGCGCGGAGGTGCTTCTTCACCGTCATCGGGAAGTAGGTGCCGCCCTTCACCGTCGCGTCGTTGGCGACGATCACGCAGGGCCGGCCGGCGACACGGCCGATGCCGGTGACGATGCCGGCGGACGGCACCTCGCCGCCGTACATGCCATGCGCGGCGAGCGCCGAAAGTTCGAGGAACGGCGCACCGGGATCGAGCAGGCCCAGCACCCGCTCGCGCGGCAGCGTCTTGCCGCGGTCGAGGTGCCGCTTGCGCGCGTTCGCCCCGCCACCCTGCCACGCGGCTTCGGTACGGGCGCGCAGCTCGGCGACCAGCGCGCCCATCGCGTCGGCATTGGCGCGGAACTCGTCCGCGCGCGGATCCGCACTGCTGCGCAGGACGCTCACGCGGTTTCCCGGAACAGCTCGCGGCCGATCAGCATGCGGCGGATCTCGGAGGTGCCGGCGCCGATCTCGTACAGCTTCGCGTCGCGCAGCAGCCGGCCGGTGGGATAGTCGTTGATGTAGCCGTTGCCGCCGAGGCACTGGATCGCCTCCAGCGCCATCCACGTCGCCTTCTCCGCCGCGTAGAGGATCGCGCCCGCCGCATCCTTGCGCGACCCGCGCCCGCGGTCGCAGGCCTTCGCGACCGTATAGACGTATGCCTTCGCCGCGTTCATCACCGTGTACATGTCGGCGATCTTGCCCTGCATGAGCTGGAACTCGCCGATCTTCTGGCCGAACTGCTCGCGCTCGTGCACGTACGGGATCACCACGTCCATGCACGCCTGCATGATGCCGAGCGGCCCCGCGGCCAGCACGGCGCGTTCGTAGTCGAGGCCGGACATCAGCACGCGCACGCCGCCGCCGACGGTGCCGAGCACGTTCTCCTCCGGCACCTCGCAATCCTCGAACACCAGCTCGCAGGTGTTCGATCCGCGCATGCCGAGCTTGTCGAGCTTCTGCGCGGTGGAGAAGCCCTTGAACCCCTTCTCCACGAGGAAGGCGGTGATGCCGCGCGGGCCGGCGGACGGATCGGTCTTGGCGTAGACCACCAGCGTGTCCGCGTTCGGCCCGTTGGTGATCCACATCTTGCCGCCGTTGAGCACGTAGCGGTCGCCGCGCTTGTCCGCCCGCGTGCGCATGCCCACCACGTCCGACCCCGCGCCCGGCTCGCTCATCGCCAGCGCGCCCACATGCTCGCCGCTGATCAGCTTCGGCAGGTAGCGGCGCCGCTGCGCATCGTTGCCGTTGAGCTTGATCTGGTTGACGCAGAGGTTGGAGTGCGCGCCGTAGGACAGGCCGACGGAGGCCGATGCGCGGCTGATCTCTTCCATCGCCACGCAATGCTCCAGATAGCCCATCCCCGCGCCGCCATACTCCTCGTCGACGGTGATGCCGAGGACGCCGAGCTCCCCCATCTTGCGCCACAGGTCGGCGGGGAAATCGTTGTCGCGGTCGATCTCCGCGGCGCGCGGCGCGATCTCGTCCGCCGCGAACGCCTCCACCTGCGCACGCAGCATGTCGGCCGTCTCGCCGAGATCGAAATCGAGTCCGGGCAGGCGGTTGGACAGCGCCATGGCGGTTCCCATCCCTTCGGCATGCAGTCTAGGCGAGGCCGAGGCGCTCCGCGAGGGCATGCGCATCCTTCGGCGCACGCACCTTCTTGTCGTTGTCGAAGTAGACGAACACGTCGCGGCGGCGGCGATGGGGCGCGGGCGGGCCGGCATGGCGCACGCGCGGCTCGCCGCCCTCCGCCCAGGCGCGCACCCGCCGCGCCCAGCGATCGAGCGCGCGGCGGTCGTAGCCGCTGGCGTACAGCTCCTCCGATCCGTGCAGGCGCATATAGACGAAGTCGGACGTGACATCCCACAGGCACGGCCAGTCGACCGAGTCCGCCACGACGGAGCCGACGCGATGCCGGCGCAGCAGCGCGATCCACGCCTCGTCCCGGAAGCTGTCGTGCCGGACCTCGAAGGCGTGGCGCAGGCGGCGGTCGGGGCCGGATGCGCGCAGGCCCGCGAGTTTCGCGGCGGCATGGGCGGTGCGCGGCAGCAGACCGAGGAAGCCGTCGAGCCGCTCCGCATCGAAGCGGAAATTCGGCGGCAACTGCCAGAGGATGGGGCCGAGCGCCGGGCCGAGGTCCAGCACGCCCTGCGCGAAGAACCGCCCCAGCGCCGCCTCCGCATCGCGCAGGCGCAGGATGTGGGTGATGTAGCGCGAGCCCTTCACCGCGAAGACGAAGCGGCGCGGCACCGCCTCCCGCCACTTCGCGAAGTCGGCCGGCTTCTTCAGCGAGTAGAACGTGCCGTTGATCTCGATCGTCGGGAACTGGCGGCTGGCATGGTGCAGTTCATCGGCCTGGCGCAGGCCCTCGGGATAGAAATCCCCGCGCCACGGCGCATAGAGCCAGCCGGAGATGCCGATGCGGATCGCCATAGGCGCAGAACGCGATCGCGGCGCGCAGGTTCGGGGGGTCCGCGCCGCTTCTCCCTCTCCCGCATGCGGGAGAGGGCCGGGGTGAGGGTGCGTCCATCCGGATCACGATGAGGTTTCGCCGCTCCGGCCCCCTCACCCTCCCGCACAAGCGCGGGCCCCTCCCTCTCCCGCCAGGCGGGAGAGGGGACAAGGCGCAGTTTCAGCCCTGCCGCCGCAGCTCGCCGCGCATGATCTTGCCGGTCGCCGTCATGGGCAGGGCCTCCACGAAGGCGACCTCGCGCGGATAGGCGTGCGCGGCCGCGCGGGCACGGACGAAGTCCTGCAGCTCGCGTCCCAGCGCCTCGCTCGCTTCGTGCCCGGGGGCGAGCACCACGAACGCCTTCACCCGCTCCGTGCGCAGCGCATCCGCCACGCCCACCACGGCGGCCATGGCCACGGCGGGGTGCTTCAGCAGGCAGTCCTCGATCTCGCCCGGGCCGATCCGGTAGCCGGCGGAGGTGATCACGTCATCGTCGCGGCCGACGAAGCGGACCCAGCCATCCGCGTCCATCTCCCCGGTATCGCCGGTCAGCAGCCAGTCGCCCGCGAACTTCGCCGCCGTCGCCTCCGGCTGCTTCCAGTAGCCGAGGAACATCACCGGATCGGGCCGGCGCACCGCGATGGTGCCGAGCGTGCCCGGCGGCACCTCCTGCCCGTCCGCATCCACGACCGCGACTTGGTGCCCCGGCACGGCGCGGCCGATCCAGCCGGGCCGTGCGGGAAACAGCACGCCGCAGGAGGAGACGGTGAGGTTGCATTCGGTCTGGCCGTAGAACTCGTTGATCGCGACACCCAGCGTCGCGCGGCCCCAGTCGAGCAGCTCCGGCCCCAGCGTCTCCCCGCCGCTGCCGACGGAGCGCAGCGCGAGCCCGGGCGCGGGGCGGCCGGTGCGGAGCATCTTCAGGGCAGTGGGCGGCAGGAAGGCGTTGCGCACGCCATGGCGCGCGATCAGCGCGAAGGCGGCATCGGGGTCGAACTTCGCCATCCGGTGCGCGACGACCGGCACGCCATGGAACAGCGACGGCAGCAGCACATCCAGCAGCCCGCCGATCCAGGCCCAGTCCGCCGGCGTCCACATCCGGTCGCCCGGTTGCGGGAACAGGTCATGCGGCATCTCCACGCCCGGCAGATGCCCGCGCAGCACGCGATGCGCATGCAGCGCGCCCTTGGGCGGGCCGGTGGTGCCGGAGGTGTAGATCAGCACCGCCGGGTCGTCGGCCTCCGTATCCTCCGGTGTGAAATGCGCCGACGCACGCGCGCTTTCCGCGTGCAGGTCCCGCGCATCGCCGCCGTCGATGGACAGCACCACCCGCAGCTCCGGCAGGCGCGTATGGATCGCGGCGAGCTTGGCGAGGCCGGCGCTGTCGGTGATCAGCGCCAGCGCGCCGGCATCCGACAGCCGGTAGGCGAGCGCGTCCTCCCCGAACAGCACGAACAGCGGCAGGGCGATGGCGCCGAGCTTGTAGGCGGCGATATGCGCGACCGCCGTCTCGGGGCATTGCGGCAGCAGGATGCCGACACGATCCCCCCGCTTCACGCCATGCGCACGCAGCACGTTGGCGAGCCGGTTGGAGGCATCGCGCAGCGTGTCGAAGCTCCATTCCTCGGTACGGCCGTCCGGCTGGACATGCAGCAGCGCGAGCCGGCCGGTGCCGTCCGCCCAGCGGTCGCAGACCTCCACGCCCATGTTCAGCCGCGCCGGGATATCCCAGCGGAACGCGGCCAGCATCGCCTCGTAGCTGTCGGCGCGCGGCAGCATCAGCCCACGGGCCGGGTGTCGTCGATCACCTTGCCGTCGTTCGGCAGGCTGCCGGGCGGCACGATCTGCACCGCGCCGCGCAGGTTGGTCAGCGCCTGCAAGCGCGTGGCCAGCGCCTCGGCCATCGACCCGTCCGCCGCTTCCACGCGCAGCGTCATCGCATCCGCGCCCGCATCCTGCGCCACCACCAGCCGCATGCGGCCGGCCTGCGGGAAGGCGCGCGCGAGGGTGGCGATCTGCTCGGGGCGGACGAACATCCCCTTCACCTTCGCCGCCTGATCGGCGCGGCCCATCCAGCCGCGGATGCGCGTGTTGGTGCGTCCGCACGGCGAACGGCCCGGCATCACGGCGGACAGGTCGCCGGTGGCGTAGCGGATCAGCGGCGCGGAGGTGTCGAAGACGGTGACGACCACCTCCCCCACCTCGCCGTCCGGGATCGGGTCGCCGGTGCCGGGGCGCACGATCTCCAGCATCACGCCCTCATCGACCACCAGCCCCTCATGCGCCTCGGTCTCGTAGGCGATGACGCCGCAATCGGCGCTGGCATAGGACTGCATCACGGTCAGCCCGCGCGCGGCGTAGTACTGGCGCAGCGCCGGCAGGAAGGCGCCGCCGCTGACATGGGCGCGGCGGATGGAGGTGAGGTCGAGCCCCGCCGCATCGCCCGCTTCCAGGATCGCCTTGAGGAAATCCGGCGTGCCGGTCCAGGCGCCGGGGCGCAGATGCGCCGCCGCGCGGGCCTGCATCTCCGTGTTGCCGGTGCCGGCGGGAAATACGCGGCAGCCGAGCGCGAGCGCGCCTTCCTCCAGCATCACGCCGGCGGGGGTGAAGTGATAGGCGAAGCTGTTGTGCAGCAGGTCGCCGGCGCGCAGGCCGGTCGCATGCAGCGCGCGGGCGCAGCGCCAGGCATCCGGGCCGTTGCCCTCGGGCTCGAAGATCGGGCCGGGCGACATGAACACCCGCCGCCCCGCGCCCGCGCCCATGCCCCCGAAGGGCGGCGAGAGCTGCTGGCGCGCGACGAGGTCGGATTTGCGCGTCAGCGGCAGCGAGGTGAAGCCCGCGTCGGGCGACAGATGCGCGAACAGCATCGCGTAATGCGGCACCGTCTCCCGCGCATGCGCGACCAGCCCCGGCAGGGCGACGGCCTGGGCGGAACGGCGCGCGTCCGGCGAGCGTGTCTCGAGCTTGTCGTAGTAGCGGATCATCCCCTCACCTTCCTGCGCGCCGGGTGCCTACAGCCACCTCTTCCGCCGCCGGTAGCTCTTGAGGTTGGTGAAACGCCGGCGGTCGGCGCCGTGCCCGCCGAGGTAGAATTCCTTGACGTCCTCGTTGTCCGCGAGGTCCGCCGCCGTGCCGTCCAGCACGATCTTGCCCTGCTCCATCACATAGCCCCGGTCGGCGACGCCGAGCGCCATGCGCGCGTTCTGCTCCACCAGCAGGATGGTGATGCCGAGTTCCTTGTTCAGCCGCCGGACGATGCCGAACACCTCGCCCACCAGCAGCGGCGACAGGCCCATCGAGGGCTCGTCCATCAGGATCAGCTTCGGCCGCGCCATCAGCGCCCGGCCGATCGCGAGCATCTGCTGCTCGCCGCCCGACAGGTAGCCGGCGAGCCCGGTGCGTTCCCTCAGGCGCGGGAAGTAGGACAGCACCATCTCCAGGTCCTGCTTCACCCCGCCGTCGCTGCGCGTGTAGGCGCCGAGGCGGAGGTTCTCCAGCGGCGTCATGTCCTGGATGATCCGCCGCCCCTCCATCACCTGGAAGATACCGCGCCGGACGACGATGTCGGGGTCGAGCCCGTCGATGCGCGATCCGGCGAAGCGGATCTCGCCCCGCGTCACCTCGCCGTCCTCGGTCTTGAGCAGGCCGGAGATCGCCTTGAGCGTGGTGGACTTGCCGGCGCCGTTGGCGCCCAGCAAAGCGACGATCTCGCCCTGCCGCACATGCAGGTTGAGCCCCCGCAGCACGAGGATCACGTCGTTGTAGACGACCTCGACATTGGCGACCTCGAGCAGGGGCGCGACGGCGGCATCCATCTGCCGCGCCGCCGCCAGCGCCTCGCTCATGGCCGCACTACCAGCCGATCCACTCCGGCCTGCGGGGCAGGTCCACCACCGTCAGCCGGCGGATCGCCATGGTGCCGTTGCGCATCAGCTCGTCCACGGAGCCTGCTTCCGTGGCCCCCTTCACCTCGGCGCGGTAGATGCCGACGCGAAGCTGGCCGCGATGGTCCGTCTCGGTGAAGTTGGACGGCGCGCAGACGCCCTCCGTGCCCTTCGGCACCCAGTTCTGTCGCGCGTAGAACCCGTCGCGGATGCGCACGCCGTCGATCGCGCCGTTGTTCGCGCCGGCGGTCTCCATCGCCTCGGCCATCAGCATCACCGCGCAGACGCCGGCGAGGTAGTGCACGGGCCGATACGCGTTGCCGGTCTGGTCGGACACGCGGCTGATCTGGCGCATCGTCTCCATGCCCGGCGCGCTCTCGCCCCAGATGGTCTCGGTGCGCACCGGGAAGACCACGCCGTTCGCGGCCGTGCCGGCGGCCTTCATGGCGTTCTCGTCCATCCCCCACACATTGCCGAGGAACTGCACGTTGACGCCGACGGTCTGGCAGGCCCGCAGCACGGAGATGTTGGACCCGGCGGTGTTGCCCAGATAGGCGTAGTTGGCTCCGCTCTCCTTCAGCGTCAGGCACTGGGCGGTGTAGTCGCCGGGGGTCAGCGCGAAGGTGATGGCGGGCAGCACCTCGAAGCCCAGCTCCCGCGCCCGCTCCTCCCCCGCCGCCTTGGGCGAGTTCGGATAGGGGTGGTTCGCGCCCATGTGCACGTATTTGGGCTGGCCGGACTGGCCGCGCGCCTTCCAGTCATCCGCCGCCCATTGCAGCATCGCGCGCAGCGCATCGGAGTAGGACGGGCCGTAGAAGAAGTTGAACGGTGCCGCCTTCTCCGACCGCGGGCCGCCCTTGCCGGTGGGGTCCGTCAGCGCGGCGGAATAGGACGCGCTGATATAGGGGATGCGGTCGCGGGTGACGAAGGTGACCAGCGCCTCGGTATCCGCCGTGCCCCAGCCCTGGATCGCCACCACCCGCTCGCGCTGCAGCGCCTGGTAGTGGGCGATGGCGCGCGGCGCCTGATAGCCGTAGTCGTAGGTGGTGAAGGCGAGCTGGCGGCCGAGCACGCCCTTGCGCGCCTCGTTGATCCAGTTCATCGCATCCGCCACGCCGCGCCCGTAGGGCACGCCGACATCGGAGGTCGCGCCGGAGAAGTCGGCGATGTGGCCGACGGGAATGCGCTGCTGTGCCGCGGCCGGAAGGGCCGCGATGGCGGCGCCGAGCACCGCCGGAACGAGCCTCATCGAACGTCTCCCCTTGCTTTCGTTGCCGGATTTTCCCGGCATTTCCGCGCGGCAGGATGGGCGGCGCGGCACGCCCGCGTCAATGCGAGAACGGGTACAGCTTCCAGTAGGCCTTGATCTGTTTCCAGCGATGCGCGAGCCCGTCCGGCTCGAAGATCAGGAACAGCACGATCACCGCGCCGATCACCATCTCGCGCAGGTAGGACAGGCTGTCGGCGAGCTTCAGCGCACGGTCGATCACGCCGCCGCGCAGCAGTTCCACGCTCCACTGCACGAACTCCGGCAGCAGCACCATGAAGGCGGTGCCCATCAGCGAGCCCATCACCGATCCCAGCCCGCCGATGATCGCCATCGCCAGGAACTGGATGGAGAAGACGATGGTGAACGCCTCCACCGAGACGAACAGCAGGTAGTGCGCGTACAGCGCCCCCGCGATGCCGGCGTAGAAGGAGGAGATGCCGAAGGACAGCGTCCGGTAGCGGGTGAGGTTGATGCCCATCACCTCGGCGGAGAGGTAGTGGTCCCGCACCGCCACCAGCGCGCGCCCGTCCCGCGTGCGCATCAGGTTCGCCGCCATCAGGTACATGATGATGACGAAGGCGAGCACGACGTAGAAATAGCTCTCGTCCCGGTCGGCGACCCAGCCGAACAGGGAGAACGGCTCGGTCACGCGGCCGGCCACACCGCCGGTGAACCACTGCGCGCGGGCGAAGAAATCCTCCAGGATGAACTGCGCCGCGAGCGTGGCGATGGCGAGATACAGCCGTTTCAGCCGCGCCGCCGGCAGGCCGAAGACCATGCCCACGGCCGTGGTCACCACCCCCGCGAACACGATCGCGAGCGGCACCGGCACGCCGTGCTCCACCGCATAGGCGGATGCGAAGGCGCCGAAGCCGAAGAAGGCCGAATGGCCGATGGAGATCTGGCCGGTGAAGCCGACCAGGATGTTCAGCCCGAGTGCCGCGATGCCCAGGATGCCGATCTGGATCATCAGCGACAGGATGTAGCGGTCGGCCACGAAAGGCGTGAGCGCGAGCAGGACGATGCCGGCGATGGCGGCATTGCGGCTCATCGCCGTCGGGAAGATCGTCGTGTCCGCGCGGTAGGAGGTGCGGAAATCCCCGCTCGGCGTCTGCGCGGTCATACCCGCTCGATGTCCTTGGTGCCGAACAGCCCGTAGGGGCGGATCATCAGGATCAGGATCAGCACGTAGAAGGGCGCGACCTGATACATATTGCCCCAGTGCAGGAACTGGCTGTCCACGAATTCGGCCGTGTTCTCCAGCACGCCCACGATCAGCCCGCCGAGCACCGCGCCGAGGATGGAATCGAGCCCGCCGAGGATCACGGCCGGGAACACCTTGATGCCGTAGAAGGACAGCGCCGAGGACACGCCGTTCACCACGCCCACCACCACGCCCGCCACGGCGGAGACCACCGCGCTGATCGCCCAGGACATGGCGAAGACCTGCCGCACCGGCACGCCTAGGGACTGCGCGGCCTGCTGGTCGAAGGCCGTGGCCCGCATCGCGAGACCGTACCTGGTGGCGCGGAAGAACCAGGCGAACACGCCGAGGATCACCGCCGAGATCGCGATCGACAGCAGATAGACGGTCTGCACCTCGAGGCCGAGGATATTGATCCGCTGGGTGGTGAAGATCGGCGGGAAGGGCTGGGCGAACACGCCGAACATCCACTTCATCAGCGCCTGGAAGACGATCGACAGGCCGATCGTCACCATGATGACGCTGACGATGGGTTCCCCGATCAATGGCCGCAGCACGATGCGTTCCAGCGCGATGCCGAACAGCGTCATAAACACGAGCGTGAGCAGGAAGCCCCAGATGAAGGGCAACTGCCACGTCGTCAGCAGCCACCAGCACGCCCAGGCGCCGATCAGCAGGAACTCGCCCTGCGCGAAGTTCACCACCTGCGATGCCTTGTAGATCAGCACGAAGGACATCGCGACCACGCCGTACAGCGCGCCGACGATCAGCCCGTTGAGCACGAGCTGCAGCAGCAGGGTCCAGTTCATGCGGCGCGCTCCAGCCGGGCGGCGGGGTGCAGGTCGATCACCTTCAGCGTGGTGCGGATGCGCTGCTTGCTGCCGTCCTGGAAGGTGATAGTGGTGTCGACCGGGATCGCCTCCCGCCCGGCATAGATGCCCTCGATGATCTCGCCGTAGCGTTCGCCGATCACGCCGCGGCGGACCTTGCGGGTGCGGGTCAGCTCCCCGTCATCGGCGTCCAGCTCCTTGTACAGCAGCAGGAAGCGGGCGATGCGCTGCGCCTCGGGCAGGGTGGCGTTCACCGCCTCCACCTCGCGGCGGATCAGCTCGTACACCTCGGGCCTGGAGGCGAGGTCGGAATAGGTGGTGAAGGCGATGCGCCGCTTCTCCGCCCATTTCGACAGGATCGAGTAGCGGATGCAGATCATCGCGGAGAGGAAGTCGCGCCCGTCGCCCAGCACCACCGCTTCGGCGACATAGGGGCTGAACTTCAGCTTGTTCTCGACGTATTGCGGGCTGAACCGCGCGCCGCCCGCGGTGCGGGCCATGTCGCGGATGCGGTCGATCACCACCAGATGGCCACGCCTGTCGAGGAAGCCGGCATCGCCGGTGCGCAGCCAGCCATCCTCCAGCGCCTCCGCGCTCGCCGCCTCGTTGCGCCAGTAGCCGGAGAACATGTTGGGGTGGTGCGCCACGATCTCGCCCAGCCCCTTCGCGTCCGGATCGTCGATGCGCAGCTCGATCTCCGGCGTGAAGACATGGCCGACCGTGTCGAAATCCACGTCGTCCGGCCGGTGGACGGTATAGGCGCCCAGCAGTTCCGTCTGGCCGTAGAGCTGGCGCAGCGGCACGCCGAGGGCGAGGAAGAAGCGGAACGTGTCCGGCCCCAGCGCCGCCCCGCCCGTCGCGGCCGAGCGCAGGCGGGAGAAGCCCAGTCGATCGCGCAGCGCGCGGAACAGCAGCGCATTCGCCGCCGCCGACCGCTTGCCCTGCTTCAGGGCGTCCAGCCCCAGCTTCATGCCGAGATCGAACATCCGCCGCTTGAAGGGCGAGGCGTCCATGATGCGCGCGCGCACATCGGCGGCGATGCTCTCCCACACCCGGGGCGCGAGCAGCACGAAGGTCGGGCCGATCTCGCGGAAATCGGCCATCGTCGTCTCCGGCTCCTCGACGAAGTTCACCTTCATCCGGGTGATCAGCCCCCAGCCCAGCGCGTAGATCTGCTCCATGATCCACGGCAGCGGCAGGACGGAGACGTACTCGTCCTCCGGTCCCTTGGGATCGGCGGCGAGGTAGGACCGGCAATGGCGCAGCAGCGCGCCCCCGGTCAGCATCGCGAGCTTCGGGTTCGCCGTGGTGCCGGAGGTGGTGCAGAGGATCGCGACATCCCCGCCGCGCGTGGCCGCCGCCAGATCGTCGAGCGGGCCTTCACCGCCCTGCGCGACCAGCGTCTCCAGCGGCAGCAGGCGCGGGTCCTCATGCTTGCGCATCCCGCGCGGGTCGCTGAAGACGATGTGGCGCAGGCCGGGCACGCGGTCGGAGATGTTGAGCAGCTTGTCCACCTGCTCCTCGTCCTCGGCGAAGACGAGCTTCGCGCCGGCATGGGCGAGCAGGTAGGCCACCTCCTCGTCCAGCGCGTCGCGATAGACGCCGAGCGACATCGCGCCCGCCGCATGCGCCGCGATCTCGCCCATCACCCAGTCGGGCCGATTGTCGCCGATCAGCCCGACCACGTCGCCCGGCCCGATCCCGATCGTGCGCAGCCCGCGCGCGATGGCGGCGGTGCGCGCGGCATAGTCGCGCCAGGTGACCGAATGCCAGATGCCGAACCGCTTCTCCCGCAGCGCCACCTCGCTGCCGTGCTCGCGCGCGTGCAGCGCGAGTAGCTTGGGCAGCGTGTCGTGAAGGTCGAGATCGGGCAGGGTCATGCGGCGGCCTCCGGCTCCACCTCGCCCAGATAGGCGCTGCGGACATGCGGGTCCTCAAGCACCGCCTCGGGCGGGCCTTCGGCGATCTTGCGGCCGAAATCGAGCACCATGACGCGGTGGCTGATGTCCATCACCACGCCCATGTCGTGCTCGATCATCACCACCGTCATCCCCCATTCGACGTTGAGGTCGACGATGTAGCGGGCCATGTCCTCCTTCTCCTCGAGGTTCATGCCCGCCATCGGCTCGTCCAGCAGGATGAGCTGCGGCTTCAGCGCGATGGCGCGCGCGAGTTCCACCCGCTTGCGCAAGCCGTAGGAGAGCGTGCCCGCCGGCGCCTTGCGGACGTGCTCGATCTCCAGGAAGTCGATGATGTCCTCGATCTCGCGGCGGTGGCGCAGCTCCTCCGCCTGCGCGCCGGTGCCCCAGTAGATCATGCCGGACAGGAAGCCGCGCTTCAGCAGGTGGTGGCGGCCGACCATGATGTTGTCGAGCACGCTCATGTGGCCGAACAGGGCGAGGTTCTGGAACGTCCGGCCGATGCCGAGCGCGGCGCGGCGGTTCACCGGAATGCCGGTGATGTCCTTGCCGCCGAAGCGGATGCGCCCCTCGGTCGGGCGATAGCGGCCCGAGATGCAGTTGAGCATCGAGGTCTTGCCCGCGCCGTTCGGGCCGATGATCGAGAACAGCTCACCGCGCCGCACCGCGAAGCTGACATCGCTCAGCGCGCGCACGCCTCCGAACCGCAGGCTGACGGCATCGGCCGCCAGAAGCGGATCCTCCACGGACCATCCCCCCTCGTCTTCGTTGGGAGGAACGCTACAGGCGCGGCGGCTCCGGCCGCAACCGCCATGCGGCGAGCGAGAGCAGGACGGCGCCGGTCACGGCCATGACGATCACCGCCACGCCAGGGCCGAGCGGCTCGGCGAGCGTGCCGGCGAGCAGCGCGCCGAGCGGCCCGGTGCCGATGCACACCGTCACCAGCCCCAGCACGCGCGAACGCGCTTCCGCCGGCGTCTCGGTCAGCACCAGCGTCGTCTGCATGTTGGCGAACCCCGCCGAGCCGAGGCCGCCGAGCACCAGCAGCGCGAAGGCCGGCCAGAAGCCGGGCGCGAGCGCGAAGCCGACCAGGGCCACGAACACGATCGCCGACCCGCCGACGAAGACCAGCTTCCTCGGCAGGTTCTCCCGCCCGCGCGTCAGCGCCAGCGCGCCGAGGAAGGCGCCCAGCGGCTCGGCCGCCGCCAGCAGGCCGATGCGTTCGGGCGACAGGTCCCACAGCGCGCGCCCGAGCGGCGCGATCAGCGCGTTGTAGGAGAAGCCGAAGGCGTTCATCACGATCGTGACGGCGATCACCATCATCAGCGCGCCGTTGGCCCGCGCGACGGTCATTCCCTCCCGCAGTTCCGCCGGCACGCGGGAGATCAGCAGCCGGCGCACCGGATGGCGCAGCGTCACGCTGGCGACCAGCAGGGAAGCGAGCGCGAACAGCGCGGCGGAGACGGCATAGGCGCCGGCGATCCCGATCGTCGCATAGGCCGCCCCGCCCGCGAGCGGGCCGATCATGCGCGTGACCGCGTTGGTCACGCCGTCGAGCGCGATGGCCGGGCCGATGCGCTGCGGGCCGGCGGTCTCGGCGAGCATCCGCCGCCGCGTGGACATCTCGGCGGCGGAGACGATGCCGCCGAGGAAGGCGCCGAGGCCGACCAGCAGCGGCGTGAGTGCCCCGGACCAGGCGGTGAGGCCGAGCAGCGCGGCGGTGGCGGCGGCCAGCGCCATCGCGCCGGCCAGCAGCAGCCGGCGGTCCCACGCATCGGCGACCACGCCGGTCAGCGCACCGAGCAGCAGCATCGGCGCGGAGCGGGCGGCGGTGACGAGCGCGACGGCGAAGGCGGAGCCGGTGGCATCCAGCGTGAACAGCGCGGCCGCCAGCATCTCCAGAAACCGCATCGCGTTGGAGAGCCCGCCCGCGACCCACAGGCGGCGATAGTCCGGCAGCGCCAGCAAGGCCGCCGGCCCGGCGCGTTCCCCCGATTCGTTCATCGTTGCGGCGAGCCTGACGCGGCGGGAGGCGGCGGGCAATCCGGTGCCCGGCCGGCCGGCGATCTATTTTCGGGGCCGCGGGAAACACGGGCGGCGCCGCGCCGTTGTCACCACATCCTGGTGGCACGCCACCGCAGCGGGAGAGCGCAACATGCCGGATCCACGGGACAAGCCGAAGCGCGGCCACGGGCCGATCACCACCGACGATCCCCAGCCCCGCGGCAAGCCGAACGCGGAGAAGGACGAGGAGGACAACCTCGCCCACGACAAGAAGGGCCACGAACAGACCATCACCGCGCCCACGCCGCCGGAGGTGGAGGAAGAAGGGCGGACGTAGTCGCGCCCCTCGCGGCCGGGCACGGGCCC
The DNA here is from genome assembly GCA_037190665.1 of Rhodovastum atsumiense. Lineage (GTDB taxonomy): Bacteria > Pseudomonadota > Alphaproteobacteria > Acetobacterales > Acetobacteraceae > JBBCJT01. Next base: position 39,362 of record JBBCJT010000030.1, on the reverse strand, counting down.
GGCCGTGCCGGCCCGCGCAAGTCAACACGGCGTGCGGCGCGGCGATTTACTTTTTGTCCATGGCGGAAATACCGCGCGCCGGGCGCCGTTCTCCGCGGGCGTCCGGCACATCGTGTTCCGGACACAGCAGCGGAGAACGCCAGATCATGCCCAATACGTCCAATCCCGCCCATCGCCCCGGCACTCCGATGACCGAGGACAAGAAGCACGCCCCCGGCCACAAGCCCGAAGATAAGGCACACGAGAACCGCACCGGCGCCGGCGGCCATGCGCAGCCGGAGCACAAGTCGCACGAGAAGGACCAGCCGGCCCACGGCAAGACCGGCGGGCACGGCGGCGGCCAGCGATAGAGACGGAAGGGGCGGCCGGGCCCATCCCGGCCGCTTCCGTCCCGCCCTACGGAACGACGCGGACGGCGCCGGTGGCTGCGCTGGTCGCGAAGGCGGCGTAGGCGCGCAGCGCGGTCGTCACCTTGCGCTTGCGGACCTCCGTCGGCTTCCAGCCCGCCGCTTCCTGTGCGGCGCGGCGGGTCTCCAGCTCCGCGTCATCGACGACGAGGCGGATCACGCGGGCGGGGATGTCGATCTCGATCGTGTCGCCGTCGCGGACCAGTCCGATCAGCCCCTTGTTCGCCGCCTCGGGCGAGACGTGGCCGATCGACAGGCCGGAGGACCCGCCGGAGAAGCGCCCGTCCGTGACCAGCGCGCAGGCTTTGCCCAGCCCCTTCGATTTCAGGTAGCTGGTCGGGTACAGCATCTCCTGCATGCCCGGCCCGCCGCGCGGGCCCTCGTAGCGCACCACCACGACGTCGCCCGGCTTGATCTGGCCGGACAGGATCGCGCTCACGGACGAATCCTGGCTCTCGAACACCCGCGCCGGGCCGGAGAAGCGCAGGATGCTTTCATCCACGCCGGCGGTCTTCACGATGCAGCCGTCGGGCGCGAGGTTGCCCTTCAGCACCGCGAGCCCGCCGTCCTTCGAGAACGGGTGTTCCGCATCGCGGATCACGCCGCCGGCGCGGTCGGTGTCCAGATCGTCCCAGCGGCGGTCCTGGCTGAAGGCGGTCTGGGTCGGCACCCCGCCGGGGGCGGCACAGAAGAACTGGCGCACCTTCGGGCTGTCGCTGCGCATCACGTCCCACCGCGCCAGCGCCTCGGCCAGCGTCGCGGCATGCACGGCGCCGACATCGGTGCGGATCAGCCCGGCGCGGTCCAGCTCGCCCAGGATGCCCATGATGCCGCCGGCACGGTGGACGTCCTCCACATGGACGTCGGCGATGGCGGGGGCGACCTTGCACAGCACCGGCACGCGGCGCGACAGCCGGTCGATATCCTCCATGGTGAAGTTCAGCTCCGCCTCATGCGCGGCGGCGAGCAGGTGCAGCACCGTGTTGGTCGAACCGCCCATGGCGATGTCGAGCGTCATCGCGTTCTCGAAGGCGGCGAAGTTGGCGATGCTGCGCGGCAGCACGCTGTCGTCGCCCTGCTCGTAGTGCCGCCGCGCGAGGTCCACGATCAGGTGCCCGGCCTCCACGAACAGCCCGCGCCGGTCGGCATGGGTGGCGAGCACCGTGCCGTTGCCGGGCAGCGCGAGGCCCAGCGCCTCGGTCAGGCAGTTCATCGAGTTCGCGGTGAACATGCCGGAGCAGGAGCCGCAGGTCGGGCAGGCGGACCGCTCCATCACCTGCACGTCGGCATCGCTCACCTTGTCGTCGGCGGCGGCGACCATCGCGTCGATCAGGTCGACCGCGTGCGTCTTGCCGGTGGACAGCACGACCTTGCCGGCCTCCATCGGCCCGCCCGAGACGAAGACGGCGGGGATGTTCAGCCGCATCGCGGCCACCAGCATGCCGGGCGTGATCTTGTCGCAGTTGGAGATGCAGACCAGCGCGTCGGCGCAATGCGCGTTGACCATGTATTCGACTGCGTCCGCGATCACCTCGCGGGAAGGTAACGAATACAGCATGCCATCATGGCCCATCGCGATGCCGTCATCGACCGCGATGGTGTTGAACTCCTTCGCGACACCGCCGGCCGCCTCGACCTCGCGCGCGACGAGCTGACCGAGGTTGTGCAGGTGCACGTGGCCGGGCACGAACTGGGTGAAGGAATTGGCGATGGCGATGATCGGCTTGCCGAAATCGCCGTCCTTCATGCCGGTGGCGCGCCACAGGCCCCGGGCGCCGGCCATGTTGCGGCCGTGGGTGGTGGTGCGGGAACGGTAGGTGGGCGTGGGCGCGGAGCTGGGCATGGGGCGGACTTGAACGCGGGCGGGACGGCGCTGTCAAAGCGCCGTCGCGACGGGCAGACCCGAGCGCCGGGCAGGGGTGGCGGCCGGGCGGGTTCGCGATAGGCTGCCCCCATGTGCGGCCGCTTCGCCCGTTACGTCACGCGCGAGGATCTCGCCGCGCTGGGGGACATCGACCGGTTCGTCCCGCCCGTGGGCGGGGAGGAAGCGGCGGACGGCGCGCCGGCCCAGCCGCCGCCGCGCTGGAACGTCGCGCCTTCGCAGGCGATCGAGGTGGTGCGCCGCCACCCGCAGACCGGGCTGCTCCAGACCGACCTGCTCGCCTGGGGGCTGGTGCCGCGCTGGACGAAGGACCTCGCCGCCGCGCGGCGGCCGATCAACGCGCGGTCGGAGACGATCCGCGAGTCCGGCATGTTCGCCGACTGCTTCGCCCGCCGCCGCTGCATGGTGCCGATGGACGCGTTCTACGAATGGCAGGGCGAGAAGCCGCCCCGCCGCCCCTGGGCGGTGGCGCGGCGGGACGGGCGGCCGCTGCTGATCGCCGGCGTCTGGGACGGCTGGCGCGCGCCGGACGGATCGATCCTGCGCAGCGTGGCGGTGATCACCACGGCGGCGAACGCGACGCTGCGGCCGATCCATCCGCGCATGCCGTGCGTGCTCGCGGAGACGGATGTGGAGACGTGGTTCGGCGGCGACGGGGACGCGGCGGCCGCGCTGCTGCGCCCGGCGCCGGAGGACGCGCTGCATGCCTGGCCGGTCGGCACGGGTGTCAATGATATCCGCAACGACGGGCCGGACCTGCTGCACCCGCGCGAGAACCTGCCGCCGGCGGCCTGACAGGGGCGGCGCTGTGGGGTGGCCTGTTGCGGGAGGTCGAGTCCCCTCTCGGGCGGCGTCGGCCGTCGCCCGGCGTTCTTCCGCCTGCGTCAGCTATGCGGACAGGCCGGGACGGGAGACGGACGAAAGGAAGAGGGCGGGCCGGTCACGCAACGTCCCCTCTCCCGCTGGCGGGAGAGGGACAGGGTGAGGGCGTCTGCGCGGGGACGAAACCTCACCGTGGTGTTGGTGGAAGCACCCTCACCCCGGTCCTCTCCCGCACGCGGGAGAGGGAGAACCCCCGTTTCGACGAAGAGGGCTTTGCCGCGCTGGCGCAAGCCGAGGAGAACCACATGTCCGACAGCGACCGCTTCATCGTCGTCACCGGCGGGCCCGGCGCCGGCAAGACCACGCTGATCGAGGCGCTGGCCGCGACCGGCCTGACCTGCATGCCGGAAGCCGGCCGGGCGATCATCCGCGACCAGATGGCGATCGACGGCCCCGCCCTGCCCTGGGCGGACCGCGCCGCCTTCGCCGAGGCGATGCTGCAGTGGGAGCTGCGCTCCTGGCACGAGGCCGCACGCCTCTCCGGCCCGGTGCTGTTCGATCGCGGCCTGCCGGACGTGCCGGGGTATCTCGCGCTCTGCGGCCTGCCGGTCCCGCCGCATGCGCGCCGCGCCGCCGAACGCTTCCGCTACCGGCGCGACGTGTTCATCGCCCCGCCCTGGCCCGCGATCTTCGCCCGCGATACCGAACGCCGGCAGGATTTCGCGGAGGCCGAGGCGACGCACGCGGCGATGGTCGCGGCCTATACCGCGCTGGGCTACGCGCTGATCCCGCTGCCGCTCGCCCCGGTCGCCGAGCGCGTGGCCTTCGTGCAGGCGCGTCTCGCGTCCTGACTCTTCGCGCGGCCTGTCCACGCCGGAGGCCGGAAGCACTGCGTCCGCGCATCAACTTCCACCCGCACCGGAACGGAAGCCGGCAAGCCGAAGGCGCCTACCCCAGCGCCTTCATCACCCGCGCGCAGAACCCGTCATAGGCGGCCGGATCCAGCCAGCGCGACACCGCCACCAGCCCGCGCCCGCGGTCGATCCATGTCATGTTCCCGCCCGCGCCCGCCGCGAACACGCTGCCATGCGGCGCGGACGGCGCGCGCAGTCCATCGGTGTTGAGCCACCACAGGAATCCGTACTCGCGCTTCAGCGGGCATGGCGTGAAGGACGCCGCGAGCCAGTCGGCCGGGATGAGCTGCCGCCCGTTCCACGCACCGCCGAGGCGCACCAGCTCGCCCACCTTCCCCTGATCCCGCGCGCCGATCTGCACGCCGCCGCCCCAATGCGTGCCGCCGGGGACGGACGGCAGGCGCTTGCCGTCGATCTCCACCCAGGCGTTGTCGTAGGGCACCCAGCGCCAGTCGGACGATGCCCCGATCGGGTCCATGATGCGCTCGCGGAACACCTCCTCCAGCGGGCGGCGGAAGCGGTGCAGCAGCGCGAGCGACAGGCGGTTCACCCGCACGTCGTTATATTCCCAGTACGTGCCCGGCGCGTGCAGCGGCCGCGCCGCGCCCTTCACCGCCTTGCCCTCGCGCGCGAGGTCGCGGTTGCGGTCGATCACGTCGGACTTGCCGAACAGCGTGCCCTCCCATTCGGAGGTGTTGGTCAGCAGGTGCCGCCACGTGACCGCGCCGTTATGCGCACCCTCGAACCCGCCGTCGCGCACGGTGACGCCCACGCGCTCGTCGAGATCGGCGATCAGCCCGTCCGCCACCGCGATGCCGGCGAGCAGCGAGAGATAGGATTTCGCCACGCTGAACGTCACGTCCGCGCGGTCCGGTTCGCCCCAGTGCGCCACCTCCGCCCCGTCGATCAGGATCACGCCCGCCGGACCGCCGCGATCCGGCAGCGGGCCGATCACCGCGTTGTCCGGCGCCGGCTCGAAGAAGCCGCTTTCGAGATGGGCGCGCAGCGTGCGCGGCCACGGGGTTTCATGCGTGCGGGCATGGGCGATGGCATCGGCGAAACGGTCCATGATCCCGCCCTAGCCAAGATGTTCCGCCGGAGCAATCCGTGCTTGGCTGCGTATCGTTCTCCGGAGGAAACCCAAGGCATGAGACCTGTCGTCACCCCGCCGCCCGCGGGCAAGCTGCTTGCCGGCGCCATCGGCTTCAATCGCGGCGTGGTACGGCCGAACTATGCGTTCTTCCCGCCCGAAGGCGTGCTGAAGAGCCGGCTGCCCTTCTACGAGAGCACCGACGTGCGCTTCCTCGCCGCCCCCGTGCTCGGCGCGCGCTTCGCGCAGTTCACGCTCGACATCGCCCCCGGCGGCGGCGCGCCGAAGCCGATCGCCGAGGCCGGGGTGAGCCATTTCTACTACGGGCTCGCCGGCGAGGCGGTGATCCGTGTCGAGGGCCGGCCCGCCCATGCCCTGCCACGCGGCGGCTTCGCCTATATCCCGCCGGGGACCGGGTTTGCGATCCGCAACGAGAGCGGCGCGCCGGCGCGCGTGCTGGGGCTGCGCAAGCGCTATCAGGCGATCGACCTGCCCGCGCCGGGCGTGATCCTGTCGCATGAGGCGGACGTGCCGCGCACCAATCACACCGGGCTGGAAGGCCGCGGTTTCCAGCACCTGCTGCCCTTCGGCGACATGCGCTTCGATTTCGAGATGAACCTGATGAGCTTCGCGCCGGGCACGTTCTTCCCGGCGGTAGAGACGCACATCATGGAGCACGGGCTCTACATGATGACCGGCCAGGGACTCTATTTTCTCGGCGACGAGTGGCACGAGATCTGGGCGGACGACTTCATCTGGATGGGCGCGTACTGCCCGCAGCAATTCTATCCGACCGGGCCGGATGAGGCGCAGTACCTGCTCTATAAGGACATGAACCGCGAGGTGGCGGTGTAGCGCGCACGGATCGGCGGGCGCCGGCAGCGGCGCCCGCCGATGACTGACGGGCGCTAGCTTCGGATCGCTCTGGCGCCTGCGATCAGGATGCAGGCACCGAGGAGGCCGGCGATGAGATAGCCGAGCCATCCGCCGAACGACACGCCGACAAGGCCGAACAGGAAGCTCGCCACCGCCGCACCGACGATGCCGAGGATGATGTTCACGAAGATGCCGGTATCGCTTTTCATGAACCTGGAGGCGATCCAGCCCGCGAGACCGCCGATGATGATCGCCGCGATCCAGCCCACTCTGTTATCTTCCATGGCAGGTCTCCTCTCCCTCTGGTTCGTCCCGGCAGGCTAGCCAGCCGTCCCGGGGCAAGAAAGTTCCGATCAGTCGTCGAGTTCCCGCTGCGGCTTCTCCGGTGCTTCCGGGCCGCCGCGCGCCTCGTCCTCCGGTCCTACCGGACGGAGCGCGGTATCCTCGGCTTCCCGTTTCTGCTCCCGCTTCTTCTGCGCCTTCGCGGCGGCCTTCTCCTCCTTGGCCTTGATGCGCTGGGAGCGTTCAAATGCGTAGTTCGGTTTCCGCAAACTCGATCTCCTCGTGACCCGCCGGTGTGATGCAGTCGAACGCGTGGTCCGCTGCCGTTCTGGCGATGAACCGGCGGTGAGTATACCCCGAAGGGCGTCGTATGCGCCTGCCCTTCTCCGATAACTCCCGAACCGCCCGGCGGATGCAGCGATCCCGACGATCGGCCGTGGCCGCGCCGGTAGGGGCACATCGCCATCGCGCTGCGGCGTCGCGGGCTATCTCCGATGGCAGCGAACGCGCGTGCGGATACGTATCGTACGAATGTATCCCAAGGCTTGCGTCGGCGAATGCGTCTTGGCGACCCGCCGATCCAACCCTAACCTCCGGCGAGGGGAGCAGAAGGGCCAGGAAGATGGTCTCGCGACGCAACCTTTTCGCTATCGCCGGCGCTGCCGCCCTGACAGGCCACGCGCACGCACAGGCGGGTTTTCCATCGCGCCCGATCCGGCTGGTCATTCCATTCGGTCCCGGCGGCGGCACCGACAACCTGATCCGCATCCTGGAACCCTACGTGTCGCGCACGCTCGGCCAGCCGCTGGTGATCGAGAACCGGGCCGGCGCGGGCGGCATCGTCGGCACGGAGATCGTCGCGAGGGCCGAACCCGACGGGTATACCCTCGTCGCGCTCGACTCCACCTTCGTCATCAATCCCGGGCTGTTCCCGACGCTGCCCTACGATTCCGCGCGCGACTTCGCGCCGGTGACGCTGCTTGCGCAGGCGCCCGTCGTGCTGCTCGCCCATCCCTCCGTGCCGGTCACGACGCTGCCGGAGCTGATCGCGCTCGCGAAGGCGCGCCCCGGCACCCTCGCCTATGCCTCCGGCGGAAACGGCGCGCCGACCCATCTGGTGGGCGAGATGCTGAAGGCCGAAGCGGGCATCGACCTCACGCATCTTCCGTATCGCGGCACCGGCCCGGCCATGAACGACATCATCGCCGGACACGTTCCGCTGGGCGTGAACGGCCTCAGCGCCTCGGCCGCGCATATCGAGGCGGGCCGGGTGCGTGCGCTGGCGGTCACGGGCGATGCGCGCGCCGCCGCCTTCCCCGACGTGCCGACCTTCCGCGAACTGGGCCTGCCCGGCGTCGATCTCTACACGCACTGGGGCGTCCTCACCCGGGCCGGCACGCCGGCCGCGAACATCGGCAAGCTGGCGCAGGCGTTCAACGAAGCGGTGCAGCGCCCGGACCTGCGCGACCGCCTGCTGCAACTGGGATATGTCCCGGCCGGCACCGGGCCCGAGCAGTACGCCGAGACGATCCGGCGCGAGACGGCGCGTATCACGGCGGTGATCCGGGCGGCGAACATCCGCCCCGACTGACGCCTCCCCTCACGACCGTCCGAGGACGAACGAGATCAATGGACAATCAGATGCTGGCTCTGTGCGCGCAGGTCGATACCGACGCCATGATGGCGCACCTGCGCGAATTCGCGCGCTACGTGAAGCTGTCCGGCACGCCGGAAGAACTGGAGAGCTTCCGCTATCTCGAGGCGACGCTGCGCGGCTATGGCTACCGCACCGACCTGATCAGCCACGATGCCTATATCAGCCTGCCCGGCCCTGCCCGCATCGAGACGCCGGACGGTTTGCCCCGGTGCATCACCCACTCCTTCTCCCGCCCGTCGCCGGCCGGCGGGCTGCGCGGCGAGCTGGTCTACGTGGGGTCCGGGCGTGCCGAGGATTTCGCGAAGGTCGATGTCGCGGGGCGCATCGCGCTCATCGAAGGGATCGCCTCGCCGGGACCGAGCGCGCGCGCCTCCGCCGCCGGGGCCATCGGCCAGGTCCACATCAGTGCGCACGAACATCTGCATGAGATGTGCATCTCCCCCGTCTGGGGCAGCCCGACCCCACGGACACGCGCGGAGCTGCCGCGTACCGTCGTGTGCACGATCTCCCGCGCCGACGGCGATGTGCTGAAGCAGCGGCTGGATGGCGGGGAGAAGGTCACCGTCACGCTGCATGCCGAGGTCGATACGGGCTGGCGGAAGACGCCGCTGCTCGTCGCCGAACTGGATGCCGATGCCGCGGGGAAGGATGCCCCGTTCGTGCTGTTCTCGGGCCATCACGACACCTGGCATTTCGGCGTGATGGATAACGGGTCCGCCAACGCGACGATGCTGGAAGTCGCGCGGCTGGTCGCGACGCAGCGTCCGCGCTGGCGGCGCGGGCTTCGCCTGTGCTTCTGGTCCGGCCATTCCCATGGCCGCTATTCCGGGTCGACCTGGTATGTCGATCACCACTGGCAGGAGCTGGCGAAACGCTGCGTCGCCCATGTGAACTGCGATTCGACGGGCGGACGCGGCGCCACGGTGCTGACCGACACACCGGCCAGCACGGAGCTGAAGAGCCTCGGCGCCGATGCCGTCCTGACCCAGGGCGGGCAGCAGACGACCGGCTTGCGGATGAGCCGGGCCGGTGACGCTTCCTTCTGGGGCGTCGGCATCCCCTCGCTGTTCATGGGCATGGGCGAGCAGCCCGCCGGCGAGGCGGCGAACGTGGCCGGCGGCGTCCTCAACAGCCCCGGCGAGACCCGTCGTGGCGCGGGCTTCGGATGGTGGTGGCACACGCCGGACGACACGATCGACAAGATCGATCCGGAACTGCTTGCCCGGGATACGCGCGTCTATGTCCATGCGGTTGCGCGGTTGCTGTCCGATGCCGTCCTGCCTCTCGACTATCACGCGACGGCGGCGGATCTGGCGAAGCATGTGAACAGGATCGCGAAGGATGTCGGCAGCAGGCTCGACCTGACATCGCTGCAGGCCGCCGTGACACGGCTCGGCGAGGCGACGGCCTCCCTGTCCAAAGCTGCGGCCGACCCGTCCGCCGCCAGCCGGATCAACGCCGCGCTGATGACGATCGGCCGCGCGCTGGTTCCCATCGACTACACGCAGGGCGACCGCTTCTCCCACGACCCGGCGCTGCCGATCCCGCCCTATCCGTCCCTCGAGCCGTTGCGCGCCCTCGCATCACTGCCGGGCGGATCGGACGAGGCGAAGTTCGCCACCGTCGCCGCGGTGCGCGCTGCCAACCGCGTGCATTTCGCGGTCGAGGAAGCGACCGCGGCGGCAGCGGGCGCGGCGCAGTGACAGGGCAACGCGGCGGAGGGCGTTCGCGATGATCGCCCCCACCATGTCCTTCTTCACGACGGGCGACGGCGTGAAGCTTGCCTATCGCGTGGACGATTTTACCCGGCCATGGCGCGAGCCCGGCACGCCGGTCCTGATGCTGCACGCGGCCATGGGGCGCTATCGCCGCTGGTACGGCTGGATACCCGTGATTGCACGGGAGCATCCGACGATCAGCCTCGAACTGCGCGGCCATGGCGCCTCCCAGATTCCGTCCGAGGATGTCCCGTTCAGCCTCGAGCGGCTGGTGCAGGACGCGCGGGAGCTGCTGGATACGCTCGGCGTCGCGCGGGTCCATGCCGTCGGCCTGTCCGCCGGCGGGTACGTGGGACAGCGGCTGGCGATCGAGTCGCCGGAGCGTGTGGAGACCCTCTGCCTCTTTGCCTCCACGCCGGGACTGAAAGGCACACAGGCCGCGACATGGCCCGGGCGCATCGCGGAGGTGGGGATCGAGAGATTCGTCCGCGCGACGGCTTCCGACCGCTTCGGGTCCGATGTCGATCCGGCGCTGGTGGACTGGTTCTGCCGGCAGGTCGCGACCAACGACCCCGCCTATATCGGCCGGTTCGTCACGCACATGTCCAGCCGCGACTGGAGCGAGGACCTGCCGCGCATCGCCTGCCCCACGCTGATCGTCGCACCCGGCCACGAGCCGATCGGCGAGAACAGCACCTATGAGCAGATGGCAAGGGCGATCCCGAAGGCGCAGCTCGTGAGCTTCGAGGGCATGCCGCACAATATCGGCGATGCCGCACCGGAACGCTGCGCGCAGGAGGTGCTGCGCTTCATCGCGGCGCAGCGTGCATGAGTGAGGCACGCCCGGCAGGTGTGTGACGGGCGGCCCTCGCGCCTCCGCGGATCGCGCGGGGGCCTATCCGATCAATCCCGCTTCCCGCAGCACGGCCGTGCATTCCTCAAGCTCACGCGGATCGCATGGGGCGATGCCGGGCCGCACCGGTCCGGTCCGCATGCCCAGCAGCCCGGCCATCGCCTTGAACACGCCCACATGGTGGAAGCCGCGCGCGAAGTAGCGGCTCTGCAGGTTCTCGGCGATGGACATGATAGTCCGCGCATGGCGCGCCGCTTCCCGGAACTCGCCACGTTCCAGCGCCGCGATGAACGCGCCGCAATGCGGCTTCGCGGCACTCTGGCAGAAGATCGGCCGCGACGATCCGATCAGGAACCGGGGCGCGCGCTCCGGAAAGGCGAGTTGCCCGTGGAGGTGATACTCCTCAAGCGATGTCGCCACCGCGATGCTGGCGCCCACGCGCTCCATCATGGCGGCGTACTGCGCGAGGTTGAGCGTCGTGTTCTGCACCGCGCATATCTCGCGGAGCGGCAGAAGCGCCTCCACCTGCTCCGGCGCGAGGTAGAAGCCGAGTTCCGGCAGCGTCGTGCTGTAGGCGATCAGCCCGATCCCGATCCTCTGCGCGATGTATTCGTAGTAGTCGCGCACGCCGGACGCGGAGCGCGGCCCGTAGAAGGGCGGCCAGACCATGACGAGGTCGGCCCCATGCGCCGCCGCGTGCCGCGCATAAACGACCGCCTTGGCCGCCGAGGGATCGCTGCACCCGATGACCACCGGCGCGCGTCCGCCCGCCTCATCCAGCACGATCTCCACCAGCCGGAAACGTTCGGCATCGGTCAGCGTCCAGAACTCCTGATGCAGGGAGTTCACCGACAGCCCGCCCACTCCCGGCAATGCGAGCGTTGCGCGCACGTTGTGCCGCAATCCCGCCTCGTCGATCGCCCCGTCCGCGTCGAAGGGCGTATAGAGCACGGCCAGATAGCCGCGCAGCGTCTCCCTCACCCACTCGCGCGCTTCGCCCGCCGCGTACCTCATGCTGGCGACGCCGCCCGCCGCCGACTGGATCCGCACATGTCCGAAAGCCGTGCCCCATGAACAGATCCGATGGCCACGATGACCGCGCGGTGCTGGTGGTGGGCGCGGGAGCCGTGGGCGCCTACATCGCGGCGCATCTGGCGCGCAGCGGCGAAACGGTCCGCGTGCTCGAAAACTGGGCGCCGAACCGCGAGGCGATCCGGGACCGCGGCATCTTCGTCGAGGAGCCGGCGGGCGACTTCCGCGTGCCGGTCGGAACGATCGACGCTGCGAGCGACATCCGCGCGCTTGCGCCGCGCCTCGTGATCCTCTGCCCCAAGCTCGCGGACGCGCCCGCCGCGCTTGCGGCCATCGAACCGCACTACGATGGCCCCTATCTCGTGACGCTCAACGCGCTCGCGGATTTCGATCTCGCCCAGCAGATCGGCCCGGCGCGGGTCATGGGCTGCATCGTGACGGGGCTGTTCGCGAACCTTGTCGAGCCGGGCCACATGCGGCGCCATCGCCGCCGCGGCGACGGCGGCCCCGCGACCTTCCGGATCGGGGAGACTGCCGGCCTCGCCACGCCCCGCATCCATGCGCTGACCGCCCTGCTCGGGCAGGTGGATGGTGCGGAGGCCGTGGACGATCTTCGCGCCGCCCGCTGGACGAAGCTGGTCTTCAACTGCATGACCTCGCCGCTCTGCGCCGTCAGGCGCACCAGCCTGCGCTCGCTGTTCCTCGATCCTGCCTTGCGCGCCGAACTGTCCGCGCTGGGCTTCGAGGTTGTGCGCGTGGCGGCTGCGGCGGGCGTGACCCTCGACGGCATCTGCGGCATCGCGGGCGCGACCTGGACCGCCGCCGCGCACGGTGACAGTGCCGCGCTTGCGCAGGTGGAAGACGGGTTGCAGCGTTACGGGCAGAAGGTGGACCCCGCCGCGATCAGCGGCATGGCGCAGGACCTCGCACGCGGCCGGCGGACGGAGGTGTCCCTGATCAACGGCGCCGTCGTCGCGCAGGCCCGGCGGCTCGGGATGGCGGTCCCTGCGAACGCCGCGGTGATCTCGCATCTGGACTCGCTGACCGGCTCCACAGGCTGACCCGCTCCTTCGCACGGGAGCGGCCTCAGCCTTCCCCTGTCCGACCCTGATGGAAGCCGACCGCGGCTTCGAGCACGCGCGGCGGATCGGGCTGCACTTCCATCGCGACGACGCTCGCCGCGATGCAGAGATAGTAGCCCGAGATGATGTTCACGTCGGTGATCTGGCGCGGCGTCATCAGCGCGGAAAGCCGGGCGAACACCGGCTGCGGCACGCCCTTGAGGGACGCATAGGCGGCGACGTAGTCGCAGAGCGCGGTATCGGTCTCGCTCAGCCCCTCCGGCGTGCGCCCGTCGCGCATTGCGGCGAGCTGCTCCTCCGTGAGCCCGGCCTGCCGGCCGAGAGGCGCATGATGATGCCAGGCATAGGCGACCCCGCGCCCGGTGATCAGGATGACGAGTTCCTTCTGCAGCTCCGTCAGGCCCGTCTCATAGCGGCAGTAGCGCCCAAGCTCAGCGATCGCGGCGAGGCCGGCCGGCGCGTGGCCGAAGGACCGCATGACGTTCGAGACGATGCCGCGCGTGCCCCGGAAGGCGGCGTAGGCCGCCTCCAGCTCCGGGGATTGCGCCGGGTCGGCTTCTGGCAGTCGCATGATCACGCGCTCCCGGACGGGTCGGCCTGCACCTGCCCCGTGGCGTCGCGCGGCTTCGCCTGCCAGGCGACCTCCTGCGCGAGGATCTCCGGCGGCTCGATCTCCAGATCCATGCCGATGATGAGCGAGCCGGCCGCGAGGTAGTACGCCGCGGTCAGCGCGATGTCCGTGGCCTGCCGCGGGGTGAAATGCCGCAGCAGAGCCGCCCATGTCTCCGCCGGGATGCCCTTGAAGGTGCCGTAGGCGAAGGTGAAGTCGCAGAGCGCGCGTTCCGCGGCCGGAAGATCGGCCGGCGTATGCCCGGCCCGGATCTCGGTCATCTGGGCCTCGCTCAGCCCCGCCTGCACCGCCATCGGAGCATGATGCGCCCAAGCATAGAGGATACCCCGCCCGACGATGCAGATCACCAGCTCGCGCTGCACTTCCGTGAGATCGGTCGCATAGCGCGCGTAATGGCCGAGCATCATGTAGCGGTTCAGCCCCTCCGGCGCGTGGCCGAGCGAGCGCAGGAGGTTGGAGACGAAGCCACGGCTGGCGGCGACCTTGCGGAACACGTCCTTGCTCTCGGGAGGCCCGTGCTCGAGCGCGTCGGGAAGGTGTGGCATGCGGATGTCAGCCCTTCGGATAACCGAACTTGTCGCGGTGGAAGCGGAGGATGTCCGCCACGCAACGGTCGGCGAGCATGTCGGCGATGTTGTGCGGCATGTGCGGATACTCGATCATGCGCACATCGGGGATGCGCTCGCGCATCGCGTCGTAGCTGTTGGCGCTTCCGACCGTCTCCCCGCCGGGCAGGATCACCAGCGTCGGGCAACGGATGCGGTGAAGCTCGCCGCTCCATTCCTGCGTGGCGGTGTAGCCGATGAAGCGGACGACGAAATCCTGGTCGTTCTCGGCGGTCTGCTTCAGGAACCATTCGACCATGCCGGGATCCGTGGTCGCCAGGTCGAAGCGCATGGCGATGGTATCGGCAAGGAAGGGCGTCAGCCCCTCCCTCTCGATCCGCGGCAGCCATTCCAGCGCGCTCGGGCTGAGCCCGGGCGTGGAACCGACCAGCGCGAGGCTCTGCACCTTGTCCGGCGAACGGAGCGCGAGGTTCTGCGCGACATACCCGCCGGCCGAATTCGCCGTGACATGGGCGGCACCGATGCCGAGCGTCGCCATCAGCTCCTCGACGTCATCGACGAGGCGATCCATGGTCAGCGGCTTTTCCGGCGGCGGCACGCTCGACCTGCCGTGGCCGCGCAGGTCGGTCCGTATGAGCCGGAAGTGCCGCGCGAGCCCCGGCACCCAGGCATGGAAGCGCCGGGAGTTGCCCATCGCCGAATGCAGCAGCAGCATCGCCGGCGCCTCGCGCCACGGATCGGTGAAGTCGTCGATGTAGTAGGCGATCCGCTCGTCGTCGCTGGTCGTGAAGTATGCGGGTTCGGTCATGCCCTCGTTCAGTCCTGCGGTTCGATTCCGGCATCGCGCACGATCTGGTCGAAGCGGGCCCGATCGTTGCGGATCAGCTCCGCGAAGGCCTCGGTCCCGAGCTTTCCCGGAACCACGCCCATGGCGGCGTAGCGTTCGTGGAAGGCCGGCGCATCCAGGATCGGCCGCATCGCGGCGGCAACGCGCTGGACGACGGGTGCGGGCAGGCCCGCCGGGCCGCAAACGCCCCACCACGCATCCATCGCGAAGCCGGGATAGCCGGATTCCGCCACGGTCGGCACATCGGGAACGACCGACAGGCGCTCCGCGCCCGATACCGCGAGCACGCGGATGCTGCCCGCCGCGACATGCGGCAGCGCCGGCGCGACCGACAGGAAGGCGCATGGCACCCGGCCGGTGGTGATGTCGATCAGCGCGTCGGCGTCTCCACGATACGGAACGTGGTCCAGCCGTATGCCGGCGACATGCATGAACAGGCTCGTCGTCAGGTGCGGCCCCGCCCCCACGCCGGAGGATGCGTAGCTGATCGACCCCGGCGGGCGCGACTTCACGTAGGCGACGAACTCGGCCACGTTCCGCGCCGGGAAGTCCTTGTGGACCATGAGGAAGTAGGGCGAGCGCGCACCCAGCGCGATCGGCGTGAAATCCCGCACCGGATCCCAGGTCAGGTTGCGCCGCACGCTGGGCGCCAACACGTGCGCGCTGGAGATCGAGAACAGCGTGTAGCCATCCGGCGCGGCCTTCGCGGCGGCATCCGCGGCGATCCCGCCGGCCGCACCGGCCCGGTTCTCGACCACGACCGGCTGGCCCAGCGTATCGCCGAGCGGGGCGGCGATGCCGCGCATGACGAGGTCGTTCGCCCCGCCCGCCGGATAGCCGACCAGAAGGCGGACGCTGCGCGTCGGCCATGCGGCCTGCGCCCGGGCGGGCGCGGCAAGCGTCGCGCCGGTTCCGGCGATGAAAAGGCGTCGTGTGACGGCGTCTCTCATGGCGGCTTCCCCCTCAATAGGCCGACCGCCCGCCATCGGCGGCTATGGTCGCGCCGGTGATCATCCTTGCAGCGTCGGACGCCAGGAACACCGCGGTGGCGGCGATGTGCTCGGGGTCCCCGATCCAGAACGGATACTCGCGAAGCCGGCCCAGCGGATCCTGCGGGTCGCGCCCCGGAGTTGCGGCTTCCTCCAGCGTGCCGAATGTCCGGATCACGCGCTCCGTCATCACGCGGCCCGAGGCGATGCAGTTCACCCGCACGCCCTGCCTGGCGTAGTGGCCCGCGAGCGCGCGCGTCAGCGACAGGATCGCGCCCTTGGCCGCGCTGTAGCAGTGCGCCGGGTTCGCGCCGCGCAGCGCGGCACCGGACGACATGTTGATGACTGCCCCGCCGCCGGCGCGGATGATCTCCGGAATCGCATGCCGGCAGCAGAGGAAGGTGCCGCGAAGATCGAGGTTGATGGTGCGCTCGAAGACATCGAGCGGGACCTCGGTCACCGGCCCGTCGGCCGGATCGGTCCCGCCCGCGCAGTTGTACAGCACGTCGAGCCGCCCGAAGCGTTCCCGCGTCAGCGCAACGGCCGCTGCGACGCTGTCGTCGGAGGTCACGTCCGTTGCGACCGCCATCGCCGTTCCGCCCGCGTCGCGCACCGTTTGCGCCGCCGCCTCCGCCCGATCCTCCAGATGATCGGCGGCGACGACGATCGCTCCCGCATCCGCGAAGGCGCGGCATGCGGCGCTGCCGATGCCGCCGCCACCGCCCGCGATGAACACCACTTTGCCTACAAGTCGCGTATCAGCACTCACCGGGGTCCCACCCACTGCCTGCCAGCGGCCGCGCACTGACGACGATTGCGATATGCAGCCGTAACCATGGACAGCCCCGGCTGTATTCCACAAGGTCTTACGAGCATGTCGCAAGGAAGCCACGGCATGGCGCCGCCGGCCTGGGTAGTCGCGCTCTCGGCCACGCTGCTGATGCAGACCGTCGCTTCCCTGCTTACCCAGAGCCTGGCGGTGATCGCGCCGCTGATCACCGCGAGCGCCGGCCTGTCGCCGCAGAGCATCGGCAACCTCTCCGCACTGGTTGCGGCAGGCACGATGCTGTTCCTGCTGCTGGGGAACCCGTTTCTCTCGCGATGGGGCCCGGTCAGGACGTTGCAGGCCGGCGCAGCCCTGTCGGCGTTCGCCATGGTGGTCGCCACCACCGGATTCGCGCCGGCGCTGATGGTCGCCTCGCTGCTGCTTGGGATCGGCTACGGCCCGTCCCCGCCGGCCGGAAGCCGCATTCTCGCGACGACCGCGCCGCCCGGACGCCGCACGCTCATCTTCTCCATCAAGCAGGCCGGCGCGCCCCTGGGCGGGGCGATGGCGGGGCTGATGATCGCGCCGATTGCCGCGGCGTTCGGATGGTCCGTCGCGGTTCTGGCGACGGTGGTGATCGCGCTGGCCGCGGCCCTCGTCATCCAGCCGCTGCAGGCGACATTGGATACCGAACGCGATTCCACGCAGAGCCTGCGCCCGTCCGCCATCTTCAGCCGGGCGACGTGGATGGCGCCGATCGCGGCATTGCGGCTGGATCCGGCGCTCGGGCCGCTGACGCTGCTGGCGATGTCCTTCGCCGTGCTGCAGGGATGCCTGTTCACCTTCACGGTCACCTGGCTGACCGCGGAGCACGGGCTGACGCTGGTGCAGGCGGGCATGGCCTTCGCCTGCATGCAGGGTGGCGGCGTGGTCGCGCGGATCATCCTGGGCTGGTTCGCCGACTACACCGGCCGGCCCTCGGCCAATCTGCTGGCGCAGGCCTTCGTCGCGTCGTTCATCGCGCTCGGCTACGCGGTCGCGCCGCTCGGCGCGTGGCCGGTGCTGACCTACCTGCTATCCGCCCTGGTCGGCTTCTTCGCCGCGAGCTGGAACGGCATCTACCTCGCCGAGGTCGCGCGCATCGTGCGGCCCGCGGATGTTTCCGTGGCGACGTCGGGGTCGACGCTCTTCACCTTTGCCGGATACCTCGCCGGCCCCGCCATCTTCACGCTGATCGTGACCCATAGCGGATCCTGGGCGGTTGCCACCCTTGCGGCCGCGGGGCAGCTCGCGGTGATCGCGCTGGTCGTCGCGCTGGCGCTGCGCCGATAGCCGGCGCGCGCTGGGCGCCGACCTATCGCAGCCATCTGCGGTGCGATCGCCGCTCTCAGCCCGGAGCCGGGCGGCGCTTCACCACAAGGCAGATCACGCCGCAGAGAGCCAACTGCGCCGCCATGACCTGAAACGCCACGTCGTAGCCCCCGCCCCAACTCACCAGCGCGGTGAAGAGCAGAGGCCCGCAGACCGATCCCACGAACCCGAAGAGGCTCGAGGCCGAGGTCACGCTGCTGACGAGATGAAGCGGCGCGACGCGCGCCAGTTCCGCGATGTGCACGCCGTTCCATCCTATGGCCGTGAACCCGGCCAGCGCCGCGCAGGCGTACAGCGACCATCGCCCCTGGCTTCCCGCCGTCACCAGCAGGAGCACGGCGACCGCCGAGGCGATCGCCTGCACGCCCAGATGGCGCAGCGCATCCCCCATGCGGTCCGCCAGCCAGCCGAGCACGACCCGGCCGAACATGCTTGCGCCCTGCATCACGGCGACCACCTGCCCCGCCTCCGCCAGGGAGAAGCCGTGGCGCGTATAGGCGAAAGTCGCCGTGAACGCCGTCAGGCACGCCTGCGTCAGCGAGAAGGAAACGCCGACGCCGGTCAGCATCGGCAGCGAGGGATGCGCCCGCAGCGAGCTGACGCAGTGCATCATGGCGGCGGGCTGGAACAGGGCGCGCGCCCATCGCGGCTGGCTCGGCTCCCTCTCGCCGTCCAGCGTGCGGCGGAAGGGCTGCACGGCGAGGCAGCACGCCAGGATCAGCAGGACGATGATGCCCACCGTGACGGACAGGCCGTAGGTGATGGCCAGCGGCGCCACCACCAGCCCCGCCACCGCACCACCCAGCGGAACGCCGGCCTGCTTGATGGAGAAGATCAGCGTCCGGTGCGCGGGCGGCGCGGAGCGGATGAGGATCCAGCTCCCGGCCGGAGTGTTGGGGCCGTTCCCGAAGCCGATCGCGAGCGCGCCCAGGATCCCGAGCACGCCGATCGGCTGCGACAGCACGACCAGCCCCAGGGCCATGCACACCATCCCGATCTGCAGGGTGCGGATCGGGCCGTGATGGCTGAGCATCGGCTCGCCGCAGGCCAGGAACCAGCAGATGCCGACCGACGAGGTGGCGGAGACGAGGCCGATGCTCTCCGGCGACAGGCCGGCGCGCGCCATCAGCGGCGGGCCCAGGATCGGAACGGAGATGCTGGCGAAGGAGCAGACAGTCTGGACGAGCAGCGTTCCAGCGAGGGCGCTGGCCCAGAGTGGCACTTTCAGGATTGTTTCCGCCCTTTCTGCCCGATGCGGCTGGATCCGGGGGCATCGGTCTTCCCCTGCATCGCAGGGGTAGCGCGGATAGCATCCGGCGTCGCCCTGCCCGCGACGGCATCGCTACCGCGGGGTGTTCGGTTCGCCAATGGAGCGGTCCGCGCGTCGGGCATGCGGGCCGCTGTTGGCTCGGCATGGGTGGGCGTGAGGAGCCGGCCGGTGGCGCACGCGACGTGCGCGCATCGCGTCCGGCAGGTGAAGGGTGAGTACGCCGCCCGATACGGGGGTTTTCTGAGTGGTGCGACTCATTCTCCCGACCCGGCCGCCCATCCAATGCACTTGGTCGAGCGAGGCTCGCCGCCATTCCGCGCACAATGGGTCCGAAGGTGTGCGTGCAACCTGCAGCTCCTCGCGCTGCGCGCGGCATCTCATGGGCCGGTGCGCGGTGAGATGTTATGATAGCCGGTTGTTGAAGACTTTCGGCGGGGCCATACGGTGCGGATCCACCCTCGGCAGATCGAAGCGTTCCGGGCCGCGATCATCACAGGGAGCGTCACGGCCGCGGCGAACCTGATCGGGATCACGCAGCCCGCCGTCAGCCGGCTGATCAGGGACCTCGAGGCGGAGACCCGGCTCACCCTCTTCACGCGCTCGGGAAACCGGATCGTCCCGACCACCGAGGCGGCGCTGTTCTTTCAGGAAGTCGACCGCTTCTATCTCGGCCTGGAGTATCTCGGCGGCGTGGCCGAACGGCTCAGCAGGTCCGAAAGCGGGTCGCTGCGGGTCGCGTCATCCTATGCGCTCGCCAATACCTGCGTCATCCGGGCCGTCATGCAGATGATGACGGAGGCGGAGGGCCTCGATCTTTCGATGGACGGGCTGGATTCGAAGGACATCCTGAATCTCACGGCCATCGGTCACTACGACATCGGCCTCGTGCCGTATGTGTCATCGTATCCGGGCCTGAACTTCAGCCCGCTGCCGCAGGTGCCGGCCGTGTGCGCGGCGCACAGGAGCTCGCCACTGGCGCGCAAGGAGGTCGTGGGGCCCGAAGACCTCCGCGAAGTGCCGTTCATCTCCATCGGCCGCAACACCTCGACCCGGCTGAAGATCGACGGGCTTCTCGCCAACCGCAACGTCCGGCCCAGGCACCTGCTGGAGACGTCGCTTGCCGCCACCGCCATGATCATGATCGACGAGGGCGTTGGCGCGGCCGTCGTCGATCCGTTCACGGGTCTGTACGCGAACAAGGCGAATGTCGTTTGGCGACCGTTCGTGCCCACGCTGACACTCGATGCATCGCTCGTCACGCCCGGCCACAAGCCGAAATCCCTGCTGACACTGAAGTTCGAGGCGCTGATCATCGACGCCTTCAACTCGATCATATCGCTGGCCTCGCCGCCGGATACTGACGCAGTGGACGGCGAGGCGGAGTCCTGAGGGAGCCTGCGCCGCCACGCGGCTTTCGGTTCAGTCCGACAGCAGGATCGTGGCAGAGCCTCTTGTGCCCGCTTTGCCCCGGGCGTTCCGGATCCCGATATCCAGCGTGATCCGCCGGCCGTGGGGTCCACTCTCCACACCGGAGACCGTGGCGAAGGCGGTCAGCTCGTCGCCAGCGACATCGACGTCCCGGAACTCCACCGACAGATCGACGAGCGCGCCATCCCCGAACCAGACATCCAGCATGTTGATCAGCAGATGCTGCTTGAAGGACCCGTTGATGACGACATCTGGCAGGCCATCATGCTCCGTCGCGAAGCGCTGGTCGTAGTGGATGCGGTGCCAGTTCTCGCTGGCCGCCGACCAGCGCATGATATGGGACGTCGATATGCGGCCGATCGCAAAGTCGGGCAGCGCCCGGCCAACGCTCAGGTCGTTCAGATCGAGAACCGCCATCGCTTCAGCGCAGGATCATCGTGTTCGTGGACGAAAGCAGCGTCTCTCCCTCGCCGTTGAAGTAGACGCCCTCGTACTCGACAAACACCATCGGGCCGGACCGCCCCTGCTTCAGGCGGATGTCCACGTATCGCGCCTCGCGGGAGACGGTGTCGCCGATGCGGGCTCGCTTCGAGAAACGGTACCGATAGCCCCCGTTCAACAGGCGCTTCATCGGCACCTTCAGGGCCGGCAGGCCGTTGAAGTCGCGGTCCATCCCGTCGCAGTCCGGATCGGTCATGAGGGCAAGGGGATCAGGCGCGTTCAGCGGGCGGCGGAACATGTGAACGGGAAAGGCCAGCGGCACGACCACGGGATCCGGCTCGGACTCCGGATCGAGCATCTCGAACAGCGTCGCCTGCCGGAACCGGCGCACCTCGCTGCTCTCCACAGGGTGCAGCGCGGTCATCCTCGGCGTCCGCACGCCGATCATGCGTTGCAGGTAATCCAGTAGCTCACCGTCGTCCGTTGTCGTCATGGCCCCTTCCGCTGCGCACGCGCGCGGCCGACGACCACCTTCTCGCCATTCTGATTGGTCAGCCAGATATCGAGGTCCACGACGGCGCCGTCATCCGTCGGAACTTCCTTTGTGAGCGTGCCCCCGGATGTCAGCGTATCGCCCGGTTTGACCGTCTTCAGGAAGGTGAGCGAGACCTCCCCCGTGCTGAAGAACGGCATGCCGAAGGTGGCGACAAGCATCTCGTGCAGATAGCCGCCGAGCTGGCCGCCCTGCACGATCGGCGCGCTCAGGCCGGCGGCGCGCGCGGCCTCGGCATTGCCGTGAAGATTGTCGCCCCCCGCGTAGAGGGCCATGTCCTCGAGTTCGATGCGCCTGACGACGGATGCGAGTTTCATCGTGCGATCACTTCAGCTTCTGGTCTTCGAAGATCATGACCGTGCGCCGGTCGTGCAGCATGGGCTCGTCGCCATCGCTCCTGAACGCCGCCTCGAAGATCAGGAAGCGGTTGCCTCGTTTCTCGTACTTCTCGACAAGGTGCCCGTCCGCACGGATGCGCATGCCGACATGGTACGGGCGGAAGTAGCGGATCTCGTGCTTGGCGCGGATGGATCGCCCGAATGTCCTCCGCACGAAGTGCGAGAACAGCGGCCGCATCGCGAGGCGCGGGACGAGATCGGGCGGAACGAGGCGCGTGCCGTCCGGCTGCCGCCGGTAGATGGGCAGGCCGTTGCCCATGGCCAGAAGGTAGTTGTCGACCATTTCGTCGGTGATGATCCCGTCGAAGCTGCCGCTGAGCGTGCCGACAGCCACTTCATTCCAATTATCCGCGAGCATGCGCAGGCCTGTCATCGTTGACGGGTTGTCGGGGCGATCCGTGCTCATCGTGGCCGGGCGCTGATCGCGAGCGTGAACTGGTCCGGCCGCGGCGCGTAGTCGACAGTGTCCACCACCGCGACGGTCACGGAGTCATGGTAGAGCGGGATCACCGCCACGTCGTGCATGGCGACCTCGCTGGCCCGTTCGAGAAGCCGCCGGCGGCGTTCCTCGTCCATCGTGCGCATGCCCTCGAGCGCGAGCCGGTCCACCTCCGGGTTGGAGTATCGGCCGCGATTGATGCCGCCTTGCCCGATCTTCGGATCGTAGGTCAGGATAAGGGAGTTCAGTGCCCTGCCCATCTCCCCGGTGGTCGCGGCGGAGTTCAGCAGCCATACGCTGAACTCGCGCCGCGTGGCCCGCGGCAGGTAGGCCGCGAAGGGCAGCACCTCTACCTTCACGTCCAGCCCGATCTGGGTCCACATCTGGCCGATCGCCTGCGCGACCTTGGTGTCGTTGGGAAGGCGGTTGTTGGAGCTGTGCAGGGTGATGGAGAAGCCCCTCGGATAGCCGGCCTCGGCAAGCAGCGTCTTCGCCTGCGCCGGGTCGTAAGGCGGCGGTGCGACGTTCGGCGACGCGCCGAACTGGCCCGGCGCGAGGATCTGCCCGGCCGGTTCGGCGGAACCCTGCATGATCCGGTCGGAGATCGCCTGCCGGTTGATCGCGATCGACAGCGCCTGCCTGACGTTCCGGTCCAGCAGCGGGTTCGTCCGCTTGCCGGCGGCATTCACCGCGCTGACGAACGGGCTGTCCTCGCGGCCGACATCGAGGCCGAGATAGACGGGCCGCACACGCTGCCCGCTGACGAGGCGGAAGCCCCTCTGCGCCTCGATCCGCTCGACGAGTTCGGGAGGAACGCTGTCGGCCAGATGGAGGCTTCCCGACAGCAGGGCGGCCACCCGCGCGGCGTCGTTGGCGATGATG
Organism: Rhodovastum atsumiense; assembly: GCA_037190665.1. GTDB lineage: Bacteria > Pseudomonadota > Alphaproteobacteria > Acetobacterales > Acetobacteraceae > JBBCJT01. The sequence goes on along the minus strand of JBBCJT010000030.1, from coordinate 16,166 downwards.
CGGATCTCGACATTCGACCAGGCCCGCGCCCCGCCCCAGTGTCCAGGGTTCGCCCGCATCGTCACCGTCTCGCCGGCGCTGTAATGCGTCAGGATGAACGGCCCGGTGCCGACAACGGCCTCGCCGCTGTTGAAGGCGGCCGTGGGCGCCTCCTTGTACGCGGCGGGGATGATCGCGATCTCGGTGAGGTTCCGCGGCAGCGCGGGATCCGGCTGCTCCGTCTCGATGCGCACCCTGTTGCCCGCGATCGCGCTGACGGATTTGATCCCGCGGGTATAGACCGTCATCGTCGCGGGCGAGGCGACGACATTGGGCACGCGGGCGAACGAGGCCACGACATCCTCGGCGGTCAGCGGCTGCCCGTTCGAGAACGTCACGCCGTCCCGCAGCTTGAACTCCCACGTCGTATCGTTGACGAGCCGCCACTCCTCGGCGAGGCGCGGCGCCGGGGACAGGGTGTCATCCAGCCCCAGCAGCGTGTCGAAGAAGTGGAACCAGATGGCCTTGTTGCCGGAGCTGTTCGCGAAGTGCGGATCGAGCGAGGAGACCGGCGTGCTCACGCCCATCCGAAGGTCGCGCGCCGTCTGGGCGCGTGCCGGGATGGCGGAGGCCGCGATGGAGACCGCGAGACCGGCGGCAAGATATGCGCCGGCGCGGCGCCCGACTGGCTTCTGTGCGAGCGGGCTGGTGTGCAACGGCATCATGTCCATTTGTCCTCAACAAGGTCGAAGCAGCCGGAACGCGGGTCGTGGTCGGCGTTGCGAAGCTCGCCCTTGGAGACCTTCCCCGAAGACGTCAGCGGCAGGGCGGAGCGGTATTCGAGGAAGCGGGGGCGCTTGAATGCGGCGAGATGGGCCTGGCAGTGCGCCGCGATCTCGGTCGGCGACGGCGAGGCCCGGCCGTCGGGCGTCATGAGGAAGACCTTGACCTCCTCGCCGTGGCGTTCGTCCGGTACCGGGATCACCGCGGCATCGACGATGCCGGGGATGCTCCTGACGACGGCCTCGACCTCGAGGGCCGAGATGTTCTCGCCGCTGCGGCGGACGATGTCCTTGATGCGGCCGAGGATGTAGTAGAATCCGTCCTCGTCCTGCCGGAACAGGTCGCCGGTGCGGAACCACTCCCCCTGAAAGGATGCCGCCGTCGCCTCGGGGTTCCGGTAGTAGCCCAGCAGGATGCCGGGGCCCGAGACGAGCAGTTCGCCCGGCTCGCCCCTGGCCACCGGCTTGCCGGTCGCATCAACGATGGCGCAGGAGCGGTACGGCGCGGGCAGTCCGCAGGACTCGGTCCCTACCAGTGCCTCGGCATCGATGGGCACATAGAGGCACGAGCCGGCTTCGGTGGAGCCGTAGAGTTCGCGTATCGGCGCGCCCATGCGCTTCTGCGCGGCGGCGCGGATGCTCCCTCTCATCCCGGACGATGACATCCATTTCAGCGAGAGGTGCCCGAGGCGCGGGTCGTCGGGGAGCTTCGCCTGCGCGTCCGTGACCGAGGCGAACTCGATGCGGTTCTCGGCGAGCTGATCGACATAGTGCGTCAGGCTGCGCCGTTCGGCGACGTAGGCGGTGCCGCGCAGGTACATGGTCATCAGCAGGCGCCATTGCGCGCCCATGTAGTGAAGCGGCGCATCGACCAGCACGCGGCTGACGGGCGGGCCCTGCTGCGAGCGCACCAGACCGAGGATCAGCCAGTAGCGTTGCGACAGCATGCAGCCCTTGGGCCGGGCCGTGGAGCCGGAGGTGAACTGGATCGAGAACAGCGCGTCCGGGTCGATGCGTTCGGGGGCGGGAAAGGCAGGGCCGGCGGCGTCGACGATCGCGTTCCAGCCGTGCATGCCTTGTGGGCGATCCGCGCCGCAGACGATCGTGTTACCGCGCGCGGGCTTCGAAGCCGCGGGCACTGCGTCGAGGACGCTCAGAAAGCCCTGCTCGATGACGATGTGGCCGGGCTGGGCGATATCGAGGGCCGAGGTCAGCTCCGGCGCAGTGTACCGCGTGTTGATCGCGACCATCGCCGCACCCAGCTTCGCGAGCGCGAACCAGGTGATCGCGTATTCGGGGATGTTCGGCAGCATGACGGCGACCAGACTGCCGGGCCGGACGCCGAGGGCCGCCAGCGCGGCCGCGCACCGGCAGGTCGCGAGGTGGAAGTCGCGGTAGGTCAGGGAGGGGCCGCCGCCGAGGGGCGCCCAGTAGACCGTGTCGGGGGAATCCTCCGCTGCGGCGTCGAGCAGGGCGCCGAGGCTGGCTGGCAGCGGCTGTGCCTCGAGCGCGGCGCGGTGCTGCTGGTGGCGGGCGATTATCTCGGCGGAAGAGAGATCCATTGCGGCCCTGATCGGGAGTTGCTCCACGGCAGGGCTGACGTTGCGGTTTCTTGCTGGCGGTCCTCAAATTCATAATCGCGCCCGAGCCATTACTGAATGTGATGCTGGGCAGGACGGGTGTTCGCAGCGCCCGCCACCCGTCGGGGCTGTGTCGATCCAGTGCAGATCGCGTGGCCTGCACGGGGGTGCCGGGCGGCCGGGCTCTTGCACGGGATTTGCCCGGAACTGCCTTCGCGATGTGACGTCATGTGCGGCGCCTGGGCGCTTGCCTGTACGGCGCGGTCACTTAACGACCGCGGCCGTTAGGCGGACGGTTGTCGATCCGGCGGTATCCGCGCGACTGGATCGGATGAGGACGCCTGCCCGTCTGCCGGCATTGAGGGCATGCTCCATAGCGCGCAGGTCGGGATGGAGCGCGGTCGCTCGCCAAGGTCGAATTCGTCACCGACCCATTCTTCAGCCTGCCGCTCCTGAAGGGCGTGCTGGCCGAAGTGCTCGATCCCCGCCCGGGATGGGCGGACAAGGCGGCCTGCGACAATCCAGATGAAGTTGGCAGCGGTACTGCCTTCCCTACGTTGGGCAACGCGCCGCCGCTGTGTGGGGATGCTGCCTGATGTTGCCACCAGGACACTCATGTGCGGCTTGGCAGGCCGAGGCTCGCAGCCTCCCGATCCTATCGTTTCCTGCTCTCTTAAATCCGTTTCAATAGAAACTATACGTATCGTTCTGTCCGTGCCGGACGCTGTGACGACGCGCCAAAGGCCGAACACACTCCGCCGCGGCAGGTGGCTGAAACTGGCCCCGCCGCACGCCCCGCTTGCATCTGAAGCACGGCAATGAACACCCGCCAAAACAGCACCACCGCTTCCTTCGCCCCTGTTTGCGCAACCACAATTTTCTCTTCGCGGCATCGCGCTACGAGCAGGCATCCGCAGCAGGACCTTGCGCGGACGATTCAAGGAGATCCGAATGTTCAGGATGATGCTGGCCGGCGCGCTGATGTCCCTGATGATGTCAACGGCGGCGAGCGCGGCCGAGATCGAGATCCGGATGCTCAACAAGGGGGCAGGCGGAGCCATGGTGTACGAGCCCGCCTTCGTGCGGATCGCGCCCGGTGACACGGTGAAGTTCATCGCCACCGACCGGGGACACAACGCCGAAAGCGTGCCGCAGATGATGCCCGCCGGCGCCACCCCCTTCGTCGGCAAGATCGACGAGGAAGTGAGCGTCACGTTCACCGTGCCGGGCGTCTACGGGATCAAGTGCAAGCCGCATTACGGCATGGGCATGGTCGCGCTGATCGTGGTCGGCGAGCCGACCAACCTGGAGGAGGCCAAGGCCGCCCGGCATCCGGGCAAGGCGCGGCAGGTCTTCACCGCGCTGGTCGCGCAGGCCGACAAGTAGGCGAAAGCCGCCGGGGCCGGACGCACCGATCGTCCGGCCCGGGACCGCCCTCAGCCTTCCTCGCTCTCCGCCAGCCGCCTCAGGCCCGGAATATTGCTGACCAGCAGCGTCTGCCGCCCGCCCTCGACGAGGCCGCGGCCCTGCCAGGCGCTCAGCGTGCGCGACACCGTATGGAGCGTGGTGCCGGTCATCTCGGCGATGTCGCGCCGCGAGATCGGGAAATCCACGCGGGTCCCGCCGCGATCCGGCCGCCCCGCCTGATCGATCAGCCGCAGGATCGCGTGCGCGATCCGCTTCTCCACCTCCTCGGTCGAGAATTCCCGGATCCGTGTGTGCGCCTCATTCAGCCGCTCACCAATGCTGCGGATGGCGTTCATGGCGACATCCGGGAAGTTCTGCACCAACGTGTCCCACATCTCCGCGCGCCAGGCCGCGACCAGGCTGTCCACCGCAGCGTTCGCGGTGCCCGGATAATCCGGCCGGTTCAGCGCGCGGGTGAAGCCGAACAGATCTCCCGGATGGACCACGCGCATGATGATCTGCTGGCCGGCCGAGGTGACCTGCGTCACCTTCAGCCTGCCCTGCAGCAGCAGGTAGAAATGGGTCCCGGGCGCGCCCTGCTGAAAGACGGACTTGCCCTGCGGGATCCGGAGGATCGTGGCCTGCGCGCCCACCCGCTCGATCTGCTCGTCGGTCATCGATGCGAAGATCGGCATCGCGCGCAGGGCATTATGATCCATCGGCATGAGCGAGATCGCTGTCCCGGTCGCAGAAATGTGGCGTGACCGGTGTCACCGGTCGCCGCGAACTATGCCCGCACCCCGCCCGGCCGTTCAAGGTGGCGTCGCCCGCAGCCGGCGGCATCACCCGATACGCACGCCCATCCGCACCGTGGCGAGAATCGCAATCACCCAAGCATAGCCGATCAGGATGCGGCCGAGATAGGGCGAGTTGCGCGGAAGGTGCATGAAGCCGTGCACGATCAGCACGGCCTTCAACACGGTGAGCAGCCCGATCACCACGAGTCCGGCGCGCATCGACATGGCGACCAGCAGGCTCAGCCCGGTGACGGCCAGCAGGCCGCACCAGACCTGCAGGGGCGAGAGGTTACGGATCGGTCGCACGGCTCAACCGATATAGACGACTGGCAGAATGGTGATCCAGACAAGGTCGATGACGTGCCAGATCGTCACCACCGTGGTCACCGCCGTCCGCGACGGCCGCCACGCCACGCCGGCCAGCAGCAGCGTGCCGAAGAAGACGTGCACGAGATGGAAGCCGGTGATTAGCACGTACATCTCGAACATCCGTCCGTCCTGCGCGCCGGCCAGCGGCAGTTCCCGCAGATAGGCGGAGATCTTGAGGGCGCAGAACAGGGCCCCGCCCGCCGCCGCCAGCAACAGGTCCCGCGACGGATGCCGCATCCGCGGGGCGCGGGCGGCGAACAGGCCGCTGGTCAGCAGCACGGCGGTGGCGATGCCGGCCTGCCCGAGGTCGAGATGGCTCCGCGTGGCGGCGAACCCCGCCGGATCGAGCACATTGGCGATCGTGAAGGCGGCGAGCAGCGCGGTGAAGACCGCGAGCTCGCTCCAGATCAGGATCCACAGCAGCAGCTCGATGCGGGGTTCGTCCGCCGTCTCCAGGCGGGCGATGACCGGGGCGCCGCCATCCATCAGATGCGCAGCCGGTTGCGCAAGCTCGCAACGACCTGTTCCCGCCATTCCGGCTGCCGGACGAGGCGGAAGCCGAGATGGTCAGGCGGTGTGGCGACCGAGCAGCCGCCGGATTTCGGATCGCGCACGAACAGCGTCATCGGGGCGCGGTGGCGGCCCGCCGCCACGTAGACGCCGCAGGTCCGGGTCTCCCGGATAGAGCGCCCCTCGGCATCGAGGATGACCCGGCGGTGGCAGGTCCGGGTCCATTCCCAGACATTGCTGGCGAGGTCGTGGATGCCGTGCTCGTTCGCGCCGAAGCTGCCCACCGGGCGCGTCCGCGGGTCGGCGTTGCTGCTCTTGCGCGCCGCGGCGCGCTCGTACTCGGCGATCCAGCGCCTGGCCGGGTTGCGGTCGTCCGGATCGATGCCGTGGGCATCGTCCACGAAGCGCGATCCCGCGACATAGGCCCATTCGTGCTCGTCGGGCAGCCGCCAGGTCTGCCCCGTTCTTTGCGACAGCCACTGCGCATAGGCACTGGCGTCGATGTAGTTCACGCCGGTGACCGGCAGCTCGCCGCGATCCTCGGGGCGGTCCGGGCGCTGGCAGGCGCCGTCGGCGACACAGCGCGCGTATTCCGCCCGCGTCACCTGGAAGGCCATGACCTCCACCGGCGCATCGATCCGGATCGGGACCATCGGCGCGTCGGCCTGCTGTCCGTCGCGGATGAATTCGCCGTCGACGCGATGGCTGAAGGTGCCGGGCGGCACGGTGACGGTCCGGGGCCGGTAGGACGCCGCATCCGTCGGCGTGCGCGGGACGAGCAGCACGGTGGCGCCGGCGAGCATTCCGGCCGAAAGCACGATCACCCAGGTCAGCAGCCGGGCCGATCTGCGCATGATGGCGGCCTCCATCGTTCAGAGGGCAGACGCCCCGTGCGGCCTGCGCGCGGGGCGTCCGTAGCGAAGGTCAGGTCAGGCGCGCGGGGTGAGCCTCTTCATCAGATCGTCATTCCAGTCGCCATCGACCTTGAAGTGCCCGGCGGCGCCGAGTTCGAAGGCCTCGATCAGGTTGTGGTTCACGTAGGCGTAGATGCCGGGCTGCAGGAACGTGTAGAGCGCCGCCCCCGCACAGCCGCCCGGGATGAACCACGTCTCGAGGTCGCGCTCGGGACGGTTGCGGAACTTGCCGGTCGCCCAGACATAGTCGCCGTGTCCGCCGATCAGATGCGGGCGGGTGTCGCGGTTGGCCTGGGAATGGACGATCAGCACCGTCTCTCCCACCTTCGAGGTCAGCGCATTGGCCCCGGTCAGCGCGCCGACCTTGCCGTTGAAGACGACGTGGGTGGGGGTCAGCGTCCGCATCGCCGCGATCGTGTCCTCATGCGACTCGCCGATGCTGGCGTAGCGCTTGTACTTCCCGCTCGCGTCGCGCGGCACGTAGAAGTCCTGCTCGCCGACGTAATAGACCCGGTCGTACTTCAGCGCCTTGCCGGTCTCGTCGCGCAGCCCCTCGCGCGGCAGCACCATGATCGCGCCGTTCATGCCCGAGACGACGTGCCACGGAACCATGCCCGGAGGCGCGCAGTGATAGACGAACACACCCGGCCGGGTCGCCTTCCAGCGCAGCACGGTCTGCTCGCCGGGGTTGACCTCGGTCAGCGCACCGCCGCCGAGCGCACCGGTCGCCGAGTGGAAGTCGATGTTGTGCATCAGCTCGTTGGTCTCGGGATTGACCAGCGTCAGCTCGACGTAGTCGCCCTCGTGCACCACCATCAGCGGGCCGGGGACGGTGCCGTTGAAGGTGAAGGCGAAGACCTCCGTGCCCTGATCGTCGAGGACGATCTTCTTCTCCTCGATCGTCATCTTGAATTCGACGACCTTCGGGCCACCGGTCGCAACCTGCTCGTGCGCATGCACGAAGGGCGGGTCGACCAGATCGACCTTCACGCGGGGCAGCCTGTCAATTTCGGCGGCGGCAGCGGCTGCCGCCGCGGGTGCGTTCGCAGCCCGGGCCGGCGCGGCAACCAGAACCGGCGCGGCTGCGCCGGAGGCCGTCGCTCCCGCGAGGATCATCCGGCGGCTAAATCCAAGGTGTTCAACCATAGCGTGTTGTCCTTTCGGAACGATCGGGTTGTGTCCGATCGCCCCTCACTTAGGACGTCCACGGGGGGGCAGTTTGCGGCGCCGCAAGCAATTGCGATTTTGTGCCGGTTATCGGCGCCCGTGGCCGAAACGCCACGATGGTCAGCCCTGGATCATCGCCGGCGACCATGCCGGCTCGTAGACGAGGCGGATCTCGACCGAGGTGACGCCATCCACCGCCGCGACGCTGGTGGCCGCCATCTCCTTCAGCAGGCCGGCCAGCGGGCAGCCTCTCGTGGTGGTGGTCATGTCGACCCGCACCGCCCCCGCGGCGTCGATCTCGGTGGCGTAGATCAATCCGAGCTCGACAAGGTCGCGGCCCAGTTCGGGGTCGATCACGCTGCGCAGCGCCGCGCGCACGGCCTCCTGCAGCGGGGCGGTCATAGCTGGAGCACGTCGCCCACGCGGACCATCAGGCGATAGGTCGTCCTGGACGCATCGAAATTGCCGGCCCATTCGTGCCCGCGCCGGGCGAGTTCGGGGAACAGGAAGATCGGCTCGCGCGCCAGCAGCGCGAACAGCGTGTCGCCGGGTGCGAGTTCCTGCAGCGCCTCCAGGATGCGGACCATCGGTTCCGGCGGGTCGAGGTCGCACAGGTCCAGTTCCACGATCGGGCTGGGCCACAGATTGGCCGCGGGGCTGCTGCCGATGGAGAGGCCTTCTTCCTGCGCCAGTCCCGCCACCGGGGTGAAGGTCACCTCCCAGTCGCCGTCCGGCAGCCGCCGGTCCTGGGCGGAAAAGCCGCGGTTGCCCATCACGGAGAACAGCGGCACCGGCCGGAACGGGGCGTAGAGCCGCAGCGCCTCCCCAGGCGCCAGCGCGCCGACCGCGTCCATGATCGCCTGGAACGGCTCCTCGCCGGCCTGCAGCATGGGCCGGACGTCAAGCTCGCGGATGGGCGGGGACGGCGCCATGGATGGGTCTCCTCTCATCTGAACGCGGCAGGAACAGGCGCGGCCGGCGCCCGTCCGGCGGGCGGCGGGCGGGGTCGATCTCGGCCAGCCGGCGGACGCGGATCAGCTCGCAGGCAATCCCGGCGGTCCCGGCGAGGCAGAGCAGGGCGGCGATCCGGAACGCCGGATCGGGTCCGGCGACGAGCGCGACCGTGCCCAGCGCGACGCCGCCGAAATACAGCGCGAACCAGATCCGCGCGCGGTGTTCGGCGAGCAGTTCCCCGACACGCGGCGGCCGGATGTGGCCGAGCGACCGGCTGTAGGTCTCGAGCCAGGTCATGAACGAGACGATCTTGACCAGTTGCGCGAGCGTCAACCCGGACAGCCAGCCGAAGGCGAACAGAAACACCGGGGCGATCAGCAGGGACGCCGGCACCCCGGCCGCGAGTGCGACCGGCAATGCGACGGCGGACAGCGCCAGCATCGCGAAGGCGACGATGCTGGCCTGCATGTTGATCTCGAGCTGCCGGCGGCGCCGCACGCGGTACAGCGTGACCACATCGGCCCCGTAGAGGGCCGTGGCGAACGCCAGCGCCGACACCGCCGCCAGCAGCAGCCCGCCATCGCCGCGGTCCAGGCCCAGCGCGGCGAGCGCGGCCGCCGCGAGCGCCAGCGCGGCGGCGCCGCCGATCAGCGCGGCGCGCGTGGTGCGCCGTTCGATCTCCGGCGCCATCATGAACATCGACAGCAGCCGGTAGCTGACGCCGAACGCGGTGAAGCTCAGCCAGCCGCCGAAGCCGAGCAGCGCGTGATAGGGCACCCCCGCCGTCATCAGCCCGGCCGCGGCCGGAAGATCGAGCGTTCCCGACCGCAGGGCCGCGAACAGCGTCCCGCTCGACGCGGTGGCGAGCAGGCAGGCGAGGCCCACCGCCACGAAGCGGGGTGCCTGCGCCAGCGGCCGCGCGCCGGCGAGCGTCCGGCCCAGCATGAACACGAGCAGGGCGAACCCCGCGAGGAGCAGCACGCCCCCCGCCGGCAGCAATTCGGCCGGCAGCGCAATCAGGCCGGATGCCGCGAGGAAGCCGGCGCACAGCCCGCCGAGCCCGGTGACGATCAGCGCCAGCACCGGCAGCGCGAGACGCGGGGCGGCGAGCGGCTGCACCAGCAGCACCGGCAGGAACTGGATCAGCGCCCCGGCCATCGCCAGGCTCAGCCAGCCGATCGTGACCAGATGGACGAGGATCAGCGTGACGGGATCGGCGAGGTCCGTGAACGGGTAGCCGATCCCGGCCGCCATCATCGCCTCGGCGGTCAGCAGGAAGGCGAGCGCCACGGCGAAGTAGCTCATCGTCCAGCGCGAGATCGATGCCATCGGCATCACCCGCTTCTCCGATGCCGGCGAGCGGCCACCTCAGCCGCAGGTGCAGCCGCCGTCCGAATCGCAGCCGGCGGCGTGTTCCGCGGCCGCGTCGAGCCGGCCGATCTCGACCTGCCAGAGGTCGGGGCCCTGCAACAGGTAGGTCCAGGAATAGGCATCGGGATAACGCGCATCTATCTGGCGATGGAGCGGCACCGGATCGTGGTCGTTGACGATGAACAGCGACGTGCCCGGCGCGAGGTCTTGCAGGATCGAGAAGATGGTGGCGTGGCGGACCGGCGGGGGGATCTGCCGCACGTCCAGCGGTTGAGACGGTGATGTATGCATGATGCCTCGCGTTACGGATCGCGTGAACGGCGGATCACGACAGGATAAGGCGGGCGCCGGCTTCGTGACTTTGCGACACCGCAAACAGGTGCGGCTTGCGACGCTGCCGCGCGCTATTGTTCGAGGAACAGCACCGTCGCGACGGCCAGCGTGGCGAGGATCGCCGTGATCAGGCCGGTCTTCTGCAGCACGCCCATGCGATAGAGCAGCACCGCCATCACCGCGATGCATGGCGCGGCGACCATCAGGCCGATCTGTGCGTCGCTCACCGCCCTCTCCTTCAGGCCGCGAGCGCGCGGTAGATCGCCGGCAGCGCCGCGGGCAGGCGCGACAGCCGCGAGACGATGGCGTGGCCGGACTGTCCGAACAGGAACGGGATGTACGCGCGCGATTCGCGGTCCACCGTGACGGCGAAGACGGCGATGCCCGTCCGCCGCGCTTCCAGAACGGCCTTGCGCGTGTCCTCCATGGCGAAGCGCCCCTCGTAGTGGTCGATGTCGTTGGGCTTGCCGTCGGTCAGCACGAGCAGCAGCTTCCTGCGGTCGGGCTGCCGCTTCAGACCGGCGGCGGCGTGGCGGATCGCGGCGCCGATGCGGGTGTAGTAGCCGGGCCGCAGCGCGGCGATGCGCGCATCGACCGCATCGCCCATGGCTTCGTCGAACCGCTTCACCGTCTCGATGCGCACCCAGTCGCGGCGGCGCGAGGTGAAGGTCAGGATCTCGTGCCGGTCGCCGCACGCCGCCAGTCCGTGCGCCAGCACCGAGAGCGCCTGCTTCTCGACATCCAGCACCCGCAGCTCGTCGAACCAGGAATCGGTGGACAGCGACACGTCCATCAGCGTCGTCACCGCGAGGTCGAACGCCTGCGGCCGGCCGGCGATGTGGATGCGGTCGCTGCCGGCGCCGCCGGCGGCGAGGTCGGTCTGCCGGCGCACCACCGCGTCGAGGTCGAGATCCGCGCCGTCGATCTGCCCGCGCAGCGGCTCGCGACGCGGGCGCAGCGCCTCGAACTGCTTGCGCACGCGCCGTACCAGCGCGCGCGTGGCCGGATCGTCGGCGCCGGCGGAGGCATCCGCTTCGACGAGCCCGGTGAGCACGCGGCAATGATCGTCGAGATAGGCGCCGGCGCGGAAGTCCCACTCCGGATAAAGCGCGGCGCCGGTCAGCCGCGCGCGGTCCACCGCCTCGGGCGGCAGGTCGAGATCGAAGCGGAAGCGCGCGGCCGGCCGGCCCTTGCGCTCGCCGAGCACCATGTCGTCCAGCTCGTCGGCGGCCTGCGGGTCGTGGTCGTCGCTGTCGTCGGACGGGCGGTCGACCCGCACCATCTCCGACATGGCGAGGATCTTCTCGAAGCGGTTGAGGATGAAGGGGCTGCGGTCCTTGCCGTCCGTCGCCTCCTCGCGCTGCGCCGTGTGGTGGCGGATCGCGCCGGCATCCGTGCGGGCCGGGCGCGGGGCCGCGTCGTCGTCGCGGCGGCGGGACGGCGCGGCGATGGGGACCGCCACCCAGGGCCAGAGCGGCACGGCGAGCGCGGGCAGATAGCCGCGCGGCGCCCTGCCCCAGGCGTGCGGGGCCACGGCGACCTGCGGTGCGCCCGGGCCTTCCTTGTCCAGCAGTTGCCCGATCAGCGCCTCGACCCGTGCCTCGGTCGCGGGCAGCGGGCCACGGGCGCGGACCGCGCGCGTCGCGGCGGCGAGGCGATGGTAGCGCGGGCCGAGGCCGGGAAACGCCGTCAGCACGGTATCGACCATGCGCTCCGCCGCCGCCAGCAGCGCGAGGTCCTGCTGCAGCGGATCGGCTTCGGCCACGGGTTCGGGTGCGGAGGCGGCCATGCAGGCGGCCAGCCATACATAGAGGTCGCGGTTCAGCGCGGCGTCGGCGAACAGCGCGATCTCGGGCGGCAGGTGCAGGCTGTCCGCGGTGCGAAACGGGTGCGCGAGGCGTTCCTCCCCCAGCCCCACGCGCTGGCGCCAGTTCAGCCGGTGGCCCGCGCTGCGTCCGTGCGCGGGAGCAAGGCGGATGCCGCGTGCGCCGCCAAAGCCGCGGAAGCAGACGCTGAGCATCGGGCCGATTTCGGCCAGCGTCACCGCGCTGTCGGGATGGCGGGGCCAGCTTGCGGTGCCGCCGACCAGCCGGTGCCAGAACCGGCCGACCGTCTCTTCAAGCTCGAGGAAATCGAGCATCGGCCGCGCTCAGCCCAGGCAGGCGCGGGCGATTTCGGCGAGTGCGGCCTTGACCTCGGGCTCGTCGGTCAGCGGTTCGATCAGCGCCGCCGTCACCGCCGCGGGCAGCGGCATGCCGGCGCCGATCAGGCTCGCGCAGTAGATGATGAGCCGGGTCGAGACGCCTTCCTCGATATCCTGGCCCTTGAGGCTGCGCAGCCGCCGCGCGAGGTCCACCAGCGGCGCGACATCCGCCTCGCCGAGCCCGCTCTCGCGGGACACCACGGCGATCTCCTGCTCGCGGGGCAGGAAGTCGAAGGTGATGGAGACGAAGCGCTGGCGGGTGGACGGCTTCAGGTTCTTCAGCAGGTTCTGATAGCCGGGGTTGTAGGAGATCACGAGCATGAAGGAGGGCGGCGCCCGCAGTTCCTCGCCGGTGCGCTCCAGCGGCAGGATGCGCCGGTCGTCGGTCAGCGAGTGGAGCACCACCGCCACGTCCTTCCGCGCCTCGACGATCTCGTCGAGGTAGCAGAGCCCGCCGGCGCGGACGGCGCGGGTCAGCGGCCCGTCCATCCACACCGTCTCGCCGCCCTTCAGCAGATGCCGGCCGGTGAGGTCCGCCGCGGTCAGGTCGTCATGGCAGACCACGGTGGACACCGGCAGGCCGAGGCGGGCGGCCATGTGCAGCACGAAGCGCGTCTTGCCCGCCCCGGTCGGCCCCTTCAGCAACAGGGGCAGGCCACGCTCCCACGCCTTCTCGAACAGCGCGCACTCCTGGCCGGAGGCGGTGTAGGCGGGAACCCCGGGCTCGCCGCCCGGAGCGGGCGGCGACGGGCGGCGGAGCATGTTCATCGCTGCGGGTCCTCTCCCTTGCCGTTACTCGGCCGGCTGCGCGAGGCCGTACGGCTCCGCCTTGCCCTGCCGTCCGGGCACCAGCACCGCCCAGATGAACATCAGCGCCGAGATCACCACGATCACGCCCGAGCCGAGCCGGACCCAGTAGAACAGCGCGATCTGGTCCTGCACCTCCATGAAGGACTGGCCGAGCACGCGCTGGAGATGGACCTGCACAACGCCCGCGAAGGTGAGCGCGAAGGTCATCACCGACATGGCCGTGACCATCATCCAGAAGCTCGTGATGGAGAGCCACTGGTTATAGGGCGCGCGCCCGCGCAGTTCCGGGATGGCGTAGGCCATCACCGCGAGGTTGAGCATCACGTAGGCGCCGAAGAAGGCGAGGTGGCCGTGCGCGGCGGTAATCTGGGTGCCGTGGGTGTAGTAGTTCACCGAGGACAGCGTGTGCAGGAAGCCCCACACGCCGGCGCCGAAGAACGCCATCACCGAGCAGCCGATCGCCCACAGCAGCGCCGCCTTGTTCGGATGGTTGCGGCCGGCCTTCCAGGTCATGTGGAAGGTGAACAGCACCATGGAGAAGAACGGCGCGACCTCGAGCGTGGAGAACAGCGAGCCGATCCACTGCCAGTACCCCGGCGCGCCGATCCAGTAGTAGTGGTGGCCGGTGCCCAGGATGCCGGAGAACAGCGCCAGGCCGACGATCACGTACAGCCACTTCTCCACCACCTCGCGGTCCACGCCGGTGAGCTTGATCATCAGGAAGGCCAGGACGGAGGCCATGATCAGCTCCCACACGCCTTCCACCCACAGATGGATCACGTACCACCAGTAGAGCTTGTCGAGCGCGAGGTTGGTCGGGTTGTAGAAGGCGAACAGGAAGAAGATCGCGAGACCCCACAGGCCGAACAGCAGGATGTTCGTCACCGTGGTCTTGCGGCCCTTCAGCGCCGTCAGCGTGATGTTGAACAGGAACATCAGCACCACGACGACGATGCCGACCTTGATGATGAAGGGCTGTTCCAGGAACTCGCGTCCCTCGTGGATGCGGAACAGGTAGCCGACCACGGCGATCGCGGCGGCCACGAAGAACAGCCAGAACTGCACCACCGCTATCCTGGTGCTGTAGAGCTCGGTCTCCGTCTCCTCGGGCAGCAGGTAGTAGGTCGCGCCCATGAAGCCGAGCAGCAGCCACACCACCAGCGCGTTGGTATGGATCATCCGCACGATGTTGAACGGCAGCAGTTCGGACAGCGTGTTGGGCAAAACGTAGATCAGGCCCGCGAGCACACCGAAGGCGACCTGTGCGACGAACAGCACAAGCGCTCCGTAGAAATAGAGCATCGCGACGTTCTGGGAGCGATATCGTGTCATGACCTGTTCCTGGTCGGATCTTGCGGAAGCGCCATCTCAGCCGGCCTCGTTGGGCGGCCAGTTCTGGGTCTTGATCCGGCTCGTCCATTCGAGGAAGGCGGCGAGGTCGTTCAGCTCCTGCTCGGTGAGATTGAACTGGGGCATCTGGCGGCGCCCCTCGATGCCGGTGGGCTGCGCCTGCATCCACGCGATGAGCGTCTCGCGGGCGGTCGCCGCATCATCTTCGCCGCCGTAGCGCTTCCAGACATTGCCGAGCTCGGGGGCGAAATACGCGCCTTCGCCGAGCAGCGTGTGGCAGTTGATGCAGGAATGGCGCTCCCAGACATGCTTGCCGCGCGCGACCGCCGACGTCAGCGTCGACTCGTCGGTCGAATGCGTGCGCATGTAGTAATGGCTGTGCGCGGTCAGGCCGATGAAGATGACGAAGAAGAAGATCGATCCACCGTAGAAGACATTGCGCGCTCCCGTTTTCGTCAGACGTTCGGCCATGCGCTGATCCTTCCGCAGCACGGGTGTTGATGGTCCTGCAACGGCCTCGCGACGCGGGCGCCGCGGAACCGGATACGGCCATGGCTATCCTGTCGCCGAGGGGGACTCTTTGCGTTTTTGCAAACTGGCCGGGGCGGACGCGCTCATGCGGCCCGGCGCCGGGGGCATGACACGTGTACGCGGCGGCTGATCAGCCGAAGGCAGCATCCTTCTCCGGGACGATGCGTCCGGAAGGAAGAAGGCGGGAAGCGTCACGCAACGTCCCCTCCCCCGCTTGCGGGAGAGGGGAGGCCCGCGTTCCTCAGGCGATTTCCATGTTCCAGAACACCAGAAGCTGGTCCGCCACCACGCCCCGCACGTTGCTGCGATGCGCCGTCACGGCGCGATAGCCGCCGAGCGGGATCGAGAACGCCTCCTCGTTCGACAGGCGCTGGAGCTGGGCGGCGATGTCCATCTGCTTCGCCGGATCGGTCTCGAAGGCGAAGGCCTCGCGCAGGCGCTCCATCTCCGGGGCGTCGGCCCAGCCGACATAGCCGCGCGCCCCGCGGCCATCGAGGTTGAGGTTGATGACCGGATTCATCAGGTCGAGGTTCGACCAAAGCCCCCACGCGATGCTCCAGCCGCCCTCGGACACCGGCACGTTGCGGTTGCGCCGGGCGAGCAGGCTGTTCCAGTCCATCGAGTCCACCTGCGTGTTCATGCCCAGCGCCTTGAGGAGCTGTTCCGTGACCGGCGCCATCGCGCTGCCGGACGGCAGGTCGGCGGGGTGCAGGATGATGACCTTCTCGTTGTTGTAACCGCTCTCCCGCAGCAGCGCGCGGCCGCGTTCGAGATCGGCGCCCGGCCCCGGCAGGTCGACCGCATAGGGGGATTCGCAGCTCAGCACCGACGGGCAGGTCTGGGCCAGCGTGTCGTCGCCGACCTGCGCGTCCAGGTACTCCTTCTGGTTCACCGCCGTCATCACCGCCTGGCGGACCTTGCGGTTGTTGAAAGGCGCCTGCGCGCTGTTGAAGCGCATCAGCATGAAGTTGCCGACGCCGCGCGGCTTCAGCGTCACGCCGCGGCTGCGGCGCAGCAGGTCCATCATGTCGGCCGGGGCGTTCTCCATCACGTGGATCTCGCCGGCCGTCAGCGCGTTGACGGCGGTCTGCACGTCCGTGATCTCCAGC
>JBBCJT010000029.1:0-4638 GCA_037190665.1 Rhodovastum atsumiense | reverse complement strand
GCTGGGCGACTACGGCACCGCCAACGCGCTCGGCGCGGTCGCGACGGTGTTCTCCGGCCTGTTCGCCTGGGCCTTCCTGCGCCGCAGCCTCGCGCAGCGCAGCCGCGAGCTGGCCTGATGCGCTGGCTGCCCCGCGCGCTGTTGCTGGGGCTGCTCGCCTTCGCGATCTTCGGCCCGCTCGCCAACCTCCTGCTGTGGTCGGTGGCGGAGGCGTGGTTCTTCCCGGCGCAACTGCCGCAGCGCTGGGGCTTCCGCTGGTGGGCGCATGTGTTCCGCCCGACCGGCATGGCGTGGGAGTCGCTGGGCCTGTCTGTGCTGATCGCCGTGCTGACCACGGCGCTGGCGCTCGCAGTCGCGGCGCCGGCGGGGTTCGCGCTGGCGCGGACGCGCGCATCCTGGCGGGCGGCCGTGATGCTGGCGCTGCTGTTGCCCCAGGCCTTCCCCTCGCTCGCCGCGCATATCAACGTCGCCCGGCTGTTCTACGGCATCGGGCTGAACGGCACGATCCCGGGCGTGGTGCTGGTGCATACCGTCCACGCCCTGGTCTACGCCGTGTGGATCGCCGCGGCCGCCTTCGCGGCGGTGCCGTCGCGGCTGGAGCAGGCCGCCCGCGGCATGGGCTGCGGGCCCCTGGGCGCGGTGCGGCGGGTGACGCTGCCGCTGGCCGCCCCGGGCCTCGCGGCGGCGTCGATCTTCGTGTTCCTCGAAAGCCTGGACGAGTTCACCGGGTCCTGGTTCGTCGGCGCGCCGGACGTGATGACCCTGCCGTTGACCCTCTACACGGCCAGCCAGGGCGGCAACATGCAGATCGCCTCGGTCACAGCCATCGTCCTGCTGGTGCCCTCGGTCGCGTTCATGCTGCTCGTCGAGCGCTGGCTGCGGGCCGACGTCCTCGCACAGGTGGGCCGCTGATCGCGGGCGTTGCGCTGCCGGGCGCGGATGCCATCTGATAGCCCATGTCCCTCGCCCTCGCCGCCCCCGGGCCTGTCGCCTTCATCCCCGCCAAGCAGCCGCCCCGCCCGGCCGGCAAGGCGCTGCGCGTGGTCTCCCCCTACGACCCGGCGGGCGACCAGCCGACGGCCATCACGGAACTGGTGGATGGCGTGCGGCGCGGGGAACGGGACCAGGTGCTGCTGGGCGTAACCGGATCCGGCAAGACGTTCACCATGGCCAAGGTGATCGAGGCGGTGCAGCGGCCGACGCTGATCCTCGCGCCGAACAAGATCCTCGCTGCCCAGCTCTACCAGGAGATGAAGGGGTTCTTCCCCGATAACGCGGTCGAGTACTTCGTGTCCTACTACGACTACTTCCAGCCGGAAGCATACGTTCCGCGCACGGACACGTATATCGAGAAGGACAGCCAGATCAACGAGGCCATCGACCGGATGCGCCACTCCGCCACGCAGGCGCTGCTGGAACGCAACGACGTGGTCATCGTCGCCTCCGTCTCCTGCATCTACGGCATAGGTTCGGTCGAGACGTACTCCAACATGGTGGTGCGGCTGGAGGCGGGCGGGCGGATCGACCGGGACGTGCTGGCCAAGGCGCTGGTGGAGCTACAGTACCGCCGCAACGACGCCGCCTTCCAGCGCGGCACGTTCCGCCTGCGCGGGGAGACGGTGGACATCTTCCCCTCTCACTACGAGGATCGCGCCTGGCGGATCAGTCTGTTCGGCGACGAGATCGAAAAGATCAGCGAGTTCGATCCGCTGACGGGCGATGTCGAGGCGACGCTGGAGTCTGTCGCGATCTACGCCAACAGCCACTACGTGACGCCCCGGCCGACGCTCCAGCAGGCGTTCGGCCAGATCAAGACCGAGCTGAAGCAGCGGCTGGAGACGTTCAACACCGAAGGCAAGCTGCTGGAGGCGGAGCGGCTGCAGCAGCGCACGACCTTCGATCTGGAGATGCTGGAGACGACCGGCGTCTGCAAGGGCATCGAGAACTACTCGCGCTACCTGTCCGGCCGCCGCGCGGGCGAACCGCCGCCGACGCTGTTCGAGTACCTGCCCGAGAACGCGCTGCTGATCGTGGACGAAAGCCACGTCACCGTGCCGCAGATCGGCGGCATGTTCCGGGGCGACTTCCAGCGCAAGTCGATCCTCGCCGAGTTCGGCTTCCGCCTGCCCTCCTGCGTGGACAACCGACCGCTGCGCTTCGAGGAGTGGGACACCTACCGGCCGCAGACGCTTTTCGTCTCCGCCACGCCCGGCCCGTGGGAGATGGAGCGCACCGCGGGCGTGTTCGCCGAACAGGTGATCCGCCCCACCGGGCTGACCGACCCGATGTGCGAGGTGCGGCCGGTGGAGAAGCAGGTGGACGACCTGCTCGCCGAATGCCGCATCATGGCCCAGCGCGGCCTGCGCGTGCTGGTCACCACGCTGACCAAGCGCATGGCCGAGGACCTGACGGAGTACCTCACCGAGAACGGCGTGCGCGTCCGCTACCTGCACAGCGACATCGACACGCTGGAGCGTGTCGAGATCATCCGCGACCTGCGCCTCGGCGCGTTCGACGTGCTGGTCGGCATCAACCTGCTGCGCGAGGGGCTGGACATCCCCGAATGCGGACTGGTCGCGATCCTGGATGCCGACAAGGAAGGCTTCCTGCGCAGCGAGACCAGCCTTGTGCAGACGATCGGCCGCGCTGCGCGCAACGTGGACGGGCGCGTGATCCTCTACGCCGATGTCATGACCCGAAGCCTGCGCCGTGCCATCGAGGAGACGGACCGGCGGCGCGCGAAGCAGACCGCATGGAACGAGGCCAACGGCATCACGCCGCAGAGCGTGAAGAAGCAGATCGGCGACGTGCTCGGCAGCGTCTACGAGCAGGATTACGTCACCGTGGATGCGGTGAAGGACGCGGGCGTGGCGGAGCTGGTCGGCAAGGATCTCGGCAGTTCCATCGCGGAGCTGGAGAAGCGCATGCGCGCCGCCGCCGCCGATCTGGAGTTCGAGACTGCCGCGCGGCTGCGCGACGAGATCAAGCGGCTGGAATCGCTGGAGCTGGGCCTGCAACCCAACCTCGCCGGCCGCTCGCTGCGCGAGGCCACCTATACGCAGTCCGCGCGCAGGAACCGTACGCCGGAGCCGATGGGACCGGGCGGGGGCGGCTACGATCCGGCGAAGCGGCGCGGCGGGCCGCGGCGGCGGAAGGGGCCCTGAGGCGCGGGGCCTTCCCTGCCGAACTGGTGAGGAAGCCGAGGAGGTTCTACGCTGCTTTCCTCGGAAGTGATCCGGGCGACGAGCAGGTGGAGCGCATTCTGAACGGGCGGAGCTGACCCGGCAGAGGGGATTGGCGATGGCGAACGACATACTTGTCGAGACGATCGGGATCGTGAGGCAGCGGCTCGGCGCCGAGCTGGACAGCATCACCATCGAGCGGGCGGCCATCGGCCTTTTCTTCACCGGCGTGAAGCTCTCCACAGGTCATGCCGGCAGCTCCGCCACGCCGATCAAGGACATCCCCGAAGCGGTCTGCTGCCCGAGTTCGGCGATGGCGATGCCGTTTCCGGGCAAGCTCCGCGGCCGCAAGGCGGCCAGCCTGCTCGACGAAGCCGTCGAGGCAACGGGCATCCGCCGCGCCCTCGGCATCGCGGTGCTCAACGCGCTCGCGCAGGCGGTAGCGGAACGGCAGGGCAATCCCGACGCAGAGCTTCTGTCCGATATCGATGCCTTCGACGCGGCCGAAATCCGCCCCGACGAGAAGGCGGTGGTGGTCGGGGCCTTCGTGCCGTTCCTGCGCGCGTTGCGGAAGATCGGGGCCGGGTATCTCGTGCTGGAGAGGGACCCGAGCACGCTGAGGCCCGTCGAGATGCCGTTCTTCCGGGATGCCAGCCTGGCTGCGGAAGTCGTGCCGCAGGCCGACGTGCTGCTGATCACCGGAACCACGCTGATCAACGACACGCTGGACGGGTTGCTCGACCTGGCCAAGCCGACCGCCCGCATCGTGGTGGTGGGGCCGACGGTGACGATGGTGCCGGACGCCTTCTTCAGCCGCGGCTGCACCATCCTGGGAGGCGTCGTGATCGATCATCCGGACGCGTTCCTGGACGTGATCGCGGAAGGCGGGTCGGGCTACCATTTCTTCGGAAAATCGGCGCGCAAGGTGACTTTGCGGCGGAAACAGGCTTTCCGGCTCGCGGTCGGAGAGGCGCGTCCGGCACTCTCGGCCGCAGGCGCAGCCGGACGGTAATCATCCTCGCTGCGGGCCAGATCGCTTCACGGCGACCGGCGGGCCTTTGCATCAGGCGGACTGAAAGCGTCGGGATTCAGGTTGTAGTCCAGCCCGGATGGTCGCGCACTGCGCGAGTGTTTCTATGTTCAGCCCAACAGGAACGATCGCACGCTGCAGCCTGCACGACCGGCTGGCAGCGGATACGATCCGGCGAAGCGCGGCGGGCCGTGAACCTTGCGGGCGCGTGACTTGCGAGTGCGTCGCACTGCGCTCATAAGGCGGCCCTGACCGGCGCGGCATCGCGTCGCAGCATCAGGTTACCCCTTCGCGATGAGCCAGGTAGTTTCCGCCGTAACGGCCGCCCCGCTTCTGTCCGGCTGGGCACGGCGTGCGTTCGGAGGCGGGGCGGCTTTCGTGGTGCTGCTTCTGCTCTGGTGGACGGCCGCACGAGCGGGCTGGGTC
>JBBCJT010000028.1:0-2553 GCA_037190665.1 Rhodovastum atsumiense | reverse complement strand
CCGGGTGCGCGAGATGCTGGCCGAATACGCCGCCGCGTCGAACGGCATGCTGAAGCTGGAATTCTTCGACCCCGAGCCGTTCAGCGAGACCGAGGACCGCGCGGTCGCCTACGGGCTGCAGGGCGTGCCGGTCGATCAGACCGGCGAGCAGGTCTATTTCGGCCTCGTCGGCACCAACCTGCTCGATGACGAGCGCACGGTGCCGTTCTTCCAGCCGGACCGCGAACGCTTCCTCGAATACGACCTCACGCGGCTGGTCTACGACCTGTCCAACCCGCGCCGGCCGGTGGTGGGCGTGATGACGGGCCTGCCGCTGAACGGCGACCCGCGGCTGATGATGATGTCGCGGGGCACCGGCGCGGGCGGCCCGTGGGTGGCGCGCACGCAGCTCGGCCAGTTCTTCAACGTGAAGGACGTGGCGCTGGATGCGCAGGTGATCCCGGCCGAGATCGAGGTGCTCGCGGTGGTCCACCCGCAGGCCCTTTCCGATAGCGCGCTCTATGCGATCGACCAGTTCGTGATGCGCGGCGGGCGGCTGATGGTGATGGTCGATCCGCACAGCGAGGCGCAGGCATCGCGCCCCGGCCCCGGCGGCCAGCCGCCACGCGACACCGCGTCGAACCTCGCCAGGCTGTTCGACGCATGGGGCATCGCCTACGACCCGAACCAGGTGGTGGGCGACCTGACCAACGCGGCGCGCGTGCGGGCGGGCGGCCCGAACGATCGCGGCCAACCGGTGGACTACGTCGCCTGGTTCACCATCCGCGACGGCATCGCGCGCGACGATCCGGCGACCGGCGAACTCCAGCAGGTGGGCGTCGGTTCGGCTGGGCAGATCGCGCGGAAGGACGGCGCGTCCATCGAGTTCACGCCGATCCTCACCTCGTCCGAGCGCGCCGCCGTGCTGCCCGCGGACAAGGTGCGCACCGATCCCGATCCCGCGCGCATCCTCGCCGAGTTCAGGCCGGACGGGCAGCGCCACGTGATCGCCGCGCGCGTCCGCGGTGCGCTCAAATCGGCCTTCGCCGAGGCCCCGCCGCCGCCCGAGGGCGCCGAGCGCCCGGCCGACTTCCCCGCGCACCGCGCCGAGACGCAGGGGCCAGCGAACCTCGTGGTGTTCGCGGATTCGGACGTGCTGGAGGACCGGTTCTGGGTCCGCGTGCAGGATTTCTTCGGCCAGCAGGCCGCCACGCCCTTCGCCGACAACGGCTCGCTGTTCATCAACCTCGTGGACACGCTGGCCGGCGGCGACAGCCTGATCGGGCTGCGCTCGCGCGGCGAGAGCCTGCGGCCCTTCGACGCGGTGGACGACATCCGCCGCAACGCCGAGCTGGCCTACCGTCAGACCGAGCGCGGGCTGCAGCAGAAGCTGGAGGCGGCCGAGAAGAAGCTGCGCGACCTGCGCCAGGGCGAGCGCGGCCAGGGCAGCCAGACCGCGGCCGTGATCACCGCCGAGCAGCGCGCGACCATCGATCAGGTCCGGCACGAGATCGTCGACACGCGGCGGCAGCTCCGCAACGTGCAGCTCGACCTGCGGCGCGACATCGACCGGATGGAGACGCGGCTGCGGCTGTTCAACATCGTGCTCGTCCCTGCCCTGCTGACCCTGTTCGCCATCGGCCTCGCGCTGGTGCGCCGGCAGCGGCGCGCGGCAGCGCGGGCGTAAGGGGGCGGCGATGCAGCCACGCAGCATTGCGATCCTCGTCGCGGCCGGCGTCGTGCTCGGCGTCGGCGGCTGGATGCTGTCGGACCGAGGCACGCCGCCGGTGCAGCACGAGATCGAGGAAGGCGGCCTCGCCTTCCCCGGCCTCGCCGCGAAGCTGGAACAAGCGCGCAAGATCACGGTCACGCGGCAGGACACCACCCTGGTCATCGCGCGGCGGGACGACGGCGTGTGGGGCGTCGCCGATCGCGGCAACTACCCCGCGCTCCAGAACAAGGTGCGCGAGCTGCTGACAGGATTGACGGAGCTGCGCCTGTCCGAACGGCGCACCGCCGATCCCGACTTGCTCGACCGGCTCGGCCTCGAGGATCCCGCGAAGTCGGGATCGACGGCGAACCTGCTTCGTGTCCTCGATGCGCAGGACAGGCCGATCGCCGAGCTGATCGTCGGCCGCCGCCGCGTGCGCGTGCAGGCGAACGTGCCCGAGACCGTCTATGTCCGCCGGCCGGGCGAGAACCAGGCCTGGCTCGCCGAGGCCCGCATCCCGGTCGACAACGACCGCCAGCTCTGGTTCGACCGCGACGTCGCCAACATCGGGCGCGACCGCGTCGCCCGCGTCGAGGTCACGCGCGGCGAGGAGACGCTGGTCTTCGCCACCGGCGCGGACGGCAAGTTCGCGCTGACCGAACCCACCGAGCATCCGCCGCTCGACGAGTATCGCGTCGAGGATGTGAGCCGCGGCTTCGAGATGCTGTCCTTCACCGACGTGCTGCCCGACGCCGAAGGCCCGACGGAGGAGATCGGCAGCGCGGTCTACACGCTGACCGATGGCGTGCGCATCACAGTGCGCATCGCGAAGAAGGGCGACGAGGTGTGGGCCCGCTTCGCCG
>JBBCJT010000027.1:0-177347 GCA_037190665.1 Rhodovastum atsumiense | reverse complement strand
GGCGAGCCAAGGGCGCGGACGCGCCCGCCCGGCGTCTGAGGGCCTAAAACAGAACCACCCTTGCCAGCGGCTAGGGTGGAAGACCGGTCCACGACCCGGGCGGAAACTCGTTGCGGCTGCTTCCTTCCGGACCTGACCGGGTTGGCGAGGCGCCCGTCCGCAACCGGCCTCCCGCACCCCATATCGGCCGCCGCGAGGCCTGGCGCAAGCCCGCCCCTCGCCCCCGATTCCGGCGGAGCAGGGGAGTTCTCCCGATGGGTCAAGGCAAGGCGTCACGCCATGTTCCCCTCTCCCGCACTGCGGGAGAGGGAGGGGCCCGCGCTTGCGCGGGAGGGTGAGGGGGATGTGGCCGGACGCGAAACCGCGCCGTCGCGCTGGCGGAAGCACCCTCACCCCGGCCCTCACCCCCCGGGCGGGAGAGGGAGAACGGCTGCGCTCGAGGGCGGGGGCCGAGGGAGCGCGCGCGGCCCCCCGTCCGGTAACGCTCCTCAGGCCTCCGCCGGCGCCGGCTGGGGCCGTAGCGAGCGGCGCAGCACCGCCACGAGCGTGACCGCGGCCAGGACGAGGATGGCGAGCGCGATCGGGCGGTCCAGGAACACCGCGGGGCTGCCGAGCCCCATGATCAGCGACCGGCGCAGGTTCGATTCCATCATCCCGCCCAGGATCACCGCGAGCACCAGCGGCGAGACCGGGAAGCCGTTGCGCTGCATCAGCCAGCCGATCACGCCGAAGACCAGCGTCACCCACACGTCGATCGGGTTGTTGTCGATCGCGTAGGCGCCCACCAGCGACAGCAGGCACACGATGGGCACCAGCACGCGGCGGTCGATCTGCACCACCCTGGCGAACAGCCGCGCACCCGCGAGGCCGAGCACCACGAAGGCGATGTTGGCGGAGATCATGCCGGCGAAGATCTGGTGCACGAGGTCCGGCCGTTCCTGGAACAGCATCGGCCCGGGCTGAAGGTTGTGCATGGTCAGCGCGCCCATCAGCACCGCGGTCGCGGCATCGCCGGGCACGCCGAGGGTGAGCATCGGCAGCAGGTCCCCGCCGGTCGATCCGTTCTCCGCCGATTGCGCGGCGGCCACGCCCTCGGGCGCGCCCTTGCCGAAGCGCGACGGGTCGGGGTCGGCCCGCTTCGCCTCGGCATAGGACAGGAAGCTCGACGTCTCCGCCCCGATCCCCGGCGCGACGCCCACGATCAGCCCGTAGATGCAGGAGCGGACGTAGATCTTCCACATGCCCAGGATCTCGCGCAGGCGCGGGATCACGTTGCGTACCGCGGGCGGCACCGGCGGCAGCGTGCCCATCTGCTCGACCTGCCGGAACGCCTCGGCCAGTGAGAACAGGCCGATCATCACCGCGACGAAGTTCAGCCCGCCGGCAAGCTCCGGAACGCCGAAGGTCATGCGCGGGAAGCCGCCGATGGGGTCGATGCCGATCATGCCGACGAACAGACCGAGCAGGACCGAAACGAAGCCACGCAGCGGCGAGTTGCCGGCCAGGCTCATCGTCACCGTCAGCCCGAACACGGCGAGCGCGAAGTACTCCGGCGCCGAGAAGCGCAGCGCCACGCTGGCGAGCAGCGGCGCGAAGAACGTGAGCGCGAGCGCGGAGAACAGCCCGCCGATGCCCGAGGAAACGGTGGCGATGCCGATCGCGCGGCCCGCCTGTCCCTTCTGCGCCATCGGGTAGCCGTCCAGCACCGTGGCCGCCGCGGCCGGTGGGCCCGGCGTGCGGATCAGGATCGCCGCGATGCCCCCCGCGTAGATGCCGCCCGCGTAGATCGCGAGCAGCATCACGATGCCGGCGATCGGGTTCATCGCGAAGGTGAAGGGGATCAGCAGCGCGATCGCCATCGTCGCGGTGAGGCCGGGGATCGCGCCGACGATGATGCCGAGCAGCGAGCCGATCAGCAGGAAGGGCAGCACCGCGGGGCTGAGGATGGTGGCGAAGCCGTGGGCGAACAGCGTGGGATCGAACATGTTCAGCCGGCTCCGAAGGATTCGAAGATCTCACCCACCGGCAGCGGCACGTGCAGCGCGGTCACGAAGATCAGCCAGATCGCCACCGGCACCGCGACCGCGAACGGCAGCGCCACCTTCCACGGCGCGCCGACGATCCGCTGCAGCACCACGATGTAGAGGACGCCGGCGAGGATCAGCCCCAGCGTCTCCAGCAGCAGCGCGAGGCCCACCGTCACGACGGCGGCCAGCAGGGCATCCAGCGGGCGTGGCGTGCCGCCGCCTTCCGGCGCCTCGGGCGCGACGCGGGGGCGCAGTATCAGCGCCGCCCCGCACGCCGCCATGATGAGCGCGAGCGCGCGCGGCATCACCACCGGATTGCCGGCGAAGCCCGCCTCCGGCCAGGTGGTCGATTGCTGCCAGATCAGGGCGGCGAGCCCCCACAGCAGCAGACCCGCGACGATATCGCCCGGGCGCCGCGCGAGCGGCATCGGCTCAGATCTTCTTCAGCAGGCCCGCTTCGGCGAGCGCGGGCTCCAGCGCCTGCTCGGTCTCCCCCAGGAAGGCGGTGAAGGCCGGTCCCTCCGCGTTGGCGCGCGGCAGCGCCATCTCGTCCATCAGCCGCACGTAGTCGGGGTCCTGCGCCATCTTGCGGAAGCCCGCGATCAGCGCGGCGACCACCGGCGCGGGCGTGCCCTTCGGGGCGGCGAGGCCGCGCCAGTCGAGCAGCATGGTCTGCTGCGGGAAGCCCGCCTCCGCGATGGTCGGCACGTTGGGGAAGGAGGAATGGCGCTCGGCGCTGTTCAGCGCGAGGAAGCGGAGCTGGCCGCTGCGCTCGAACTGCAATGCCTCCTCCGAATTGACCACCAGCAGCGTCACGTGCCCGCCCAGCACCGCGGTGCGCGCGGGCGCGCCGCCGTCGAACGGTACGAAGGTGACCTGGATGCCGAGCTGCTTGGCGAGCAGCGTGGTCGCCAGATGCGGCACCGCGCCCGCACCGGAGGTCGCAACCGTGACCTTGCCCGGATTGGCGCGCGCGTAGTCCACCAGCTCCTTCATCGTCTTGTAGGGCGAGTCCGCCTTGACGAGGAAACCGGTGGGCGAGCGGTTGAGCAGCATCAGCGGCTCGAACTCGCGGAAGGACAGCGTGCTGACGCCGGTCAGCCGATAGCCCGACAGGTGGAAGGTGATGAGGCCGAGCGTGTAGCCGTCCGCCCGCGCGGTGGCGGCCGCCTGCATGCCGACCACGCCGGTCCCGCCGGTACGGTTCACCACCGTGACGCCCACGCCGATGTGCTCGCGGGCGTTCTTGGTCAGCGTGCGGGCCAGCGCATCGGTGCCGCCGCCAGCCGCCCAGGGCACGATCAGCGTGATGTCGCGCTGGGGGAAATTCCCCTGCGCGAAGGACGGGCGGGCGAGCGGGCCCGCGGCCGAGGCGATGAGCGCGGAGCGCGCGAGCGTGCGGCGCGTGAGAGCCATGGTCGTTCCCTTCCCCACCTGTCCGGTCCGCGGCATCCGAGCCCTGTCGTCTCGGATTGCAGACTCTTATCCCGGATATTAGGATAAGACTGGCCGCTCTTGTCAACGCGGCGCGTGCGGGAGAAACGCAGCTTCATGGATGGCCAGGTTCCGCCGCCCGCACGGCGCGGGTCGGATGACACGCTCAAGTCGCTCGCCAAGGTGGCGCGCATCCTGGAGTGTTTCTCCGCGGGCGACCGCAGCCTTTCGCTCGCCGAGATCTGCGAGCGGACGGCCCTGCCGCGCTCGACCACGCACCGGCTGCTCGCCTCCATGCGGGAGGTCGGGCTGCTCGACCAGGATCATGTGCGGGAGCGTTATCGGCTGGGGCTGAAGCTGTTCGAGTTCGGCTCCATCGTGCTGTCCAACCTCGACCTGCACCGCGAAGCGCGGCATCACGCCGAGCAGCTTGGCCGGGTCAGCGGGCAGACCGTGCACATGGCGGTGTTCGACGGCAGGCAGGCCGTGGTCATCCATCGCGCCGACCCCACCGATACCGCGATCGCACTGACGCATATCGAAAACGCGCCGGTGCACTGCACGGGCGTCGGCAAGGCGATCCTCGCCTTCCAGCCCGAGGCGGTGGTGGACCGCGCCATCGCCGCCGGACTGCGCCGCTACACCGAGGCGACGATCACCAGCCCGGACGCGCTGCGTGCCGAACTCGCCCGCGTCCGCGGCCAGGGCTTCTCGGTGGACGAGGGCGAACACCAGCCGGGCGTGCGCTGCATCGGCGCGCCGATCCGCGATGCCGCCGGCCGCGTCTTCGCCGCGATCAGCATCAGCGGGCCGGCGTGGAAGCTGCCCGCGGCGGAAATCGAACCGCTGTCGCGCATCGTCATCCACGCCGCGGAGGCGATCTGCGCGCGGTTGGCGGTCGTATAATCCCGAAATGCGGGATTTTGGACCGATTGACGGGATAGCGCGCCCCGCCTAGCCTCCGCCCCGCCGCCCGCACGCGGCCCAGGACACGAACGGAGGAAACCCATGTCCGCCACCTCGGTCGCGAAGCTGCGCGGGATCCTGCCGCCGCTGGCGATGCCCTTCGATGCGCAGGGCGACATCGTCTATTCCGCCATCGGCGAGCAGATCGACCACGCCTTCGCCAACGGCGTCAGCGGCATCGTCGTCGGCGGTTCTACCGGCGAGGGCCACACGCTGGATCGCGACGAGTTCGCGCGCATGGCCCATGAGAGCCACAAGGCGCGGGCCGGTCGCGGCGCCTTCGTCGTCGGCCTGATCGTCAACTCCACGCGCGAGGCGATCGCGCGGGTGAAGATGCTTGAGGGTCTGCAGATCGACGCGCTGCAGATCACGCCCGTGCACTACCTGTTCAAGCCGGACGCCGAACGCACGATCGAGCACTTCCGCGCCATCCACGAGGCGACCGGCATCCCGGTGCTGATCTACAACGTGATCCCCTGGAACTACCTCAGCGCCGGGATGATGCTGCGCATCATGCGCGAGGTGCCGGGCGTGGTCGGCATGAAGCAGTCGAGCGGCGACCTGAAATCCGTCTCCGACCTCATGGGCGGCATCGCGCCGGGCAATGTCGTGCTCTCGGGCATCGACGCGCTGCTGTACCCGTCCTTCATCCTCGGCGCGCACGGCGCGATCACCGCGCTGACGGCGGCCGTGCCGGGCGTGTGCGCGCAGCTCTTCAACGCGGTGAAGGCAGGCGACCACGCCACCGCGCTCGACCTGCACACGCGGCTGAACGCGCTGTGGAACGCGATGACGCACGACAACCTGCCGGCCTGCGTGAAGTATGTGCAGCACCGCCGCGGCCTCGCCTTCCACCCGCCGCGCGCGCCCATGCAGCATGTGACGGAGGCGCAGAAAGCCGCCATCGATGCCGCATTGCGCAACCTGCCGGCACCGACGCTCGCGAAGGCGGCGTAAGCGCGGGGCTCCACCCCACACCCCGGCAGGGCGCTGCCCTGCACCCGCAAGGGGCCACCGGCCCCTTGACCCGGGATTCCTACAGAGGGCCTTCGGCCAAATCGGTCATCTGCCCCCACCCCCTCGATGATTATCGAGGGGGGTGGGGGCAGATGACCGACCTGATCAAAGCCTTCCTGAAGGAATCCCGGGTCAAGGGGCCGGTGGCCCCTTGCGGGTGCAGGGCAGCGCCCTGCCGGGGCGTGGGGCAGAGCCCCACACGTCACCCCGCCGCGTTCGCCTTCGCGTAGGCGGCGACGTCGGCGTGCGTGGCGAACCACACGTCGCCTTTCGACTTCGCCAGCCGGATCAGTTCGTCGATGATCCAGACGCGCGAGCGGTAGCCGATGATGTGCGGATGGGTGGTGAGCTGGAAGATGCCGCCGTCCTCGTACGCCGCCTCGAACTCACGGCGGAACACGTCGAACACGCCTTCCGGCGGCGTGTAGGGGCGCAGGCTCTGGAAGCGGTGCATCATGAAGTACACCGCGTCGTCGCGCACCCACTCCACCGGCAGCTCAACCACCCCGGTCTCCTCGCCGTCCAGCAGCAGCTCGTAGCAATCCTCGTCCGCCATCAGCGAGGAGTCGTAGAGCAGCCCCATCTCCTTCGTGATGCGCAGCGTGTGCGGGCTGAAATCCCACGATGCCGTGCGCGCGCCGACAGGCCGCACGCCGGACAGCTTCTCCAGCGTGTCTGCGGCGCGCTGCATCAGGTCCTTCTCGGCCTCGTAGCTCAGCACCGAGTTCAGCTCGTGGATCCACGAATGGATGCCGATCTCGTGGCCTTCCGCGACGATCCGCCGCGGCTCGTCCGGATGCAGCAGCGCGGCCACGGCCGGCACGTAGAAGGTGCCCGGCACGTCATGCGCCTTGAGGATCTTCAGGATGCGCGGCACGCCGACGCGCGGCCCGTACTGCCCCCAGGCCAGACGGCCGATGGACTTGCCGCCGTCCCGCAGCTCGTTGGTCTCGTGGTCGGCATCGAAGGAGATCGCGAACGCGCAGCGCGCCCCATCCTTCCAGCGCGCGGGGCGATAGGTGCGCCCGGCGCGCACCTGGTTGACGAGGCCCCGCCAGTGCGGCTCCGGCCACTGCCAGGGTTCCAGTTTCGCATTGTCGGTCATGGCATCGTTTCCCCGGTTGTTCAGACGAGAGGGCTGCCGGTGACGACCAGCGTCTGCCCCGTGATCCAGGACGCGTGGTCGGAGGCGAGGAAGGTGACAGCATCGGCGATGTCCATGGGCTTGCCCATCCGGCGCATCGCGATGCGGTCGGCGAAGGTCTCGCGGAATTCCGCCGGCCAGTTGTTCCATTGCCGCTCGTAGTCCGGGCTTGTGGCCATGAAGCCCGGCGCGACGGAATTGACCGTGATGCCGAACTGGCCGAGCTCCTGCGACAACTGCTTCACCAGCCCGATCTGGCCGTGCTTCGCCGCCGCGTAGGCCTGGATGCCGGTGAGGCTGGTGGCGAGCCCGGCGCGGCTGGAGATGGTGACGATCCGCCCGCGCCCGCGCGACTTCATGCCCGGCACCACCGCCCGCACCGTCAGGAAGGCGCCGGTAAGATTGGCATGGAGGATCGCCGCGAAGTCCTCGGCCGGGACGTCCTCGACCGGCACGGGGCGCCGGCCGCGCACGCCGCCCGCCGCGTAGACGAGGATATCCGCCTGCCCGATCTCGGGCAGCGCGGCGATGGACGCCTCGTCGGTCACGTCCATCCGCCGCACCGTGATCGACCCGCCGCCTTCGTGCGGGCCGGCGAGCGGCGCGAGTTCCTCGGTCAGCAGGTCGCAGGCGATGACCTGCGCGCCATCCGCGGCCAGTGCGCGGGTGATCGCCTGGCCGATGCCGCGTGCGGCACCGGCGACGATGGCGATACGTCCTTCGAAACGGATTTGCATTTCGGCCTCAGCGCAGGTCGTCGAAGGCGGTTTCGCGCAGCCGCCAGATGACGATGGTGGAGATCGCAGCCGCCGCGATCAGGTAGTAGACGTGCGCGATCGGGCTCGCGAAATGCGCGATCAGCCACACGGAGATGAAGGGCGCGAAGCCGCCGAACAGCGCGACCGCCAGCGCGTAGCCGGTGGTCATCCATGTCGAGCGGTTGTGCGTGGGGAAGATCTCCGCGATCGCCGCCGGCCCCGCGCCGGAGAAGGTGGAGATCATGATCGCGAACACGATCTGCACCACGATCAGCGTGCCCAGCCCTGCCTGATCCGAAACGAGATAGGCGAAGACCGGATAGGGAACCAGGATGAAGCCGAGGCAGCAGGCCAGCAGCAGCGGCCGCCGTCCGTAGCGGTCGGACAGCTTGCCCATCAGCGGGATGAACGCCATCAGCACCACCAGCCCGATCGTGTTCGCCCACAGCGCCTGCGAGGCGGAAAGCTGCATGTGCCGCTGCGTCCAGGTCGGCATGTAGTTCAGCAGTACGTAGAAGCAGACGGTCCAGACGATGGTGAAGCCGAACGCGCGGCCGGCGAGCACCAGCGGGCTTATCGGCTCCGCCGCGCGCTGGGCGGCCTGCGGGTCCTCGGCCACCGCCTTGAAGGCCGGCGTCTCGTCGATGCTCCGCCGCATCCACAGCCCGACCGGACCCAGCAGCCCGCCGATCAGGAACGGCACGCGCCAGCCCCAGTCGTCCATCTGCTCGGGCGTGAGCACGGTGTTGAACATCGCCGCGATGCCCGACCCCAGCAGCAGCCCGGCGACGACGCTCGACTGCTGGAAGCTGCCGTAGTAGCCGCGCTCGTTCTTCGGCGCCCATTCCACGATGTAAGCCGTCGACCCGCCCCACTCGCCGCCGGCGGAGAAGCCCTGCATCAGCCGCGCGACGACCAGCAGCGCGGGGGCGAGGAAGCCCATGGACGTATACGTCGGCAGCAGGCCGATCATCACCGTGCCCAGCGCCATCAGGAAGATGGTCAGCAGCAGCGCGTTCTTCCGGCCGCTGACATCGCCCATCCGCCCGATCACGATCGCGCCCAGCGGGCGGGCGAGGAAGCCCAGCCCGTAGGCCATGAAGGCGGAGAGCAGCGCCGCCACCTCGTCTCCCGGCGGGAAGAACTTGCGCGCGATGATCGTGGCCAGGAAGGCGTAGACCGCGAAATCATACCATTCGAGAACATTGCCGAAGACGGCGGCGGTGACCGCCCGGCGGCTTTCGCGGGGATTGTGGCTGGTCATGATCGGCGCGTGCTCTCTGCCGTTGGGGGGACGGGCAGAGTTTCACGCACGTCATATCGCGGCAATGTGGACTGCCTTGGCGTATCGCTATGGCCGCTTCATGCTGTGCGCATGGCTGCCTCGCCCCGTTTCACAGCGATGATCGTCGCGAGCGCGCTGTTCATGCAGAATCTCGACTCGACGGTGATCGCCACGGCGCTGCCCACGATGGCGCGGTCCTTCGGCGAGGATCCGATGCGCATGAACGTGGCGCTCACCTCCTACCTGCTGTCGCTCGCCGTGTTCATCCCCGCCTCCGGCTGGGTCGCGGACCGGTTCGGCACGCGCACGGTCTTCCGCGCCGCCATTGCCGTGTTCGTGTTGGGTTCCATCCTGTGCGGCCGCGCGGAGAGCCTGGAGTTCCTCGTCTTCGCCCGTGTCGTCCAGGGCATCGGCGGGGCGATGATGGTGCCGGTGGGGCGGCTGGTGCTGCTGCGCGCCACGCCGAAGGACCAGCTCGTCGCCGCCATGGCGTGGCTGACCACGCCGGCGCTGATCGGCCCCGTGGTCGGCCCGCCGCTCGGCGGGTTCATCGTGGATCACGCATCATGGCGCTGGATCTTCGACATCAACATCCCGATCGGCGTGCTCGGGATCGTGCTGGTCACGCGCTACATCGACGACGTGCGCGACCCGGACCCGTCACCCTTCGACGGGCTGGGACTGCTGCTGAGCGGCCTCGCGCTCGCCGGACTGATGTTCGGCTTCGAGACCGCGGGCCGCGGCGTCGTGCCGGACTGGGTGTGGATCGGCGCGCTGTCGGTCGGGCTGGCGGGCTGCGGGCTGTATGCCTTGCATGCGCGGCGCGCGAAGCGGCCGATCCTCGACTTCGCGCTGATGCGCATCGCCACCTTCCGCGTCGCGGTCGTCGCGGGCAGCCTGTTCCGCATCGGCGTGGGCGCGATCCCGTTCCTGCTGCCGATGCTGCTGCAGCTCGGGTTCGGCATGTCGGCCACGAGCAGCGGCGCGATCACCTTCGCGTCCGCGGCCGGCGCCTTCGTGATGAAACCGGCGGCGCGGTTCTTCCTGCGCCGCTGGGGGTTCCGCTCCGTCATCATCGGCAATGCCGCGCTGGCGGCGGTCTTCATCATGGCCTGCGCTGCCTTCCGGCCGGGTTTCCCGATCGTTGCGATCTATACGATCCTTCTGGCCGGCGGCTTCTTCCGCTCGCTGCAGTTCACCGCCTACAACGTGCTCGCCTATGCGGACATCACCTCGCGGCGGATGGGCGATGCGACGAGCTTCTACGCCACCGCCCAGCAGGTCTCGCTGACCATGGGCGTGGCGGTGGCCGCCGCGGCGCTGGAGCTGCTGGTGCATGTCGGCGGCCGGCAGGAACCGGCGATCGCCGATTTCGCCGGCGCGTTCCTGATCGTCGGCGGCATCTCCCTGCTCGCGGCGTTCGCGGCACTCGGGCTGCCGCACGATGCCGGTGCCGATGTCAGCGGGCAGGTGCGACGCGACAAGGGGCCCGGCACGCCCCGGTGAAGCCGGGCGGACCGTTCCCTCGCGATCCGGTCACCGTGCAGCCGCCGGCAGCCCGATCGGTGTGAACCCCGCGGCGGCAAGGCGCGCCTGCCCTTCCGGCGAGAGGATGGCGAGCGCGAGGTCCTCCGCACCCGGCCGCGCATCGCGCAGGATGGCGAGACCGTATTCCGGGCCGACCGTCAGCTCGGGCGGCGGCGGGACCACCGCGAGGCCGGGCAGCGCCGGCGCGAGGCGCTGGTGCACCGTGCTGCAGTAGCTGACATGGATGTCCATCCGCCCCTGCCGCAGGGCGGCCGTGGCCATGTCCTCGCCGGCGGCCGGCGGTGCCGACAGCATCGCGTCGGACACGATGCGCGCCTTCGCCTTCAGGATCGCCTCCGCCCCCGGCCGCAGCGCCTCCGCCCGGGCGAACATCGCCACCGTGTAGTCGCCGACCGGGTCCTGGACGGCGGGGAACACGCCCAGCGTCAGCGCCGGATCGAGCATGCGGTCGAGCAGGTTCTCCTGCGTCAGCCCGATCCGCGCGGGGGCGACGACGCAGAGCGTGTTGCGCACGAACATCACCACCCGGCGGGCGAGCCCGTCGGCGCGCAGCCGTTCCGGGTGGCCCATGTCGGCGGAGGCGAACACATCGGCGCGCTCGCCCTTCTCGATCCGCTCGCGCATGCGCCCGGAATAGGCGAAGGCGGTCTCGACCGGGATGCCCGATCCGCGGCTCCACTCGGCGGCGATGCCGGTCAGCACCTCGCGCAGGCTGCCCGCGCCGAACAGCACCAGCGGTTCCGCCGCCATCGGCCGGGCCGCCAGCACCAGCAGGCCGGCCAGGGCGAGAAGAGGGGTGCGCATGAGCGATATCTCCGTTTCCAGATATCGATGCCGATATCGCAGGCCTGGGCGATGTCGTCCATCGGCCATGGCGTCGCGCTGGGGGGCCGGCGATGCTCGCCCGCCTCAAGGGGCTCCGCGCGCCGCCGCTGCCGATGTCAGCGGGCAGGCGCGACGCGGTAATGGCCCCGGTGCGCCTCGGTGAAGCCAAGCGAGGCGTAGAGCGCGCGGGCGGCCGTGTTCGCCTCCGTCACCTGCAGCCAGGCGATGCGGCCTGCGGTTTCCGCCATCACGGCCTGCATCAGCCGCCGGCCGAGGCCGCAGCCGCGCAGGTCGGGCCGGACGATCACGTCGAAGATCGCCGCCAGCGTCCCGTCGCGGACCACCATCGCCCAGCCCGCCGGCACGCCATCCACGTGCAGCGTGCCGAAGGTGGCTTCCGGCACCAGCCGCGCAAACATCGCCTGCATCGTCGCGCAGTGCCGCCCGTCGATGCCGGACGCAGCGGCATAGGCGGCGCACCATGCCGCGGATGCCGTCGCCTCGGCGCGCCAGTCGGGATCGGCCGCGCCGCCGCCCGGCATCGTGAGCGTCAGCGTCGGGTCCAGCACCGTGTAGCCGCGCCGCGCCAGCTCAGCGTCGAGCCAGTCGGGGGCCAGCGGGTTGAGGCGGAACAACGCGGGCTGGCCGTGCCGCGCGTAATGCGCCTCGATCCGGTCGATGCGATCGGCGTCGCCATCGGCGCCGAGGCAGACGACGGAGTTCGCGCGCTTCGAATACCCGGCGGCGAGGCGGGCGACCCACAGCCCGTCGAAGGCGGTGGAGAGGGCGGGCCATGCCGAGAGGAAGGCGGACTCCAGCGCGAGCGTCGTCGTCACTTGCGCAGGGCGCGCCGCACGATGGCGAGTTCGTCCGCGATGGCCGCCTCGGTCTTCGCCTCCATCGCGCGATAGGCGTCCAGCAGCTTGCGGCCCAGCGGCGTCAGCCGCGCCCCGCCGCCACCCGCGCCACCCTTCGCCGCGTCGATCAGCGGCGTGCGGAACAGCGTGTTCAGCTCCTCCGCGAGGTTCCACGCGCGCGCGTAGGACATGCGCATCAGCCGCCCCGAAGCGGCGATGGATCCGGTTTCGGCGATACCCTCCAGCAGGTCGGCGCGGCCGGGGCCGAGCACGGGCCGGCCTTCCAGCACGATGCGCAGATGAGGGCCGGGGCGCTCGGGATGTCTGACCTTCGGCATGGCCCAAGCGAAGCACGTGCGGGGCGATTTGCCGATACCTGACGCGATGAAGCAGCCCGCGAACACGCGGAACGCAGGGGATATGCCCAGGCCGGAACGATCCGCCGATCCGGACCGCGCCGGGACCCCGCAAGGCTTCAGGGACTACGACATCGCCCGGCGGCGGGCGGCGGCTCCCGAAAGAGCCGACGCGAATGCGAGAGACGGGCCGGACCGGCACTCATGCATCGCTCCCGCCGGCGGGCTTGCCGTTGCGATCCCTGGCCGCGCGCAGGGCGTACAACCCCATCAGCGCCACCGTGAGGAGGAACAGGACGGTGGCGGCCGCCGCGATGGTCGGATCGACACGCTCGTTGATCCCGTCCCACATCTTCCGGGGCAGGGTGTAGACGGCCCGCGAGGCGACAAACAGCGTAACCACCACCTCGTCCCAGGAGACGAGGAAGGCGAAGACCGCGCCCGTGGCCACGCCGGGCGCGATCTGCGGCAGGATCACGAAGCGGATCGTCTGGGCCGCGCTCCCGCCGAGCGAGCGCGATGCCTGCTCCTGCTGCAAACCGAGCGTCGCGAGCGATGCGGAGACGGCGATCACGACATAGGGGGCGGCGAGCACGGTGTGCGCGATGATGACGCCCGGGAACGTGTCGAGCAGGCCCGTGCCGGAGAACAGCCGGTAGAAGGCGAGCGCGGAGACGATCGGCGGAACGATGATCGGGGCGAGGATCAGCAGGCGCATCCCCTCCCCGAACGTGGAGGACAGCCGCCACAGGCCGATCGCGGCGAGCGTTCCCAGCACCACGGACAGGACCGTCACGATCGCGCCGATCACCACGCTCTGCAGCACCGAGCCCTGCCAGACGGGATCGGTGAACAGCGTCCCGTAATGCCGCAGCGACACCGAGTCCGTCGGCAGCGACAGGTAGTCGTGCGGCGTCAGCGAGACCGGGATCGACACCAGCGTCGGCATCATCAGGTACAGCAGGACCATCCATGTCGCGGCCACCAGCAGGGGCCACTGCAAGCGAGACCAGAATATGCTCATTTGGCACCGAAGAGCTTGCGGATATCGATCACCCGCGACATGGCCGCGAGCAGCAGCACGACCGTGATCAGCAGGACGGACGCCATCATGGTGCCGATGCCCCAGCGGACGGTCTGCATGATCTGCACCCGCACGTACTCCGCGATCATCACCACCCGGCCGCCGCCGAGGATCGCGGGCGTGACCAGGAAGCCGAGCGCCAGCACGAACACCAGCAGGGAAGCGGCCGCGATGCCCGGTGCGGACAGCGGCATGAAGATGCGGATGAAGGTCGTCGGCGCCGTCGCCCCCAGGGACCTCGATGCGTCGAGGATCCTGCGGTCGGTCCCCTGCATGTTGGCGTAGAGCGGCAGCACGGCGTAGGGCACCATGAAATGGACCATGCCGATCAGGACCCCCAGCTCGTTGCGCATGAGCGCGAGCGGTTCGGCGATCAGCCCCCAGGACAGCAGCGCGCTGTTGATCGGGCCTTCCGTCCGCAGCAGCGTCACCCACGAGAAGGCGCGCACCAGGACCGATACCCAGAAGGGCACGAGCACGAACGCCATGATCCAGCGCCGGTGCCGGCCGCCGGCATGCAGCATGGTATAGGCGATGAGATAGCCGAGCGCGGTCGCCAGCAGCGCCGTCAGCGCCGAGATCCGCAGGGTCGACCAGACCACGCGCTGCAGGGCCCCTGAGGTGAAGAGCCGCTCGTAGTTCTGCAGGCCCGGAACCGGATCGGACACGCTCAGCCAGAGCACGCCGAGGATGGGACCGACATAGAAGATGGCGAGCAGCAGGACGAGCGGCAGCACGAGGAGCCAGGAGGCCGACGGAAGGCCGATCCCGTGCCCCTTCCGCGTGCCCCCGGCCTGCGCCGCCCACGCATGCGCGTGGCGACCGTCGCCCATCGTCAGCTCGACATCAGGTCGAGGAAGTCGTTCTGGACCTTGTCGTAGTTCTGCGCGTACCAGGCGGTGTCGATCGGGATCTGGCGCCTGTAGTTCGGCTCGTACGCGCAATCCACCTTGCGCAGGGCTTCCGGCAGCATGGCGCTCGCGGCCGGATTGGCCGGGCTGCCGCCGAGGATCCTGAGCAGTTCGATCTGCCGCTCCGGCGTCTGCATCGAGGCGATCAGGTCGAAGACCACCGGCCCGGCGGGGTTGCCGACGGGGACGACGACGATGCCGGGCGCGACGATCCCGTTATCCCACGTCCATGTCAGCCTGCCGCGGGTCTGCCGGTCCAGCACGGTGGCGCGCGAGTGCCAGATGGTGCCCATCACGACCTCGCCGTCGCGGAAGAGCTGCTGGCTCGCCGCCCCGCCGCCCCACAGCAGGAACTGGTCCCGGTGCTGCCGGATCAATGCGAACGCCCGCTCGACATCGAGCGGATAGAGCGCGTCGGGGCTGACGCCCGATCCCAGCAGCACGGCCTCCAGCGAGCCGAGAAGCCATTTGTGCAGCGCGCGCTTGCCCGGGAAGTCCCTGAAGTTGAGGAAGTCCTTGTAGCCGTTCGGGACACGCCCGCCGGTCTTCTGCGCGTTGTATCCGTTGACGATCGAATAGATGTAGCTGGCGCAGCCGTGTTCGAACACGAATTCCGGCCGGACCTTGCCGCGGTCGACCTTCGTGTAGTCGTACTTCTGGATCAGGTTCTGCCGCCCGAGGATATCGAGGGAGAACGCCTCCGCGTCCGCGGCGTCCCAGACGACCTTGCCGCTCTCGACCATCGCCCTGATGGCGCCCGGCGTCGGCTCGCCGCCGATGACGGAGACCTTGATGTTCGCCTCGGCGGCGAAAGGCTTTGCCCATGCCTCGTCCCAGGCATGGACCGCGTCGCCGCCGAAATTGACCACGACGATCTCCTTCACCTGGGCCGAGACCTCGGAGGAGGCCAGCACGGCAGGAGCAAGTCCCAGCGCGGCGATCCCCCTGACGAACGAGCGGCGGTCGAGTTCGCCGCGTTCGAACCGCTCGGCGGCGAGCAGGGCCATGTCGTGCTGAAATGAATGGTTCATTATCGTTTCCTCCGCGGCATCGTTTGCCTGTTATGCGCTGAGCAGGATGGACGCCTCCGGCGTCCACCCGACCCAGACGACATGTCCCGGCGCAAGCTCGGCAGGTGCGCCCTGCGACAGGCACATCGCCGTCAGCAGGCCGATCTCGGTCTCGACCGCCACCTGGGAGGTCGGGCCGTGATAGGCCGCCTGGACGATCCGCCCCTGCACGCGATTGAACGAAGCGTCCGGTTCCGTCAGCGACAGTTCGAGCTTTTCGGGGCGCAGGGCGAGAAGGACGTCGCCATCCCCGGCAGCCGGCCGCCCGGCATGCACGATATGGGTCCGGCCGACCTGGATCCGGGCGCTGTCGCCGGACTGGTCGAGAAGCCTTCCCGCTATGCAGTTGCTGGTTCCCAGGAACTCCGCGACGAAGCGGGTCCGGGGCCTTTCGTAGAGCTCGCCGGGCGCGCCGGCCTGCACCACCGTGCCGCGATTGAAGATGGCGATCCGGTCCGACATGGACAGCGCCTCCTCCTGATCGTGCGTCACGTAGAGGAAGGTGGCCCCGAGGCGTTGGTGCAGCGCCTTCAGCTCCATCTGGACCTCGGTCCGGAGCTGGCGGTCCAGGGCGCCCAGCGGCTCGTCGAACAGCAGGATGTCGGGCCCGAAGACCAGCGCCCGCGCGATGGCGACACGCTGCTGCTGCCCGCCTGAGAGCTGCCTCGGGTGGCGGTCCTCGAGCCCCTCGAGCCTGACGAGCGCGAGGGCCTCGCCGACCCGCTTGCCGATCTCGGCACGGGCGACGCCGCGCACCTTCAGCGGATAGGCGACGTTCTCCGCCACCGTCATGTGCGGGAACAGGGCATAGCTCTGGAACACCATGCCGAAGTTGCGCCGCTCCGGCGGCAGGTCGGTGATGCGCCGGTCATCGACGAAGATCTCGCCGCTGGTCGGCTTCACGAAGCCGGCGACGATCATCAGCAATGTCGTCTTGCCCGACCCCGAGGGGCCCAGCAGCGTCAGGAACTCGCCGGCGGGAACCCGCAGCGTGACATCGTCCACCGCCGCCAGCCCGCCATACATCTTGGTGAGCGATGCGATCGAGAGGCCGTGCGCCCGTCCCGCGGCGACGAGCGGATCAGCCGCCATATCCGACCTCGTCCGGCCCCGGGCGCGCGATCCGGCGAACCGGCACGCCATGCGGGGCCGATGGTCCGACCGCCGGCGAGAGCCGGCGGAACCCTGCGATGAGCAACCCGAATTCCTCCCTGGGTCAGCTTGATTTGCAGCGACCCTAGGCTGTAGCCACGGCGTATACTGTGCCTGGGGCGAACGCCTCTTTGCCTTTGCCGAAGCGGGTGGTTCGA
Source organism: Rhodovastum atsumiense (assembly GCA_037190665.1). Classification (GTDB taxonomy): domain Bacteria; phylum Pseudomonadota; class Alphaproteobacteria; order Acetobacterales; family Acetobacteraceae; genus JBBCJT01. The sequence goes on along the minus strand of JBBCJT010000027.1, from coordinate 160,755 downwards.
TGAGTGACGATCGTGGTCGGGTTCGCGCGGCATCCCGGACGGACGCGACACCGACGGCCCGCTGGCAGGGGCGACCGATCCGCCTCGATGGTTCGCGGCCGGCGAGGGTTCACCTGCTGGTCCTGCCCAACTCGGTCCGCCTCGACGTCGTGCTCGGCATGGAAGTGCTTCGCTTCGCGAATGGCGTGACCGGCCGGCCGCTGTTCGAGGTCAGTATCGTCTCGTCGGACCTTGCCTCGATCCGCCTGACCGATGGCGGCGTCATCCTGCCCTAGGTCACGATCAACGATCCGCCCGAGCCCGATATCGCGATCGTCATAGGTGCGCATCCGCCACCCGAGGAAGCCGTTCGGCCCTGCATCGGATGGCTGCGCAGGCTTGCCCGCTTCGGGGTCACCCTCGGGGGTGTCGATTGGGGGAGCGTCGTCCTGGCCGAGGCCGGGCTGCTCGAAGGCTATCGTGTCGCCGCGAACTGGGAAGTCACCGCGCGCCTGAGCGAGCTGCACGGGGCACTGGAGCTGACCGAAGACCTGTATGCCTTCGACCGCGATCGCATCACGTGCGCGGGGCGATGCGCCATCGCGGAGATGATGCTCCACCTGATCCATCATCTGTACGGGCCCAATGTGGCCGGGGCCACCGGCCAGGACCTCATCTACGCGAATCCCAGGCCCCCCGACACGCCGCAGAAGCTGCCGCACGGGCTGGTGCCGGGCACGGCGGATCGCCGTCTCGCCAGATGTCTGGAGGCGATCGACCTGAACCCGGATCAGCCGCATTCGCTGGTCGAACTGGCGAGGATCGCGGGCATAACCCCTCGCTACCTGCAGAAGCTCGCCCGCAAGGAACTGGGCGTGCCGATCATGGAGTACGCGCTCTCGTCGCGCCTCGGCAGGGCGCGCGAGCTGCTGCTGCACACCGAGATGCCGATCTTCGAGATCGCCGCCGCGACAGGGTTTTCCGCCGCCGCGATCTTCGCCCGCGCGTTCAGGCAGCGATACGGCAAGTCGGCCCGTTCATACAGAACCGCGTATCGTCAGGCGCGCGCCCGTCCGTTTGCGCTCGGCGGTCCCTGAGTCCGCCGGGGCTTGCCGACGGTCCTTGCACCGGGAGGGCGCGTGGCAGCCCGCCCTGCGCACCTCCTCTAGAGATTCGAGGCGACGTCGACGGCCTCGAAGATCGCTTCCTCGGCGGTCCGCGGCGCGAGGCAGTCGCCGATGACATGAATGTCAGCGGCAAGCCCGTCGAGCGCGTCCGCGAGCGTCATGTCGGGCTGATGGCCCTGGCAGAGGACAAGCGTGTCGATGCCTTCGATGATCACGGGCTCGCCGCTCGGCGTGTGTTGCAGATAGACGGTGCTCGTGTCGCAGCCATAGAGGCGGGTGAACGGGATGACGGGCACGCCCGCCCTGTGGAGCGCGGCCACCGAGTGGTAGCGGACATAGGCCTGGATCGCCTCGCCCGCCGTGGCGCCGGTGACCGCGAGGCGGACGGAACTTCCCGCCCGGGCGAGATGTTCGGCCACGCCGATGCCGATCCAGTCGTTGCGGGAGTCCGCGACCAGGACCGACTCGCCGACCGGGACCTCTCCGTTGAGCACCTGCCACGAGTCCACGACCTGGATCTCGCCGTCGCGGACGAAGTGCGGATGGAACGGGCGCGCGCCGGTCGCCACGATGACCGCGTCCGGCGCGAACCGATCGACCAGCGCGCGATCCACCCGCACACCCTTGCGAACCTCCACCTGCGCCCGCTCAAGCTCCCTTGCGAGGTTCGTGACGATGCCGCCGAACTCCGCCCGGCCGGGCAGGAGCTGGGCGAGGAGCACCTGGCCGCCCAGGCGGCGCCCGGCCTCGAACAGCGTCACCTGATGGCCCCGGGCGGCCGCCGTCGCCGCCGCCCTCATGCCGGCCGGGCCGCCGCCGATCACCATGACGCGCCTTGCCTGCCGCGCCGGCTTCACGGCCCTGAAGGCGATCTCTCGGCCGGATTGCGGGAACTGGATGCAGGAGATCGGGAGGCTTCTCTGGAAGCGCCCGATGCAGGCCTGATTGCAGCCGACGCAGGCTCGGATGTCGTCGACGCGTCCCTCGCGCGCCTTGTGCGGCATCTCCGGATCGGCGATCAGCGCCCGCGTCATGCCGCAGATGTCGGCCTGCCCGCCGGCCAGCACGCGCTCCGCATCCTGGGGCTGGTTGATACGCCCGGCGACGAAGATCGGCGTCGACACGCGCTGGCGCACCTTCGCCGCGAACGGTGCCATATAGGCGTTCTTCACGGTCATCGGCGGAGCGATGTGGATGGCCCCGCCCGCCGTCGCGGAGGTGCCCGCGATCACGTTGACATAGTCCAGCCCGTCGGCCAGCGCCGCGATCGCTTCGAGGGATTCCTCCTCCGTCAGTCCCTCGGGGTCCATTTCGTCGCCCGAGATCCGCAGCCCCATGATGAAGCGCTCGGGGGTCTTGGCGCGGATGTCGGCCATGATCTCGCGCAGCAGGCGCAGGCGATTGTCGAGCGTGCCGCCATACGCGTCGTCCCGGCGGTTGACCCGGGGATTGAGGAACTGCGACGGCAGATAGCCGTGGCTCGCAACGATCTCCACGCCGTCGATCCCGCCTGCGCAGATGCGGCGGGCAGCGTCGCCGAAGCCGCCGACGATCTCCCGGATCATCTTCCGGCCGAGCGGGCGGGGGATGACGTTGAAGCGTTCGCTGGGCGAGACCGATGGCGCGTAGGCGACCGGCGCCATGCCCCCGGCCGCTTCGAGGATTTCCCGTCCGGGATGGAAAAGCTGGGCGAAGACCGTCGCCCCATGCCCATGGATCGCATCGGCGACGCGCCGATAACCCTCGATCGCGCGGTCATCCGTCGCCATCAGCATATGGGTGGTGTACTGCGCGGTCGCGTGAACGCCGGAGACCTGGAGCACGATCAGCCCGACGCCACCGGCCGCGCGCGCCTCGTGATAGGCGACCAGCGCATCGCTCACCACGCCGCCGGCCGCCAGCATCGTGTCGTGCCCGGTCGACATGATGCGGTTGCGGATCGTCGTGCCCTTGATCGTGATCGGTTCGAACAGATACTCGAACATGCGCGCCACGCTTTCTCGTCGTTCAGGAATGCAATGACCGCTCAGCCCGCGATGGCGTCCTGCCCGGAAGCCGCCGCGGCCGGGCGCGTGCCGCGCCAGTCGACCGGATACAAGGCGTAGAACACGAGCGCCCTGCTGCCCGCGTAGCGGACTTCCGTGCCGCGCGGGATCCAGATGACGTCGCCCGGCGTCATGGAGAAGGTCCCGTCGCCGACACCGAGGCGGAACTCACCTTCGATCGTCACGATGATCTCGTCGTACAGGACTGTCCAGGTGACCGGCTCGCCGTCGAAGGTGGCGAGGCCGCCGCCCATCGTGCCGCTCAGCTCCTCGCCGATGAGCGTGGCGATCGAGGCATTGTTGCGCGGTTCGCCATACGGCCTGAAGGCCGCGTCGGACCGTTTGAACAACACGGGGTCGCTCACCGTAACCTCCCTCTCGTCGTTATCTTTCGGCTGAAGGATATCCGGGGGTGTGTAGCGATGACTTGCAGGAAGCGTCCCGGATTTTGCACTTCGCGCTGATCCGCCTTGGCACCGCCGAGGGCAGAGGAGTGCCGCAGGTACGGAGGCGAAATACGGGATCCATGCGCGATGCCGTCACCCCCGGAAGGGCAGCCCACGCAGCCGCTTCGTGCTGCTTCGCGATGCCCGAGTTGCGCCGAGTGTCGCGAGACCTCGACGGGCCTCATGCCGGTCAGTCTGTTGGCTGACCGGCGATGTTCCGCGGGCGGCGCCGACCCTCACCCCGGCCCTCTCCCGAGGCGGGAGAGGGAGAAGACGCCCGCTCTCATCTGCTTTCGCGGAGCGCCGGCCGAGGTGGTGCGTCTCATACCGGCGCGCCTTGCCGATGACCTTCTCATCGGCATTCGCGCGCGGGGTTGGCGACGCCCATGTTTCCCCAAGAGCGAGAGAGCTTTCTCTCCCGCCTGCGGGAGCTTTGCGGAAAGGAAAGCAGGATTCGCGGAATCCCCTCTCCCGCCCGGCGGGAGAGGGAGGGGCCCGCGCCTGCGCGGGAGGGTGAGGGTTCCGCGAAGAGGAGAAACCGCGCCGTCACGCTGGCGGAAACACCCACACCCCGGCCCTCTCCCGCAAGCGGGAGAGGGAGAGGTAGCGCAACCGTTCCGCAAAGCTCCCGCACGCGGAAGAGCGTGAGGGTCGGCGCTACCTGCGGGACCTGCAGGGTCAACCGAAAGTCTGGCCGATATCAGTCAGCGAGCGATGGTGCTTGCCTGCCCCTCCATCTCGCACGCAGCCGCCACCCTGCGCGCGGATACGGCTCGCCTCATCGATGAAAGGATGATCGGCGGCGGTACAGGTGATGAGGATCGGCAGTGTGTATCGGGAGGCCAGATCAGCCAGCCGGCCCGCCATGCGTCGGATCCGCGCAATGCCCGTGCGCGAAGTCGGCCAGCGTCTCGATCACGCGGCACTCGCTCACCACGCCCCCGGCGCAGCCGCGTGCCATGCGGTCCAGTTCGGCGCGCAACGCCTCCAGCCGCCGGAGGCGCGCGTCGATCTCCCGGATCTGCCTCGCCGCGAGCGTATGGGCGGCGGTGCATTCCGCGCCCGGCCGGTCGGCAAGGTCGAGCAGGTCGCGGATCGCGGCACTGTCGAACCCCAACTCCCGCGCATGGCGGATGAAGCCGAGGCGGCGGAGATGCGCCTGCGTGTACATCCGGTGCCCGCCTTCGGTGCGCGCGGGCGGCGGCAGCCATCCCTCGCGCTCGAGCCAGCGGATCGTCGTCGGCTTCACGCCGGTCGCGCGTGCCAGCTCGCCGATCGCGTAGTGCGGGCCAGTCACCTGCTGCGTCTGCATGCGTACCTCGTCACCCCGGATCATGGGACACTATCTGGTGCGCGCCGCAGGGGGACGCCAGCCGCCCTGCGACCCGGATCTCAGCCGCCACCGGAAGCGGGCTTCCAGCCGAGCAGCCGCAGCGCGTTCAGCGTCACCAGCACGGTCGCGCCGGTATCGGCCAGGATCGCCGGCCACAGCCCGGTGATGCCGAGCAGCGTGGTGACTAGGAACACGCCCTTCAGCCCGATCGCCACGGCGACGTTCTGCTTCACGTTGCGCATGGTGGCGCGCGAGAGCGACACCAGCTCCGCCACACCCCCCACGCGGTCCTTCAGCACCGCGGCGTCCGCGGTCTCGAGCGCGACGTCCGTGCCGCCGCCCATCGCCACGCCGACATCGGCAGCGGCCAGCGCCGGGGCGTCGTTGATGCCGTCGCCCACCATGATCACCGCCCCGTCTTCGCGGAGCCGCGCGATCTCGCGCAGCTTGTCGTCGGGCAGCAGCCCCGCCCGGACATCGAGGCCGAGGGTGGCGGCGATGGCCTCGCCGGTGCGGCGGTTGTCGCCGGTCAGCATCACCGGCCGCAGGCCCAGCGTCTTCATGGCGGCGATGCCGGCGGCCGCGTCGGCGCGGGGCTCGTCGCGCAGCGCGATCAGCCCGGCGGCGGCGCCATCGGCGACCACCACGGCCACCGTCTTGCCCTCGCCTTCGAGCCGCGCGGCCTTGGCCTCCAGAACGCCGAGCGCGGCCCCCTGCTCCCGCGCGTGACGCGGGCTGCCGACGCTGACGCTGACCCCGTCCACCACGCCGGTCACGGCCCGGCCGGGCAGCGCGGACTGCGCCACGGCCGGCGGCACCACGAGGCCGCGCGAGGCCGCGGCGGCGAGGATGGCCCTCGCCAGCGGGTGCGCCGATCCCTGCTCGACGGCAGCGGCGAGAGTGAGCAGCGCGTCTTCCTTGCGACCCGGCACGGGGACCAGGTCGGTCACGCGCGGCCGGCCCTCCGTCAGCGTGCCGGTCTTGTCGAAGGCGACGCTGCCGGCATGGCCGATCGCCTCCAGCGCCGCGCCGCCCTTGATCAGCAGCCCGCGCCACGCCCCGGCCGAGAGCCCCGAGGCCATCGCCGCCGGGACCGAGATCACCAGCGCGCACGGGCAGGCGATCAGCAGCACGGCGAGGCCGCGATAGATGCTGGTCCACCAGTCCCAGCCCAGCAGGAAGGGCGGCAGCAGGATGACGAGGGCGGCCACCGCCATCGCGCCCGGCGTCCACCAGGTCGAGAAGCGCTCGATGAACCGCTGCGTGGGCGCGCGGGAGGCGGTGGCCTCCTCGATCAGCCGAATGATGCGCGCGATGGTGTTGTCCGCGGCGGCGCGGGCAACGCGCACGCGGATGACGCCGTCCGCGTTGATGGAGCCGGCCAGCACGGGATCGCCCGCGCCGCGCGCGACGGGCACGCTCTCGCCGGTGACCGGGCTTTCGTCGAGCGCGGAGGTCCCCTCGACGATCACGCCGTCGCAGGGCACGCGGTCGCCGGGGCGGACCAGGACCAGATCGTCAACGGCCAGCGCCTCGGGTTCCACCGGTTCCGTCGAACCGTCCGCACGCAGGCGGAGCGCGGTGCGCGGCATGAGGCCGGCAAGTGCCCGGATGCCCGCCCGCGCGCGACCGGCGGCGACGTTCTCGAGCAGCTCGCCCACGGCAAAGAGCAGCACGACGACGGCGGCTTCCTCGGCCGCGCCGATGATGGCGGCGCCGATCGCGGCGCTGCACATCAGCGTCTCGATGCTGAACGGGCTGCCGGCGCGGGCCAGTGCGATGGCGCGGCGGCCGAAGGGGATCAGCGCGACCAGGGTGGCGGCGAGGAAGAGCAGGTAGGTCAGCCGCTCCGGCACGACCAGCGAGAGCGCATAGGCGCCGAGGACCAGCCCGCCGAGCAGCCAGACGAGCCGCGCCTTGCCGGTCCGCCACCAGGGTTTGCCGGTATCGGCGGGGTCTTCGTGACTGTGGCTGTGGGCTGCGGACAGGGCGCGGTCATGGTCATGTCCGTGGTGGTGCTCGTGGGCGCGCACGGCTTGTGGCGGCGTTGCCGGCGCGGGTGCGGCCAGCGGCGCGACGCGGTAGCCGAGCGCCGTGACCTGGCTGGCGATCCGCTCCTCCGGCGCGGCGTCGGCAGCGACGGAGACCGACAGCCTTTCGGCCATCAGGTTCACCTCGACCTCCGACACGCCCGGCAGCCTCTCGACCGCCTTCGTCACCTTCGCGACGCAGGAGGCGCAATCCATGCCCTCCACGCGCCAGTGCAGGCGCCGCTCGACACTCATCCCCGTCGCTCCTTCGCGTCGGGCAGGGATGTGGGACCTCCAGCGACTGGAGGTTCAAGCCCCTGTTTGGGGGAGGGACACCGTGTGCCGTGTCGGGATCCGCGAGTTGCGTGTCTGAAGCTGCGCCGGGCAACGCACTGTCGGACTTGCCCTCGCGCGTAGCCGGCATCTCGATCCTGCGCGGATACGCTCACCTCGCCGCCGAAAAGTCACCGGCAAGGCCCGCCGGCATCAGACGTTCGCATTTCCTGTGTGGAAGTGGCGATCCAGGAGGCGGTCGCTTCGCCCGCGAGGCCGGAAGCCGCGCCGGGCCGGGGACGCACCAGCTCGTGGAGCGCGAAGCCGTGGGTGATCATCAGCAAGGGCACGTAGAGGACCGGAATCACGTAGGCGGCTCCCAGGGCTCCCGCCTGCTCCGGAAGTCCGCCCCGGACCGCGTGCCAGTAGTCGAGGAGGAGGTCGCCGGTTCCCACAAGGTTGAAGGCGACGACGAAGACCCAGAAGAGCGGACGGATCCGCACCGTGAGCAGCGCCAGGATGGCCAGCAGGCCCGTGGCGAGATCGCCGTAGGCGGCCGTCGGGGCGAAACCGGCGGGCAGGTGGGGGCCAACGACGCCGGGAACAAGGAAGACGAGACCGAAGAAGCGGAAGCTGTGCAGGGTGGCGATCGCGCGGTGGACCTGCACGCGGTCCATCGATCTGAGCCTGGGCAGTCCGTAGGTGCCGAAGCACAGCAGCCACGCGACATAGCCAAGGATAAGCTGGGTGAGGAAGAGCACTCCGGTTGGCATGTTGGCCTCCTGCCATGCGCCGGGATGTCATCTGGACCTGCGGCTGTCGCCCAACTATCCGATATAATATGGATAGATCATGAAGCAGAACTATACAGTTCGACACGGCGCGCTGGAGGGCGTCGAGGCCTTCCTCGCAGTCGCCAGACACCGCAACTTCCGGCGGGCCGCCGCCGAGTTCGGCGTGACGCCTTCCGCGATGAGCCAGGCGGTTCGCGGCCTGGAAGCGCGGCTGGGGGCGGCGCTCTTCACACGCACGACGCGCAGCGTCGGCTTGACCGAGGCCGGTCAACGGTTCCTCGACCGCGCCGGCCCGGCCTTCGCGGAACTCGTCGCCGCCGGCGAGGCCGCCCGCGACCTCGGCCAACGGCCCGCCGGGCTGCTGCGCCTTTCGGTGCCCCGGGGCGTCGTGCCGCTGATCCTCGAGCCGGTGATCGGGTCGTTCGCCCAGGCCTATCCGGAGATCGAACTGGAGATCGCCGCGAGCGAGGAGATGGTCGATCTCGCGGCCGGCGGGTTCGACGCCGGGATCCGCTTCGGCCAATTCGTCGCACCCGACATGGTAGCGGTGCGGCTCACGCCGCCTTTCCCTTTCGTGGTCGTCGGCAGCCCCGACTATCTCGCGCGCCACGGCCGTCCGGAGCGTGTGGAAGACCTGCGCCGGCACGCCTGCCTGCGCATACGCCGTTCGAACGGCGCGATCGCCCATTGGTCCTTCGTCGACGGCACCGAGCGGATCGAAGCAGCGGTCTCAGGCCCGCTGATCGCGCACGACTACCCGACGTTGCTCGGGGCGGCGATTCAGGGTGCGGGACTGGCTCAGGCGCCCGGGCCGCTGGTCCGCGCGCCGATCGCCGACGGAAAGCTGGAGTCGGTGCTCGACGACCACGCCGTCACGACGCCGGGCGTCTTCCTCTACCATCCGGGCAAGCGCCAGATGCTCCCCAAGCTCCGCGCGTTCATCGACCACATCAAATCGGCGGCCTGACATGACGGACGTCGAGATGCGGTGAACGGTCGATCGAGGCCGGGACGGCGATCGCCGTGGCAGCAGCTTCCAAGGTGGTGCTTGCTTGCCGTCGCGGCACTGGTTGCCGAAGAGTGATGCGCCGGGGCGAACGCCGCATCCCGTCGCGTAACGCCTCTCCTGCGACGCGTGTTTCTTCCCGCGTGGCTTCAGCGCAGCGGATCGCAGGAAATCGCAGGTCTGGTGGAGCTGGCTGGCGCGCCCGGGAAGATTCGAACTCCCAACCCTCAGATCCGTAGTCTGATGCTCTATCCATTGAGCTACGGGCGCAGCCGAGGCGCGGGGTCTAGCGCACCCCGCGCGGGTGTTCAAGCCTCATGCGGACAGCTTGTCGAGCTCCCTCAGGATGGCCTCGCCCATCACCTGCGTGCCCACCTTCGCCATGCCCGGCTGCATGATGTCGGCGGTCCGCAGCCCTCCCGACAGCACGTTGATGCAGGCGCGCTCGATCAGCGCCGCGTCCTCCTCCATGTCGAAGGAATAGCGCAGCAGCAATGCGAAACTGAGCATCTGCGCCATCGGGTTGGCGATGCCCTTGCCGGCGATGTCCGGCGCGGAGCCGTGGATCGGCTCGTACAGCGCGTGCCGCCGGCCGTCCTCGCCCAGCCCGCCCAGCGTGGCGGACGGCAGCATGCCCAGGCTGCCGGTCAGCATCGAGGCGAGGTCGGACAGCAGGTCCCCGAACAGGTTGGAGGTGACGATCACGTCGAACTGGCGTGGGTTGCGGACGAGCTGCATGGCGCAGTTGTCGGCATACATGTGGCTCAGCGCCACGTCGGGGAATTCCCGCGCGCCCAGCGCGGTCACGGTCTGCCGCCACAGCAGGCCGCTCTCCATCACGTTCGCCTTCTCCACGCTGCACAGCCGCCCCTGGCGCTTGCGCGCCAGCTCGAAGCCGACGCGGGCGACGCGCTCGATCTCGACGGTCGTGTAGCTCTCGGTGTTCACGCCGCGCTTGGTGCCGTCCGGCAGCGTCTCCACCCCGCGCGGCTCGGCGAAGTAGATGCCGCCGGTGCTCTCGCGCACGATCATGATGTCGAGGCCCTGCACCACCTCGCGCTTGAGCGTGGATGCCTCGATCAGCGGGTCGAAGACCGTCGCCGGGCGCAGGTTGGCGAACAGGCCGAGTTCCTTGCGCAGCGTCAGGATCGCAAGCTCGGGCCGCTTGTCGAAGCCGAGCCCGTCCCATTTCGGGCCGCCGACGGAGCCGAACAGCACGGCATCGGCCGCCTTCGCCTTGGCGACGGTTTCCGCCACGATCGGGGTTCCGCGGGTGTCGATGGAAGCCCCGCCGACCAGATCCTCCTCCAGATCGAAGGAGACGGAGCGGCGGCGGCCCATCCAGTCCACCACGCGCAGCACCTCGCGCATCACTTCCGGGCCGATGCCGTCGCCCGGCAGCACGAGCAGCTTCTTGTTGGCGGCCATGTCTCTCCCCTTCACGCCGCGGGAAGCCCGCGGCCGATCACGTCATGCCGGCCAGCCGAGCGGCTGTTCCGGCTTTGAGTTCCTGTTCTGCGCGCAGCCGTCACGTCAGCCCTGCGCGCGATACCGTCCGCCCTGCCGATGAAAGCGTCATCGGCGGGGCGGGCGGTATCAGACGCCGGCAATCGACGGCATCCACGGCTTCTCGGCGGCACGGCGCGCCTCGTAGGCGTCGATCGCCGGCGCGCGCGCCATGGTCTGGCCGATATCGTCGAGCCCGTTCAGCAGCAGGTGCCTGCGCAGCGGGTCCACCTCGAAGCGGATCTCCTCGCCGTTCGGCCGCACCACCACCTGCCGCTCCAGATCGACCGACAGGCGCGCGTTTGCGCCCAGCCGCGCATCCTCCATCAGCATGTCGCACACCTCGCGCGGCAGGCGGATCGGCAGGATGCCGTTCTTGAAGCAGTTGTTGTGGAAGATGTCGGCGAAGTCCGGCGCGATCACGCAGCGGATGCCGAAATCCAGCAGCGCCCATGGCGCGTGCTCGCGCGAGGAGCCGCAGCCGAAATTCTCGTGCGCGATCAGGATCTCCGCCTTGCGGTAGGGTTCCTGGTTCAGCACGAAATCCGGCCGCTCGCCGCCGTCCGGGGCGTAGCGCAGCCCGTCGAACAGGTTGCGGCCGAGCCCGGTGCGCTTGATGGTCTTGAGGAAGCGCGCCGGGATGATCTTGTCGGTATCGACATTGGCCATCGGCAGCGGCGCCGCGACGGCGGTCAGCGTCGTGAACGGCGTCATCGCACCAGCTCCCGCACGTCGGTCAGATGGCCGGTGATCGCCGCCGCCGCGGCCATCGCGGGGGACAGCAGATGCGTCCGCCCGCCGGGGCCCTGCCGCCCCTCGAAATTGCGGTTCGAGGTGCTGGCGCTGCGCTGGCCCGGGCGCAGCTTGTCGGGGTTCATGCCGAGGCACATGGAGCAGCCGGGCTCCCGCCATTCGAAGCCGGCTTCCTGCAGGATGCGGTCGAGACCTTCGGCCTCCGCCTGCAGCTTCACCAGCCCCGATCCGGGCACCACCAGCGCGCGCACGCCATCAGCCACCTTGCGGCCCTGCGCCACCTGCGCCACCGCGCGCAGGTCCTCGATGCGGCCGTTGGTGCAGGAGCCGACGAAGACCACGTCCACCTTCACGTCGGTCAGCTTCTGCTTCGGCGCGAGGCCCATGTAGTCGAGCATGCGCTGCACCTGCGCGCGGCGCGTCTCGTCGGCGACCTCGGCCGGATCGGGCACCTCGCCGGTGATCGGCAGCACGTCCTCGGGGCTCGTGCCCCAACTCACCATCGGCGCGATCCTCGCGGCGTCGAGCCGCACCTCGCGGTCGTACGCCGCGCCGGGATCGGCCGGCAGCGTGCGCCACCACGCCACCGCGCGTTCGAAATCCTCGCCCTTCGGCGCGTAGGGGCGGCCCTTGATGTAGGCGAAGGTGGTCTCGTCGGGCGCGACCAGCCCGGCCCGCGCGCCGCCCTCGATCGACATGTTGCAGACGGTCATCCGCCCGGCCATGTCGAGCGCGCGCACCGCCTCGCCGGCGTACTCGATCACGTGGCCGGTGCCGCCGGCGGTGCCGATCTCGCCGATGATGGCGAGCACCATGTCCTTGGCCGAGGTGCCGAACGGCATCGTGCCGTCGACGGTGACGCGCATGTTCTTCGCCGGCTTCTGCAGCAGCGTCTGCGTGGCGAGCACGTGCTCGACCTCGCTGGTGCCGATGCCGAAGGCGAGCGCGCCCATCGCGCCGTGCGTGGAGGTGTGGCTGTCGCCGCACACGATCGTCATGCCGGGGAGCGAGATGCCCTGCTCCGGGCCGATGATGTGCACGATGCCCTGCCGCGCGTCGGTCACGCCGAAATAGGGAACGCCGAACTCGGCGACGTTCTTCTCCAGCGTATCGACCTGGATGCGGCTCTCCTCCTCCGCGATGCCGGCGCGGCGGTCGGAGGTCGGCACGTTGTGGTCGGCGACGGCGAGGGTCGCATCGGGCCGGCGCACGGGGCGGTGCGCCATCCGCAGGCCCTCGAAGGCCTGCGGGCTGGTCACCTCATGCACAAGATGCCGGTCGATGTAGAGGATGCATGTCCCGTCCGGGAGCCGCTCGACGACGTGGCTGTCCCAGATCTTGTCGAACAGCGTACGCGGCTTCCCCTCGGTCATGCTCCCCCTCGTGTTTTACTCGGCGGCGTCGGCCGCCGGACGTTCGGCGGCGGCGGCCTGCGGCGCGGCCGCGGCGGTGGTGGTCTTCTCGGCGATGCGGGCCGACTTGCCGCTGCGCTCGCGCAGGTAATACAGCTTCGCACGGCGGACGGCGCCGCGGCGCACCACGCGGATCTCCGCGATGGTGGGCGAATAGAGCGGGAACACGCGCTCCACACCCTCGCCGTAGCTGATCTTGCGCACGGTGAAGTTGCTGTTCAGCCCCTTGTTGGAGCGCGCGATCACAACACCCTCATAGGCCTGGGTGCGGGTGCGCTCGCCCTCGACCACCTTGACCATCACGCGGACGGTGTCGCCGGGGCCGAATTCGGGCACCGCACGGGTTTCGGACAGGCGCGCGACCTCGGCGGCCTCGTACTGCTGGATGATATTCATGGCGGGACCTTTCGTCTCGATCTCTAGGGGGCGGCGGCCCCGGTTGCAACGTGGCGGTCATGCAACGCCCACAGGTCGGGGCGTCGCTGCCGCGTGATCCGTTCGGCCTGGTCGCGGCGCCAGGCGGCGATGGCGGCGTGGTGGCCGGAGAGCAGCACCTCCGGCACCGGGCGGCCTTCCCACAGCGCGGGCCGCGTGTAGTGCGGGTATTCCAGCAACCCGTCGGCGAAACTCTCGCTCTCGGCGCTCTCGGCCGCGCCCATCACGCCGGGCAGCAGGCGTATGCAGGCGTCGAGCAGCACCAGCGCGGCGGGCTCGCCGCCGGACAGGACGTAGTCGCCGACGCTGACCTCGGTGAGGTTGCGGGCTTCCAGCACGCGCTGGTCCACGCCCTCGTAGCGGCCGCAAAGCAGCACCACGCCCGGCCCCGCGGCCCAGCCGCGGACCATGGCCTGGGTGAGCGGCGCGCCGCGCGGGGAGAGGTAGAGCGCGGGCCGTTCGTCGGCGACCGCGTCGATGGCGGCGGCCACCACGTCCGGCCGCATCACCATGCCCGGCCCGCCGCCGCAGGGCGTGTCGTCCACGGTGCGGTGCCGGTCGGTGGCGAAGCCGCGGATGTCGGTGGCGCGCAGCGACCACAGGCCCTCGGTCAACGCCCGGCCGGCCAGCGACAGGCCGAGCGGGCCGGGGAACATGTCCGGGAACAGGGTCAGGACATCGACGCGCCAGGTCATGAGGCAGCCCCCGCGTTCGCCCCTGCGCCCTCTCCCGCCTGCGGGAGAGGGCCGGGGTGAGGCGGCTCGCCCGTCACCTCGGCCGGCGGCTCGATCACCACCCGCCCGCCGGCGACATCCACCACCGGCACGCAGGCCCGGGTGAAGGGCACCAGCAGCGGCGCGGCGCCGTCGCGCGCGATCTCCAGCGACGCGCCGGCGCCGTAGTCGTGCACCGTCGCGACCCGGCCGAGCGGCGCGCCCTGACCGTCCACCGCCGCCAGACCGATCAGGTCGGCGTGGTAGAACTCCTGCTCCTCGGCCGCCGGCAGGGCCGACCGGTCGAGATACAGGCGGGTGTTGGTCAGCTTCTCCGCCGCCGTGCGGTCGGAGATGCCCTCGACCGCGGCGAGGCCCGGGGCGACCCAGCGCAGCGACAGGCGCGCCCCGCCATCCCCGGCCCAGAGCGGGCCGTAGGCTGTCAGATCGTCCGGATCCGCGGCGTAGCTCGTCACGCGGACGAGCCCCTTCACGCCGTGCGGCCGGCCGATCACGCCCATCAGGATGCGGGTGGCCTGCATCGTGCTCCGCCGGTCAGGCCGCGGCGGCGGCCTTGGCGCGCTCCTGCGCCTTCTTCTTCGGCGCGGACTGCTTCGGCTGCTCGTTGTACGCCGGCATCGGGGCGAGGCCGGCCTTGCCCAGGAAGCGCGCCACGCGATCGGTTGCCACCGCGCCCTGGCTCAGCCAGTGCTTCAGCCGCTCGTCGACCAGACGCACGCGGTCGGCGTGCTCGGCCGGCAGCATCGGGTTGTAGGCGCCGACCTTCTCGATGAAGCGGCCGTCGCGCGGGCTGCGGCTGTCCGCGATCACGATGTGGTAGTAGGGACGCTTCTTGGCGCCGGCGCGGGCAAGGCGGATCTTGAGGCCCATACGGGGTTTCTCCTTGGGTATCCGGGTTGGTGGTCAGAAGGGACGGCGGCCGGGAAGAAGCGCGCCCAGTCCGCCGCGCATCAGTCCCTTCTCGCCGAGCTTGTTCATCCGCTTCATCATCGCGGTCATGTCGTCGAACTGCTTGAGCAGACGGTTCACTTCCTGGACGGTCGTGCCGGAACCGGCGGCGATGCGCTTCTTGCGGCTCGCCTTGATGATCGCCGGCGCGCGCCGCTCGGCCCTGGTCATCGAGGAGATGATCGCCGCCTGACGCTTGAGGATGGCGGTATCGAGATTGGCGTTCTCGATCTGCGACTTGATCTTGCCCACGCCGGGCAGCATCCCGAGGATGCCCGACAGGCTGCCCATCTTGCCGATCTGCTTGAGCTGGCCGGCGTAGTCGTCGAGGTCGAACTTGCCCTTGGCCATCTTGGCCGCGAGCTTCTCCGCCTCCTCCTTGTCCACCGTCTCGGCCGCGCGCTCGACCAGCGAGACGATGTCGCCCATGCCGAGGATGCGGCCGGCGACGCGTTCGGGGTGGAATTCCTCCAGCGCATCGAGCTTCTCGCCCGAGCCCACCAGCTTCAGCGGCGCGCCGGTGACGCCGCGGATCGACAGCGCCGCGCCGCCGCGGGCGTCGCCGTCCATCCGCGTCATGACAACGCCGGTCACGCCGACCTTCTCGTGGAAGGCGGTGGCGACGTTCACCGCGTCCTGGCCGGTCATCGCATCGACCACCAGCAGCGTGTCCGCCGGCTGGGTCAGGGTGCGGACCTCGGCCACCTCCGCCATCAGCGTCTCGTCGATCGCGAGGCGGCCGGCGGTGTCGAGGATCACGACGTCGAACACCTCCCGCCGCGCCGTCTCCATGGCGCGGGCGGCGATCTGGGTCGGCGTCTGGCCGGCGACGATGGGCAGGCTGGCCACGCCCGCGCGTTCGGCGAGCTGGGCGAGCTGGAGCTGGGCGGCCGGGCGCTGGGTGTCGAGCGAGGCGAGCAGCACCTTCTTGCGCAGCCTCTCCCGCAGCCGCAGCGCCAGCTTGCCGGAGGTGGTGGTCTTGCCGGAGCCCTGCAGGCCGACCATCAGGATCGGCACCGGGGCCGGGTGATCGAGGTTCACGGGCACCGCGCCCGCGCCGCCGAGGGCGTCCACCAGCGCGTCGTGGACGATCTTGACCACCTGCTGGCCGGGGGCGACGGACTTGATCACCGCCTCGCCCACCGCCTGCTCGCGCACCTTCGCGATCAGGTCCTTGACCACCGGCAGGGCGACGTCGGCCTCCAGCAGCGCGAGGCGGACCTCGCGCAGGGCATCGGACACGTCCGCCTCGCTCAGCGCGCCGCGGCGGCGGAGACGATCGAAAACGCCCGAAAGCTTGTCCGACAACGCCTCGAACAAGGCGGCCTGCTCCTCACTCGCCCGCACCGGGGCGGGACAACGCAAAACGCGCCGCTGCGCGAACACTCGCGGAGCGGCGGGACCCGGGGACGCCCGGGTCAGGGAGCGGGCATCTGCGCCCGCCGGTGCCGGAAGTCAATGCATACCCGCGCAGACCGGCCGTGGCGCCGACATTAACGGATTGCGATCCGGGAAAAACGTTGTATCGGGACACGACATAAAATCGCGGGCCCGAGGGTGGGGATCGCCCCCGGGCACAGAGAACGATTCCTCATCCCGGAGGACGAACCATGCGCGTGCTCGCCTGCCATTGCCGCCGCCTGCTGGACCACCCCGCCGTCAACGTCCCGCTCGTGCTGTGCCTGACGGCCGCATTGCTCGCCCTCGTCGGGCCGCTCACCGCCGTGCTGGGAGGGTTCGCCGTCTCCGTCGGCACGATGCGGCGCGCGGAGGCGGTGCCCGCCCTGGTCATCCTGCTGATCGTGACCGCCGTCTGGATGGTCCTCCCGGCGGACGCCTACGGCGCGGTGGCCGGGGGACGCTGATGCTCGACAACCTGATCCTGGGCTTCGAGGTCGCCCTCAGCCTGCACAATCTCAGCTTCGCCTTCATCGGCGCGGTGATCGGGACCGCGATCGGGGTGCTGCCCGGCATCGGGCCGACCGCGACGATCGCGCTGCTGCTGCCGCTGACCTTCGGGCAGGAGCCGGTCACCGCGATCATCATGCTGGCCGGCATCTACTACGGGTCCCAGTACGGCGGCTCGACCACGGCGATCCTGCTCAACCTGCCGGGCGAGATCTCGGCCGTGGTGACCGCGCTCGAAGGCTACAAGATGGCGCTGCGCGGGCGCGCGGGCGCGGCGCTGGCCACCGCGGCCCTCGGCTCCTTCTTCGCGGGGACGGTCGCCACCGTCGTCGTCGCGGCGGTCGGCCCGATCCTGACGGCGGTCGCCCTGTCCTTCGGGCCGGCGGACTATTTCTCGCTGATGCTGCTGGGCCTGATCATCTCGGCCGTGCTCGCCCGCGGCAACGTGCTCAAGGGCATCGCGATGATCGCGCTCGGCCTCGCGCTCGGCCTCGTGGGCACGGACGTCCAGACAGGCCAGCAACGCTTCACCTTCGGCATCCCGGAACTGTCCGACGGCATCAACGTCGTCGCCCTCGCCATGGGCCTGTTCGGCATCGCCGAGATCATCATCAACCTGGAGAAGCCGGAGATCCGCGGCACGGTGACCGGCGCGATCGGCAAGCTGTGGCTGACGCGGGAGGAATGGCGCATCGCCACCCCCGCCGTGCTGCGCGGCACGCTGATCGGGTCGACGCTCGGCGTGCTGCCGGGCGGCGGCGCCTCGCTGTCCGCCTTCACCTCCTTCATGGTGGAGCGGAAGCTGACCAAGCAGCCGGAGATGTTCGGCAACGGCGCGATCGAGGGCGTCGCGGGGCCGGAGAGCGCGAACAACGCCGCCGCGCAGACCTCCTTCATCCCGCTGCTGACGCTGGGCATCCCGTCCAACTCGGTGATGGCGCTGATGGTCGGCGCGCTGATCATCCAGGGCATCCAGCCCGGCCCGCGCATGATCGAGGCGCAGCCGGAACTCTTCTGGGGCCTGATCGCCAGCATGTGGATCGGCAACGTCATGCTGCTGATCATCAACCTGCCGCTGGTGGGCATCTGGGTGAAGCTGCTCGCGATCCCGTACCGCTTCCTGTACCCGGCGATCCTGATCTTCTGCGCGATCGGCGTGTACAGCTACAACAACAGCGCGTTCGACGTGTACATGGCGGTGCTGTTCGGCGGCCTGGGCTACCTGTTCTACAAGTTCGAGCTGGAGCCCGCGCCGCTGTTCATCGCCTACATCCTCGGGCCGATGATGGAGGAGCATCTGCGACGCGCCATGCTGCTCTCGCGCGGCGATCCGATGGTGTTCATCCAGAGGCCGATCAGCGGCGTGCTGCTCGCGATCGCGGCGATCGCGCTGGCCGCGATGCTGTTGCCGGCGCTGCGCCGCAAGCGCGAGGAAGCGATGGCGGAGTGATGCTGCTACGGGGTGGTCCCCTCTCCCGCCTGGCGGGAGAGGGAGCAAGGTATCAGGCCAGCTTCTCGGTGATCTTCTCCATCACGCCCTTGAGATCATCGGGAAGCATCCCGCCGCCCTCCACCTTCGACGGCTCCTTCGAGATCGGCACCCGGCCGAACGGCATCGGAGAGGGCGCCTTCGTCAGTGCTTCCACCACCGGCTTCATCCGGCTGTCCCGCGTGTCCTCGCCGGCCTTGCTCTTGGCGATCACGTAGACGATGGGCTCGCCGGCGAAGCCGTAGGCGTCCAGCCCGCCGCTGCGCATCCCGGCATGCACGGCCTTGTGGCCCACCAGTGCGAGATGCTGGCGCAGGATGTAGAACAGGCGGATCTGCGCGGCCCGGTTCGATCCCAGCTTCCAGTGATCGTCCTTCCAGAACTCGCCGAGGAAGACCGAGGCGGACAGCGCCGCCATGCCTTCCTTCTGCGCCGCCTTGATCGCCCCGGCGACGACCGTCGCGTGCCCCTTGCCGCGCGATGCCTCCGCGAGCTGGTCGAGCATCTTCGGCGTCGAGTTCAGCTCCGGATGGTTGGGCGACTCCCGCGCCCACAGGATCACGTAGTGGCGGTCCAGCTCCGCGAAGATGACGCCCTTCGCCTTCCAGAAGGCGCGCAGCGCGCCGTCCGCGTAGGCAGCGTAGTCATCGAGATGGGTGATCGGCCGCATCTCGACATTCGGCATGTCCTGCGAGACGTCCTTGACGGCCTTGTAGTCGGGGCCGCGCATCGTCGTCGCGATGGAGCCGCGGCCGGTCCCCGTCAGCTCGGCCACCGTGTCGCGGGTCGAGGACGTCAGGCCGAGCAGTTCGAGCGACTTGCCGGCGACCTTCTTGGTCCCGTTATAGGCCATCTTCCTGGCGAGATCGCCGAGCGCGATGTCCGGCAGCAGGATGTGGATCACCTGGTCCTGCGGGATCAGGAAGCTGTCGGTGTAGACGTTCGCGACCTGGTTGAGCCCGGTCGGCTTCGACCCGTCGTTGTCGACCACCAGGACGGCGTAGTGCTTCCGGCAGGACAGCACGGGCGTGACATGGGCGATGTCGCCCGTGGCATCGCCGCGCTGGACGATGACATGGGTCTTGTTGCTGGCGGCGAAGGTTTCCAGCGCGTCCTTGAGCGACGCTTTCTGCAGGGCGGGCATGCCGGGCTCCAAACGGGAGCGCAACCATAGCGCGTGCAGCCGCCGGGGTCACCGACGGGCCGGCCCGAAGCCGGCCCGCCGCGCCCATCGGCTATTTCGGCGCGAGCACCATGATCATCTGGCGGTTCTCCATCTTGGGGAACTGCTCCACCTTGATGGCCTCGCCCAGTTCGGTGCGGATCCGCTCCAGCACCTTGGCGCCAAGTTCGGTATGCGCCATCTCGCGGCCACGGAAGCGAAGGGTCACCTTCACCTTGTCGCCTTCGGAGATGAACTCCTTCATGTGGCGCATCTTAACCTGGTAGTCGTTCTCGTCGATGTTAGGACGGACCTTGATTTCCTTGAGCTCGACGACTTTCTGCTTCTTCTTGGCTTCGTTCTTTTTCTTCTGCTGCTCGTATTTATACTTGCCGAAATCGAGAATCTTGACGACCGGCGGCACGGCGTTGGGGCTGATTTCCAGCAGATCCATGCCCACGTCATAGGCGCGGCGCAGCGCATCGCGCGCGCTCATCACGCCCTGCATCTCACCGTCCTGGTCGATCAGCCGGACCTGCGGAGAGCGGATTTCCTCGTTGACGCGGGGCCCGTCGCGGGTAGGCGGGGTGGGCGGAAGCGGTGGCCTTGGTATGGTGGTCTCCTGTCGAAGTTGACGATGTACGGTTGCCTATTGTCCCGGATTCTATGCCGGGGACGCAACCTTGAGATCGGGCGGCGCGGCTTCGGACGCAAGAATTTTCGCCGCGTCCTCCAGCGAAATCACCTCCTGCGCCTGCCCGCCGAGGCGGCGGAGCGCGACCGTGCCGGTCTCCGCCTCCTTCCGGCCGACCACGGCGATCACCGGCACGCGGGCGAGCGAATGGTCGCGGACCTTGGCGTTGATCTTCTCGTTGCGCAGGTCGGATTCGACCCTCAGCCCGGCCGCCTGCAGCCGTTCCGCGACCTGCCCGGCCCAGGCGTCGGCGTCCGAGACGATGGTCGCGACCACGACCTGCACGGGGGCGAGCCAGAGCGGGAAGCGGCCGGCGTGCTGCTCGATCAGGATGCCCAGGAACCGCTCGAAGCTGCCCAGGATCGCCCGGTGCAGCATCACGGGCCGCCGGCGGGTGCCGTCCTCGGCCACGTAGAGCGCGTCCAGCCGCTCCGGCATCACGAAATCCACCTGCAGCGTGCCGCACTGCCAGTCGCGGCCGATCGCGTCGCGCAGGACGAATTCCAGCTTGGGGCCGTAGAAGGCGCCCTCGCCGGGGTTCAGCGTGTAGTCCACGCCCGCGATGCGGCAGGCTTCCTTGAGAGCGCCCTCCGCCTGGTCCCACACCTCGTCGCTGCCGGCGCGGGTGGGCGGGCGGTCGGAGAACTTCACCCGGAATTCGGCGAAGCCCAGGTCGCTGTAGATCGAGGACAGCAGCGCGACGAAGCGCACGGTCTCGGCCGCGATCTGGTCCTCGGCGCAGAAGATGTGCGCGTCGTCCTGGGTGAAGGCGCGCACCCGCATGATGCCGTGCAGCGCGCCGGAGGGCTCGTAGCGGTGGCAGGAGCCGAACTCGGCCATCCGCAGCGGCAGCTCGCGGTAGCTGCGGACCCCCTGGTTGAAGATCTGCACGTGGCAGGGGCAGTTCATCGGCTTCAGCGCGAGCACGCGGTCCTTCTCGGACTCGTCCTCGACGGTGGCGATGAACATGTTCTCGCGGAACTTCTCCCAGTGGCCGGAGGCTTCCCACAGCCTGCGGTCCACGAGCTGCGGGGTCCGGACCTCCTGGTAGTCGGCCGCGTCCAGCCGGCGGCGCATGTAGTCCTCGACCACGCGGTAGAGCTTCCAGCCCTTCGGGTGCCAGAAGACCGAGCCGACCGCCTCCTCCTGGAGGTGGAACAGCCCCATCTCCTTGCCGATCCGGCGGTGGTCGCGCTTCTCCGCCTCCTCGAGCTGATGGAGGTAAGCGTCCAGCTCCTTCCGGTCGCGCCAGGCGGTGCCGTAGATGCGGCTGAGCATGGCGTTGCGGTGGTCGCCCCGCCAGTAGGCGCCGGCCACCTTCATCAGCTTGAAGGCGTCGCCCACGTCGCCGGTGCCGCGCATGTGCGGGCCGCGGCACAGGTCGATCCAGTCGCCCTGCCGGTACAGGATGATGGTCTCGTCGCGCGGCAGGTCGCGGATCAGCTCCGCCTTGTAGCGCTCGCCCTTCTTCTCGAAGAAGGCGATGCCCTCGTCGCGGTCGATCACGCTGCGCTCGAACGGGGCGTTGCGGGCGATGATCTCCCGCATCTTCGCCTCGATCGCCGGGAAGTCCTCCGGGGTGAAGGGCTCGTTGCGGGCGAAATCGTAGTAGAACCCGTTCTCGATCGCCGGGCCGATGGTGACCTGGGTGCCGGGGAACAGCTCCTGCACCGCCTCGGCCAGCACATGGGCGGCGTCGTGGCGGATCATGCCCAGCGCGTCCTCGTCCTTGCGGGTGACGAAGACCACGGCGGCGTCGCGGTCGATCCCGGTGGAAAGATCGGCCAGCTTGCCGTCCAGCTTCATCGCCAGCGCGGCCTTCGCGAGGCCGGGGCCGATCGCGGCCGCGATCTGCGTGCCCGTCACCGGCCCGTCGAAACGGCGCACGGATCCGTCGGGCAGGGTGATCGCAGGCATGGCTGGACTTGACTCCGGTTGAAAAGAAAGCGGCGGAACCTGAGGGCGCGGGCCGTCCACGTCAAGGAAGCGAGGCCGCAACCCTGTCCGGCGGCAGCGTGCGCAGGTCGTCCACCCGCAGCACGCGGACATCCCCGCGCGGGGCCGTGAGGGCGGGGTCGGACGCGCCGCCGAACAGCACCACGCAGGGCGCGCCCATCGTGGCGGCGAGGTGCATCGGCCCGGTGTCGTTGCCGACCGCGAGCGCGGCCCGGGCGGACAGCGCCGCCAGATCCTCGATCCGGGTGCGGCCGGTCAGGTCGATGGCGGCGGGCTCGACCGCCCGGATCGCGGCGGCGAGCGGCGATTCGGCCCGGGTGCCGACCACCACCGGCGCCACCCCCCGCCCGGCCAGATGCCGCGCGAGTTCGCCGTAGGCCGCTTCCGGCCACCGCTTTTCCGGCCGGTGCGGCGCGGCGCCCGGCACCAGCAGCGCGAAGCGGTCCGGCAGGCCGAATCCGGAGACGTCGCCGCGCAGCCAGCCGAGATCGGGCTCCGGGAACGCCGCGATCCCCGCCATTTCGAGCTGCTCGCGCTGCCGGTCGATCGTGTGCATCGCATCGCGGTGCGGGTTGGCGTGGGGCAGCGCGGCCCCCGGCGCGATGCCGGACCAGTACGGCCGGCCGGCCAGCAGGAAGTAGCGGGAGGTCCGGCCGGAGGTCTGCAGGTCGTAGACCATGTCGAAGCCCTGCAACTGCCGCCGCAGCTTCAGCACCCCGGCCAGGTCCCACCAGCGCGGCCGGGCATCGGTCTCCACCGCGTCGAACCACGGGCTCATGGCCAGCAGCCCCGCGAAGGGGCGGGTGGTCAGCACCGTGACGTGATCCGCCGGATGATGCGCGCGGATGGCCGTGAAGGGGCCGAAGGACAGCACCACATCCCCCAGCGCGGAGAGGCGGATGACGAGCACGCGCTTCACGCCGGCGCCCCCTCGCCCAGCACCTCCCGGTACACGTCCAGCGTCGCTTGCTGCATGCGCTCTGTGGTGAACGAGGCCAGCACCGATGCGCGCGTCTGCGCGGCGAGCTGCGCCCGCGCCTCCGCCGGCAGGGCGAGGACATAGGCGATGGCCTCCGCCAGCGCCGCCGGATCGCCCGGCGGCACGCGCCAGCCGGTCACGCCGGGCTCCACCGTCTCGGCCGGGCCGCCGAGGTCGGACGCGATGACGGGCCGCCCCATCGCCTGCGCCTCGATCACCACGCGGCCGAAGGCCTCGGCATCGGTGCTGGCATGCACCACCAGGTCGGCGAGCATCAGCGCGGCGGGCATGTCCTCGACATGGCCGGCGATGGTCAGCGGGATGCCGGCAGCCACCGCGGCGCGCTCCAGCTCCGCGCGATAGCCCTCGCGGCCCTGCGGATCGCCGACCAGCAGGCAGCGCAGGTCCCGCCGGGCGAGGCGGGACAGCGCCTCGATCAGCACCCCCTGCCCCTTCCAGCGCGTCAGCCGGCCCGGCAGCATCACCGTGGTCTGCCCGTCGAGCAGGTCCCAGGCGCGGGCGAGCTTCTCGATCCGCTGCGGCTGCACGGCGGCCGGATCGAACGCGGCGGCATCCACGCCGCGATGGATCACCCGCACGCGGGACGGGTCGATGCCGGTGCGGGCGAGCAGGTGCTCCGCGACGTAATGGCTGATCGCGATCACCCGCTCGCCCTGCGCCATGATCGCGTTGTAGCGGCGCTTGAACGGCAGGTTCTCGTTGTAGATGCCGTGCCAGGTGGTCACGAACCGCGCGCCGGTGGCCCGGCAGGCGCGCCACGCGGCCCAGGCCGGCGCGCGCGACCGCGCATGGACGATGTCCACCCCTTCCTGCCGGATCAGCGCGGCGAGGCTGCGTGCGTTGGCGCGGATCGCCCAGGGGGTGCGGCGGTCGAGCGGCAGGGTGACGTGGCGCGTGCCGGCGCGCGCGAGGGCGGTTTCCTTCGGCCCGCCCGCGGAAGCGACCAGCGAGGTCCAGCCCGCGCCCGTGATCGCGGCCGCGATCTCCACCGTGCCCCGCTCCACGCCGCCACCGCCCAAAGCGGGCAGCACCTGGAGAATCACGGGGGCGCGGGGCATTGGCGGCGCTATATCACGAAGTCGTCATGCGCCAACCCGGCGCGGCGTTCGCCGCCGTGGAACCGGCGGACAAGCCGCGCCCGCCCCGCCACCGCCGCCCTTGCCAACGGAGCGGACCGGCCGACACTCGCGCGCCGCAACAGAGGGCAGGGCATGTCAGACACCACGCGCGTCGCCGCCGTCTCCGGGCCGGTCGAGATCGTCCGCGACACATCCGGCGTGCCGCATATCTACGCCGCCTCCTCGACCGACCTGTATTTCGGCCTCGGCTACGCGATGGCGGAGGACCGGCTGTGGCAGATGGACCGGCTGCGCCGCCGCGCGCTGGGCCGGCAGGCGGAGGTCATGGGGCCGGCCTATCTCGCCTCCGACATCGCCCATCGCACAATCGGCCTGCCCGCGATCTGCGCGCGCGAGGCCGGGCTGATCGACGCGGCCACCGGGGCGCTGGTCGATGCCATGGTCGCCGGCATCAACCACGGCATCGCCACGCTCGACCTGCCGCCCGAGTTCGCCATCCTCGACTACCGGCCGGAGCCCTTCACCCGCACCTGCGTGATCGCGATCGCGCGCGGCATCTGGTGGTCGCTCAACGGCCGCATCGACCGGCTCGCGGCGGCCGAGGCGGCGCGGTTCCTGCCGGAGGAGTGGCGGGAGGCGTACCTGACGCCGGAAGCCTCGGACAACCTGATCCTCCCCTCGCCCGCATTCGCCGCCCCGCGCGCCGCCGGCACCGACGATGCGACCGGCAGCAACAACTGGGCGCTGCGTCCGGAGCTGACCGGGGGGGCGGCCATCCTCGCCGGCGACCCGCACCAGCCGTTCTGGGTGCCGTCCTCCTGGTACGAGTTCGCCCTGCACGGGCCGGAGGACGATGCCGCCGGCGCCGGCCATCCGGGCCTGCCGGGGATGCTGTGGGGCAGCAACGGCACCGCCGCCTTCTGCCTGACCAACAACATGGCCTCGACCCGCGACCTGTATGTCGAGACCGTCAACCCCGCGAACGCCGGCGAGTATCGCGAGGGCGACGGCTGGCGGCGGTTCGAGACCAGCACCGAGACGATCCGCGTGAAGGGCGCGGCGGACCACGCGCTGACCATCCGCCGCACCGTGCGCGGCCCCGTCGTCAACGCGCTGCTGCCGGCGCTCGCCGAAGGGGGCGATCCGCCGCTGTCGCTGCGCTGGGTCGGCTTCGACCACATCGACGACATGCGCGCGCTGGTGAACATCCCGCGCGCGAAGACATGGCAGGCGTTCCGCGCCGCGCTGCGCGACTGGTCCGTCTCCGTCTTCAACTGGATCTATGCCGACGCGAAGGGGAACGTGGGTTACCAGATGGCCGGCCGCCTGCCGCTGCGGCCGCGCTTCACCTACGGCTATCGCGACGCCGGCAACGCGGACGACCAGTGGTCCGGCCTCATCGCCTTCGATGACCTGCCGCACAGCCACAACCCGCCGCGCGGCTACGTCGCCTCCGCCAACCAGCGCGTCGTGCAGCCGGGCGACGGGCCGATGATCTACGGCGCCTATTCGCAGGGCCATCGCGGCATCCGCCTCGACCAGATCTTCGGCGGCAGCCATGGGCAGGACCGGCAGGCCAACATCGCCGCGCAGAACGACGTGCTGAACGTGCGCGCGGAGCGGCTGGTGCCGGCGATCCTGCATCTGCTCGATCCGCGCGATCCGGTGGCCGCGATCCTGTCGGGCTGGGATTCCCGCTACACCACGGACAGCATCGCACCCACGGTCTTCGAGACCTTCATGAGCCTGTGGCAGCGCGCGGTGGTCGCCGTGCACATGCCCGCGCGGCTGCACGATCTGGTGGTGCAGCAGACCGGTCTGGGCACGACGCTGCTCACGGAGCCGCAGCGCGCCTTCTTCCCCAACGGCACGCAGGCAGAGGCACGGCGCATCGCCGCCGACACGATCGCGACGCTGCACGCGAAGCTGGGCGAGGATCGCGCGGCCTGGGCGTGGGGCAGGCTGCACCTCGCGCACTGGAAGCACCCGCTGTCCTCACCCGAGCGCGCGGCGACGTTCGATGTGGGGCCGGCGCCGGTGGATGGCGGCTCGCACACGATCCGCAACACCGGCGGCGAGCTGCCGCCGCACAACGCGGCGTCGGGCGCGGAGTACCGCATCGTCGTCGACTTCGCCGAACCGGACCGTTTCCTTGCCGTGCAGAACATCGGCAATTCCGGCGTGCCGGGTGATCCGCACTACCGCGACCAGTTCGAACCCTGGCTGCAAGGCGGCTATCATGTGGTGCATCTGAACCGCGCCAACATCGCGGTGGAACGCATCACGCGGCTCATGCCCGGCTGACGGGCTCCGGCCGCGCAGTCAGGAGGATTGATGAGCGAGGAACGCGGACGCATCCCGGCGGCGGACGGAACGGAGCTGGCCTATACGCGCCGCGCCGGGACCGGGCCCGTGATCGTGTTCCTGCCGGGCTTCCGCAGCGACATGGAGGGCACGAAGGCGCTCGCGCTCGATGCGTGGGCCGCGCGGTGCGGGCGCGCGATGCTGCGCTTCGACTACGCAGGCCACGGCGCATCCGGCGGGCGGTTCGAGGACGGCACGATCGGACGCTGGGCCGATGACGCGCTCGCGGCGTTCGACCGGCTGTCGGAAGGGCCCGCGGTGCTGGTGGGATCGTCCATGGGCGGCTGGATGGCGCTGCTGCTTGCGCTGCGCCGGCCGGACCGCGTCGCCGGCCTCGTCGGCATCGCCGCCGCGCCCGATTTCACCGAGACGCTGCTCTGGCCGGATCTGAGCTTCGAGCAGCGTGCCGCGTTGATGACCGAGGGCCGCATCCTGCTGCCGAGCCAGTATGGCGATCCCACGCCGGTCACGCGCGCGCTGATCGAGGACGGGCGGCGGCATCTGCTGCTGGACGGACCGATCGACCTGCACTGCCCGGTGCGGCTGCTGCACGGCCAGCGCGACCCGGACGTGCCGTGGCAGGTGTCGATGCTGCTGGCCGAGCGGATCGCGGGCGAGGACGTGCGCGTGCATCTGGTCAAGGACGGCGATCACCGCCTGTCGCGTCCGTCGGACCTTGCGTTGCTGGAGACGGTGGTCGCGGAGTTCGGGGCGTAAGGGCGGGCTGTCCTGTAGCGGCAGCCTTTGGGCCGACTCTCTGTTTCGCGCGCCGCTGCTGCACCAATCCTGCGCGCGGATGCCGTTCGTCCTGCCGATAAGTGCGGGCGGCGGTGTGGAATGACCTGGTGGAGAAGGCACGCCCCTCGCCCGCATGCGGGAGTTTGCGAAACGATCGTGACCTTCCCCCTCTCCCGCTTGGCGGGAGCGGGCCGGGGTGAGGGTGCGTCCGCCAGCACTGCGGCGAGGTTTCGTCCCCGTGCAACCCCCCTCACCCTGTCCCTCTCCCGCCAAGCGGGAGAGGGGACGACGCGAAGATGTATCGCTTCATCAGAGCGAAGGTGTTGCTGGCTGACCCTTCTCTTGCGTGACGCACCTTGCCTTATCGCCCGACCACGCAACGCCCTCACGGAAGGCAACTCCGCCTCTCTCGGATGATGCGCCTGATCGTCTCCCGCTTCCGGCGAGCCCTTCAGCGGAGTGACGGAACGCAGCCTCATCGATCAGTGAGCGGCCTCGCTCGTCTTATGATCCCGCGCACGTCCGCAGGATCGCGCGCAGCCCCTCGCGATAGGTCGGATACAGCCAGTCGAGACCGAGACGTTCCTTCGTCGCGACGCAGGACACGCGCCGCCGCTCGCTCCAGAAGGACCGCGCCATCGGCGACATCACGGGCCATGCCTCCTCGAGCGTTCGCGCCGGCGGCGGCGCGATGCCGAGCAGACGCGCCGCCTCTGCCAGCACATCCGCATTCGCGGCCGGCATGTCGTCGCAGAGGTTGAAGACCCGCACGCCCGCCGGCGGCGCCTGCTCCACCGCCCGCAGCACGGCGCGCACGATGTCGTCGCGATGGATGCGGCTGAAGAGGTGATCCGGCGCGACGATGTGCCGCGCCGTGCCGGCGCGCAGGTCGTCCAGCGCGGACCGGCCGGGCCCGTAGATGCCGGCGATGCGGAAGATGTCCACGGCACGGCGCTCCGCCAGCGCGCGCCACGCCATCTCTGCCGCCAGCCTGCGCCGCGACCGGTCCTGGCCGGGTGCCGGTTCGGTCGCCTCGTCCACCCGGCCGCCGCCCCGGTCGCCGTAGACCCCGGTGGTGGACAGGTAGCCGATCCAGCGCAGCGCCGGCGCGGCCCGGATCGCGCCAGCCGCGGCCGCGAGCACGGGGTCGCCCTCCGCCCCCGGCGGCGCGGTGACGACCAGATGCGTGCAGTCCGCGACCGCGTCGGCGAGGCCCGCGAACGGCACCAGGGCAATGCCCGGATCGGCCGCGGCATCCGGCCGCCGGATCGTCGCCAGCACGTCATGGCCCGCCGCGCGCGCCGCGGCGGCGATCGCCCGGCCCGTGTATCCGTATCCCGCCACGAGCAGTCGCATTCCTGTTGTTTGCCGCGCCCCGGCGGGGCCGGCTAGTCTGCGCGGGCATGCGTACCGGTTTGCTGATCGCGGCCCTGTCCGCCGCCATGCTGGGCGCCTCGCCGCTGCGAGCCGTCGAGGTGGTGCCGGAACTGCCCCTGCCCCTGCCGCCGGCCCCGCCCCGCGTCGGCAGCGGCCCGGATTACGACCGCTGCCTCGCCATGCTGACGACGGATGCGGTCGCCGCCGCCCGCTTCGCCCAGGCCTGGGAAGCGACCGGCGGCGGCGAGGGCGCGGCCCACTGCCTCGCGCTGTCGCAGCTCGCGCAGGGCGACGCGGTGGAGGCGGCTGATCGGCTCCAGCGCCTCGCCGGCGCGTCCCAAGCCTCGGGCGCGGTCCGCGCGGCGCTGTACGCGCAGGCGACGCAGGCATGGCTGCTCGCGGGCGATCCGCTGCGTGCCTACGGCAGCGCGACGCTCGCGCTGGTGCTCGCACCCGACGATATCGACCTGCTGGTGGACCGCTCCGTCGCGTCCGCCACGGGCGGCGAGTACTTCACCGCCATCGACGACCTCAACCGCGCCATCGACCTCGCGCCCAACCGTGCCGATGCGCTGGTGTTCCGCGCCGCCGCGTGGCGGCTCGTCGACCGGCTGGAACTGGCCGAGGACGACATCGCCCGCGCCGTCGCGCTCGATCCGGACAATCCCGAGGCGCTGCTGGAGCGCGGCATCATCCGCCAGCGCCGCGGCGATGCGGATGGCGCGCGGGAGGACTGGATGAGGCTGCTGTCGCTGGAACCCGACAGCGCCACGGCCGATTACGCCCGGCAGAACCTCGCCCTGCTGGAAGCGGGACCGGCGCGGCGGTAACCGCGGCGGAGGGGACATGGCGCCGGGCTTCGCCATCCACCTCGCGACGTAGGAACCTTCAGGGCTGTGTGCTGCCCTGCGCGGGTGGTTGCGCCTGCTGGGCGGGCGGTGTCGCGGGGGCGGCGTCGATCGCGGCGAACAGCTTCTCGAACAGTGTCTTCAGCGCCCCGATCTGCTGCGTGAACAGCGTGTTGCCGCCGAGCGTGTTGGGCTGCGGGAAGAAGCTCCTTATCGTGCGATCCACCTGATCGCCGTAAGCGTCCGAGACGGTGGCGTTGGTCACCGCCGTCAGCCCTTCCGCCCTGCTCGATCGAAGCTTGGCGAAGCGTTCCTCCACCATGTGCTGGATCGTCGCGGTCGCGAACGCCGTGATCTTCGCCGGCGTGTCGATGATGGCCGGCGTGGTGTAGCTCGTTCCGGCCGCCGCCGCCTCCTTGGACAGCGTCGAGTCACCGAGGCGCACCAGTGCCGTGATCTGGGCCATGGCCGCGATCCGCTCCTGCGACGCCGCGCCGGCGGCCGCCGCGACATCGGCGTTGTGGGCATCGAGCGTCGCCGAGGACGGCACCTTGCCGGACGCGTCCGCCACCGCCCCGATCCCGAGCCGCGCGTGCATCAGTTCGTGCAGCAGCGTGACCGCCACCATCCGGTGCCGCCGCTCCTTCTCCTCCAGCGGCTTGTAGAGCGTGACCTCCTCGGCGGTCGGCACCGAGTCCGGATTGAGCAGGATGTCGATGCGCCGCACCTCGGGCGTCTTGCCGCTCGCGACGGAGACGACCGTCTCGCCGGTCTTGCCGCGCGTGACGCCCTGCGGGTCCAGCGTCTTGTCGAATTTCACGACGATGTGCCAGTCGATCGCCGTGCCCGATTTGGGCCGCGAGGTGAACGCGACCGTATCGTTGCCGTAAAGGTCTGCGCCCTTCACCAGCGAATGGAGTTCCTTGTTGGACGAGGTATCCAGCGCGCGCACCCGGTCCTTGATCTTCTGCGCATCCCAGTAGCGGTTACCCTTCGCGACCGGCTTGGGCTGGCGCATCACCATGCCCGGCGCGTTGCGCTGCGCGACATGCGCGAGTTCGTGCGCCAGCAGCGCCTTCCCGTCCGGCGTGCCCGGCGCATAGGCCCCGGCACCGAAGGCGATGCGGTTGCCGGAGGTGAAGGCGCGCGCGTCGAGCGCCTCGGCCGCCTGCGCGGCGGCGGCATCGCGATGGACCCGGACGGCGGAGAGGTCGGCGCCGAGCCGCGTGCCGAAATACGCGCCCAGCGACGGATCGAGCGGCGTCGCCGCGCTCGCCGACAGGGATGCGAGTGCCGTGCCCGCAGGCGCCTCGGGGAGCGTTGCGCCAGCGTGGCCCGTCATCTCCGGCAGCGCGCGCCGCGCGACGCGCCGGGCCGCGTGCTCCGCCGCATGATCGCTCGCCACGGCCGTCGCGCGGTCCGCCCGTCCGGCAGCGGGCTTGCTCGTTCTTGGGGCGAACATCGCGCGACCGCTCCGGCTCTACATCGTGGCGCCGAGCACCCAGGGTGCGAACTCCGCCGCGCCCACGTCGAAGCTCTCGCTCTTGGTCTTCTCGCCGCTCGCCACAAGCAGCATCAGCTCGAAGATGCGCTCGCCGCATTGCTGCACGCTCTCGTCGCCGTCGAGGATGGTGCCGCAGTTGATGTCCATGTCGTCTTCCATGCGCGTGAACATCGGCGTGTTGGTCGCGAGCTTGATGGACGGCGCGGGCTTGCAGCCGAACACCGATCCGCGGCCGGTGGTGAAGCAGACCATGTTCGCCCCGCCCGCGACCTGCCCGGTCGCCGCCACCGGGTCGTAGCCGGGCGTGTCCATGAACACGAAGCCCTTCGCCGTGACCGGCTCCGCGTAGCGCACCACGTCGACGAGGTTGGTGCTGCCCGCCTTGGCCATCGCGCCGAGCGACTTTTCCAGGATGGTGGTCAGCCCGCCGGCCTTGTTGCCGGGGGAAGGGTTGGCGTTCATCTCCGCGCCCTCGCGGGCGGTGTACTCCTCCCACCAGCGCATCAGGTCCACCAGCTTGCCGCCCACCTCGCGGCTGACGGCGCGGCGGGTCAGCAGGTGCTCGGCGCCGTAGGTCTCCGGCGTCTCGGACAGGATCACGGTGCCGCCATGGCGCACCAGCAGGTCGGAGGCAGCGCCCAGCGCGGGATTGGCGGACACGCCGGAATACCCGTCCGACCCGCCGCATTGCAGCGCCACGATCAGCTCCGATGCCGGCACCGCGACCCGCGTCACGCGGTTGGATTCGGCCAGCACCTCCTTCACGAAGGCGATGCCGGCCTCCACCGTCTTGCGCGTGCCGCCCATGGTCTGGATGTCCATGTTGCGCAGCCGTTCGGCGAGGCGCTGCTCCTCCAGCATGCCGCCGATCTGGTTGACCTCGCAGCCGAGGCCGATGGCGATGACGTGGGAGAAGTTCGCATGCCGCGCGAAGCCGCCGAGCGTGCGGCGCAGCACCCGCAGCGGCTCGCTGTCGGTCATGCCGCAGCCGGTCTTGTGCGTCAGCGCCACCACGCCGTCGACATTCGGATAGTCGGCGAGCGGGTCGCTGCCGGTGAATGGATTGCGCTTGAAGGCATCGGCGATCAGCCCGGCGACATGGGCGGAGCAGTTCACCGAGGTGACGATGCCGATGTAGTTGCGCGTCGCCACGCGCCCGTCGGGGCGGCGGATACCCATGAACGTCGCCGGCTGCGCGACCGGCTCGGTCGGCCGCGCGTCCACGCCCCAGGCGTAGTCCTTGTCGAAATCGCCCATGCCGCAGTTCTGCACGTGGACATGCCGGCCGGGCTGGATGGGCTGGGTGGCGAAGCCGATGATCTGGCCGTAGCGCCGCACCGGCTCGCCCGGTGCATGCGCGCGCACCGCGACCTTGTGGCCGGCGGGGATGCGCTCCGTCGCCACCACGTTGTCGCCGACCGAGGTGCCGGGCAGCAGCGTGGCGCGGGCGATCACCACCCCGTCCTCGGGATGCAGGCGGATCACGGGCGGCGGCGTGGTCATATGGCTGGTCCTCCCCGGCCGCAGCATATCCCTGCCGGCCATGGGGGTGTCCATGCGGCAGGCGGCGCTATTCTTCGCCCTCGGCCACGCAGGCGATGTGACCGTCCGAACGCAGCAGGCGGATCGGCAGGCCGTAGAGCCGCGACAGCACCTCCTCGGTCAGCAGTTCCCCGGTCGCGCCGATGCGCGGCGGATCGCGGCGCGACAGGATCAGCGTGCGGTCCGCGAGCGCATGCGCCTGATCCGGGGCGTGGGTGGTGAAGACGATGGCGAGGCCCCTGCGCGCCAGCCGCCGCAGCAGGCCGAGGAACCTCGCCTGGTTGGCGAAATCCAGATGCGCGGTCGGCTCGTCCAGGATCAGCAGCCGCGGGTCCTGGGTGAGCACGCGGGCGATCTGGGCCAGTTGCTGCTCGCCGCCGCTGATCTCCGTGTAGGGCGCATCCGCGAGATGCGCGATGCCGAGGTCCCGCATGGCGGCCTCCGCCCGTTCCCGGTCTTCCGCGCCGGGCGCGTCGAACCAGCCCAGATGCGGCGCGCGGCCCATCTCGACGATGAGCCGGACCGGGAAGGCGAACGCGGTCTGGTGGCTCTGCGGCACGAGGGCCAGCAGCTTCGCCACCTCGGGCCGGGCCATGGCGGCGAGTGGGCGGCCCTGCAGCATGACCGTGCCCCGGTCGGGGCGCAGCAGGCCGGACAGGCAGCGCAGCAGGGTCGACTTGCCGATCCCGTTCGGGCCCAGCACGCAGAGGACCTCGCCCTCCGCGACCTCCAGATCGACATGGTCGAACACGCGGGCCGCCTGTCCGGGGTGCGCGTAGCCCAGATCGTGCGCGGCGAGGATCATGCCCAGCCCAGCCGGCTGCGGCGCAGCAGCAGCATGAAGACCGGCGCGCCGATCACCGCCGTCAGGATGCCCAGCGGGATCTCCGCCGCACTCGCGGTGCGCGCCACCGCGTCGATCGCCAGAAGGTAGCACGCCCCGAGCGACAGGCTCGCCGGCAGCACGCGGCGGAAATCCGGCCCCACGAGCATGCGCGCCAGATGCGGGATGACGAGGCCGACCCAGCCGATGATGCCGCTGATCGATACCGCGGACGCCGCCATCATGGTCGCGAGCAGCACGGCGACGAAGCGCAGCCGCCCCGGCTCCACGCCCAGGATGCGCGCCTGCTCGTCCCCCATGGCCAGCAGGTTGAGCCGCCATCGCAGCGCGAGCAGCACAAGCGCGGCGGGCAGCGTGACCACGATCACCGCCAGCAGGTCGTTGTTGCCCACAGACGACAGCGATCCCATCAGCCAGAACTCGATCACCGGCAGCTTGCCGTCCGGATCCGCCACGTATTTCAGCAGCGCCAGCAGCGCGGTGAACAGCGAGCTGACGATGATCCCGCCCAGCACCAGAACCAGCGTCGATGCCGCGCGGTAGATTCGCGCCATGGCGAAGCACAGCCCGACCGAGGCGAGGCCGAAGACGAAGGCGGAGATCGGGATCGCATAGCGCTGGGTGAACAGCAGGATCGCGAGTGCCGCGCCGAACCCCGCGCCGGCCGAGACCCCCAGTGTGAAGGGCGAGACCAGCGGGTTGCGGAACACGCCCTGATAGGCCGCCCCGGCCATGGCGAGCCCGCCGCCGACCAGCATCGCCGCCCCGATGCGGGGCAGCCGCACGTCCAGCACCACGGAGGCCATCACCGGCGGCCAGTCCTGCGCGATCGGCAGCACCTGCGCCAGCATGATCCGCACCACGGTCACCGGCGAGACGGGAAACCGCCCGATCAGGAAGGACAGCAGGAACAGGGCGATCGGCAGGACGACAAGGAGCAGGCCGATCCCGCGGCGCTGCCCGATGCTAGTAGGCCCCGCCATAGGGCATGCCGTAGAAGGTCCGATAGTAGGCGTCGACCTCCTGCGCCATGTCGATATCCGCGAAGCGATCCGGGTAGAGCTTGCGCGCCATCCACAGCTCGCCCAGCGCCAGCGCCTCGGGCAGCGGATAACCCCAGGGCTTCACGTATTCCGGGGTGATGTAGATGCGGTCGTTGCGCACGGCATCGATCTGCTGCCACGCCGCGCCCTGGCGGATCTGCCCGGCGACCGGCGCGTAGCGGTCCTGGACGAAGATCACCTGCGGGTTCCAGCTCAGCACGTCCTCCATGGACACCTTGGTCGCGCCGCGCACGCCCGCGGCCGCGGCGACGTTGATGCCGCCAGAACGCGCCATGATCACGCCCGTGTACTTGCCGGTGCCGTACGTGTTCATCTCCGGGTTCGCCATGTACAGCCGCACCCGCTCGCCCGCCGGGATGTTGCCCACCCGCGCCTGCACCATCGCGCGCCGGCTGAACGCGTACTCGATCAGCCGCTCGGCGCGCTCGGACCGGCCCACGATCTCGCCGATCAGGCGGATGCCGATCTTGAGCCCCTCGGAATAGGCCTCATCGTCATCGGCGAAGGTCGGGTTGAGCTTCGGCGCCTCGACGCCCTCGCCCTTGGAGAGCGAGATCGCGATCACCGGCAGGCCCGCGTTCGCGATCTGCGCGATCATCGCGGGCGGGGCGTAGTTGGTGACGAAGACGACGTCGGGCTGCAGGCGCAGCAGTTCCTCGATGTTGACCGTCGAGAGATTGCCCGGCGTCGGCAGGTCCTTCAGCGCGGGCGCATAGCGGTCGAGCCCGGGGATCAGGTTGGGCCAGTCGCGCAGCACGCCCACGATGCGGTCGGTGGCGCCGAGCTGCACGAGGATGTCCAGCGTCTGGTGCTGCAGCACCGCGATGCGCCTCACCTCCGCCGGCACCTGGACGGTGCGGTTGAGCTGGTCGGTGACGGTGCGGGTCCCGGCCGCCAGCCCCTGCGGGGGCGCCAGCAGCCAGAGGCCGAGCAGCGCGAGGACCCCGCGCCGGACGAAGATTCGCAGTGCCATCCCGTTCTCCCGCGGCCCGGCCGCATCGATATATCAGTCCGGATATCACGCGGGGCGAGCGGCGGCCAATATCGCGGGCGCTGCGGCGGCGCAGGGACGGCGGAACCGGCCGCGGGCTCCAGCGGGAGCCGCTGGTCCGCCCCTACGCCGCGCGATGACCTATGTGCTGCAGGCCCGGCAGCATGCATGATCGGCCGCGCACGTCGCTGACCTGTGGGAGAACAGACCATGCCTTGGGACGTGCTGGCGCGTGTGTTCGGCCAGCATCCGCCTGCGACGGGTATCGACATCCCGGGCATCGGAGACCTGCAGTTCGAACTGCAGCAGAGAAACGACTTCTGGATATCGGACCCCATACGAAGCGGTCACATCTTCGAAGCCCACATCCTGGAGGTGCTCCGGACGCTCATCGCGCGCGGCGATACGTTTCTCGATGTCGGAGCCAATATCGGGTGGTTCACGGTCATCGGCAGCCGGCTCGTCGGACCGGACGGGCGCGTGGTCGCCGTGGAACCGGAAAGCGGGAATGTCCGCCTGCTCAAGCGCAATGTCCGCCTCAACGGCTGCCGGAATGTCCGGGTGTTCCCCTGCGCGGCCGGCGCGACCCGGGCGACCGGGCGGCTCGACCTGTCCGGCGACAACCAGGGCGATCACAGGCTGGATGTGCTGACCACGCGGGGTGCGACGGTCAGCGTCCCGGTCCGGCCGCTGGACATGCTGGTGAAGAGCGGAACGGTGGATGTCGCCAAGTTCGACACCCAGGGCTCGGAAGCCGCCGCCTTGCGCGGCATGACGAGGCTTCTCGATGCGAACCCCCGGATCCGGCTGCTGCTCGAATTCTGGCCGTACGGACTCAGCCAGTGCGGCGCCTCGGTGGAGGAGCTTCTGTCCCTGTTGAGCCTGCGCAGAAGCAGCTTCTGGCTGCTGCGCGCGGGGCAGGTGCCGGAGCCCGTGACACGCGATCAGATCCTGTCGGCCAGCCGGTCGGAGTTCGCGGTGCACACGCAGGGCCACGCGGACATCGTGGCGCTCGCGGAGGACGACCGGGAAGCGCACGCGGGTCTCGTGAGGCTCTCCCGTCCTTCGTAGCGTCCTACGTCAGGTGCGGCAGGGCGAGCCATTCGGCGCCCTGCATCTCGTTCAGCCGGCTCGCCGTCCGCTCGAAGGCGGTGGCGTTCTGGCCCTGGGTGTAGAGCCGGTCGGGGATGTCGGCCGCCGAGGCCACCAGCTTCACCCGATGGTCGTACAGCGCGTCCACCAGCGTGATGAAGCGCCGCGCCTTGTCGAAATTGTCGGGCGACAGGCGGGGCACGGCATCGAGGATCAGCGTGTGATAGTGCGTCGCGAGGGCGAGGTAGTCCCCCGCCCCCAGCGCGGCGCCGCACAGCGCGTCGAAGTCGAACCGCGCGACGCCGTTCGCCGCCTGCGGAATGACGAAGCGGCGGCCGGAGACGGTCAGCGTCTCCGCCTTGCCGCCGGGCTGGCCGGTCAGCTCCTCGAACGCGGAATCGAGCGCCACCTCCGCCCGCGCGTCGGCCGGCACGTGCCAGGTGGGCAGGCCGCGGATGCGGTCGCGGCGGTAGTCGCGCGCGCCGGACATCACGATCAGCTCCAGCCGCCGCGCGATCAGCGCGATGAAGGGCAGGAAGGCATCGCGGCCCGGCTGCCCCTTGAACAGGTCGTTCGGCACGGTGTTGGACGTGGCGACGACGACCACGCCGCGCTCGAACAGCGCCTCGAACAGCCGGCCGAGGATCATCGCATCGGCGATGTCGTTCACCTGGAACTCGTCGAAGCACAGCAATGCGGCCTCGGCGGCGATCGTATCGGCGAGCGGCGGGATCGGATCGTCGCCGCCCGGGTTCGCCTTCTTCCAGGCATGGATGCGCGCGTGCGCGTCCTGCATGAAGCGGTGGAAGTGGATGCGGCGCTTGCGGGTCAGCGCGGCGGCGGCGAAGAACAGGTCCATCAGCATGGACTTGCCGCGCCCCACCTCGCCGACGATGTAGATCCCCTGCGGCGTACCGGGCGGCACCTCGTCCACCGGCTTGCGGGGCAGGAAGCGCGACAGCCACCCGCTTTGCGGCTTCGCGGGCGTGGGGTCGTAGCCCCGCAGCTTCAGCCACAGGTCCTGCAGCCGCTCCGCGATCAGCGCCTGGCCGGGATCGGGCGCGAGCGCGCCGCCCGCGACACGCGCGCGGTAGGCAGGCAGGGGCCCCGAGGAGAGATCGTCCGGCAGCGCGTGCATGGCGCGGCGCGATAGCCCGCGCCACGCCGCCGATCAATCCGCCCGGTGCATGGGTGCTGCCATGGAGGTGCCCATCTCAACCGTACACGGTCGGGAGGGGCCGCCTCCCACCCTACGTGCCCGGCCGCAGCGCGAACCGCCCGCCGCCGACGCAGGCCAGGATCAGCAGGGCGCCGGCGATGGCGATGTTCTTCAGCGCCAGGATCTGGTTGAGCGACGCCGCCGCGCCCTCCATCGTCCAGAACGGGTGGCCGAACCACGTGGCCCCGAGCGTGAAGAGCAGCAGTCCCACCGCCGCGAGCCGCGTGTGCAGCCCGAGGATGATCAGCAGCGGCAGGGCGATCTCCGCCAGGATCGAGACGTAGACCGCCACGCCCGGCATCGGGATGCGCAGGTTGGTGAAGTAGGTCGTGGTGCCGGCGATGGCGTTGAGCTTGCTCCAGCCGCCCCAGAGGAACATCGGCGTCAGTGCAAGTCGGCCGATCAGCAGACCAAGATCGTGCATGGGGGTGCCGTCCTGATGAGGGGGCGCACGATGCACTGCCGGCGCCGCGCCGGGCAAGCATCGCGCGCCGGATCACATGCCGGCGGTCAGCAGGACCGCCGGGAGGTTCTCAGGCGCCGGGCGCGCGCATCCGCACCCCCGGCGCCCGCCGGTGTCAGCGGAACGGGATCGCGTACATCAGCCCGCCCTTGGTCCA
This sequence comes from Rhodovastum atsumiense, assembly GCA_037190665.1. GTDB lineage: Bacteria > Pseudomonadota > Alphaproteobacteria > Acetobacterales > Acetobacteraceae > JBBCJT01. Next base: position 122,443 of record JBBCJT010000027.1, on the reverse strand, counting down.
CAGCGCATTGAGACCGCGCTGCAGCTTGAGCGGGCTCGCCTGGCCCACGTTGCGCTCGAACAGCTCGCCGTAGTTGCCGACCGCGACGATGGCGCGCTTCGCCCAGTCAGGCTCCAGCCCCAACGCCTTGCCGAACTCGCCCGACTGGCCGAGCAGCCGCTGCGCGGTGGGATCGCTCGCCGGCTGGCCGGCATTGGCGGCGGTGATGCCCAGCTCCTCCGCTTCCACCAGCGCGTAGTGCAGGAAGCGCACGATGTCGGACCACTGCTGGTCGCCCTTGCGGACGAACGGGCCGAGCGGCTCCTTGCTGATCGTCTCGGTCAGCACCTCGTACTGGTCGGGGTTCGGCGCCACCGTGCCGAGCGCGCCGGCAAGCGCCGACGAGTCCTGCGTGATCGCATCGCAGCGGCCGGCGAAGAAGGCCTCGTACATCGTGTCGATGCGCTCGAACACCACCGGCTGGAAGCTCAGCTTCCGGGCGCGGAACACGTCGCCCATGTTCAGCTCGTGCGTCGTGCCCTGGGCGAGGCAGATCGTCGCGCCGTCGAGATCGGCGACCTGCTTCACGCCCGCGTCGCGCCGCACCGCGAAGCCCTGCCCGTCGTAGAAGTTCACCGGCATCTGCTCGAAGCCGAGCGTCGCGCCACGGACGAAGGTCTGGGTCGAGTTGCGGTACAGCACGTCGATCTCACCCGACTGCAGCGCCGTGAAGCGGTTCTGCGCGGTGAGCGTGACGAAGCGCACCTTGGACGGATCGCCGAGCACGGCGGCCGCGAGCGCGCGGCAGTAATCGGCGTCGAGGCCGCGGATCTCGCCGCGCGAATCAGGCGCGGAGAAGCCCGCGAAGCCGGTGGAAACGCCGCAGGCGAGCGTGCCGCGCTGGCGCACCGTGTCGAGCGTGGCGGCCTGCGCGAGGCCGATGCAGAGCGTGGCGGCGATGGCCGCGGTGCGGAACATGAATGTCTCTCCTGTCTGGATCATTGCGGCAGGGAAGCGTCCACGGCGTCGCCGAGGATCGCCACCATACGGCCGATATCGGCCTCGGTGCTGATGTAGGGCGGTGCGAGGATCACATGGTCGCCGCGCGCCCCGTCGATCGTGCCCGCCATGGCGTAGCACGCGAGGCCGCGGTCGAAGGCCTCGTTCTTGATGCGGTCGTTGACCTTCAGCGCCGGATCGAACTCCTGCTTCGTCGCGCGGTCCTGCACCAGCTCGATCGCCCAGAACAGGCCGCGGCCGCGGATGTCGCCGACATGGGCGTGATTGCCGAGCCGGTCGTGCAATGCCTGCTCGAGCTGCGCGCCGCGATCGCGCACCGCCTGCAGCAACCCTTCCTCGCGGATCACCTTCTGCACCGCGAGTGCCGCCGCGCAGGCCACGGGATGGCCCTGATAGGTGTGACCGTGGCGGAAGATGCCGGACCCGTCGCGCAGCGCCTGCACCACGCGGCCCGCCACCAGCACGCCGCCGATGGGCTGGAAGCCGCCGCCGAGCCCCTTGGCCACGGTCTGGATGTCGGGCGCGATGCCTTCCTGCTCCCACGCATGCATGGTGCCGGTGCGGCCCATGCCGCACATCACCTCGTCGAGGATCAGCAGCGCGCCATGGCGGTCGCAGACCTCGCGCACGGCCTTGAAGTAGCCGGCGGGCGCGGCGACGCAGCCGGTGGTCGCACCCACCACGGTCTCCGCCACGAAGGCCGCGACGTTGCCCGGACCGGCCGCCTGGAACGCCGCCTCCAGCTCCACGGCGAGGCGCGCGACGTACTCCGCCTCGCTTTCGTCGTCGCGGCGGAAGCGGTAGGCGAAGGCCGGCGAGACATGGTCGAACACCTGCCCCAGCATCGGCGCGAAGGCTGGCCGGCGCATCATCGACCCGCCGACGCCGAGCGCGCCCAGCGTGTTGCCGTGATAGGACTGCCGCCGCGCGATGAATCGGGTGCGCTGCTTGTCGCCGCGTTCCAGATGGTACTGGCGCGCGAGCTTCAGCGCCGCCTCCATCGCCTCCGAGCCGGAGGAGCAGAACCAGGCATGCGTCAGCCCGCCCGGCTCGTCGCCGACGACGATCTCGGCGAGCTCCTCGGCCGGCGGCGTGGTGAAGAAGCTGGTGTGCGCGTAGCAGAGCGTGTCGAGCTGGCTGCGCATCGCTTCCAGCACGCGCGGATGCCCGTGCCCCAGCGCGGCCACCGCCGCGCCGCCCGATCCGTCGATGATGCGCCGCCCGTCCTCCGCGATCAGGTAGATCCCTTCGCCTCCCACCGCGCGCGGCGGAACGACGTTCAGGGAGCGGTGGACGAGGCGGGATGACATCGGCGGCATTCCCTCGGAGATGGACGGGGCGAAGCTATAGCCTCTCCGCCCCGTCCAGACGAGCCGCCCCCGTCCTCAGGCGATGGGCGAATGGTCGGCGAAGGCGAAGCTCTTCGTGCCGGTGGTCCAGAGCGTCGTCTCCGCGCCGGCGATCTCGGCGCCGTTGTAGCTGATGCCGTCCACGTACAGGTTCCGGTCGCCGACATCCCGCACCCAGAGGTCGTTCGCGAAGCCGATGCTGACCGTGTGCGCGCCGGGCGCCCAGTCGCCGCGGATGGTGACGGTGTCGACCTCGCCCTTCGCATGCGACGCATCGACGGCCACGCCCGTGCCGCCATAGGTCACGCCGTCGACCTTGACCGTCATCATCGCATCGCCGCGGAACGCATCCTCCGACACGCGCAGCACCAGCGCGTCCGCGCCCTTGCCGAACACGATGCCCTGGTCGGGCTGCGCGGCGCCGTCGGTGAAGGCGAAGGACTTCGTGCCGGCGGTCCAGAGCGTCGTCTTCGCGCCCGCGACCTCCGCGCCGTTGTAGCTGATGCCCTCCACGTGCAGGTTCCGGTCGCCGACATCCCTCACCCAGAGGTCGTTGACGAAGCTGACGCTGACCGAGTGCGCTCCGGGGCCCCAGTCGCCGCGGATGGTGATCTGGTCGGCCTCGCCCTTCGCGTGCGAGGCGTCCACCGCGATGGTGCCGCCATAGGCCACGCCATCGACCTTCACCGTCATCGCCGCATCGCCGCGGAACGCATCTTCCGACACGCGCAGCACCAGCGCATCCGGCCCGCTGCCGAGGACGATGCCATGATCGGGCTGCGAGCCCGGATCAGGCTGCGGATCCGGATCGGGCTGCGGGTTCTGATCGGGCCGCGGCGCGGCCGTGTCCTGCCACGGCGCGGAGGTGTCCAGCGCCGGACGTGCGGACAGCAGCGTGGTGTCCGCGACCTTCGCCGGGCCAGAGACGAGCTGCGAAGCGGTCATGCCGTACAGGTCGGTGCCCGTGAGCGTGACCGTGGCGCTGGTGGCGTTGATCACGCCGGTGCCCTTGCCGAGACTGTTGACGATGACGTTGTCCGTCATGGTCAGGGACGATCCGGACCAGAGATTGCCCTCCACGCCGAAGGACACCACTGCGGGGTTCTCGCTCGCCGCGCCCTGCTCGAGCACGTTGTCCTTCAGCACCACCGTCCCGCCGTTCGGCAGGTCCACGCTGTAGCTGGCGGTGCCGGACAGGTCGAAGATGCGGCTGTCGGTGATCGTGGTCACGGCGGCGCGCGACTTGATCTCGTGGCCGACCGCCGTGTCGTGGAAGTAGCTGTCGCTGATCTCCAGCTTCTGCCCGGACACGTAGATGCCGTGCGAATAGCCGTCGCCCGCGCCGTTGAAGGCGAACTCCGATTCGCGGATCACCACCGCCTGCGTCGCCGCGTTGGACAGGATGCCGTTCTCGTTGTGATGGACGTAGCAATCCTGCAGCGTCAGCGTGCCGCCCTCGACGCGCACGCCGGCACCGTTGCGGTCGGCGACCTTCGCCCCCGACAGCTCGATGTTCTCCAGCAGCACGTTGGCGTTGGTGGTCAGGATCGCCTTGCCGTTCGACGGCGGGACGCTGGCGGTGAAATGCGCCATCCCGTCCACGCCCCGGATGGTCAGCGCCTTGTCGATATAGGCGAAGTCGTTGGTGTAGGTGCCGGCTTGCACCTGGATCGTATCGCCGGATTTCGCGGCACCCACGGCCGCCTTCAGCGTCGCGTATTGCTGCCCCGATCCCACGGTGAGTATGGACATCGTTCTTCCTTGCGCCTGTGGACGGCGGGTCGGGCGACCCGCCGTGCGGGGGCGGAACCTGACGGAACCGGACCGGGATGACGACACGCATGCCGTGCAGTATTTGCGAGATTGCGGCCACAAGTTGCGGACACGAATCATGAGCGGCGGCTCGGTGGAGCGCGTGCGCGCCGCCCTGCTCGCGGCGGGGCACGAGGACCGGATCGATGCGTTCCCCGCCGGCACGCGAACCAGCGCGGAGGCTGCCGCCGCCGTGGGCTGCGCGGTGGCGCAGATCGCCAAGTCCCTCGTCTTCCGCGGTGCGGACGGCAGGCCGGTGCTGGTGATCGCCTCCGGCGCGAACCGCGTCGACGCAGCCCGCGTGGCAGGCGTGCTCGGCCAGCCCATCAAGCGCGCCGATGCCGACTGGGTGCGGGAGAAGACGGGCTTCGCGATCGGCGGCGTGGCACCCGTGGGCCACCTGACGCCGCCGCACGTGGTGGTGGACCGCGACCTGCTCGCGCTCGACCCGGTCTGGGCCGCGGCCGGCAGCCCGATGCACGTGTTCCGCACCAGTGCGGCCGAGCTGGTGCGCATCAGCGGCGGGCAGATCGCCGATATCAGCGAGACCTCGGCCGGGGTTTGACCCGCCCCGGCCCGCACACCACCTTGCACCCATGACGCCCGGCTTCAGCGAGCTCGACTTCAGCGAGCAGGAGATCGACCGCTACTCCCGCCACATCCTGCTGAAGGAAGTGGGCGGGACCGGGCAGGCGAAGCTGCGCGCGGCACGGGTGCTGATCGTGGGCGCGGGCGGGCTCGGCTCGCCGCTCGCGCTGTATCTCGCCGCCGCGGGCGTCGGCACGATCGGGCTGATCGACGACGACGTGGTGGAACTGTCCAACCTGCAGCGGCAGATCGCCCACACCACCGCGCGGCTGGGGCAGACGAAGGCGGATTCCGCCGCGCAGGCCGCGCGCGACATCAACCCGGACGTGACGGTGGTACCGCATGTGCTGCGGCTGAGCGCGGAGAACGCGCTCGGTCTCGTCTCGGCCTACGACATCGTCTGCGACGGCACCGACAACTTCGCCACCCGCTTCCTGGTCAACGACACCTGCGTGCTGGCCAAACGCACGCTGGTCTCCGCCGCCGTACTGCGCTTCGAGGGCCAGTTGTCCGTGTTCAAGCCGCATGCGGGCGGCCCCTGCTACCGCTGCCTCAACCCCGCCCCGCCGCCCGACGGGCTGGTGCCCACCTGCAGCCAGGCGGGCGTGCTGGGGGGTGTGACCGGCGTGATGGGCACGCTGCAGGCGACCGAGGTGCTGAAGGAGATCCTCGGCATCGGCGAGAGCCTCGCCGGGCGGCTGCTGATCTGGGACGCGCTCGCCACGCGCTTCCGCACCGTGCGCCTGCCGCGCGATCCCGACTGCACCGCCTGCGGGGACGCCGCGAGCCTGCACGACCTGTCGGCCCACGCGCTTGCCGACTGAACCGCTCGGCCTGCTGCTGATCTCCGGCGGGCACGCGCGCGCGCATTATGCGCTGGTGCTTGCCACCACCGCGGCCGCGCTGGGCCGGACCGCGGTCCTGTTCGCGACCAACGAGGGCGTGCACGCGCTGCGCACGGAGCCGCCCTTCGCCGCCGATCCGCGCGAGGCGGAGCTTGCCGCGCGCGGCGTGGGCACCTTCGCCGAACTGGCCGAAGCCGCCGCCGAACTCGGCGTGCGGCGCATCGCCTGCGAGGCGGGGCTGCGGGTCGAGGCGCTGGACGCGACGGCGCTCGCCCCCGGCGTGGAAGTGGCCGGCGTGGCGACCTTCCTCGCCGCGACGAAGGGCGGGCAGATCATAACTCTGTAGAGGCGCGACGCGCGGCTTGACGCGACGCGCGGGCATTGCGAGGCAGGCTCATGCGCCTGTGCCGGATCCTCCTGCTGGTGGCGCTGGTCCCGCTGACCGCCGCGGCCCAGACGTCCCCGCAACGCAGCCAGCAATCGCCCCAGAGACCGGCCGCCGCCCAGCGGACGGATCGCCCCCCCGTGGTGCGCCCGACCAGGCCGTCGCAGCCGCGCCCTGCCGCGCAGAACCCGACGCGCACGCCGCGCCCGGCCACGCCCGGCGCGGCCGCCGGTGCAGCGGGTGGCGCGGCTGCCGGTGCGGCCGCCGCCCCCCGTCCCGCCGAGCCACCGCCCCCTGCGGCCCCCGCAGTGCCGGAACGGCCCGCCGAGCCGCCGCGCGGCAGCGTCAGCGGCCTGCCGATCCCCCGCTTCGCCGCGCTGCGGGCGGATGAGGTGAACATGCGGGCCGGTCCGGGCACGCGCTATCCCGTGCAATGGGTCTACCAGCGCCGCGACCTGCCGGTGGAGATCATGCGCGAGTTCGAGGTCTGGCGGCTGGTGCGCGATCCGGACGGCGTGCAGGGCTGGGTTCATGCGGCCGTGCTCACCGGCCGCCGCAGCTTCATCGTCCGCGGGGAGGAACAGCCGCTCCGTCGCGCGCCCGAGGCGAACGCCCAGACAGTGGCGCGTCTGAAGGGCGGCGTGGTCGGGCGGGTGCGGACCTGCGAGCCCGGTACCGACTGGTGCCAGGTGCAGGTGGGCGACCATCGCGGCTATCTCCCGCGGGAGGCGTTCTGGGGCACTTACCGCGATGAAGCGGTGAACTGAATACTAACGTAATCCGCACGAATACGATTTTTTCTGGTCAATCTACTGATATTACTAATTATTTTGCGTCGCAGCAAAGTCACTGGAATTCCGTAAAGCGCCTCGCGTTTACTCGGTTGGCCAAAACCGGGACAGACAGGAGGTTCAGCGATGGACGGCGGGGTCGTGGAGATCAGCGGTCGACGCATGTCGATCGAGATCGACGACAAGGCAGGCCCGCCACGCGCTTGGGTTGCTTTTGTGGCAACGCTTATCGCGGGCGCACTCGGCCTGCTTTTCATCGTGCTTACAGTGGTACCGGACCGCGATCCCCCCGCGCGGCCGTACTCCGTCGCCGAGCTTGCTCGGGTCGAGAAGAAAACCCTGCGCGAGGACATCGCGAGGCTCACGGCCCAGCGCGACGCGCTGGCGCAGGAGCGTCGGCGCCTCGCACGCGAGGTCAGCAGCCTCTCGCAGTGACCTCGGACTTCCTGCGCCGAAGCGGGTTCACCTGCGCCGTCCGCGGCGCAGGTGATGTCCGTTCCTAGCCTTCGACCAGTTCCCGGTAGCGATCCGGGTCGGTCGCGCCTTCGCAGACGAAGATCAGCACGTCGCTCTCCGGGCCCAGCCCGATGCGGGAGGCGAGCGCCGGCTGCTGCGCGATCATCCGCAGCGCCGCGAGCCCGGCCGCGCCCGTCTCGCCCGCCACGACCGCGGGATCGCCGCCCGGTGGGCGCGCCAGATCGCGCATCGCCGGCACGATCTCCGCCTCCGGCAGGATCATGTAGGCGTCCACCCCGTCGCGCAGGATCGGCCACGCGGCGAGCGAGACCACGCCGCAGGCCAGACCGCCCATCAGCGTGTCCAGCTCGCCATCCACCCGCACCGGACCGCCGGCCTCGGCCGCTTCCAGCAGGCAGGCGGCGCGCGCCGGTTCGATCACCGTCAGATGCGGCCGCGCGGCGCCGGAGCGGGCCCAGAACGCGGCGAGGATCGCGGCGGCGAAACCGCCGCAGCCGCCCTGGATCAGCACATGCGTCGGCGGCGTGGGGCGGGCGGCGAGGATCTCGTCGACCATCACCGCGTAGCCCGCCATGCAGGCGCGCGGCATCTCGACATAGCCGGGATAGGCGAGGTCGGAGACGATGTCCCAGCCCTCCCGCGCCGCATCCGTGCGCAGCTTCTCCAGCGCGTCGTCGTAGACGAGATCGACCGGCACCACCCGCGCGCCCTGTGCGGCGATCGCCTCCACGCGCGCCGGGCTGACGCCGCGCGGGATGTAGACGACCGCCTTGCAGCCGAGCTGGCGGGCGCCCCAGGCCAGCGCGCGGCCATGGTTGCCGTCGGTGATGCAGGCGACCGTGACGTCGGCCGGCGGGCGGCCCGCCTGCGCCAGCAGCCGGTGCACCGCGTAGGGCGCACCGAGCGCCTTGAAGCTGCCGAGGCCGAAGCGCCCGCCCTCGTCCTTGCAGGACAGCGCCGTGATCCCCAGCGCGCGCGCCGTGGCCGGCAGGTCGTGCAGCGGCGACGGCGCATAGCCGGGCCAGCCCCCGATCACCTCCCGCGCCGCGCGCGCCTCCGCCAGCACATCGAAGCCCATGCGCACGGCATCCCAGCCGCCCGTGCGGTCAACGTCCGGATTCGTCCACAGCAACGCCTGCGCGGGATCGCGCGGCGCAACGCGCCTCAGTTCCGTCATCGGTCAGCTCACCTCGATCTGCAGTCCTTCGCGCCGGATCACCGCGCCCCATTTCTCGATCTCCGCCTTCACGAAGGCGGCGAAGCGGTCGGGCGTGCTCCAGGCGCCCACGCCGCCCATCTGCGTGAAGCGTGCCTTGCCCTCATCGGATTCGATCAGCACGCGCATCTCCTCGTTCAGCGCCTGCACGATCGGTGCGGGCGTGCCGGCCGGCAGGAACATGCCGAACCAGGTGGAGACGTCATAGGCGGCAAGCTCCGGCGCCGTCTCGCGCAGCGCGGGCAGGTCCGGCAGTTGCGGCGAGCGGTCCGCGCTGGTGACGGCGAGCGCGCGCACCTTGCCGGCGCGGATCTGCTCGATGGCCGTGGTCAGGTTGTCGAACATGAGCTGGATGTTGCCGGCGACCAGCTCCACCATCGCCGGCCCCGCGCCGCGGAACGGCACGTGGATGATCGACGTGCCGGTGAGCTGCGCGAACCATACCGCCGACAGGTGCGGCGACTGGCCGACGCCGGGATTGCCGCAGCCGAGCTGGCCGGGATTGGCCTTCAAATGCGCGATCAGCTCCGGCACCGTGCGCGCCGGCACGGACGGATGCACCACCAGCACGTTCGGCCCGCGCACCATGTTGGACACGGGCAGCAGGCTTTCCGGCGTGTACTGCAGATTGCGGAACAGCGAATAGCCGATCGCCTGCGGGCCGATATTGCCGGACAGGATCGTGTGGCCGTCCGGCTTCGCGCGCACCACCTCCATCGTGCCGATGGTCCCGCCGCCGCCGGAACGGTTCTCGACCACCGCCGGCTGCCCCCAGCGCGGCGCCAGATGATGGCCGAGCATGCGTCCGGCGATGTCCGTCGTGCCACCCGGCGCCGCCGGCACGATGATCCGCACGGGCTGGGTCGGCCGCCAGCCGGATTGCGCACGGGCGATCGCAGGCATGGCCAGTGCGGAGCCCGCGAGCACGAGACGGCGGGTGAGCAGGGTCATCGCAGCGTTCCTCCCGGTGCTTCTTGATTGCAGGCAATATGTGGTCCGGCGGCGCCCCACAAGCGGCCGCGGGGATCAGGCGATCGGCAGCCGCACCGTGACGCGCAGTCCGCCCAGCGGGCGGTTCTCCGCCCGCACCGCACCGTCCATCGCGGCCACGCTGCGCGCGACGATCGACAGGCCGAGCCCGGCATGGGCGACCTTGCTCTCCGCGCCGCGGCGGCTGTAGCCGGCGTCGAACAGGTGGGCCAGCTCGCTCTCCGGCACGCCGGGCCCGTCGTCCTCGACCACCAGCAGCGCGGCGTTGCCCACGCGCGCCACCGTCACGTCCACGCGCCCGCCGGCGCGGGCGAAGTCGCCGGCGTTTTCCACCAGCGCGGCGAGGATCGCCTCCACCAGACTCTCCACGCCCATCACGCGGATGCCGGGCTCGGCCGCGACGCGAAGCTGGCGGCCGCGCAGCACCAGCCCCGGGCGCATGTCGTCGGCCAGTTCCTGCACCATGTCCGACAGGTCGAGCGGCACGCGGCGCGGGTCGAGCTGGTCGGCGATGAGCTGGTCGAGCCGCCGCGCCTGCGCGAGCTGGCTGTCGATCCGCTTCAGACTGGTCTCCATCGCGGCGAGCGCGGTGCGGCCGGCGGCATGGCCGGGCGGCACGGCGGCGCGCAGCGGCTCCAGAAGCTGCGACAGCGTCGCCACCGGGGTCTTGAGCGCGTGCAGGCTCGCCTCCGCCGTCTCGCGGATCAGCGCCGCCGCGGCGGACAGCGTTGCCACCAGCCGGTCCAGCTCGGCAGCCACGCCGCTCAGCTCGCGCAGCTCGTTCATCTCCGCGAAGGACGGCGCGGCGCGGCCCTCGCGCAGCGCGCGGGCGTTGCGGGCGAAGCGGACCAGATGGCGCCGCACGCCGAGGAACAGTGCAAGCACCAGCGCGGCGAGCAGCACGTACACGCCGGCGGCGGCCTGGATCGCGGGCGTGCGCCAGAACGGCACGCCGAGCGTGCTGCCCAGCGCCGCCTCGTCGCGCCAGCCCAGCAGCAGCCGCCAGCATCCCGCCTCGCTGTTCACCAGCGCCACCGCCGTCAGCACCTGCCGCGCATCGCCGCTGACCCGCACGCCGAGCGGGCTGGTGCCGCGGCAGGGCTGGGTGCCCTGTGCCGCGCCCAGCGCCTCCAGCCGCGCGCGGATCTCGGCGAACTCGGCATCCAGCGCCGGCGGGGACGCCGCGATCAGCGCCAGCGGCTCCGGGCTGTTGTCGGGAGCGTCGGGCAGCCGCGCGCCGAGCACCACGCGCAGCGCGCGGCGCGGGCTGGTGAGGTCCGTCACCTCCTGCTGGAGCACGTCGGCGGAGGCCGGGTTGAAGCGCTGCAACTGCGGCCGCAGCGCGCCGGCCACCAGCACCGCCTCCTCCTCCGCCGTGCGCAGCACCAGCGTGCGCAGATCGGCATCGGCATCGGCGAGCTGGCGGTAGATCAGCACCGGCATGGCGGTGAAGGCGGCCAGCAGCAGCACCAGCCCGAACACCAGCGACCGCCGTCGGCGGACCGGGACGGGCGGGGCAGGCGGGACGGCCGCCGCGGTGGTGGCGGCAGCTTCTGCGGATGCGGCATGGGCGCGGCTCTCCGCCTCCGCCCGCACCTGCCGCAGACGCTCGGCGGAGATCGGCACCGTGCTCCGGTCCTGAGCGGCGAGATCGGCCGTCATGGACCGGGGGGCGTCAGCCGTCATCGTCCAGGTCCGGCCCGCCGCCTTCCTCCCAGCGGTAGCCGAAGCCGGCGAAGTTGCGGATGGCGTCGAAGGCGGGGTCGAGCGCGACGAACTTCTGCCTGATGCGGCGCACGAAGGCGCGCACGTTGGTGCGGAAGCCCTCCGCGTTGGCGCCGGCCACGAAGGCCGGGCCGCGCACGGCCGCGTACAGCGACTGGTACGGCACGTCGTCCCCCGCCCGGCTGGCGAGGTGGTGGACGATGGCGAACTCGGCGGGCGTCAGGTCCACCCGCACGCCGTCCCAGTCGGCCCGGCAGGAGGCGGGGAACATGGTCAGCCGGCCGACATGCTCGCGCTCCGCGGCCGGCATCTCGGTCGCCGTCGCCCGGCCGCGGTCGAGGATCGCGCGCACCCGCCGCTCGATGATGCGGAAGGTGCGCGACTTCTCGATGTAGTCCACCGCCCCGTCCAGCAGCGCCGTCTCCTCGTAGAACGGCGCGCCGAGGGCGGTGAGGAACACCACCGGCAGGTCCTCGCGGGACCGGCGGAGCCGGCGCAGCACCTCCAGCCCCGACAGGCCGGGCATGCGCCAGTCCAGCAGCACCACGCCGACATCCTCGGCCGATTCCAGATGCTGGAGCGCCTGCGTGCCGTCGGAGAAAACGCGGACCTGGAAGCCCGCGCCCTCGAGGTTGTGGGCCAGCGTGTCGCGGAACAGCGCATCGTCGTCCACCAGGACGACGGAGCCGGCGCGCTCCTCGGTATGGGTCTCAGAGGCCTGCACGGCGCCGCCCCAGCCGGTCCAGGCATCCGGCCTCGCCCAGCTCATCGCGCGCCGCGCCGCGCAGCTCCGCGCTCAACACGCGCCGCATCTGCGCGGCGACGTCCGGAAACAGGGTCATGGTCATCTCGCATCCTTCCACATCCCACGTCCATCGCATCCCCTGCCCCACGGCGGCGGCCCTGCTGGGGCGGCCGAAGCGTTGCAGCACCTCGCCTTCGTTCAATCCGGCGAGCGAGGCAAGCGTGGGCGCTGGCGTGGAGGGCGGCGGAACGACGAGGCCGGGCGGCAGCGCGGCATGGGCCTGCGGCGTCTCGACCGCCACGGGGGCCGTCCCCGGCAGCTCCTCGACCCCCACCCCCGCGGGGGCGGAGGCCTGGTCCTGCTCCCCGGCCGGGCCGGGATCGACCTGGGTCGCGTCCGCGGCCGTCGTGCGCGGGCGGGGCGGGACGCGCGGCGGGGCCGGCGGCACCGGCAGCGGGGCGCCGGCATAGGGCGTGGGCTTCGGCACCGGGGCCTGATCACAGCCCGCGCCGAGGAGGACCGTCAGGATGGCGAGCGGGGTGAACGCGCGGCGCACATGATCTCCGATGTCGTGCAAGGGCGGCAGTCTATCCCCACGCGCGAGGCATGGCATCGCAAATCCCGTACAGGCCGTTGTAGGAAAATCTTGACATAAATTCCGCAGTGCGGCAAGGACGCCCGCGAGAGGCCCGAGGTGCGCGCCATGGCGCGGCCCGGGCCTTTTCGCATGCGCGTAGCCGGCCGCCAGCGTGAAGCACATCGCTTCTGTGCGGCCTGCGTAACGTGCCATTATCGTCACAATCACGGAGGTCCAGCGATGCGGTTCGGCATTGCCTGGCTTGCTGCACCCCTGATCACGGCAGCACTTCCCGCCGCAGCGCAACCGGTTGCGCCACCTGAAGGCATCGGCTGGCTCGCCCTCGCCGCCGGCACGGGCGTGCTGCTGATCGCGGTCGCGGTCGGCATCTTCATCGCCTACCTGATCCGCCAGATCACCATGATGCTGCGCGACAAGGAGATCTCGGAGACGCGGCTCGCGCTCATCAAGGACCTCCCCCTCGGCCTGCCCGAGGGGACGATCCGCGCGCTGCTCGCGATCCTGGTCGGCATCGTCGGCCTGCCGCTGCTGCTGTTCAGCCGGGCGCTTGGGCTGGATGTCGCCATCGCCGGCTACGTCAACGGCATCATCATCAGCGTCTTCAGCTTCTACTTCGGCACCCGGGTGACCGGCCCCGACCAGGCGGCGGCGCGGGAGGCGCGGCAGGAAGCCGCCGCCGCCAACGCCGATGCCGCCCGCGCGCGGGCCGAGGCCACCGCGAAGGCCGACGAGGCGCGCAGCCAGGGCGAGGCGGCGTCGCGGATCACCGAGATCCGCCAGCGCATCCGCGAGGCCAAGGTGGTCGCCGACGCGGTGGGCAGCATCGTGCCCGGCTCCGCGCTGGCGGACCGGGCGAAGTCCGTGCTCGACCTCGCCGACCGCGCGACCGGCGTGCTGGACACGGTGGCCAATGCCGACAGCTTCACCGACCTCGCGGACGCCGCCCGGCAGGCCGGCACGCTGCTGAGCGGGGCGGAGGAGAGCAACCCGCTCGCCGACCTGCTCGGCGGGGCGGCGTCCTCCTTCAGCCCGGTGCTCAAGGTGCTGGGCGGGGCGGCAGGGCTCGCCGGGCCGCTCGGCATCGCGGGCGCGGTGGTGATGGGCGCGCTGACCGCCTTCAAGGCGGGCGACACCGTCTATCGCCGCTGGATGGCCCGCGTGCTCGACCGGCCCTACACGACCGACCTGTTCCCGGACGGGCTGTCGGACGGGATGGTGGGCCTGTCGGTGCTGCGCCGCGCGCCGATCTTCCTGCGCGTCTACGGCCCGATGATCGACAGCGGCGTACCCGACCTCGCCCGCGCCCAGCGGCTGCTGGTCACCGCGCTGCGGGCCGATGCGGCGGACCTGCTGCCGCAGGACGCCGACCTGCCCGGCAGCTTCGCCAGCAGCGACGAGCTGGAGCAGGGGTTGCAGGAATACCGCCGGGCGCTGATCGAGTTCGAGCTGGACCGCAACCCGCTGCCGGCCATCGCCGTGCCCGACACCGCCGGCGGCACGGTGGAGGTCTCGCAGGCGACGCTGCGCGCGGCGATGGACGCGGTCGGCGCCGACCGCTCCGCAGCGCAGGACCGCGACCAGCTCGCGCTCGTCGCCGCCAGCCTCGCGCGCAGCGGGACCGATGTGGAAGCGGCCGTCCGCGCCGCCCTGCCCCGCGCGCAGGCGCGGATGGCGGCCGCCGCGGAAGCCGAACGCGCCGCCGTCGCGAGCGGCGCCGCACGACGCGATGACATCCTGCCGGAGGCCGCATGATGCGCGCATTGATCCTGCTGCCCGTCCTGCTGCTGCTCGGCTGCGGGTCGGTCAAACAGCTCGACGGCATGAAGGACCTGAACCAGCGCGGGGATTTCGCCGCGCTGGCGCAGCAATCCGTCGACTGCCGCACGCCCGACCTCGCGTGCAGCCAGATGCACGAGCTGAAGGCGGATGCCTGCCTGCGCGAAGGAAGGCGGGAGGCGCGGCCGGGCGGATCGCTGCGAGCGGCCCCGCCATTCTTCGCCTGCGCGGTGCAGTCCTACGATGCCGCGCTGGCCACGCTGCCCGGCGGCCGCGCGCCGGATGCCACGCGGCTGCGCACCGGCCTGCTCGGCGCGTTGCGCGAACGCCGCGACCATGGCGGCGATGTCCGCGCGCTGAACGAACGCATGATCGCCGAGGCGGCGACGCTGCGCCCGGCCGCGCCGCTCGTGGCCGATTTCTACGATGCCACCGGCCGCTTCGGCCGCGCGATGCTGGACCGCACCGCCGCCCGCTGCCCCGACCTCGCCGCCGCCGCGCGGCTGCTGGACCGCCCGCCGCCGCCCGACCTCACAGCGAGCTGGGACGGGCTGCGCCGCGCCGTCGCCGCCGAACGCGGGGGCTGCGCATGACGACAGTCCCGCCGCTGGAGCGCACGCTGCGGCTGACGCTGCCCTATCAGCGCGGCAACGACGTGCGCGCGTTGCAGACGCGCATGATCGAGCGCACGGACCAGCCGGAACTCGCCGCCATGCTCCGCGTGCCGGACGGGCTGTTCGGCCCGGCCACCGAACGCGCCATCGTCGCCTTCCAGACGCGCAACCAGCAGACCGCCGGGCTTGCCGTGGATGGCGTCGTCGGGCCGATGACGTGGGCGACGCTGTTCGCCCCGGTCGGCGCCCCACCGGACGTGCTGAAACAGGTGCAGATGAAGATCGACCAGGCCGCGCGGCCGGAGAACGTGATCGACGCCGCCATCGCCGGACTGACCAGGCCGCATCTGCGCTTCGCCGGCAGCGTGACGTGGGAGCTCACGCCCACCGGCGTCTCGGTCGGCGGAGCGGCGCCCGAAGTGGCCGGCCGCGCCACCGTGGCCGATGCGCTGGATGCGTTCGGCGACGTCTTCCGCCGCGTCGCGGTGGAGGAGGACGTGCCGCTGGAGCTGCTGATCGCCACCGCCTGCACCGAATCCATGGGCGGAGCGCGCAGCGCGGAGGCGGCGCGCACGGCCACGCGGCTGGAACCCGGCTTCATCTCCGTCGAGACCACGCCGCACAAGGTCAGCGTCGGGCTGATGCAGACGCTGGTGAGCACCGCGCGGGAGGTGATGAAGGATCGCACGATCTCCGCCGAGCGGCTGCAGGATCCGCTGCTCAGCGTGCGCGCGGGCACCGGCTACATCCGACGGCAGGGCGGGCTGACGCGCTTCGATCCGCCCTGCGTGGCCTGCGCCTACAACTCGGGCGGCATCTACTTCCAGGATGGCGTGCAGAACCGGTGGAAGATGCGGCAGTACCCGATCGGCACCGGCCACCACGCCGACCGCTTCGTCCGCTTCTTCAACGCCTGCATCGCCGCCTTCGCGCAGGACGTCACGAAGATCGGCACCGCGCCGAGCTTCTTCCGCCGCCTCAATCCATAGGCCGCGGCGGCGTGGGGCGGGCCGCCCCGGCAAAGCCGCCCGCCCCTGCCGCCCGCGCGCGTATCGGGCGCAAACCGGACAGCCCGGTATCAACGCGCTCTCGCCCGACGGGTTGCTATCGAACCGCGGCTCTGGAAGCCTCGCGGGGCATCCGGGAAACGACCGATGAACGATATCGCCGACCTCGTCGCCCTGCGGGAGCATGTGGGCGCCATCAATCCGCTGGCGGAAGCCAAGGCGCTGCCGCGCATCGAGAAACACATCCGCCGGTTCATCGAGCTGAGCCCGTTCGTCGTGATCTCGACCGCCGGCCCGGACGGGCTCGATGCCAGCCCGCGCGGCGATCCGCCCGGCTTCGTGCGGGTGCTGGACGACGCCACGCTGCTGCTCCCGGACCGGCCCGGCAACCGCCGGATGGACAGCTACGCGAACCTGCTGGCGGACCCGCGGATCGCGATCCTCTTCCTTGTCCCCGGCATCGACGAGACGGTGCGGGTGAACGGCACCGCGCGCATCACCACGGACCCGGCCCTGCTGGAAGGCTCCGCCATCAGCGGCCGGGTGCCGGCGCGCGGGTTGCTGATCGCGGTGGAGGAGACGTTCTTCCACTGCGGCAAGGCGCTGATCCGCTCCCGCCTGTGGGACCCGGCAACGCGGATCGACCGGAAGTCCTTCCCGACGCTGGGGCGGATCATCGCCGACCAGACCGGCCGTACCACGGCCGAGGAAGCCGACCGCAACCTCGCGGAAGCCTATGTGAAGCGGCTCTACTAGGGCCGGATCGCCTGTCGGGATTCTTTACGGTCACGCCCCGACAGGCCGGAATGTATGCATTGAGAACGTCGCAAAAAATTACACACGCCTCGCGATGTGAGCGCGTGCACATTTAGAATCAGGACTTTGAGCTTCTGGCACGCAGCTTGCGTACCGCTCCTTCGCGTCCGCAACCGATGACGCGGCCCCCAGAAGGAGTTCGCCTTGATGAATGCAACGCAGCCCACGCTGAAGACCGCGATCCTCGCCCTGGCGGTCGGCGTGAGCATGGCCTTCGCCCCGGGGGCAGCCGAGGCTTCGACGATCTACGTGCGCGACGGCAACGGCGGCAACGTGTTCGGCGCCGCGGGCTACCAGGCGCTGACGATCCGCGTCGACAAGGGCGCCGGCCTGACCTCGACCAACGTGCAGGCGGGCGCCTTCTACCTGCAGTACTCCCACACCAACGCGCCCTATGCGTGGACGGATTTCGTCACCTACTGCCTGGAGCCGGATGAGCTGCTGAACGTCGCGGGCATCGTCAGCGGCGACTACAAGGGCACGCTGAGCGAATCGAGCGAGTATGTCGCGAAGGCGTCCGCGCTGGCCGGCCTGTACGCCACCTACTTCGCCGACTCGCTGACCAGCGCGCTGAAGAGCGCGGCGTTCCAGGTGGCGCTGTGGGAAGTCGCCTACGACGACGGCAGCAGCCTGTCGGGCGGCAAGTTCCAGCTCGTCGGCGCGAACGACGTGCGCAACCAGGCGAACCTGTACCTGACCAACTGGGCCTCCGGCGCCGAGCCCGGCGTGATCCTGCGCGTCGGCAGCCAGGACCTGGTGATGGCGCCGCTGCCGCCCACGACCACCGTGCCGGAGCCCGCGACGCTGGCGCTGTTCGGCACCGGCCTGCTGGGCCTCGCCGCCATCCGCCGCCGCAAGGCCTGATCGCGGCGGCAGGGGACGGACGGAACCGGGCCGGCGCGGCGACGCGCCGGCCCGTTTCGTTTGCCGCTGCGGCCGGTCAGGCCCGGCGGCGCCCTGCGAACACGAGGCCGGCGAGACCCATGCCGAGCAGCGCGGCCGAGGCCGGCTCCGGCACCGGGAACATCGCGTCGCGGGACGCGACGCCGTGGTCCGGGGCGTTGGTGAAGATGCCGTCCACGCCGCGTGCGTAATACGTGTCGTGCAGCGCCGGGTTGGCGGCCGACAGCGTGTAGACATGCACGAACAGCCCGGCGTCGTGGGCACGGTCGATGCAGGCTTGGGTCGCGGCACCCGTGCTCATGCCGATGCCGTCCGCGTACTGCGCGATCGCCGCCGCAGCGGCAGGCGTGGCCGGGCAGCCGGTGAGGAACACCAGCGGCAGGTCGGTGAGCGTGTTCAGGTACTGGATGATGCTCTCGCCGAAGGACTGCAGGAACACGTTGTCCCGCGATCCGTCGAAGAAGCCGTTGTACTTCGGGTCGCCCAGCGCGGCGAGCATCGCATCCGCGATGGCGATGTTATAGGCGTCGGTCGGGCCGAGCTTCACTTCCGGATAGACGCCGACCATCTCGCCGGTCGCGAGATAGTGGCCATACGCGTAGTCCAGCGCCTCGGTGAAGGTGGGCACCGCGAAGGCTTCGGTGCCGGTGTAGTATCCGTTCGGCGGATTGGCATAGGCAGACCCGCCGCGCGAGACCGCGTTCAGCTTCTGCACGTCGGCATAGGTGAGGTTGTCGACGTAGTACTGCCGCGTGCCATTGACGACGACGCCCTTCGCGAACAGCGCCGGATCGTTCGCGGCCACCGAGACGACGTTGGTGGTGGCGTTCAGCGAACGGTCGTGCCGGGCGACGAGCACACCGTCCGAGGTCAGGAACAGGTCCTGCTCGATGAAGTCCACGCCCATCTGCACGGCGAGGCGATAGCCCTCGATCGTGTGCTCGGGCAGGTAGCTGCTCGCACCACGATGCGCGATGACGATCGGCCGCTCGACCAGCGGCGCGGCATCGGCGGTGGCGGGCATCAGCCCGGCGCCCGCGATCGCGGCGAACGCAAGGACAGGCAACATCAGATGTCGGTCAATGGCCATCGTATCCCCGGCTTTGTTGTTTGATGGGCGGCTGCCCACGCAGGCGCGCAAGCTACGGATGCGGGTGGGGTTGCGTGTGAAGTCTCGGTGAAGCCAACCTTGTCGTAAATCTTGACAATACGCGCGCTGAAACGCGCCAAGCGAACTCAGATCTGATGCGAGTGGTCATTCTTACGACCATTCATCTCATGCGAATTGTCGGGAGGAGCGAGGCAAGAAGCGTCGCGCATGGTCCCCTCTCCCGCCCGGCGGGAGAGGGAGGGAGGTCGCGACAGCTTTGCAAAGCTCCGGAAAGCGGAAGACGACCGCGAACACTGCGTGTCGTCAGGCGGCCGGCACCGCCTCCTTCAGGAATAGCGGATCGAGCAGCGCGTTCAGCGCCGCCTCGCTCTCCCACGCCAGCGACACGCCCACCACCGTGACGTGGTGACGGAACGGCGGGGGAATGCGCACGGCATCCTTGGGCGTGGTGGCAAGCACGGATTTCAGCCGCTCCGCCTCGCTGACCAGCGTCCGCATGTCGGACGGGTCGTAGGGATAGTGATCGGCGAAGGTCTCTCGGCCCACCAGCACCGCGCCCGCCGCCGTCAGCGTGGCGAAGAACTTGAGCGGATTGGCGATGCCCGCGAACGCCAGCACCGGCTTGCCCACAAGCTGCGCGATCGCCGGCGACGGCACCGTGCGGGCGCGCAGCACGGGCAGGCCGGGCGGCAGCTTGCTGCCCACACCCGCCTCGTCCTCGCCGATCAGCACCGCGGCACGGCAGCGCGCCGCGCCGGCCTCCACCGGCTCGCGCAGCGGGCCGGCCGGGATCACGCGCCCGTTGCCGAAGCCGTAGCCGCCGTCGACGACGAGCAGCGGCAGGTCCTTCTCCAGCGTCGGGTTCTGCAGCCCGTCATCGAGGACGATCGCCTCGGCCCCGGCGGCGACGGCCTGCCGCGCGCCCGCGGCGCGGTCGGCGGAGACCCAGGTCGGCGCGATCTCGGACAGCAGCAGCGCCTCGTCGCCGACGCGGTCGGAATCGTGCTGCGCGGGATCGACCAGCAGGGGGCCCTTCTCGGACCCGCCATAGCCGCGCAGCAGCGCATGCACGGCGATGCCCCGCGCCTTCAGCCGGGCCAGCAGATCGAGCGCGACCGTCGTCTTGCCGGCCCCGCCGGCAGTGACGTTGCCGGCGCAGATCACCGGCACGGGCGCACGCCAGCCCGGCTGCGCCATGCGCCGGGCGGTGGCCGCGGCGTAGATGGCGGAGACGGGCGAGAGCAGCAGCGGGGCAAGCCCGCCACTGCCGCGGCTCCAGAATTGCGGGGCGCGCATGGGGGGTGGCGTGTCTTTCCTTAGACCGTCGATATTCTGCCGGTCCCCAGCAGCCCAAGCAACGCCCGGGCGACCTGGTCCGGCAGGTCCGCGTGCCGCCCCGCCGCGGCGGCGCCCGCGGCGCCCATCGCGGCCCGGTGGGAGGGGTCGTCCAGGAGGTCGCCCACGACGCGCTCCAGCGCGGCGGCATCCGTGACCCGCGCGGCCGCACCGGCCTCGATCAGGGCGGCGGTCGCCTCGGCGAAATTATGGGTGTGCGGGCCGAACACCACGGGGCAGCCCAGCCGCGCGCCCTCCAGCGGATTCTGCCCGCCATGGGCGATGAGGCTGCCGCCGATGAAGGCGACCTGGGCGAGGCGGTAGAACAGCCCCAGCTCTCCCAGCGTGTCGGCCACCCACACCGCACCGGAGGGCGGCTCGCCGAGCGAGCGCCGCGTCACGGACAGCGGCGCGGCGAGCGGTGCCACCTCCGCCCCGCGATCCGGATGGCGCGGGGCGACGATGGTCAGCAGCTCCGGCCGGTCGAGGGCGAGCGCGCGGTGGACCTGCATCACCTGCGCCTCCTCGCCCGGATGGGTGCTGGCGGCGAGCCAGACGGGGCGCGCGCCGATCAGGCCGCGCAGCCGGGCAAGCTCCGCCTCGTCCACCGGCAGCGGCGGTGCGGCGAATTTCAGGTTGCCCGGCGCCTCGACCCCGCGGGCACCCAGGGCGACCAGCCGGCCCGCGTCGCGCCCGCTCTGCGCCTGCACCATCCGGAAGCGGGCGAGCAGCGCGCGCGCCACGCCCGGCGAGCGGCGCCAGCGGGCATAGCTGCGCACCGAGATGCGCGCATTGATCAGCGCGAGCGGGATGCCGCGCGCATGCGCCTCGACGATCGTGTTCGGCCACAGCTCGCTTTCCACGAAGGCCGCCGCGTCCGGGCGCCAGTGATCGAGGAAGCGGCGCACCCAGGCCCGCACGTCGAGCGGGACGAACTGGTGGATCACCCGGTCCGTCAGCCCCAGCCGCGGCAGCCGGTCCGCCAGCAGCGCCGCCGAGGTCACCGTGCCGGTGGTAGCAAGGACGCTGAGCGCCGGGCGCAGCCGGTGCAGCGCCGACAGCACCGGCAGCAGGCTCGCCGCCTCGCCGACGCTCGCGGCATGGACCCACAGCAGCGCACCCTCGGGCCGCGGTCGCGTGGCGATGCCGCGCCGTTCGCAGATCCGCTCCGGCACCTCCTTGCCGCGACGCGCGCGCAGCCGCAGCCAGGCCGGCAGCAGCGGGGCCAGCGCCGAACTCGCGATGCGCCATCCGGTGAGGCCCGGCGGCGTCATCGTCCCACCAGCCGGTCGGCGCGCTCGCAGGCCGCCGTCATCGCGGCCTCGAGCCATTGCGTCGCCGCCTCCGCGCCGTCCGGCGGCACGTCGATCACGTCATGGGCGACGATCACGCCGCGGCAGAAGGGCAGCGGGATCATCATCCGGTCCCAGGATGCGAGCACCTTCGCGCGCGAGACCGAAGCGGACGCGGCGGCGAGAGGGCGGCCGGTCAGCGCCGCGATCTGCGCCGCACCGGGGGCCGCCACGCGGCGCGGGCCGCGCGGGCCGTCGGGCGTGATCGCGACGGGCCGGCCATCCGCCAGCGCATCGATCAACGCCCGCATGCCTCCCGCCCCGCCGCGCGAGGAACTGCCGTAGACGGCCGTGAAGCCGAAGCGGGCGACGACGTCGCCGATCATCCGCCCGTCCCGGTGATGCGAGACGAGGATGCGCGGCGCGAAATCCACGCCGCGCGGGATGCGGTGCCGGACCAGCATCCACAGCATCGGCATCATCGGCAGCCGTTCGTGCCAGAAGGCGATGACGAGCGGCGTTGCGCTGGGCGCGAAGCGTTCGACGATGTCCTCCCCTTCCAGCCGCCAGCGGATGGTCCGGAAGGTGGCCGCGAGATAGAGGCCGAGAAGCCGAGCGATGAGCGCCTGCGCGCCCGGGGAGCGGATCAGGCGCTTGAGCATGTGCCCGCGGGGTAGCACGCGGAGGGGCGCGCGACAAAACCTCGGCCGTGGCCGGGTGCGCCACGCCCCGCAAGACTGACGCGGAGCAATGACAAGTCCGGGCCGGGCGGCTAATCAGGCCGGGTGATCCGCCGCCGCGCCCTGTCGGTGCTGCTTGCCCTCCTGCTGGGCGTCCAGTGGGCCGGGGCGGCTGCGCACTGCCTGCGCTTCGCGTCGTCGACGATGGAGATCTGCACGCCGGAAGGGGTGCAGCACATCCCGTGGCCGGGAGAGGACGGCACGCTGCCGGGCCATCAGGCCGCATCCTCCTTCTGCGCCGCCTGCGCCCTGCCGACCCCGGCGGCGGTGCCGCCCTCGGTCAGCGCGCCGCGCGACGTGGTCTACGTGGCGGTCGTCTACGCCCAGCCCCCAAGCCGGGCCCCGCCCGCGCCGGCCTTCCTGCCGCCGCACCAACCCAGGGCACCGCCCGCCGCCTGACGATCCGGAACCGGCTTTCCTTCCATCGTCAGAGGTCTTCCATGTCCATTCGCCTCGCGGCCGTTGCCGCCCTGTTCGCCGTGCCCGCGCTCGCCCACGTCACGCTCGAAAACCCCGTCGCGCCCGCCAACGCCACCTACACGGCGGTGCTGCGCATCCCGCACGGATGCGGCGACGCCGATACGATCCGCGTGACCGTCTCGCTGCCCGAAGGCGCGCGGGACGCGCAGCCGATGGTGAAGCCCGGCTGGTCCATCCGCACCGCGCCCGGCCAGGTGATCTTCGAGAACGGCGTGCTGCCCGCCGCCTACTACGACGAGTTCGCGCTCCGCTTCCGCACCCCCGACCGCGCCGGCGACACGCTGCGCCTGCCGGTGGTGCAGGATTGCACGGGCGGCAAGACGGCCGCCTGGACCGGCACGGAACCCCGCATGCCCGCCCCGGAGCTGCGGCTGGTGCAGGCGCAGGCCACCGCGCCGGCGGAGGCAGCCGCCGGCGCGCTGCGCATCTCCCAGCCCTGGAGCCGCGCGACCGCGCGGGCCGGCGCGACGGGGGCGGGCTTCCTGACCATCCGCAACACCTCCGACCAGCCGGACCGGCTGGTGGGCGCGAGCAGCCCCATCGCGCCGACCGTGGAGCTGCACACGCATACCCACGTGAACGGCGTGATGCAGATGCGCCCCGTGCCCGCGATCGACATCCCGCCAAACGGCGAGGTGACGCTGAAGCCGGGCAGCCTGCACATCATGCTGATCGGCACGAAGGAGGCGCTGCGCCAGGGCACCACGGTGCCGCTGACGCTGCGCTTCGAGCGCGCGGGCGAGGTGACGGTGGCGCTGTCCGTTCAGGGCCCCGGGGCGGCGCAGCCCGGCAGCGGCGGCGGCCACGGGCACTGACCTTCTGACCTTCCCCCTCTCCCGCTTGCGGGAGAGGGGAACGCTATCCCCGTGTACGGCGCAGGCGAACCCGCTCTACGCTGCACCCACGTCCCGGGGGAATCATCATGCGCCGCCGCACTCTTCTGGCCGCCAGCCTTGCCGTGCCCGCGATCGCCCGCGCGCAGGGATCGCGCCTGCTGCGCTTCATCCCGCAGGCGGACCTGTCCACGCTCGATCCGCACTGGAACACCGCCTACGTCACCCGCAATCACGGGTTCATGGTGTTCGACACGCTCTACGGGCAGGACGCGAACTACCAGCCACATCCGCAGATGGTCGCCGGCCACACGGTCGAGAACGACGGCAGGCTGTGGACGCTCACCCTGCGCGACGGGCTGAAATGGCATGACGGCGAGAAGGTGCTGGCGAAGGACTGCGTCGCCTCCATCAAGCGGTGGGGCAGCCGCGACACGTTCGGCGGCACGCTGCTGGCCGCGACCGACGAGCTGACCGCCGCCGACGACAGGCGCATCGTCTTCCGCCTCAAGCGCCCCTTCCCGCTGCTGCCCAACGCGCTCGGCAAGTCGGGCGTGTTCATGCCGGCGATGATGCCGGAGCGGCTGGCGAACACCCCGGCGACGACGCAGGTGGCGGAGATCGTGGGTTCCGGCCCGTTCCGCTTCGTCTCCTCCGAGCGCATCCCCGGCGCGCGCGCCGTCTATGTGCGCAACGCGGATTACGTGCCCGTCTCCTCCGGCACGCCCAGCGGCACGGCGGGCCCGAAGGTCGTGCATCTGGATCGCGTGGAGTGGCAGACCACGCCGGACCCCGCGACCGCCGCCGCTGCGTTGCAGGCGGGCGAGGTGGATTGGTGGGACTTCGTCACGCCTGATCTGGTGCCGCTGCTCAAGCGCAATGCGCGCCTCAAGGTCGAGGTTCAGGACCCGGCCGGCTTCTGCGGCGCGCTACGCATGAACCACCTGCACCCGCCCTTCGACAATCCGGCCGTCCGCCGCGCCGTGCTCGGCGCGATCGTGCAGGAGGATTTCATGATGGGCGCGGCCGGCAACGATCCGGCGATGTGGCGCGTGCCCGCGGGCGCGTTCACGCCGGGCAGCCCGCTCGCCTCTGACGCCGGGATGGAGATCCTGACCCGCCCGCGCGACGTCGAACGCTCGAAGCGCGAGCTTGCGGCGGCCGGCTATGGCGGGGAGCCCGCCGTGCTGCTGGTCGCGACCGACTTCCCGCATCTGAAGGCGATGAGCGAGGTCGGCGCCGATATCCTCAAGCGCATCGGCATGAACGTGGACTACCAGGCCATCGACTGGGGCACGGTGCTGACGCGCCGCGGCAGCCGCGCGCCGGCCGCGCAGGGCGGCTGGTCCGGCTTCTTCACCTTCAGCGCCGGCGCCGACAACGCCACGCCCGCCGGCCACACCATGCTGCGCGGCAACGGCGATGCGGGCTGGTTCGGCTGGCCCACCGATCCGCGCATCGAGGAACTGCGGAACGCGTGGTTCGACGCGCCGGACCTCGAGGCGCAGAAGAAGGTGGCGGCGGAGCTGCAGGTGCAGGCGTTCCAGTCCGTCCCCTTCGTGCCGCTCGGCCAGTATTTCCAGGCCACCGCGTATCGCGCCACGATGACGGACGTGCTGCCCGGCTTCGCGACGTTCTGGAACGTGCGCAAGCAGGGTTAGGCGGAGAAGGGGCCTTCCGCTGACGACATCGGGCGGGAGAAGAAGGCAAGGCGCGTCCCGCAACGTCCCCTCTCCCGCTTGCGGGAGAGGGAGCATGGCTCCGCTTGCGCGAACATCCCAGCGCCGCGTCAGGCGGAACCGCCTCCGATCCGTCGCAGCAGGGAGGTCAGCTTCTCCGGGTTGCGCACCACGTAGATCGCCCCGATCCGCCCGTCGCGGATCTCGAGCGCGGTGACCTGCGGCAGCCCGTCCGCCTCCATCGTCACGTAGCCGGGCAGCGCGTTGACCCGGCCGAGATGCACCAGCGGCGGCCGGCCGGGATGCTTCCGCGCGATGCCGGCGAAGAAGCTGGCCACCTTTCGCACGCCCGTGATCGGGTTGAGCGCCGCACTGCGCACCCCGCCGCCATCCGTACGCAGCACGACATCGGCCGCGAGCATCGCCTGCAGCGCCGGCACGTCCCCGTCGCGGGACGCCGCGAAGAAGGCCGTGGCGATACGCCGGGCCGCCTCGTCGCTCACCGGGTAGCGCGGCACCGCCTCGCCCAGATGCTCCCGCGCGCGGGTGGCGAGCTTGCGGCAGGCGACCTCGCTGCGGCCGAGCAGGGCCGCGATCTCCTGGAGCGGCGTCTCGAACAGGTCGTGCAGGATGAACACCGCGCGTTCCGCCGGCGACAGGCGCTGCAGGGTGAGCAGGAAGGCGAGCGAGACATCCTGCGCGCGGGCGAGCCCCGCCTGCTGCGGGGCCTCCTGGTCCTCCACCGCGGGCTCGGGCAGCCAGGGGCCGACATACTGCTCCCGCCGCACGCGGGCGGATTTCAGGTGATCGAGGCTGAGCCGCGCCGCCACCTTCAGCAGATACGCCCGCGGCGATTCCACCACGCCGCGATCCGCCGCCCGCCAGCGCAGGAAACTCTCCTGCGCGATGTCCTCCGCCTCGGCGAGCGAGCCGGTCATGCGGTAGGCCAGGCCGATCAGGTCCGGCCGCGCATCGTTGAAGGCAGCGGTCGCGTCGTCCATGGCGCTACCGCTGCGGCGGGACGCTGCGGAAGCCGATGGAGATCCGGTTCCATGAATTGATCGCACAGATCAGCAGCGTGAGCTTCACCTTCTCCTCATCGGTGAAATGCGGGGCGAGGCCATCGTAGTCCTCATCCGGCGCATGTGTCTGCGCCACCAGCGTCAGCGCCTCCGTCCAGGCCAGCGCGGCGCGCTCGCGGTCGGTGTAGTGGGGCGCCTCCCGCCATGCGTCCAGCAGGTACAGCCGCGCCTCCGTTTCGCCGGCCTTGCGGGCATCGTGCGTGTGCATCTCGATGCAGAAGGCGCAGCCGTTGATCTGCGAGGCGCGGGTCTTCACCAGGTGGATCAGGCTGTGTTCCAGCCCGCTGGAAGCGACCGCCTTCTCGAAGGCGAGCATCGGGGCCGCGGCCTTCGCGGCGGCGGAGAAGTAGTCGAGCCGAGGGGTCACGAGGTCTCTCTCCATCTGTCTCTGCACTGGAAGACGAGGCAGCCCGCCCCGATGTGACATCCGGCCGGTTCCGGCCGTAGATCACGCATGAGCAGTTCCCCGCCCGCCATCGTCATCCTGACCGGCGCCGGCATCAGCCGGGAGTCGGGGCTTTCCACCTTCCGCGACGCGGACGGAATCTGGGCGAAGGTGCGGCTGGAGGACGTGGCCACGCCCGAGGCTTTCGCCCGCGATCCGGCCCGCGTGCACGGCTTCTACAACGCGCGGCGCGCGCAGTTGCGCGATGCCGGCGTGCAGCCGAACGCGGCACACCGCGCGC
This sequence comes from Rhodovastum atsumiense, assembly GCA_037190665.1. Classification (GTDB taxonomy): domain Bacteria; phylum Pseudomonadota; class Alphaproteobacteria; order Acetobacterales; family Acetobacteraceae; genus JBBCJT01. Next base: position 95,569 of record JBBCJT010000027.1, on the reverse strand, counting down.
TCGCCGATCTGGACGCGCGCTGGCCGGGCGCGTTGCTGCTGGTCACGCAGAACGTGGACGATCTGCACGACCGCGCCGGATCGCAGCGGCTGGTGCACATGCACGGCGAGTTGACCCGGGCGCGCTGCCTGCGCTGCGCCGCGGTCAACATCTGGCAGGACGACCTGTCCACCGCGACCGCGTGCCCGGCCTGCGGGCGCGCGGGCGGGATGCGGCCGGATATCGTCTGGTTCGGCGAGATGCCGATGCAGATGGAGCGGATCGGCGAGGCGCTCGACCGGTGCGACCTGTTCGTCTCCATCGGCACCTCCGGCGCGGTCTATCCCGCCGCCGGCTTCGTCGCGGAAGTGCGGGGCCGCGCGCGGACGGTGGAGCTGAACCTGGAGCCGGGCGAAGGCACCGCCCTGTTCGAGGAGACGCATCACGGCCCCGCCACGCAGGTGGTGCCGCGCTTCGTGACGGAGCTGCTGGCGAGATGGACCCGCTAGACGCGCTCATCGCCGAAGCACGCGCCTGCACGCGCTGCGCGGCGGACCTGCCGCTCGGCCCGCACCCGGTCTTCACCGTCGCGAAGCAGGCGCGGCTGCTGATCGTCAGCCAGGCGCCCGGCACGCGCGTGCACGAGACGGGCGTGCCGTGGAACGACCGCTCGGGCGACCGGCTGCGCGACTGGCTGGGCATGGACCGCGACGCCTTCTACGGCGATCGGCGCATCGCCATCCTGCCCGTCGGCCTGTGCTATCCGGGGCGGGGACCGGGTGGCGACGCGCCGCCGCGCCCCTGCTGCGCGCCGCTGTGGCAACCGCGCTTCCGCGCCGCGCTGCCGGAGCTGCGGCTGACCCTGCTCGTGGGATCGTACGCGCAGGCGCACTATCTCGGCCGCGGGCAGATGACGGAGCGGGTGCAGGATGCCCCCCAGTATCTGCCGGATTTCTTCCCGCTGCCGCACCCGTCCTGGCGCACCACGTTCTGGATCGCGCACAACCCGTGGTTCACGACGGAGACGCTGCCGGCCTTGCGCGCCGCCGTGACCCGCGCGATGGCTGGGGCATGCCCGCCTGCGACAGCCACCTCCACATCTTCGACATCGGCCGCTTCCCGGTCCCCGAAACCGCCACCTACGTCCCGCCACCGGCCGAGCACGGTTCGGTCGAGGACCTGATCGCGCTGCACGACGCGCACGGCATCACGCACGCGCTGCTGGTGCAGCCGTCATCGGGCTACGGGCTCGACAATGCGTGCATGCTGCATGCGATCGAGGTGGGGCGCGGGCGGTTCCGTGGCCTCGCCCAGATCACGCCGGACGCGAGCGAGGATGACATCGCGCGGTTGGCCGAACAGGGCTGCATCGGCGTGCGCCTCGACCTCGCGAGCAAGGGCATGGTGCAGCTCGAACGCTGGCGCGACGCGGGGCTGTTCGCGCGGCTGCGCAAGGTGGGCTGGGCGGTCGGCGTGCTGGCGCGTGGCGCGCAGTGGATCGAGGCCGCGCCGGCGCTGCTGCGCGCGGAGGTGCCGCTGATGGTGGACCATTGCGGCCTGCCGGACGTGAACGCCGGCACCGATGCGCCCGGCTTCCGCGCCGTGCTCGACCTGCTGCGCGAGGGTGCCGCGGTGAAGCTGTCCGGCGCTGATCGCTGGGGGTTCGGACCTTGGCCCTACACCGCCGCCGATCCCTTCGTCGCCGCCTGCCTGGAAGCGGCGGCGCCGGAGAACGTGCTGTGGGGATCGGACTGGCCCTTCGTGCGCGCGCCGCGCCGCGTGGATTACGGCCCGGTGCGCGGACTGCTCGATCGGTGGGTGACCGACACGGCGATGCGCCAGCGCATCCTGTGGGACAACCCAAAGCAGTGGTTCCGCTTCGCGGCGTGAAGCCATGGGGCTTTGCCCCATACCCCGACAGGGGCTCTGCCCCTGTACCCCGCAAGGGGGCACGGCCCCCTTGGACCCGCGATTCCTTAAGAAAGCTTTGAGCAGGTCGGTCAGCTGCCCCCACCCCCTCGATGATTATAGAGGGGGTGGGGGCAGATGACCGATTTGGCCGTAGGCCCTCTAAAGGATTCCCGGGTCAAGGGGCCGGTGGCCCCTTGCGGGTGCAGGGCAGCGCCCTGCCGGGGTGTGGGGCGGAGCCCCGCCGCTTCACTCCTCGTCCGGCTCCGGTGCTTCGAGTTCCAGCACGGCCTCTGCATCCGTCGATCCCAGCGTCTCGACGCCGCGCAGTTTCCGCGCGACGACGCGGGTGCGTGTCTGGGCCTGGCCGATCGTGCGTCCGAACGTCTCCGCCTGTTTGGCGAGGCGATCCAGCACCAGCGCCATGCGCTCCATCTCGCCCTTGGTCGCGCCGAGCAGCGTACGGATCTCGCCGGATTTCTGTTCCAGCGCGAGGGTGACGTAGCCGAGCTGGATCGTGCGCAGCATCGCCGGCAGCAGGCTGGGGCCCAGCACCATCACCCGGTGATCGCGGCCGAGCGTGTCCAGCAATCCGGGGATGCGCGCGACCTCGGCGTAGAGGCTGTCGGTGGGCAGGTACAGCACCGCATATTCCACCGTCAGCGGCGGGCAGATGTACTTGCTCGCGATCTTCTGCGACTCGACGCGGATGCGCCGTTCCAGCGCGCCGCGTGCCGCGCGTTCGGCCTCGGCATCGCCGATCTCGGCGGCGGCGAGCAGGCGCTCGTAGTCCTCCACCGGGAACTTCGCATCGACGGCGAGGTAGGTGCGCTCGCCGCGTGCGGGCATCACAAGCGCGAACTCGACGGCGTCGTTGCTGTCCTCGCGCAGCTTGCGGTTCTGTTCGTAGGCGCCGGGCGGCAGCAGGTCGTCGAGCAGCGCCTTCACCTGCGTCTCGCCCCAGCCGCCGCGCGTCTTCACGTTGCCGAACAGCCGCTTCAGGTCGCCGACCTGCTGGGTGACGGCCTGCACCTCGCCCATCGCCTTCTGCACGGCGGCGAACTGGTCGATGACGCGGCCGAAGCTCTCGGTCATCTGCTTCTCGACCGCTTCGGTCAGCCGCTCGTTCACCGTCTTCTCGATCTGGAGCAGCTTGGCCTCGTTCGCCTCGCGCATCTCGCGCAGCTTCGCCTCGATCTGGGCGCGGCCTTCCTCCGCCTTGCGGTCCAGCAGATCGCGCAGCCGCGTCTGTTCGGCGAACTGCGCATCGCGCAGCGCGGCCAGTGCGCGGGCGATGTCGGCTTCGAGCTTGCCGCCGCGTTCGGCCGCTTCCGATGTCAGCGTCCCGATCAGCCCCCGCAGCGCGCGTTCGGTGTCCGTGACAGCGACGCGCACGCGGTCCGCCTCGGAGCGGGTCGCCTCGCGCGCCTGCTCGGCGGCAAGCCGTGCCGCCTCGACGCGATCGCCGCCCGCGGCGCGGCGCGCCCCGCGCCAGGCGAGCCACGCGAAGGCCAGCGCCAGCAGGATCAGCGCGAGCGCCGTGTAGGGATGCAGGACCAGCGCTTCGATGCGCTGCAATGTCTCCGGAGGCATCGGGGCGGGTTCCGTCAGAAGGGGCGTGCGTCGCGCGCGAGCGGCACCTTGGATGGTCCGCCTAGGCCCCGATCAGCACAACGGCAACCCGAAAATCGAGGCGATCAGCCGGCAGACATACGGATCCCAGCCCTCGGAACCGCGCGGCACCGCGGCCGGCGCGTAGGCCAGCGAATAGTTCGGCAGCATCGACCAGCCGATCTGGAGCATCAGCCGCCCGCCCCGCTGCGGGATGCGGCCGCGGTGGATACCGTACACATCGGCAAGGAAGGTGGTGCCCGCCGGGCCGAGCATGCTGACCGCGTCGCGGACGTCTTCCGCCGCGTAGCTCCTGGCGCGGATCGTGCCACGCTCCAGGTGCGATCCCGGCACGAGTTCGAACGGGCCATCGGCCTCGTCGACATCGGTGAGGTACACGAACAGCTTCGCCGCGTGCCAGTCGTCGTAGTCGCGATGCCAGTGCTGCACGCTGGGGGTCGCCGGGCCAGCCTGCGAGCGGCGGACGCCGAGGCTCGACAGCGTCGGCGTGCAGCCGAGATAGGCGGCGATGCGGCGCAGGACCGGCGCGCCGTTGATCGCGGCCGGCAGGTGCGGACAGGCGAGGATGTCCTCCAGCGCGAACTCGTCGAACTTCGCATCGACGCGCGCGGGCGTGCAGGCGGCGAAATACGCCTGGACGTCCGCCAGCGCGGCGGGGGTGAACAGCGGCGGCAACGCGCACATCCCGGCCTGCCGGAGGCGGTCGACGTCGCCGCGTTCGTCCGCGGTGGGCTCGCGCAGGGTGCGGTTCATCCCGATCCGCGCCGCCAGCGCCGCGCGCACCATCCGTCGCAGGGGTCGTGGGGTGACGATCCGCTGCGCGTAGTATCCGGCCGCCTGGAACGGGCGGAAGCCGGGCGACAGCGGATGGCTGATGTTCGCGTAGGGAATCATGCCGTGCCGGGCCTCAAATTCGGGGAATCAAGATGCCCGGACTATTCTCCCGCGCGAGTCCGAAGTCCAGCGTCACAACACATGCTGGTACGTGTCGGTCGACTGCGCGCGTTCGGCGAGGTGACAGGGTCGTGCGATCGCAGGCGCTGCGCAGACTCATTTTCCCGCCGCGAAGCCGCCGGCGGCGGATCGGAAGCTGCGTCGGGCACGCTCACCTGACCTCTTGACGACAAGCAGGGCGGGGCTGCCCGGATGCGGCGTGACGCGCGCGGCGGGTTTCGCGGCCCTCCCCGGCCCTCCCCTGAAAGCGGGAGAGGGAGAACACCCGCGCCGTCTGTGGCGGAGGGGAGCCCGTTCTAGTGCCGGAAGTGGCGCATGCCGGTGAACACCATCGCCACCCCCGCCTTGTCGGCGGCCGCGATGACCTCCGCGTCGCGCATCGATCCGCCGGGCTGGATCACCGCCGTCGCGCCCGCCGCTATCGCGGTCTCCAGACCGTCCGCGAAGGGGAAGAACGCGTCCGAGGCGACGACGGAGCCTTCCGTCAGCGGCCGGTCGGCGCCGGCAGCCTTCGCCGCTTCCGTCGCCTTCCATGCGGCGATGCGCGCGCTGTCCACGCGGCTCATCTGCCCCGCGCCGATGCCGACCGTCGCGCGGTCCTTCACGTAGACGATGGCGTTGGACTTCACGTGCTTGCAGACGCGGAACGCGAACATCAGGTCGGCCAGTTCCGCCTTCGTCGGCGCGCGCTGTGTGACCACGCGCAGCGCATCGGCATCGATGCGGCCCGCATCGCGCGACTGGGCAAGGAACCCGCCCGCGAGCGTGCGGATCGATAGGCCGGGCGCGGCCGGGTCCGGCATGCCGCCGGTCAGCAGCAGGCGCAGGTTCTTCTTGCGCGCGAGGATCGCCTGCGCGCCCTCGGTGGCGTCGGGGGCGACGATCACCTCGGTGAAGATCGCCGCGATCTTCTCCGCCGCCGCCTCGTCCAGCGTGCGGTTCAGCGCGACGATGCCGCCGAAGGCGGAGACGGGGTCGCAGCGCAGCGCCGCATCCCACGCGCCGGCGAGATCGGCGGCGATCGCCACGCCGCACGGGTTGGCGTGCTTCACGATCACCACCGCCGGGCGGTCGAACTCCGCGACGCACTCGAACGCGGCGTCGGTGTCGTTGAGGTTGTTGTACGACAGCTCCTTGCCCTGCACCTGCCGCGCGGTGGCCACGCCGGGCCGCGCGTCGGTCGTGTAGAAGGCGGCCTGCTGGTGCGGGTTCTCGCCGTAGCGCAGCGTCTGCCGCAACTGGCCGGCAAGCGTCATGCGCGGCGGGAAGGCGGTGTCGAGCCTGCCCGCGAACCAGCCGGAGATCGCCGCGTCATAGGCCGCCGTGCGCGCATAGGCCTCGGCGGCGAGCCGCCGGCGCAGCGCGAGCGTGGTGCCGCCCGCGCCGTCGATCTCGTCGCGCACCGCGGCGTAGTGGGCGGGCTCGGTCAGCACGGCGACGAAATCGTGGTTCTTCGCCGCCGCGCGGATCAGCGCCGGGCCGCCGATGTCGATGTTCTCGATGCAGTCCTCGAATCCCGCGCCGGCCGCGACCGTCGCCTCGAACGGGTAGAGGTTCACCGCGACCAGATCGATCGGCGCGATGTCGTGGGCTGCCATCTGCGCGACGTGTTCGGGCAGGTCGCGCCGGCCGAGGATGCCGCCATGGACCTGCGGCACCAGCGTCTTCACGCGTCCGTCGAGGATCTCGGGGAAGCCGGTGTGCTGCGAGACGTCCTTCACCGGCACGCCCGCCTCGCGGAGCGCCTTCGCCGAGCCGCCGGTGGTCAGGATCTCCACCCCCTTGCTGGCCAGGAAACGGCCGAACTCGACGAGTCCGGTCTTGTCGGAAACGGAGATCAGGGCGCGGCGGACGGGCACGATGTCGGTCATGGCGCGGCGCTTACGCCCGCCGTGGCGGCGGGTCCAGCCACCCGGCCCGGCAGCAGCATTGCCGCTGCCTCAGGCGCTCTCCAGCAGGTCCACCGTGCGGCCGATCACCTTCGCCTCGTCGAACCGCTCCCGCGCGCGCAGCAGGCCTGCCTCGCCCATCCGCGCCCGCAGCGCCCTGTCCTCCACCAGCCGCCGCAGCGCCCCGGCCAGCGGGGGGGCCTGCATCGGCGGGACGAGGAAGCCGGTCTGGCCGTCCACCACCTGCTCGCGCGGGCCGCGCGTGTCGGTGGCGACGACCGGGAGGCCGGTCAGCATCGCCTCGATCACGCTCATCGGCAGGCCCTCGAAATGCGACGGCAGGGCGAAGATGTCGGCGGCGGCGAGCACGGCGGCGACATCCGCGCGGTAGCCGAGCCGCACCAGCCGCCCGCCCAGCCCGGCATCGCGGAAATAGGGCTCGAGGTCCTCGCCGTGGTCGCTCTCCAGCCGCTCGCCCACCACCCACAGCACCGCGCCGGGCACGTCCCGCATCGCGGCGAGCAGTTCGGGATGGCCCTTGTGGCGCACCAGCCGCGAGACGATGACGACGACGACCGCGTCCTCCGGCGTGCCGGTCTCCGCCCGCAGCCGCGCCCGCGCCTCCGGGTCGGGGTGGAAGCGCGCGGGGTCGCGGCCATTGCCGATGGCGACCGCGCCGCGATGGATGCGCAGCCGCCGCGCATCCTCGGCCTCCTCGGTGCTGACGGTCATGAAGCGGTCGGTGACACGCCCGCCGGTCCATTCCATCGCGAAGGAGGCGCCGCGCCGCCACAGCGGGCCCGGCTGGTTGAACAGGAAACCGTGGCACGTATAGGCGATGCGCGGCACGCCCTCGGCCTTCGCCGCGGCGCGCGCGAGGAAGCCCGAGATCGGCATGTGCCCGTGAACGAGGTCGGGCTTCACCTCCCGGATCAGCGCCCGCAGCGCACGGAAGGCACGGAGCTGGGCAGCCGGGCTCAGGCTGCGCGCCATCGGCACGGCGCGCACGTCGAACCCGTCCGCGCGCACCTCGCCCAGCAGCGCGCCTTCCGCGCAGGCGCCGATCACCTCGTGGCCGCGGTCGCGCAACCCGCGCATCAGCGGCCACAGGAAATGGCGCAGCGAGAAATCGACGTTGACGACTTCGAGGATTCTCACGGGACCCTCATCCGCACACGAGAGTTTTGCGAAATGGTCGCGCAACATCCCCTCTCCCGCCGGGCGGGAGAGGGAGGGGCCCGCGTCTTCGCGGGAGGGTGAGGGGGGCTACGCGAAGCCTCAACGGGACGCTGGCGGACGCACCCTCACCCCGGCCCTCTCCCGCCCGGCGGGAGAGGGAGAAGATGGCGAGCTTCTGGCAAAAGCCCCGTCGGACAGAAGAGGGAGCGGCATCGGTGGAGGCGGGCAATCCCCTCAACCGACCTTGGTGATCGCCCATTTCACGATCTGCGCGCCGTCGGGGAAGCCGTTCAGCACCACCTGCTCCGACCGCCGCGCATCGCCGCCGCCGACATAGACGCTTTCCTCCAGCGTCAGCACCGCGCCATCCGCGCGCAGCCGCCAGCCGCCGCCGGACGGCAGGCGCAGCAGCACCGCATCGCCGTCGTTGGACAGGCTCGCCTTCACCGACGGGTGCAGGTGGAAGCGCAGCGTGAAGGGCTGCGGGGTCGTCGCCTCGATCAGGTCCTCGCCGCGCACGTCCTCGCCGCTCTCGGCGAGGTACAGGCGGCGGCGATGGGTGGCGCCGAACAGGCGGTGCCAGCCGTCATGGCTCATCTCCAGCCAGTGCGCGCCGTTCGCTTCCTGACGCTCGGCGGCGACGTGTTCGGGGCGGCGGCCGAGCCCGCCCTCGCGCAGTTCGGCGGAGTTCACGTCCGCGATCACCAGCGTCGAATGCGCGGCGGTGGCGCGCAGGGCATCGCGCCACTCCGGCGCCGCGGTCGGCGCCGCGCCGCAATTGACGATCAGCCGGTCGCGGCCGATCGACATCTCGAAGGCGAGCGTGCCGGCATGCGCCAGCCGGTCGAGCCCTTCCGGCGGCGGCGCCTCGCCATCGGCGATCACCAGCGTGCGGCCGGCCTGCAGGCGGTGGAACCCGCCGACGGGATGCGCCGCCGACAGCCGCGCCCGCGTGCCCGCCTGGGTCAGCACCAGGTCGATCAGCGCGGGCAGTTCTTCCCGCGAGCCGTTGAACAAAGCGAGCGCGCCGTCCCCGTGGCGCAGCGCGCGCAGCACCGGGCCCATGCGCTCGATCGCGGCGGGCAGCGCGCCGGGCGCCTCGACGCCCGCGATCTGCAGCAGCGAGCGGATCTCGACCAGATCGGCGAGCGCGGCCAGATGCGCGGCCGGCGAACGTTCCGCCTGCATCCCGTCCGGCTGCACCTGCCGCGCGATCTCCTGCGGCAGGAAGCGCAGCGCCCGGTTCAGGTACGCGCCCTGGTCGGGCAGCGCGACGGCGGCGGCGAACAGCCCCTTCAGCGCGGTCAGCCCGCGCCCGTCCATCGTCTCCGCCGGCAGCGCCGCGGACAGCGCGCGCGCATCGGCCACCAGCCGCGCCATCATCCGCGCGCGGAACGCGTCATCGGCGGTGGCGGCGAAGAAATCGTAATGGCCGAGCCAGGCGGTCAGCCGCGCGCCGGTCACATCGGCAAGCTGCGCGAGGGGTTCGCGGTGCCCCGCCTCGATCCACTCGCCGACGAGCTGGCGCGCCCGCAGCCGCGCCGCATCGGTGCCGAGCGCGCGCAGGTCGCGCAGCCAGGAGAAACCGTGCGCGGCGGCACGGAAGGCGACGGGGCCGCCCAGGTCCAGCCAGCCGCCGGCGCGCAGCGGCCGCCACGTCGCGCCGATCTCGAGCTCGCCCTTCAGCAGCCGCGCGCCGCGCGCCGCATCGCCCGGCCAGGGATCGCTGACCGGCCGCGCCGGCGCATCGGGCACCCGCGCGGGCTTCAGCGCGCCCAGTTGCGCGAAGGCCCGGCGCGCGCGGCGCAGGAACAGGCTCATCCGCGCAGCTCGCGTATCGCGGCGGCGTAGTCGGGCCGGCCGAACACCGCGGTGCCGGCCACCAGCACGTCCGCGCCGGCCGCGACCGCCTGCGGCGCGGTCTCCGGCGTCACGCCGCCATCGACCTGCAGCGCGATCTCGCGGCCCGTCGCGTCGATCATCGCCCGCAGCGCCGCGATCTTCGCGAGCTGCGAGGACAGGAATTTCTGGCCGCCGAAACCCGGATTGACCGTCATCACCAGGACAAGGTCCACGAGATCGAGCACATGCGCCACGCTCTCCACCGGCGTCGCGGGATTGAGCACCACACCGGGCTTGCGGCCAAGCGCGCGGATGGCCTGCAGGCTGCGATGGAGGTGCGGCCCGGCTTCCGGATGCAGGGAGATCACGTCCGCCCCGGCTTCCGCGAAGGCGGCGAGGAAGGGATCGACGGGCGCGATCATCAGGTGCACGTCGAACGGGATCGCGGCCACCGGCCGCAACGCCTTCACCAGCGCCGGGCCGAAGGAGATGTTGGGCACGAAATGCCCGTCCATGATGTCCAGATGCAGCCAGTCCGCGCCTGCTTCGGCGACGGCGCGCACCTCCTCGCCGAGGCGGGTGAAATCGGCGGCGAGCAGGCTGGGCGCGATGCGGACGGGCCGGGACATGCGGGTCTCGTTAGCTGGGCGACTCAGGGGCGGACAAGCCGCGCGGCGAAAAACCCGTCCATGCCGCCGCGCGCGGACCACATGGCCGGATGCGTGCGCAGGAAACCCTCGGGCGAAATCGCCTCCGGCAGGCCGGGCAGTTCCTCCGGGCGGAACGGATCGTGCGGCAGGCCGAGTGCCGCGATGCGGCCCGCGCCCTCCTCCTGCTGCAGCGAGCAGACCGCGTAGATCACCCGCCCGCCGGGTCTCACCAGTTGCAGCGCGGCGGCGAGCAGCGCGTCCTGGGTTGCGGTCAGCGCGGCGATCTCGCGCGGGCGTTTATGATGCGGGATGTCCGGGTGGCGGCGGATCGTGCCGGTCGCGCTGCATGGCGCATCCAGCAGCACGGCATCGAACGGCGCGGCGGGACGCCAGGCGGTGGCGTCGGCGGTGACCACCTCCGCCGTCAGCCGCAGGCGGGCGAGGTTCTCGTTCAACCGGGCGATGCGGCCGGCATCCTTCTCCACCGCCGTCACAGACGCGCCCGCGGCGGCGAGCTGGGCGGTCTTGCCGCCGGGCGCGGCGCAGAGATCGGCGATGCGCTCACCGGCGCGCGGGGCGAGCAGCAGGGCCGGCAGCGCGGCGGCGGCGTCCTGCACCCAGAACGCGCCGTCCTCGTAACCGGGCAGGTCCATGACGCGCGTGCCGGGCGGAAAGCGCAGCGAGCCGGTGGGCAGCATCTCGCCGCCTGGCGGCGGGGTCGCGCCGGGGGCGAGCGTGAGGTCGAGCGGCGCCTCGTGCTGATGCGCCTCGGCGATCGCGCGCGCCTGCGGTCCCCAGCTTCCGTAGAGCCAGGACGGCGTATCGAGCCGCGGCCCGTCCAGCCCCTCCAGCAACGCCGGGCCCCCGGCCGCGACCTTGCGCAGCACCGCGTTCACCAGCCCCGCGAATTTCGGCAGGCCGCGATCGCGCGCCAGATCGACCAGCGTGGCCACCGCCGCATGCGCGGGCGTGCCGAGCAGCAGCAGGTCCGCCGCGCCCAACCGCAGGATATGGCGCACCGGCGCGGGCGGCTCGCGGCTGACCAGCGTCTCCAGCACCGCATCCAGCGTGCCCAGCCGGCGCAGCGCGGCGGCGGCGAGGCGGTGCGCGGCGGCGCGGTCGCGCGGGTCGATCGGGGGCAGCGCACCCAGCGCGTCGTCCAGCGCACGGCGGCGGTCCAGCACGGCAGCGAGCAGGTCGAGCGCGGCGGCGCGGGTGGGATTGGCGGTCATCGCGCACCCTCATGGCCCGTCCACCGGCCGCTGGCCAGCTTGCCCCGCGCACGGGCAGCGCCGGTGGTTGTGGCTTGACGCGCCGGCCCACCCGTCGGATGGGCGCGCGCCCCGCCATGAGCACCGCCCCGCCCCTTCCGGCCGCCCGAACGAAGCTCGACCGGCTGCTCGACACGCGGCGCCCGTACCTGCTGCTCGCGGTGCTGTGCCTGGCGCTGTGGCTGCCGGGCTTCTTCGTGCTGCCGCCGTCGGACCGCGACGAGGCGCGCTTCGTGCAGGCCACCAAGCAGATGCTGGAGACCGGCGACTTCGTCACGCTGCGCACCGGCGAGGTGGAGCGGAACAAGAAACCCATCGGCATTCACTGGCTACAGGCCCCCTTCGCCGCCGCCGCCCGCGCCACCGGCATCGCCACCGCCAACCCGGTCTGGCCCTACCGAATCCCCAGCCTGATGGGCGGCATCCTCGCCTGCTGGGCGACGTTCGGCCTCGGCGCCGCGCTCGTCGGCCGCCGCGCGGCGCTGCTCGCGGGCGGGATGCTGGCGGCGAGCGTGCTGCTGACGGTGGAGGCGCATATCGCCAAGACCGATGCGATGCTGCTGGCCGCCATCACCGCCGTGATGGGGCTGCTGGCGCGCGCATGGCTCGATCCGGCGCGGTTCGGCACCCGGCAGGCGGCGCTGTTCTGGCTCGCGCTCGGCGGCGGGGTGCTGCTGAAGGGCCCGGTCGCGCCGATGATCCCGGCGCTGGCGGCGGCCTATCTGTGCTGGCGGGAGAAGCAGTGGCGCTGGGTCGGCGTGCTGCGCCCGGCCTGGGGCATCCCGCTGATGCTGGCGGTCGCGGCACCCTGGTTCATCGCCGTGGGCATCGCGACCGAGGGCCGGTTCTTCGCGGAGGCCATCGGGCAGGATTTCGGCGGCAAGATCGCCTCCGGCGGGGAGCAGCACTGGGGACCGCCCGGGCTGTACCTGCTGCTGCTGCCCTTCACCCTGTTCCCGGCAAGCCTGCTGGTGCTGCGCGCCCTGCCGGCGGCATGGGCGGCACGACGGGAGGCGGCGGTCGCGTTCCTGATCGCCTGGGTGGTGCCGAACTGGATCGTGTTCGAGGCGGTGGTGACCAAGCTGCCGCATTACGTGCTGCCGCTCTATCCGCCGCTGTGCCTGCTGGCCGCGCGCTGGGCGCTCGATCCGGCGCGCATCCAGCCGCCGCGCTGGTGGCGGCGCGCCACGGTGGGGCTGTTCATCGCGGGTGCGGCGGTGCTGGGCCTCGGCGGGGCGGCGGTGCCGCTGCTGGGGGACCAGCGGATCGGCTGGGGCCCGGCGGCCGCGGTGGCGGCGGCATTGCTCGCATGGCTCGTGCTGCGGGCGGTGCGCGCGGGGGACTGGCCGCGCGCCGCGGCGACCGGGATCGCGGCGATGCCGCTGGTCTACCTCGCGATCTTCCAGTTCGTGTTGGCGCGGACCGAGGCGCCCTGGATCTCCCCTCGCCTCGCGGCCGAGGCCGCCGCCGTGCTCGGCCCCCGGCCGGTCACGGACGGTCGCTTCGGCGCGGTGGGCTATCACGAGCCGTCGCTGATGTTCCTCGCCGGCACCGGCACGCAATGGATTGGCACCGGCTGGGACGGGGCGCGCTTCCTCGCCGAGGCGCCCGGCCGGCTGGTGGCGATCGGCGACCGCGACCTCGCCGCGTTCCACGAGGAGGCGGCGAAGCTGGGCCTCACGCCGCGCGAGGTCGGCACGGTGGACGGGTTCAACTACTCGCGCGGCCGGCGGGTGACGCTGACGCTTTTCGTGCGCGATTGACAAATTTGTAAGCAACATCCAGCCTCCCGCCCAACGCTTGTCCTTGGGAGGACCGTCATGCTCGTCGCCGACCGTCAGGCTGTCCGTGCCGTGCCGCTGGGCTCCTTCGGGGCCGATCTCCAGGGGCTGGACCTGCACGATCCTTCCCCCGACGACATTTCCGCCGTGCGGCAGGCGCTGCTGGACCATCAGGTGCTGCGCATCCGCGACACCGACATCACGGACGAGGAATTCGAGCGGTTCGGCGCGCAGCTCGGCCAGTTGCTGCCCTCGCCCGACTTCACCCGCTCCCGCCCCGTCTACCTGCAGAACGCGCGGATGGTGACGATCATCTCCAACGTCACCGAGGACGGCAAGCCGATCGGCGAGCACGGGGACGGCGAGCTGCACTGGCACACCGACCTCGCCTTCACCGATGAGCCGTCGGCGCTGACGATGCTTCTGGCGCGCGAGGTGCCGCCCACCGGCGGCAACACCAGCTTTGCAAATATGTATGCAGCCCTCGACCTGCTGTCGCCCGAGACGCGGGAGCGGATCGCGAAGCTGAAGATGAAGCATCAGGCCTCGCACAACGCCCAGGGCGGCAGGCGGCCCGGCTACAAGGACATCGAGACGGACGACGTGCGGGAGATGCCCGGACCTCTGCACCCGATCATCCGCACCCATCCGCAGAACGGCCGCAAGGCGCTGTATCTCGGCCGACGCTTCGGCGCCTACATTCCCGGCCTGACGCTGCCCAAGAGCGAGGAAATGGTGGAAGAGCTGTGGTCCGTGGCGACGCTGCCGCAGAACACGTGGTCGCAGAGCTGGCGCGTCGGCGATCTGGTGATCTGGGACAACCGCTGCACCATGCACCGCCGCGACGCCTTCACCGGGCAGGGGCGGCGGCGGATGCACCGGCTGACCACGCGGGGCGAACGGCCCGTCTGATGGCGGCACCGGCCGCAGCCGGCGCGCCGCGGCCGACGCTGGCCGATCGGGTGGCGGAGCAGCTCCGCCGCCTGATCGAGCGCGGCGACTTTCCGCGGGACTCGCGGCTGCCCACCGAGTTCGAGCTGTCCCGCCGGTTCGATGTCTCCCGCCCCGTCCTGCGCGCCGCGCTCGCGCGGCTGAAGCAGGAGGGGCTGATCGCCTCGCACCAGGGATCGGGCAGCGTGGTGCTGCGCGGCCCGGATGCGGCCGGGCTGCGCTTCCCGGCCATCGAGACGGTGGCGGATATCGACCGCTTCTACGAATTCCGCATCGCGGTCGAGAGCGCGACGGCGCGGCTCGCCGCGGAGCGGCACACGCCCGCCACGCTCGCCGCCATCGAAGCCGCGATCGCCGAGGCGGAAGCGGCCGAGGCGCTGGGCGCGCCGGCGCTGTCGGGCGATCTGAACTTCCGCTTCCACCACGCGGTGGCGGCGGCGAGCGAGAACGCCTTCTTCCTCATCACGATCGACCGCATGCCCAACCTGATCGGCATCGGCCCGGTCGAGGTGCGGCATTTCAACGAGACCGATCCCGCCGTGCGCAGCCGCCTGCTGATCGCGGAGCACCGGCGCATCCTGGAGGCTATCCGCGCGCGCGACGGCATGCACGCGGCAGCGGAGATGGCGGCGCATATCGGCGGCGCCCGCCGGCACGTCTACCAACGACAACGATTGTCCGGCTGAGACCGGCAGCGACGGGGGAGGCAGAACAATGAACACGACACGACGCGGCCTGATGGCCGGCGCGACACTGCTCGCAATGCCCGCCATCGCCCAGGGGCAGAAGCGGGTGACGATCATGAGCCACGCCGTGCACCAGCGCGTGGTCACCGGCGCCAAGGGCGGCGATTCCACCGCCGCGTGGCGCGAGAAGAACAACGCCTCCATCGAATGGCTGACCTTTGGCGTGGAGGCGGTGCACGAACGCGTCTACCGCGAGGCCGCGCTCGCGCAGGGATCGGTCGATGTCGCCTTCCTGCTCGAACGCTATGGCGGCCCGCACATCGCGCCGCTGTTCGAGGATCTGGGCCCGCTGATGGCGGCCGATCCGCTGGAAGCGCCCGACGAGATCTCGCCGTCGATGTTCGCCGCGCACACCTATCGCGGCAGGTCCATCGGCGTGCCTTACCGCCACGCGACGCACGGGTTCTTCTGGAACAAGGCCCTGTTCGAGGAGCGTGGCGTGTCCGCCGTGCCGACGACCTTCGAGCAGATCGCCGAGACCGCCGAGAAGATGACCTTCACGCGCGGCGACGGCAGCCGGCTCGCCGGCTATGCCACGTCGATGGACGATCCGTCCGGCATCATGGACATCATCCGCGCGCATGGCGGCGACTTCATCACGCGCGACTACAAGTACGTCGCCGACGCGCCGGAGGCGGTGCGCGCGGTGACGCTGCTGCGCGACTGGTACCGCAAGGGCGTGCTGCCGCGGAACATGATGACCTTCAAGACGGAGGAGGTCATCACCACGATGCAGCAGGGCCGCGCGGCGATGACCAACCAGCCCTTCGGCCGCTACGAGAACTACAACGACCCGAAGCAGAGTAAATTCCCCGGCCAGTTCGGCGTGGCACCGCTGCCGGCGCTGTCCACGCTCGGCGGCAACGGGCTGGTGCCGGCCAAGACCTCCGTCTGGGCGATGGCGATCCCGCGCAACGCGCCGGACAAGAAGCTGTCCTGGTCGCTGATCAAGGAGATCAGCAGCCCGCAGAACACCATCCGGGCGGCGGTGAACGGCAACGGGCCGGTGCGCATGTCGGCTTACGACGATCCGCGCGTGAAGGAACTGGCGCCGTATTCGGAGGCCGAACGCCGCGTGCTGCCCACCGCCATGCTGGTGGTGCCGGGCTTCGAACAGGCCGCCCGCGCGATGGATATCTTCATGGAGGAAGTCCAGAAGGCGATGCTCGGCCAGGCCGAACCGGCGGCTGCCATGAAGGCGGCGCGCGGACGCATCGAACCGCTGCTGCCCACCTGACGGTGCGGAGCGCGACGGCCGGGCCGGCGGTGCGCGTGCGGGCATGAAGCGCGCGCGGCGAAGCGAGCTTGCGCTGCTCGCGCCGGCGCACATGCTGCTGCTCGCCTTCATCGTCCTGCCGGCCATCTATGTGGGCTGGATGAGCCTGACGAAGACCAGCTTCGAGGGAAGCGCGGCCTTCGTCGGGTTCGCCAACTACGCCACGCTGTTCGGCGACGCGGTCTTCTGGCGGGCGGCGTGGAACACCTTCTGGGTGGTCAATGCCGTGGTCTATGGCGAGATGCTGCTGGGCCTCGGCCTCGCGCTGCTCGCCGCCGGCTGGATGCCATGGCGGCGCGTGCTGATCGCCTGCCTGATCGCGCCCTACGCGATCAACGAGGTCTCGGCCGTGGCGATGTGGCGCTACGTGCTGGAGCCCGATGTCGGCATGGTGTCCTGGCTGCTCGTCCGGATCGGGATCGGCCAGCTCGACTGGACGGCCGACCCCACGGATGCGCTCACGCTCGCGGCCATCCTCTCGATCTGGACGCACACGCCGTTCACCTTCCTGATCCTGTACGCCGCGCTGCGCGCCGTGCCGCAGGAGCTGACGGAAGCGGCGGTGGTGGACGGGGCGCGCGGCTGGGCGGTGTTCCGCCACGTGCTGCTGCCGTCGATCATGCCCGCGCTGCTGGTCGCGCTGCTGTTCCGCTACATCATCGCGATGCGCATCTTCGCGGAGATCTGGCTCCTCACCGAAGGCGGGCCGGCGCGGCTGACCGAGGTGCTCGCGGTGTACCTGTACCGCACGGCCTTCCGCTATCACGAGTTCGGCCTCGCGTCGGCGACCGGGCTGACCATGATGCTGCTCTCGCTGGCCATCGCCGCGCCGTACCTGGTGCATGTCTACCGGCGGATGTTCCGCCATGCGTAGGCCATCCCTCGCCGGCCGCGTCCTGCGCATCGCCCTCGCGCTGATGGCCGTGATCTGGTCGCTGTTTCCGATCGCGATGGTCGTGCTCGCCTCGGTGAAGCCGCCGCGGGAGATCTTCGCCGTGCCGCCGACGCTGGTCTTCGCGCCCAGCCTCGACAGCTACGTGAAGCTGTGGCGCGAATGGCCCGCGTTCTTCGCGGACATGCGCAACAGCCTGATCATCACGGTGGGGGCGACGCTCGTCTGCGTGACGGTCTCCACCGCCGCCGGCTACGTCTACTCGCGCTTCGCCGGCAAATGGCTTACCGCCTCGGCCTTCGCGATGGTGGTGGTGCGCATGCTGCCGCCCATCGTCGTGACGCTGCCGCTGTTCCCCGTGTTCTCCTGGCTGCGCGTGAACGACACGCATCTGCTGCTGGTGCTGCTGTATGCGACGTTCTTCGTCAGCCTCGCCACGTGGATCATGCGCGCCTTCATCGACCAGGTGCCGCGCGAGCTGGACGAATCCGCGACGGTGGACGGCGCGACGGTGCTGCAGGTGCTGCGCCACGTGATCCTGCCGCTGACGCTCAACGGCATCGTCGCCGCCTCGCTGTTCGTGATCGTCTATGCGTGGAACGAGTTCATCTTCGCGCTGGTCTTCACCACGCGGAACGCGCGGACCACGCCGCTCGTGATCAGCGAGATCCTCAGCACGGTGGAAGGCGTCGACTGGGGCGTTCTGTTCGCGGCGGCGACGATCCAGCTCGTCCCCGTGCTGCTGTTCGTGCTCGCCGCACAGCGCTTCGTGATCGCCGGGCTGACGGCGGGCGCGGTGAAGGGTTGACGAGAGCACCATCCTGCTCACCGGTAAGTTATTCGAAAGCAGGCGCCATCATGGTTGGCGCTCGGTTGTCGCGGAGAGATGAGTATGTCCCATCACCTTGTCAGCGGGGATGGCGAAGTATTCCGGCTTCCCACCTCCTGGTGGTTCACCTATCTGGCCATCGCGGAAGTCTTTGGATGGAAGGCTGCAGGAACAGTCGCACCGATCCGTCTGCAGGCGGATCGTGAATGGCGGGGGCGGTATGACACCAACGATGGTCAAGCGGTCACTGACGATGACGCCGCCGCCCTGCGAAATGCACTTTGCAGTGCTTCTCAACAGACCAATTTCGGGGCGGTCGTTTCGGGCATTATCTTGAGCTTTGAGCGGGGATTAGAGGCTCAAGGGATTGCTACACACCGGGCTGATTGCATCGACCCTTCCGGGATCATCGAAGACACGCCGTGCTTTGTCGCCTTTCTCAGCAAGGGTGGCTTTCGGATCGAATAAATCCGTGCCGGCGCGCTGGTAGCGTTGATCCTAATACGCCGCCGCCCACCCGTCCCGGCGCGGGTCGCTGCCGGCCATGCGCACGCCGTTGTCGAGGATGCGGATGCACTCGACGCTGCACGCGCCTTCCAGCGGCGGCACCAGCCGCACGTCGTGCCCCTTCGCACGCAGCGCGGCGACGGTCTCGTCCGGTATGTCCGCCTCCAGCGTCAGCCCCTCGTCGCCGCCATGCGGCCAGTTGGCGGACTGGCCCGGCTGGTCGCTGGTCCAGCGCGGCATCTCGACCGCCTGCTGCGGGTCGAGACCGAAATCCACCAGCGCGACGATGATCTGCAGGTTGACCTGCACCTGGTTGTCCGCACCCGGCGTGCCCAGCACCGCCCAGGGCCGGCCGTCGCGGAAGATCATCGGTGCGTTCATCGTGTGGCGCACGCGCTTGCCCGGGCGCAGCGCGTTGGGATGCGCGGGATCCAGATGCCAGCAGGTCATGCGGTTGTTGAGCAGGATGCCGGTATTGCCCGCCGTCACGCCGGAGCCGAACGCGCTGTTGAGGCTCTGGATGGCGGAGACGGCGTTGCCGTCCGCATCGACCACGCAGAAATATGTCGTGTCGCCATCGCCCGGCGCGGCGTGGCTGAGCGGGATGCTCGCGGCGCGAGCCGGATCGATGGTCGCGGCCTGCGCGCGGGCATGCGCCTCCGACAGCAGGTGATCGACCGGGACGGCGCGGTGCCGCGGGTCGGTCGCGAAACGCTCGCGGTCGAGGAAGGCGCGCTTCTTCGCCTCCACCATCAGGTGGATGGCCTCCGGCGCGTCGGGCGCGAGGCCGGACAGGTCGAACCGCTCCAGGATCTTCAGCTCCTGCAGCAGCACGAAGCCGATGGAGTTGGGCGGCGTCTGCCGCACCTCGTGGCCGCGATAGGTGATGGCGATGGGGTCCTGCACCTCGGGCTTCATCGCCGCGAGGTCCTCGGCGCCGACCAGCGTGCCGGCCTGCGCGAACGCCCCCGCCGCGCCCCGGTACAGCGCGTCCGGTCCTTCAGCCGCGATCGCCTCCAGCATGGCGGCGAGGTCGGATTGCACGACGAGCGCGCCGAGGGCGGGCGCTTCGCCATCGTGCAGGAAGGCCCCGGCACTGCGCGGATCGGCGCGCAGGATCGCGCGCGCATTGCCGGCGAAGTGGCGATAGGCGTGCGTGGCGGCGAAGCCCTCGCGGGCGCGGGCGGCGGCCGGCCGCACCACCTCCGCCCACGGCAGCGCGCCATGGGCGGCATGCATCGCGGCGATGCCGGCGAGCGTGCCCGGCGTGGAGACGGCGCGCGGGCCGGAGAGCGGCATGCCCTCGGGGAAACGGTCCGCCGCCGCGGCGGCGGGCGCGCTGCCGGTGCCGTTGTAGACGGTCGAACGCCCTTCCACCCACACGTGGCAGAAACCGTCGCCGCCGAGGCCGGACATGTGCGGTTCCACCACGCCGAGCATCAGCGAGACGGCCGCCGCCGCGTCGGTGGCGTTGCCGCCGGCGCGCAGGATGTCGAGCCCGGCCTGGGTGGCGAGCGGATGGTTGGTGGCGACGGCGCCGCGCCGGCCCATGATCAGCGGCCGGCGGCTTCTGCGGGCAGGGTGCATCCGGCCAGTCTGCGCCGGCCGGCGGATCAGGCAAGCGGGCCGCTGCCGGCCCGCCTGCCCGGAAGCCGGATCAGGCCGCCTTGCGGGCGATCGCGCCCTGCGCGACCAGCGTCTCGGCGATCTGCACCGCGTTCAGCGCCGCCCCCTTGCGGAGGTTGTCGCTGACGCACCAGAACGCCAGCCCGTTCGGCACCGTGGGATCGCGGCGGATACGGGAGATGAAGGTCGCGTCCTCGCCCGCGATCTCCTTGGGCGTGACGTAGCCGCCATCCTCGCGGCGGTCGACGATCAGCACGCCCGGCGCCTCGGCCCAGGCCTCCCGCGCCGCCTTCTCGTCGATCGGCTGCTCGGTCTCGACCCAGATCGCCTCGCTGTGGCCGACGAAGACGGGCACGCGCACGCAGGTCGCGGTGACCGCGATGTCGGGGTCGAGGATCTTTCGCGTCTCCACCACCATCTTCCACTCCTCCTTCGTGGACCCGTCGTCCATGAAGCGGTCGATGTGGGGGATGACGTTGAAGGCGATCTGCTTGGTGAACTGCTCCGGCTTGGGCGTGTCGTTCACGAACTCGCCGCGGGTCTGGCTGAACAGCTCGTCCATGCCTTCCTTCCCCGCGCCCGACACCGACTGGTAGGTCGAGACGACCACGCGCTTCACCTTGAAGCGGTCGTGCAGCGGCTTCAGCGCCACGACCATCTGGATGGTGGAGCAGTTCGGGTTGGCGATGATGCCGCGCGGGATGCGCTTCAGGGCCTGCGGGTTCACCTCCGGCACCACCAGCGGCACGTCCGGTTCCATGCGGAACTGGCTGGTGTTGTCGATCACCAGGCACCCCTGTCCGGCCGCGCGCGGGCCGTGGACGGCGGAAACCGACGCACCCGGGCTGAACAGGCCGATATCCCAGCCGCGGAAATCGAACGTGTCGAGCGCCTGGACCTTCAGCGTTCGCGTCTCGCCGAAGCTGACCTCCTGGCCTGCGCTGCGCCCCGAGGCGACGGCCGCGACGTCCGTCACCGGGAAGTTGCGCTCGGCCAGGGTTTTCAGCATCTCGCGCCCGACCGCTCCGGTGGCGCCGACGACTGCGACCCTGTAGCCCATGATCTCGCTCCGCAACCCGGCGCACCAGCGCGCCGGAGGCGGGCAGCGTTAGCGGCGCGGGGTCGGCGGTGCAACAACGGCGCGCGCCGGGCTGCCCCGCGAGGCGGCGAGCCAGACGCCGAAGGCGACCGTGGCGTAGCCGACCCATTCCAGGGGTCCCGCCGCCTCGTGCAGCACGACCAGCGCCAGCACCGCCCCCAGCACCGGGGCGAGCGCGGTGGCTGCCCCGGAACGCGCCGCCCCGAGCCGGACGACGGCGATGTTGAACAGCACGACCGAGAGCGCGGCGGCGATCAGCCCGTGCACCGTGCCCTGGAGGATGATCTCCGACCACGGCGCGGCGCGGATCGCATCGCCGGCGAAGATCACGTAGGGGATGGAGAAGACCAGCGCCGAGCCGATCACGCCCACCGCGGTCGCCTGCAGCGCCGTCAGCCCCGACCGGCGCACCACCACCACGTAGGCCGCCCAGGGCATCGCAGCGCCGAGGAAGTGCAGATGCCCGATCAGCATCCGCGCGCTGCCGGTCCCGCTGCCGGCCACGGACGCGACCACGATCCCCACGGCGCCGATGAAGATCGCCGCGAGCCCGGCCGCCGCCCGGCGCGACAGCCGCTCCTTCAGCAGCCAGTGCGCGGCAAGCCCGGTGCAGACGCCGCCCAGCGGCGCGGTCAGCGCGGCGGCATGCGCCGCCGGCGCATAGTTCAGCCCGCCGGTATTGAGCAGGCTGAACCCCACGCCGGAGCCGAGCACGATGACCAGCGTGCGCCACACCCCGAGCGCGCCCAGCGGCATGCCCCGCAGCGCCACCGGCAGCATGGCCGCGCCGGCGAACAGGAACCGCACCGCCACCATCGACTCCGTGTCGAGCGTGGCGTGGTCCAGCAGGAAGCGGGTGGCCACGGCCCAGCTCGCCCAGATCGTGACCGCGCCCAGCGCGGCCGCCCATCCCACGACGTCCATGCGCTCAGGAATGGGCCGCGCGCCCCCGGGCGACAGCGCGGGCAGGCGGCACGGCAGCTTGCGTCGATGCGGGCAGGGTGGATGTCACGGGGGCTGGCGACCGGGCGGGATGCGTCGGCCGCCAGCATCACGATGCGGGTGCGCAGGACAAGGGCCAAACCCGCACGGTGGCGATGCAGCCGGAGCGTCAGGCGAGATAGCCCTGCAGGGTCGGATGCGCGGGAAAATCCGGCGGGCGGGTCAGCGCGTTGGTGTTGATCGCGTTGCTCAGGCCGGTCATGCGGCCGGTCGTCTGCGACGTGGTGACGGTCTCCCACGCGGTATTCGCCTTGCCCTTCTTCTTCGTGGTGTTCGTGACCGTGGTCTCGACATAGCCGGGATAGAACGACTTGCCGCGGGACAGGTAGATCACCTGCGGCAGCCTGACGCGCTGCTTCTGCGCCTCGGAATCGAACACCTTCTTGAAGCCCCAGTTGCCGGCATAGGTGTTCACGGACTGGCTCGTCACCCCGATGATGACGTTCAGCGTGCCGTTCTTCGTCACGCCCTTGAGGAAGGCCTTGCACTCGTCGCAGGGGAACTCGTCGAGCACGAGCAGCACGGTCTCGACCTTGTTCAGCGCGACCAGCGCGTTTCCCTTCTTGCCGAGGCCGGTGAAGGTCGTCTTGTACGCCTGCATCTCGGCGTGTTCCTTCGCCGTCAGGTCCGCCTCGCCGCCGGCGCCGGAGACCCAGGCGCCCTTGTTGGTCTTCAACGTGTAGTAGCATTGGCACTTCACGCCCATGGCCGTCCTCCGCCCTTTCCACAACCTTTCGTTGTGCGATGGTGGCGCGTTTCGCGCCGCAGGGCCAGAACGATTCGGCGTCGAAGCGATCAGAAGTAGGCGATGAGCCGCCCGCTGGTCGCCACCCCCAGCCACAGCGCCATCGACAGCGCGGCGGACAGCCGCGCGCCCTTTCCGGGCCGGACCTCCGGGTCCGGCAGCGCCAGCAGGTGGAAGGCGGCCACGTTCAGCAGCGCGCAGCCGATCAGCGTCAGCTTCACGAGGAAGGCGGGGTTGCCGATCAGGTGCGTGGCGTCCGCCGACAGCATCACCAGCCCGGAGGCGAGCACCAGCGCGAAGCCGGTGCGGGCCAGGACCAGCAGCAGCCGCGCGGCCGGGGCGACCGGGATGCGGGGCGCGGCGCCCAGCACGCGCAGGTCGAAGGCCAGGATCGACCCCAGCAGCAGCCCGATGCCCAGGATGTGCGCGACCCCCGCCAGCGGGTAGAGCCAGAGCGAATCGCGCGCGAACACGCCCAGCCAGGAGTGCTCCAGCCATCCCAGCGGCGCGTCGTCGTGCTCCATGTCAGCGGAGCTGCACGACCTGATCGCCGACCCGCAGCCACTCCGCCCGCAGCTCGGTGGCGATGCTGCGGTGCGGATAGCCCATCACCTGCACGGTATCGCCCACCTTCACACGGTTCAGGGCCATGCCCCGGTTGACCATCCGCGATGGCGGCGACAGCACGACATCCCAGGTCTTGTCGCCGGCCTGCAACTTCAGTTGCGCGTGCGGATTGGACGGATCGAAGGCCACGACGCGGCCGGTGAGCGTCTGCGGGGCGTTGGCGTCGTAGCTGCCCCAGCCGTGATGGGCGAGGGCGGCGGCCGGCACCAGCGTGGCGAGGAGCGGGAACAGGAGTCGGCGGCGCATGGCGGGGGCTCCACAGTCCGTGTCCGGAACGTGGGGCCGCGCCCGCGCGGCGTAAAGGCTTGGCGGGTGACGTTATCGAGGACAATGGCGGGCCCCCGCCCCGACCTCTCCCCGCAAGGGGCCTTTCGGTCCCTTGCGGGGAGGGCGGGACGGAGCCCCGGTAGCCGCCTCAGCCCATCACGAGGTTGTCCGGGATGGCGATGCCCTTCTCGCGGAAGTACCTCGCAGCACCCGGGTGATAGGGCAGGAACGTGTTCTTCGACGCATTCGCCGGGATCGTCTCGGCCCCCGCCGACACGGCCTGCTTCAGCCGCGCGTTGTTGTCCATCACGGAGCGGACGATCTCGTAGACCAGATCCTCCGGCAGGCTCTGGTGCGCGATGGCGAAGTTGAACACGCCGACCACCTGCAGCGGCGCGCTGACGCTGCGGTAGGTCCCGCCCGGGATCGTCGTCGGCGTCAGCTCCGGGTACGCCTTGGTGATCTTCTCGATCTCCTCCGGCGTGAAGCCGATGATGGAGACCTCGTGCTGCGTCTCCATTTCGCTGAAGGCCGGGATCGGCACGCCGGAGGCGAACAGGAAGGAGTCCAGCAGCCCGTCCTGCACCTGCCCGGCCATGTCGGAGCCCGATCCGAACCGGATCGCCGACGGCGTCACCCCGATCGCGCGCAGCACCAGCGGATAGTAGGTCCCCGGCGTGCCGCCGCGCGGACCCACGCCCACCGATTTGCCGTTGAGCTGCGCGTGCCCGGTGATGCCCGACTTCTTCAGCACGATGCCGTGGAACGGCGTGTCGTACATCGGGAACAGCGCGCGGATGGAGCGGAACTTGTTGCCCTGGGTCCATTCGCCTTGGCCGTTCCAGGCCTGCAGCGCGACACCCATCGTCACCATGCCGAGCTCGACCTCCTTGCGCTCGACGAGGACGATGTTCTGGTTCGGACCCTGCGTGGTGCGGAAGCTGATGTTCACGCCCGTCGCCTCGGCGGCGATGCCGCCCCAGGCCGGGCCGAAGATCGCGTAGGTGCCGCCGGGCGCGGCGGTGCCCATGTTCAGCGCCCGCGGCCATGCCGGATTCTTCGGCTGTGCGGAAGCGCCCGCAGCCAGCGTGAGTGCGGGCGCGGCAAGCAGTATCGAACGACGTCGCATTTTTCCCGTTTCCCCCTTCGTTATCGGTTCGTTGTCGCGCGACTTTGGCGGTCGGTTCCCGCGGCCGCAACTCTTTCCGGGCCGGCGGGTGGTTCGTTGCGCAACAGATGTTGCGACTCGTTGCGCAACAGATGTTGCGACGGGCCACGCCTCCGCTACGCTGCGCCGCAATACAGGGACGCTCCAGATGTCGATACAGGTCGCGCTGACCCATCGCACAAGCTACCGTTACGACCGGCTGGTCTCGCTCGGCCCCCAGACGATACGGCTCCGCCCCGCCCCTCACGCCCGCACGGGCATCCTCTCCTACGCTCTGAAGGTCGAGCCGCAGCCGCACTTCCTGAACTGGCAGCAGGACCCGCAGGGCAATTTCCTCGCCCGCGTGGTCTTCCCCGAGCGTGTGAGTCATTTCGACGTGACCGTGGACCTGGTCGCCGACATGACCACGGTCAACCCGTTCGACTTCTTCCTGGAGGAGCAGGCCGAGACCTGGCCCTTCAGCTACGACCCGGTGCTGGAGCAGGAACTCGCCCCCTTCCGCAAGCCGATCGAGGGCGGGCCCGGGCTCGATGCGTTCCTCGCCGCCCATACGCCGGATGCCGGCATCCGCACCGTGGACATGCTGGTCGCGCTCAACCGGGCGGTGGCGGACCGGATCTCCTACATCGTGCGCATGGAGCCCGGCGTCTGGACGCCGGAGGAGACGCTCGCCGCCGGCAAGGGATCCTGCCGCGATTCCGCCTGGCTGCTGGTCGCCGCCCTGCGCCGGCTGGGCTACGCCGCGCGGTTCTGCTCGGGCTACCTCATCCAGCTCGTCGCCGACATCAAGCCGCTGGAGGGCCCCGAGGGCCCGACAGCCGACTTCACCGACCTGCACGCCTGGGCCGAGGTCTACCTGCCCGGCGCGGGGTGGATCGGGCTCGACGCCACCTCCGGCCTGCTCGCGGGCGAAGGCCACATCCCCCTCGCCTCCAGCCCCGATCCGATCAGCGCCGCGCCGATCACCGGCGGCTTCACCGCCGAGGAGGGCACGAAGACCGAATTCGGCTTCCACATGGAGGTGCGGCGCATCGTCGAGACGCCGCGCGTCACGAGGCCGTACACGGAGCACGCCTGGCAGGACATCCTCGCCCTCGGCGCGAAGGTGGACCGCGCGCTCACCGCCTCCGACATCCGGCTGACCATGGGCGGCGAGCCGACCTTCGTCTCCGCCGCCGACATGGACGCGCCGGAATGGAACACCGCCGCGCTGGGGCCGACGAAGCGCCTCTATGCCGGCCGGCTGCTGCGCCGGCTGAAGGACCGCTGGGCGCCGGGCGCGGCGCTGCAATACGGCATGGGCAAGCAGTACCCGGGCGAGCAGCTTCCCCGCTGGGCGCTGTATTCCCACTGGCGGCCGGACGGGGAGCCGGTCTGGACCGACCCAGCCCTGCTCGCCAGCGACGACGACACCGACACCGCCACGCCCGACGATGCCGCCCGCTTCGCCGCCATCCTCGCGGAACGGCTGCAGGTCGATCCGGGCATGGTCATCCCGGCGCATGAGGACATCCACTACTACCTGTGGAAGGAGCGCCGGCTGCCCGCCAACGTGGTGGTCGAGGACAACCATCTGCGCGACCCGCTGGAACGCGCGCGCATGGTGCGCGTCTTCGAGCAGGGGCTCGCGTCCTCCGTCGGCTCCGTGCTGCCGCTGCGGCGCGTGTGGGACAACGGCAACCGCCGCTGGCAGACCGGGCGCTGGTTCTTCCGCTCCGGCGTGATGTTCCTGCTGCCGGGCGACTCGCCGATCGGCTTCCGCCTGCCGCTCGACTCGCTGCCCTGGATCGACCCGGACGCGCTGTTCCTGGAACAGGACAACGAGCCCGACCCCTTCGCCCCGCGCGGCGAGCTGCCCTCCCGGCAGGCCATGCGCCACGTGCGGACGGACCCGCGCCTGCGCATCGCGCCGCAGGACCGGGGCCGCGCGCGCGCGCTGGAGGGCGACGGGCTCGACCCGTTCCGCCCCATGCCGCAGGACCTGCCGGTGCTGGGGATGAACGGCGACGACCCGAACGTCGTGCGCACCGCGCTCGCGGTGGAATCGCGCGGCGGGCTGCTGCACGTGTTCCTGCCGCCCACCCACGCCGCCGAGGACTGGCTCGATCTCATCGCCGCGGTGGAGGAGACGGCGGCCGAGACCGGGCGCAAGGTGTTCCTGGAAGGCTACCTGCCGCCGCGCGATCCGCGGCTGCAGCATTTCTCCGTCACCCCCGATCCGGGCGTGATCGAGGTAAACGTGCACCCGGCCACCAACTGGGCCGAACTCGTCACCCGCACCGAGGAGCTGTACGAGGAAGCCCGGCAGGTCGGCCTGTCCACCGAGAAATTCATGCTGGACGGCCGCCATTCCGGCACCGGCGGCGGCAACCACGTGGTGATGGGCGCCGCACGGGCCGAGGACAGCGCCTTCCTGCGCCGTCCCGACCTGCTGAAGTCGCTCGTCGGCTTCTGGCACAACCACCCGAGCCTCTCGTACCTGTTCTCCGGCCTGTTCATCGGCCCGACCAGCCAGCACCCGCGCACGGACGAGGCGCGCAACGACACGCTGTACGAGCTGGAACTGGCGTTCAGCCGCGTCGGCCGGTTCAACCAGCCGGCGCCCTGGATGACGGACCGGCTGTTCCGCAACCTGCTGGTGGACATCACCGGCAACACCCACCGCACCGAGTTCTGCATCGACAAGATGTACTCGCCGGACAGTTCCTCCGGCCGGCTGGGGCTGGTGGAGTTCCGCGGCTTCGAGATGCCGCCGCATGCGCGCATGTCGGCCGCGCAGATGCTGCTGATGCGCGCCGCGCTGGCTGCCTTCTGGCAGCACCCCTACGAGCGGCGGCTGGTGCGCTGGGGCACGCGGCTGCACGACGATTTCATGCTGCCCCACTTCGTCGGCCAGGATTTCGCCGACGTGCTGGAGGAGCTGTCGCTGCTCGGCTACGACCTCGATCCGGCGTGGTTCGCGCCGCACCGGGAATTCCGCTTCCCCAAGGTCGGCGAGGTGGCGGTGCGCGGCATGGAGCTGGAACTCCGCCACGCGCTGGAACCGTGGCACGTGCTGGGCGAGGAGACCGTCACCGGCGGCACCGCCCGCTACGTCGACAGCTCCGTGGAGCGGGTGCAGGCCAAGGTGACCGGCTGGGTGGAGGAGCGTTTCGTGCTCGCGTGCAACGGCTCCGCCGTGCCGCTCGCGTCCACCGGGACGGAGGGCGAGTACGTCGCGGGCGTGCGGTTCAAGGCGTGGAACCCGCCCTCCTCCCTGCATCCCACGGTCGGCGTGCAGACGCCGCTGATCTTCGACATCTACGACCGCTGGACGGGCCGTTCGATCGGCGGCCTGACCCACCACGTCGTCCATCCCGGCGGCCGCAACTACGAGACCTTCCCGGTCAACGCCAACGAGGCGGAGGCGCGGCGCCGCGCGCGCTTCTTCCCCTTCGGCCACACCCCCGGGCTGATGGCGGAGCCGGCGGCGTACCTGTCCAGCGAACACCCCCGCACACTGGACCTGCGTCGTCACGCCTGAGAAAGAAGCCGGATGACCGGCGGTGCGCCTTATCTGGATGAGATGGTGGACGGCTGCGGCGGCATCCGTCCGCCGTGGCGGTCGCTGCTCGCCGCGTTGCGGAGCCTGCCCGAGGGCGGGCTGACCGACGCGGCGAACCGGCTCGACCGCGCCTTCGAGGAGGAAGGCGTCACCTCGCTGCTGCCGGGGCCCGACAGCATGGGCATCTGGCGCTGCGATCCGGTCCCGCTGCTGCTGTCGGCCGGCGAGTTCGCCGCGCTCGAGACCGCGCTCGCCCAGCGCGCGCGGCTGCTGGAGGCGATCCTCGGCGATCTCTACGGGCCGCAGACGCTGCTCGCCGATGGCGCGCTGCCGCCCGCACTCGCCTTCGCCAATCCCGGCTTCCTGCGCCCCTGCCGCATGCCCGGTCTGCACCACCGCCGCCCGCTGCTGCATTTCTACGCCGCCGATCTCGTGCGCAGCCCGGACGGGGCCTGGCGCGTGCTCTCCGACCGCACCACGGGTGCCGCCGGCATCGGCTACGCGCGGGAGAACCGGCGCATGCTGGCCCGCGTGCTGCCGGAGGCGTTCCGCTCCGGCTCGGTGCGCCAGCTCCGCCCGTTCTTCGAGGCCTGGACGGATGCGCTGCAGGCGCTGGCGCCCGACGGCACGCCGGCGCCGCGCATCGCCCTGCTCACCCCCGGCACTGCCAGCCCGCTGTGGTTCGAGCACATGTATCTCTCCCGCGAGCTGTCCTGCGCGCTGGTGGAGGGGGCGGACCTGACCGTCCGCGGCGGCGCGGTGTTCCTCAAGACGCTCAAGGGCCTGTCGCCGGTCGACGTGATCCTGCGCCGCACCGAGGGGCCCAGCATCGACCCGGTCGAGTTCACCGGCGACGGCGCGCACGGCGTGCCGGGGCTGATGGACGCGCTGCGCGCCGGGGCGGTGCGCATGGTCAACGATCCCGGCACCGCCGCCGCGCAGGCCCCGGCGCTGGCCGCCTTCCTGCCCGCGCTGGCCCCGCGGCTGCTGGGCGAGACGCTGCGCATGGCCTCGGTCCGGACGATGTGGCTGGGCGAGGAGCAGGCCCGCGAGCAGGTGCTCTCCGATCCGGCGAACTGGCTGATCCGGCCGGCGACAGACGGCACCGCGCCCGCCACCGCGCTGGCCGAGATGCGGGAGGACGCGCGCCGCAGCCTGCTCGCCCGCATCGTCGCCCGCCCCTGGGCCTACGCGGCCACCGCCGCCGTCTCGCCCTCCACCGCGCCCTGCGCCGGATCGGACGGGATGACGCCGAAGCCCGTCGTGCTGCGGATGTTCCTGATCAACGAGCACGGCGACCGCTGGCGGGCGATGACGGGCGGGCTCGCCCGCGTGGTGGAGGAAGCCGACCGGCTCGCGGGCCGGCTGCCGCGCCACGGCCTGTCCAAGGACGTGTGGGTCCTGTCCGAGGACACGACCGACATCGTCGGCCCGGTCGCCATCACCATCCCGCCGATGCCGGTGCGCCGCACCGCGGGCGACCTGCCGAGCCGGGTGGCCGATCACCTCTACTGGCTCGGCCGCTATGTCGAGCGGCTGGAGAGCGCGGCACGGCTGATCCGCGCGGCGCTGACGCGGCTCACGCGCGGCGCGCCGCTGCCGCGCGAGCTGGCGGAGATCCGCACGCTGGCCGCCTGCCTCGCCGATGCCGGCGTCATCGCCCGGGAGGCCGCGAATGCCCCGCCCGGCACCGCCGCGCTGCCCGAGGCGCTGCTGCGCTCGGTCGCCGAATCCGGGCCGGTGGGCGGGCTGTTCACCCATATCGCGCGCCTCGCCGATGCCGTGCGCGACCGGCTGACCGGCGACATGTACGCGCACCTGACGCAGACGCTGCGTTCCGCGCGATCGGATGCGCAGCGCGTCGGCCGCAGCCTGGATGCGCTGGTGCATGCCTGCGTCGGCACCATGCGCTTCTCCGCCGGCATCGCCGGCATCGCGGCGGAAAACCTGGTGCGCGGCGGCGGCTTCCTGTTCCTCGATCTCGGCCGGCGGATCGAACGCGCGCAGGCGATCTCGGCGAACCTCGCCAACCTGCTCGACGTGCCGGCGCCGCGCATCGAGAGCGGGCTGCGGCTCGGGCTCGAACTCTGCGATTCGGCGATCACCTACCGCACGCGCTACCTCACCGTGCTGCAGGCCGGGCCGGTGCTCGATCTGGTGATGGCGGATCCGGCGAACCCCCGCGCGCTCGCCTTCCAGCTCTCCGCCGCCACGCGGCATCTGCGCGACATCGCGGGACAGGAAGACTCGCTGTGCGAGGTGGCATCCAATATCGGCCTCGACGCCGCCATGCTGGTGACCCGCGTGATCGCCGCGGGGGCCGCGCAGGCGGAGGAAGCCGCGCTGCTGCCGGAGGAACTGCGCCGGATCGAGACCCGCCTCGGCCAGCTCTCGGACGCGCTGACCCGACGCTATTTCGCCCTGCTGCCCGCCGCGCAGACGCTCGGCCTCGGCGACGGCGAGCGCTCCGCCATCCCGGCCGCGGCATGATCTACCGCGTCCGCCACACCACCACCTACGCCTATGCGGAGCCGGTGGACCTCGCGACCCACATGCTGCACCTCACGCCGCGGGTGCTGCCGTACCAGGAGGTGATCGCCTCGCGCATCGTCGCGGAGCCCGAACCGTCCGGGCTGCGGCAGGGCGAGGACCATTTCGGCAACCGCGTCACCTGGCTGTCGGTCGACACGCCGCACGCGACCTTCGAGGTGACGACGGAGGCGGACGTCTCCGTCTCCTTCCCCGTCCCGCCGCCGGCGGACCAGACACCGCCGTGGGAGGAGGTCGCCGCCGCCGCCCGCGCGGGCGGGCCGGGCGCATGGGAAGCGGCGGAGTTCTGCTTCGACAGCATGCTCGCGCCTTCGGGGGCGGAGGTGCACGCCTATGCCGCGCCGTCCTTCGCGCCCGGCCGGCCGATCCTCGCAGCGCTCGCCGATCTCAACGCCCGCTTCGGCCGCGACTTCACGTTCCGCACCGGCGTGACCAACATCTCCACCCCCGTGGTGCAGGTGCTGAACCAGCGCGCGGGCGTGTGCCAGGACTTCACCCATGTGATGATCGCCGGCCTGCGCAGCCACGGCATCCCGGCGCGCTACGTGTCCGGCTACATCCGCACCCGCCCGCGCCCCGGCCAGCCGCGCCGGCGGGGGGCCGACCAGTCGCATGCCTGGGTCAGCGCGTGGATGGGGCCGGCCCATGGCTGGGTGGACCTCGATCCCACCAACGACCTGATCGTCAGCGACGAGCACGTGGTGCTGGCCTGGGGCCGCGACTTCGCGGACATCTCGCCGGTACGCGGCGTGATCCTCGGCGGCGGGCCGCATGGCGTGTCGGTGGGCGTGGACCTGGAGCCGCTGGAGGCGGAGTAGCGGAGGCTACCCTCACGCCGGCCCGGTAGTGTCTCAGTTTGAATTTATACGCTTTGACCCTGAGGGGGTGTGAGTTAAAAACTGGGTTTGTGAGTGATTGGAGCAGAGGTCCAGCGCATCAACGGCGCCCGCCGCGGGCCGGGGCGATGACGCCTGAAGAATGGGAAGCTCTTCGCCGCGAGGTGATTGAGACCTTCACGCCCGGCACTCCCATCAACGAATCTGACCTTTTTACAGGAAGGACGGCCACTGTCCGTGAGCTTCAAGACACGGTTTTGGAGAAGGGACGGCATGCCATCATTTTCGGTGATAGGGGTGTTGGAAAGACATCCATTGCCAATATTTTCTACAAGCCGCTTCATACTGAAACGCGCCCAATTACTGCCGTCCGCGTAAACGGCGATAGCGCGACAACATTTGATTCCTTGTGGAGAAAAGTGTTTCGGAGAATACAACAAACAGATGGTGTTCAAGCATGGTGGGCTGATGAAACGCACCCCAATCCTATAACTCCAGATGATGTAATAATAGCTCTTGGGAATTTTCAACCTTTCCAAGTGCCAGTTATTATATTGGACGAATTTGATAAAATAATAGATCAATCGTGTCGAACATTAATAGCCGAAACCATAAAAGCACTGTCTGACGATGCGGTAAACTGCACCGTAATTATAGTTGGGGTAGCATCCTCTGTATCCGGCCTTATACGCGAACACGCATCTATTCCGCGTGCGCTTAAGCAAGTTCCAATGCTACCAATGGATAAGCCAGAGATCGAAGATTTAGTTGTTACAAGAACTCGGCGCTTGCGTATGAGCATAACGAGCTCCGCTCTTTGGCGGATAAGCTTCTTTTCTGCCGGCTTGCCATTCTATGCGCATTCCCTTGGCAAGCATGCCTCGTTGGCTGCCATTGCAGACAATACTCGATCGATTGATGAGAGGCATGTTCTTTCCGCAATAACTGCCTGTATGGGTGACGTGGATTATTCGGTTCGCGAGAGTTATGCTAAAGCCACGCTGAAAAGCTATCGGCAGGGCAATATTTATCCGCAAGTTCTTGCGGCGGCCGCTCTTACCGAACGGGACGCTATAGGCCGCTTTGGCGCTGCTGATTGTGTGGCAGCCTTATCGGCGATTATGGGCTCCCCCTATAAAACAACCGCGTTTTCCTTTCACCTAAAGGAAATGGCCGAAGAAGGAAGAGGCAGTGTCCTAAATCGTTTCGAGCACAAGAGAACCTATCGGTTTTCATTCCGAGACCCATTCATGCAGCCATACATCATTATGCAAAGTTTGGCGGCGGGGTTCTTAACTGATGATATTCTAAAACAATTCAGCGTTCAGTTTCAGCGGCGTCTTTCCATCTGACCGCGGCAGCCTTCTTGACAATCTCTCGGCGGCGCTCTGGCGTCATAACGCACGCACGCCCGCGCCGCGCCGCCCTTTTCCCAAACTCGGCAACGGCACTGGCGGGCTTCTCAGGCGCTACTCGTTCCTGCTCCTCGCCCGTCGCGATCTGGATCCGCATCACCTTCACGGCGTTCGATCACATCAGCCGGCCGCTTCTCGCCTCGGAGGCCGCTAGGCATCAGAGAACTCCCGAAGGGTACTTTTCACCAGCGTCGCGGAGAACCGCCGCCAATTTCTTGTAGAGGCCTGGGTTACCCCGCTTGCTCTCGGGATCGTTGTTGACGCTGGTAAGCCCACCAGCGACCCGCATTTTTGACGAC
Source organism: Rhodovastum atsumiense (assembly GCA_037190665.1). Classification (GTDB taxonomy): domain Bacteria; phylum Pseudomonadota; class Alphaproteobacteria; order Acetobacterales; family Acetobacteraceae; genus JBBCJT01. The sequence goes on along the minus strand of JBBCJT010000027.1, from coordinate 62,105 downwards.
GTCTTGAGCCTCGTCATACCAGACGCGAATCGTAACGTCGGTTCCTACAGCCATTTAATGCTCCATGCTTGGCGCCAAGCGTATAGGAAGCAGAGAGGGGTGCGAGCGCCGCTTCAATGGCGCCCAAATTCAAACTGAGATCCTACCCTTGGCCCTCTACCGCTGGCGGGAGAGGGGGAACCTACATCCGCCGCAGCCAGACCTCGCGGACCGCGTGCGTCGGTCCCTTGCGCAGCACCAGCCGCGCGCGTTCGCGCGTGGGCAGGATGTTCTCGCGTAGGTTCGGCAGGTTGATGTTGTGCCAGATGCCGCTGCCGATCTCCCGCGCCTGCGCCTCGGTCAGGTCGCGGTAGTGATGGAAGTAGGAGCGCGGGTCGTGGAACGCCGTGCGCTGGAGCAGCAGGAAACGCTCCACGTACCAGGCCTCGATGTCCTCCTGCTCGGCATCTAGATACACCGAGAAGTCGAAGAAGTCCGACGCGACCACCGGCGCGGTGGACATGGTCTGCAGCACGTTCAGCCCCTCGAAGATCAGCACGTCGGGGCGGTTCACCGTCTGATGCTGGCCGGGCACGATGTCGTAGCTCTGGTGCGAGTACATCGGCACCCGTAGCTGCTTCTCCCCCGCCTTCACCGCGGCGAGGAAGTTGAGCATGAGCTTGAGGTCGTAGCTCTCCGGGAAACCCTTGCGGTGCAGCAGGCCGCGGGCGCGCAGCACGTCGGTGGGATGCAGGAACCCGTCCGTGGTCACCAGCTCCACGCGCGGATGGTCGGGCCAGCGGGCGAGCATCGCGCGCAGGACGCGGGCGAAGGTGCTCTTGCCCACGCCGACGCTGCCGGCCACGCCGATCACGAAGGGGGGCGGGATGATCGGGCTGGCCAGGAACCCGCCCTGCACCAGGCTGTGCAGGCTGCGCGCGGCCGCCACGTGCAGGTTCAGCAGCCGCGACAGTGGCAGGAACACCTCCGTCACGTCCGCCGGCGTGACCGGCTCGTTCAGCCCGCGCAGCGTGCCGAGCTCCTCGCTCGTCAGATGGAGCGGGGTCGAGGCCCGCAGCGCCGCCCAGGACGGCCGGTCGAAGACCAGGTAGCGCGACCGCTGCAGCGGGTCGGACGGGGCGGCCTGCGGCGCGCCGCCGCGCGCGTGGGTATCGGGCATGGCATCGGACCTTCTGCCGCCGCGCTGCCTATAGGGCGGCTGGACGCGCGGCAAGACGCGCCTAATCTGGTCCCCCATGTCCCAGATCCCCACCTACGACGACGTCCTCGCCGCCCGCGCGCGCATCGGCGAGCGGGTCGTGCGCACCCCGATGCTGCGCAATCCGCTGCTCGACCAGCTCACCGGCGCGACGGTGCTGATCAAGCCGGAGCCGCTGCAGCGCACCGGGTCCTTCAAGTTCCGCGGCGCGACCAACGCGACGCAGCGGCTGGGCGAGGACGCGCGCCGCGCCGGGGTGGTGACCCATTCCTCCGGCAACCACGGCCAGGCCACGGCCGCCGCCGCCGCGGCGGTGGGCGCGCATGCGACGATCTTCATGCCGGCCGACGCCCCCCGCATCAAGGTCGAGAGCACGCGCCGCTGGGGCGCGGACATCGTCCATTACGACCGGCTGAAGGACGACCGCGACGCGCTCGCCGGCGATTTCGTCCGGCGCACCGGCGCGACGCTGATCCCGCCCTTCGACCACCCCGACGTGATCGCGGGCCAGGGCACGCTGGCGCTGGAACTGCTCGAGGATGCGAAGGAAGCGGGCCTCACGCTCGATGCGATGCTGGTCTGCACCGGCGGCGGCGGGCTGATCGCCGGCTGCACGCTGGCGGTCGAGGGCGCCTCGCCGAGCACGAAGGTCTATGCCGTCGAACCCGCCGGGTGGGACGACACCGCCCGCTCGCTCGCCGCCGGGCGGCGGATCGCGAATGACGCGCCCGGCTCGCTGCTGTGCGACGCGCTGCTGTCCAAGGCGCCGGGCGAACTGACCTTCGCCGTCAACGGCACGCGGCTGGCCGGCGGGTTGTCGGTGACGGATGAGGAAGTATTGCGCGCGGTGGCCTTCGCCTTCGCCAATCTGAAACTCGTCGTCGAACCCGGCGGCGCGGTGTGCCTCGCCGCCCTGCTCGCCGGGAAGTTCGCCGCGAAGGGCGGGGTGATCGGCTGCGTGATCAGCGGCGGAAACGTCGATCCCGCTGTATTCTCGCGCGCATTGGCCGCCTAGACGTATCGGTGTAAGCAATAAGACAAACAGGGAAAACGCCATGCTGACCCGTCGCGACCTGCTGACCGCATCCGCCGCTGCCCTCGTGCTCTCGCGCCTGCCGTCCGCATGGGCGCAGCAGCAGTTTTCCAGCCTGCACATGTTCATCCCCGCCGGCCCCGGCGGCGGGTGGGACGGCCTTGGCCGCGCCATCGAACAGGTGGCCCGCGGCGCCGGCCTGGTCGGCACGATGCAGTTCGAAAATGTGGGCGGCGCCGGCGGCACCGTCGGCCTGCCCCGCTTCGTCGGCCAGCGGCGCGGACGCGGCGATGCGATGATGGTCGCCGGCGCGGTGATGGTCGGCGCGGTGCTGACCAACAAGTCGCCCGTCGGCATGAAGGACCTGACGCCGCTCGCGCGCATGACGGACGAGGCGCCGGTGATCGTCGTGCCGGCCTCCTCGCCGCACAAGGACATCGCCTCGCTGCTCGCGGCGCTGAAGGCGGATCCGGGCAAGGTGCCGGTGGGCGGCGGATCGGCCGGCGGCATCGACCACATCGCGCTCGGCCTGATGCTCAAATCGCTCGGCCGGTCGGCCAAGGATGCGTCCTACGTCGCCTTCGCCGGCGGCGGGCCGGCCCAGGCGGCGCTGCTCGGCGCGCAGGTTGCGGCCGGCATCTCCGGCTATTCCGAGTTCAGCGAGCAGGTGAAGGCCGGGCGGCTGCGCGCGCTCGCCACAGCGAGCGAGAAGCGCCTCGACCCCGGCGTGCCGACGCTGCGCGAGAGCGGCGTGGATGTCGTGATCGGCAACTGGCGCGGCGTGTTCGGCCCGCCGGGCATCAACGCCACGCAGAAGGCCACGCTGGTGAAGTTCCTCACCGACCTGCACGCGCTGCCGGCGTGGAAGAAGATCCTGGAGGAGCGCGGCTGGGACGATGCGTTCCTGCCCGCCCCCGCCTTCGACGAGTTCATCCTGCGCGACACCGCCGCGACCGAGACGGTGCTGAAAGAGATCGGGCTCATCTCTTGAGCCAGAAGCCCGACACGGCGGACACGGTCGCGGCTGCGGCCGTGACCGCGTTCGGGGCGATCATCCTCTGGCAGGCGAGCGTCATCCCGGAATCGCCGCTCTATGCCGCGGTCGGACCGAAGCTCGTTCCCTATGTCGCGGGCTGCGGGCTGGTGGGGCTGGGCCTGCTGCTGATGGCCCATGCCTGGCGCGGCGGCTGGTCTTCCGGGCTGGAGGACGTGCGCGACGCTCCGCCCATCAACAGGCGGGGCTTCGGCCTGCTGCTGGCGGGCCTCGCCGCCAACCTGCTGCTGATCGACACGCTCGGCTTCGTCTTCGCCGGCACGGTGCAATTCGTGCTCGTCGCGTGGGCGTTCAACGCGCGCAGCCTCGTGCGCGCGACGCTGATCGGCCTTGCGGTGACCTTCGGCGCGTATCTGTTCTTCGCCAAGGCGCTGGGCGTGAACATCGGCGCCGGCGTGCTGGAAGGCCTGCTCTAGGCGATGGAAACGCTCGCCAATCTCGGCGGTGGCTTCGCCATCGCGCTGACGCCGATCAACCTGCTGTGGGCGCTGATCGGCTGCTTCCTCGGCACCGCGATCGGCGTGCTGCCCGGCATCGGCCCGGCGCTGACCATCGCGCTGCTGCTGCCGGTGACCTACCAGATCAGCGCCACCGGCGCGTTCATCCTGTTCTGCGGCACCTTCTACGGCGCGATGTACGGCGGCAGCACGACATCGATCCTGATCAACACGCCGGGCGAGAGCGGGTCGATCATCACCTCGCTCGAGGGCAACAAGATGGCCCGGTCCGGCCGCGCGGGGCCGGCTCTGGCCACCGCGGCGATCGGGTCCTTCATCGCCGGCACGATCGGCACGGTCGGCATCTCCTTCTTCGGTCCCGTGGTGGTGGAGCTCGCGCTGCGGCTCGGCCCGGCCGAGTACTTCTCGCTGATGGTGTTCTGCTTCGTCACCGTCTCCGCCGTGCTCGGCTCCTCGGCGCTGCGCGGGCTGACGTCGCTGTTCTTCGGCATCTTCCTCGGCCTGATCGGCATCGACCTGCAGACCGGCCAGCCGCGCTTCACCTTCGGCCTGCCGGAGCTGCTGGACGGGGTGAACGTGGTGCTGGTCGCGGTCGCGCTGTTCGCGGTCGCCGAGACGCTGCACCTCGCGCTGCGCTGGCGGCCGGGGCAGGAGGAGATCCTGCCGGTCAGCGGCCGGCTGTGGCTGTCGAAGGACGACTGGAAGCGCAGCATCGGGCCATGGTTCCGCGGCGCGGCGCTGGGCTTCCCGTTCGGCGTGATGCCGGCCGGCGGCACCGAGATGCCGACCATGCTGTCCTACTACACGGAGCGGAAGCTCTCGAAGAGGCCGGAGGAGTTCGGCACGGTCGGCGCGATCGAGGGCGTGGCCGGGCCTGAGGCTGCGAACAACGCGGCCGCCGCCGGCATCCTGGTGCCGATGCTCACGCTCGGCCTGCCGACCTCGGCGACCGCGGCGATCATGCTCTCCGCCTTCCAGTCCTACGGCATCCAGCCGGGCCCGCTGCTGTTCACCCAGCAGGCGGAACTGGTCTGGGCACTGATCGCGAGCCTGTACATCGCGAACGTGATGCTGCTGGTGCTGAACCTGCCGCTGATCGGGCTGTGGGTGCGCATCCTGAAGGTGCCGACGCCGCTGCTGTATGCCGGCATCCTGGTGTTCGCGACCATCGGCACCTACGGCATCAGCAACTCGGTCATCGACCTCGTGCTGCTCTATGTCATCGGCTTCATCGGCATGCTGATGAAACGGTTCGACTTCCCGGTCGCGCCGGTGGTGATCGGCATGATCCTCGGGCCGATGGCCGAACAGGCGATGCGGCAGGCGCTGACCATCAGCCAGGGCGACTGGTCCACCTTCGTCACCCGCCCGGTCTCGCTCGTCATCCTGCTGCTGGCGACACTCGCGCTGCTGGGCCCGCGCTTCTACGCCGCCTACGCGCGGAAGGGGTGAGCCGATGGACCTGGGCCTGTCCGGCAAGCGTGCGCTGATCACCGGCGCCTCCAAGGGCATCGGCCTCGCGGTGGCGGAGACGCTGGCGGCGGAAGGCTGCCACGTCGTGCTCGCCGCGCGCACCGAGGACACGCTCGCCCGCGCCGCCGAGGCGATCCGCGCGCGGCATCAGGTGCAGACGCGGATCGTGCCCTGCGACCTCTCGCACACGGCGGAGACGGAGCGGCTCGCGGACGCCGCGGACGACGTGGACATCCTCGTCAACAATGCCGGCGCGATCCCGCTGGGCGGGCTGCTGGATGTCGATGACGCGACGTGGCGCGCGGCGTGGGACCTGAAGGTGTTCGGCTTCATCTCGCTGACGCGCGCGGTCTATGCGCGGATGAAGGCGCGGGGCGGCGGCGTGATCGTCAACGTGATCGGCGTGGCGGGCGAACGGCTGCCGGCCGGCTACCTCGCGGGGGCAGCGGGCAACGCCTCGCTGATGGCCTTCACCGGCGCGCTCGGCGGCGCATCGCATCGCGACAACATCCGCGTGGTCGGCATCAATCCCGGCCCCACGCTGACCGACCGGCTGGAGGGCCGCGGCCGCGCGCAGGCGGAACAGCAGTTCGGCGACGCCGGCCGCTGGCGCGAGCTGTTCGCCGGCATGCCCTTCGGCCGACCGGCGGAAGCGGCGGAGATCGCCGCCGCCGTCGCATTCCTCGCCTCGCCCCGCTCGGCCTATACGACCGGTACGGTGCTGCGGATCGACGGGGGCGCGGGCTGAGCTGAACGGCTGCCGGCCGTCGTTGCGGCGTCCGGCCTTTACCCCCCTGCCTGTGTCCGGGCGGACCGTCTCCGATCCGCGATGTCGTCACCGCATCGCGCCAGAGCACGAACCGCGCGCCCCGGCATCGTCTGCCGCTCTCCGACGGGAGAGCGCCGCGCAGCCCCGTCATACCGGCCAGCCTTGCGGCTGACCGGACATGAGTCTTCATGTCGCGCGCAGCCGCCACACCAGCCCTGCGCGCGGATACCGTTCGCCTCGCCGATGAGAAGGTCATTGGCAAGGCTCGGCGGTATCAGATGCGGATGAGGCTGACCGTATCGCCGTTCGGATCGACGACCGGCGCAGGCGGCGGCTGCGCGCCCGCCTGCCGCTGCTGGTCGCCTGACGGCTGACCGGCCGGACGCGGCTGATCGCCCGCAGGCGCCTGACCTGCCGGCGGCCGGCGCGGGGGCATCCGCGCCTTGTTCGTGACATAGGCAAGTCCGCTCCGCCCATCGACCGCGACCGTGTTCGGATGCGTGCCGGTGGCGAGACTCGCGACCACCGTGAGCCCGCGTGTATCGACCACGCTGGTCGTCCCCGCACCGCGGTTCGCGACACAGGCCATGGCACCATCGGCCGAGAGCGTGACGCCGAGCGCACCCGCGCCGGTCTCGATCGACTTCATCACCTCGCCCGAGGCGGCGTTCAGCACCGTCAGCGTGCCGCTGCGCTGGTTGGTGCAGAACAGCCGGCCGCTCGCCGGGTCGAAGGCGATGTTGACCGCCCCCTCGCCGCCGGAGGCGAAGCGCCGCACGCCCGCATTCCGCGTCAGGCTCACCTCGACCACCTCGTTCGACGTCAGTGCCGTGGCGAACAGGCGATCATTGGCCGCATCGAAGGCAAGGCCGGTGATGCCGCCCTCGAGCCCATCGGAGATCACGCTCGCGATGCGGTCGCCGGCAGTGTCCACGACCCAGATGGCGCTGGGCCTTCCACGCGCGCCGAAGGAGGTCGCGAACGCACGGTCGCGCGCCTCGTCCACAACCACCTGACGGAGATGCGCTCCCTCCCCGTGGGTCAGCTTCGCGCGCACCGTGCCGGTGCGGATGTCGATGATCTTGAACGCGCCCGCCCGCGTGCCGGTGGCGAGCAGCAGGCCGCGGCGGTTGTTCGCCGCGAGGCCGAAGGCCGCATCCTGACCGAGATCGATGGTCGAGCGCGTCTCGAGCGTGCGCAGGTCGAGGCCGATGATCGAGGCGGCGTTCGCGCCGCGCTGTCCGACCGCGGCCACATGCACGAGGTTGCTGCCGTGGCTGACGGCCAGCTCATACAGGCCGGCGCCGACCTTGATGGTCTTCTCGACCGCCGGCGCCGCACCGGCGGGTCCCGGCCGCATCACCGCGAACGGCACGCCCGCGCCGGCCAGCGCCAGCATCCGGCGGCGCGAGACTGCCGGGCGATTCACGAAAGCTGAGGACATCTGAAGCCTTCCGGAGGGGGGAGGGTAGTTTTGATAATGCCTCGCACTATCATCAATGCGTTGCACCCGACAACCCGGCTCCAGCCGCCACCTTGCCGGAGGAGGGTCCCTCTGCGACAAGTAGTGAGAATTATTCGCAACTAAGTGTAACAGCGCCGCCGCACCGGAACAAAGAAGCATCGCAATGAACCTGCCGCGCCCGCAGCAACGGATCGAAGAACACGGCCACGCGTCCGGTGACAGCGGCGGCGTTCGCATCACGCGCCGCCGTGCCCTCGCCGGCCTCGGCACCGCCACCCTGCTGCCGGCGCTCGCCGCTCCCGCGCTGGCGCAGCCGCGGCCGCTCCGGATCGGCATGATCACCTCGCTCTCCGGCCCCTTCACTGCGCTCGGCGAGAGCATGCGCGCGGGCATGCGGCTGGCGATCGCGCAGGCGGATGACCGCTTCGCTGGCCGGCCCGTGGAACTGATCGTGGAGGACGATCAGGCCCGCCCCGATGACGGCGTGCGCAAGGCGCGCAAGCTGATCGGGCAGGACAAGGTCGATCTTCTGTGCGGTGTCATCAGCTCGGGCGTCGCGCTCGCCCTGCGCGACGTGGTGACGGAGGCGCGGATGCCGACCTTCCTGCTGGGGTCGGCCAATGACCTCGCGCGCAAGGCGGCGAGCCCGTTCATCCTGCGCCCCACCAAGACGAACTGGATGCTGGGCAGCACCGCCGCGCGCTGGTCGCATGAGAAGCACCCCGGCACGCGGGTGATCACCGCGGCATCGGACTACGCGGCGGGGCGCGAGTTCGTCGGCGATTTCGCGCAGACCTACCAGGGTCTGGGCGGGCAGATCGGGCGCCAGTTCTGGACCCCGCTCGGCACCGCCGATTTCGGCCCGCTGCTGACCGCCATCGCGGCCGAGCGGCCGGAGTCAATCTACGTGTTCTTCGCCGGCAGCGATGCGGTGCGCTTCCTGCGGCAATGGAAGGAATACCGCCTCGCCGGCCGCATCCGGCTGATGGGCACCGGCGCCTGCTTCGATCAGGAGGATGTGCTGCCCGCCGTGGGCGATGCGGCGCTCGGTGCCGTCAACACCTTCCACCAGTCGCCGACCGCGCCCGCCAGCGCCGCCTTGGTCGCCGCCTATCGCGCCACCGGCAAGCCCCTGCCCGGCGAGTTCAGCACCACCGGCTATGTCTGCGGCCAGGTGCTGCGCGCAGCGGCCGAACGCACGGGCGGCGATCCGGCCGCCGACTGGGCGCGCACCCGCAAGGTGCTGTTCGACGCGTCGGTGGAGACCGCCTTCGGCGCCATGCCCTTCGATCCGCGCAACGGGCAGGCGATCCTCGACATCCACGTGAACGAGGTGCGCGCCAGCGAGGGCGGGCTGGTCAACACCGTCGTGCACACCTTCCCGCAGCTCCGCGATCCGGGGCCCGATGCCTGACTTTCTCGGCTACGGCGCGATCCAGACGCTGAACGCGCTGTCCTTCTCCGCGCTGCTGCTGCTCAACGGGCTGGGGCTGTCGGTCGTGCTGAGCCTGATGAACTTCGTCAACCTCACGCACGGCTCCTTCTACCTGCTGGGCAGCTACGTCGCGATCTTCTGGCTCGGCACCGGCGCGCCGTGGTGGCTCGCCTTCCCGGCTGCCTTCCTGTCGGCGGGGCTGGCCGGCGCGCTGCTGGAACGCTTCCCGTTCCGCCAGTTCTATGCGCGGCCGCATCTGATGCAGGTGCTGCTCACCTACGGGCTGTCGCTGATCTTCGCCGACCTGATGCGCTGGGGCTTCGGCGCGCAGATCCTCACGCCGGACCTGCCCGGCCTGCTGCAGGGCGTGGTCTTCGTCTTCGACATGCCGTTCCCGATCTTCCGCCTGTTCCTGATCGGCGCGGGGGCGGTGCTGGGTCTTGCCCTGTGGCTGCTACTGGATCGCACCCTGTGGGGCGCGGTGCTGCGCGCCGCGGTGAGCGATCGCGGCATCGTCGAGACACTCGGCATCGACACGCGCCGCGTCTTCATGCTGGTGCTGGTGCTCTCGGCGGGGCTTGGCGGACTCAGCGGCGCATTGGGCGCGGGGATGCTCGCCGCCTATCCGGGCCTCGATGAGGAAGTCCTGCTGCTCGCGCTCGTGACCGTGGTGGTCGGCGGGCTGGGCAGTTTCGGCGGCACCGTGGCCGGCGCGCTCGTGGTCGGCTTCGCGCTGACCTTCAGCAAGGTGTGGTTCCCCGAGTTCGCGAACTTCACGGCTTTCGCCGCGCTGATGCTGCTGCTGATGCTGCGTCCCTCCGGGCTGGTGACGCCGCCACTGCGCCGGCTATGAGGCGCGTCCTTCCCGCCGCGGCAGCCCTGACCGCGGCGATCGCCTTCGCGGCGGATGATTTCCTGCTGCGCTTCCTCGCGGAGATCCTGCTGCTCGGCGTCGCGGTGATGAGCCTCGACCTGCTGATCGGGCTGGGCGGGCTGATTTCGCTGGGACACGCGGCGCTGTTCGGCGGCGCCGCCTATGCCGTGGCGATCGTCGCGCGGCAGGCGGGCGGGGACCTGCTGCTGATGCTCGGCACCGGCATCACCGCCGGCACGGCCCTCGCCGCGCTGATGGGCGTGGTGGTGCTGCGCAGCGGCCATCTCTTCCTGCTGATCCTCACGCTGCTGACCGGGCAGATGGTCTGGGAAGTCGCCTTCCATTGGCGCGAGGTCACCGGCGGCGCGGACGGGCTGCGCGGGCTGCCGGCACTCTCGCTCGTCGGCTGGAACCTCGCCGATGCGCGGGCGCTCTTCCTGATCGCGGCCCTGCTCGCGGTCGCAGCCTTCAGCATCGCGCGCTCCTTCGCCGCGTCGCCGGCCGGGCGCGCGCTGGTCGGCACGCGCGAACAGCCGGTGCGGATGAGCGCGCTCGGTTACAGCCTGTTCGCGGTGCGCTTCCGCGCGATGCTGGTGGCCGGTGCGATGGCCGGCGCGGCGGGCGCGCTGCTGCCGTTCGTGAACCTCTATATCGGTCCGCAGGCCGTGCACTGGACGCAATCGGCGGCGCTGGTGATCATGCTGGTCATCGGCGGCATCGGGTCCCTGTGGGGCGGCTTCATCGGTGCCGCGGTCTATCTCGGCATCCAGACCTATCTCAGCGCCTGGACGGATCGCTGGCAGCTCTGCGTCGGGCTGGTCTTCGTGCTGACGGTGCTGCTGCTGCCCAACGGCATCGCGAGCGGGCTGCGGATGATCCGCCAGCGCGCCGCCGCATGAGCACCGTCCTCGAACTGCGCGGCATCCGCAGACGCTTCGGCGCTCTCGCCGTGCTCGACGATGTCGGCTTCGATGTCGGCGAGGGCGAGGCGGTCGGGCTGATCGGCCCGAACGGCGCCGGCAAGACGACCCTGTTCAACGTCATCACCGGCTTCCTGCGGCAGGATGCCGGCAGCATCCGCTTCGCCGGCGAGGCCATGGACGGGCTGAGCCCGGCACGGCGCGTCGCGCGCGGCCTCGTGCGCACCTTCCAGACGGCGACGGTCTTTCCCGGGCTCACGGCGCGCGAGAACATCGCCATGGCCGCGCGGCAGCATGCGGGGGACGGGCTGCGCTGGTTCGCCGCCGCCCGCGCCAATGCAGCCGCCGCGGAGACGGCGGACAGGCTGCTCGAAGAAGCGGGCCTTCTGCATCGCGCCGCGACGCCGCTGTACAACCTGTCCCACGGCGAGCGCCGCATCGTCGACACCCTGATGCCGCTCGCGCTGTCGCCCCGGCTGCTGCTGCTCGACGAGCCGACGGCGGGGCTCACGCGCGCCGAATCCGACCGGCTGCTCGGCATCCTGCGCCGCAACCACGCCGCGACGGCGCTCCTGCTGGTCGCGCACGACATCGACATCGTCTTCGGCCATTGCGACCGGGTGCTGGTGATGGAACTCGGCCGCGTGATCCGCATCGGCACGCCGGCCGAGGTGCGCGAGGATGCCGAGGTGCGGCGCGCCTATCTGGGTGTCGCGGCGTCATGACGGCCGCGGCGGACCCCGTGCTCGCCCTGTCCGATGCATCCGCCGGCTATGGCGGTGCCGCGGTGCTCGACGGGATCCACCTCGCGCTGCGACCGGGGGAGCGCGTTGCCGTGCTCGGCCGCAACGGCGCGGGCAAGACCACGCTGGTGAACGCGATCTTCAACCTCGGCCCGCAGGTGAGCGGATCGGTGCGCGTGATGGGACGCGAGGTCGCCGGCTGGCCGACGCATCGCATCGCCCGGCTGGGGATCGCGCTGGTGCCGCAGGGCCGCGGCGCCTTCCCCGACCTGACCGTGACCGAGAACTTGCGCCTCGCGACGCTGGGCGGGCGCCGTGGTCCCTGGACGCTGGACCGCATCTTCGCGCTGTTCCCGCGCCTCGCGGAACGTCGCGCGGCCATGAGCAGCGCGTTGAGCGGCGGCGAACGGCAGATGCTCGCCGTGGGTCGCGCACTGCTGACCCAGGCATCCCTGCTGGTGCTGGACGAGCCGAGCGAGGGCCTCGCGCCCTCGGTGGCCGAACAGGTGATCGTCAGCATCCTCGGCCGCCTCGCCGCGGAGGGGCAGACCGTGCTGCTCGTGGAACAGAACCTGCCGCTGACGCTGCGGTCCTGCGAACGCGCGGTCGTGCTGGCGGGCGGCAGGATCGTGTTCGACGGACCATCGGCCGCGCTGCTCGCGGACGGCGACATGCTCGCACAGCATCTGGGCGTGTGACCGCGATGCCGCCCGGCACTCTCGCGCACCACACCGCGATCCCCTCTCCTTCACCCTCGCCGCAGGAGGCATCCGCGTGTCCAGTCCCCTGCTGACCCGGCTTCGCCGGCACGAACCGCAGCTCGTCGCCATCCGGCACGACCTGCACCGCCACCCCGAACTCGGCTTCAAGGAAAGCCGCACCGCGGGCGTGGTGGCGCAGGCGTTGCGCGACTGGGGGATCGAGGTCGCGGAAGGCATCGCCCATACCGGCGTGGTCGGCACCCTGCGCGGACGGCGCGGCGGATCGCGGGCCATCGCGCTGCGGGCCGACATGGATGCGCTGCCGGTCCAGGAGGCGACCGGCCTGCCCTATGCCTCCGCGACGCCCGGCGTGATGCATGCCTGCGGGCATGACGGCCACACGACGATGCTGCTCGGCGCCGCGCGCCACCTCGCGGAGGACCCCGATTTCGCGGGCACCGTCCACTTCATCTTCCAGCCGGCCGAGGAGGGTCTCGGCGGCGGGCGGCTGATGGTGGAGGAAGGATTGTTCGACCGCTTCCCCGTCGACGCCGTGTTCGGCCTGCACAACGAGCCGGGCCTGCCGCTCGGGCAGTTCGGGGTGCGGCCGGGGCCGATGCTGGCCAACGTGGATGGGTGGTCCGTCGTCTTCCGCGGCACCGGCGGCCACGGCGCGGTGCCCCATCGCGCGACGGACCCGACGCAGGCGATGGCGCAGTTCGTCGGGACGCTGCAGAGCGTCATCGGGCGAAACGTCCCGCCGGGGCAGGCGGCGGTGCTGAGCGTCGGCCACGTCGCGGGCGGCGATGCGCGCGCGCCCAACATCATCCCCGCCGAGGTGACGCTGTCCGGCACCGGCCGGTCCTTCCTGCCCGAAGTGCGGGAGGTGATGGAACGCCGCCTGCGCGAACTCGCCGCCGCCGCCGCGACGGCACACGGCTGCACGGCCGAGATCGTCTATCGCCACGGCTACCCCGCGCTGGTGAACACCGCCGACGAGGTCGCACTCGCCGCCCGCGCCGCGGCCGCCGTGGCGGGCGAGGAGGCGGTGAATGCCGACTACCCGCCCATCACCGCCGGCGAGGACTTCGCGTACATGCTTCAGAAACGGCCGGGCGCCTTCATGCTGGCGGGCAACGGGATCGCGCCGGACGGGACATTCCATCACGTCCACACGCCCCGCTTCGACTTCAACGACGGATTGCTGACCCTCGGCGCGGCCTACTGGGTCAGCCTCGTCGCTCATGCGCTGGGCGATGCGGATGCCGCGCGGAACGGAGATGCCGCATGAGACTTCCCCGCCGCGGCCTGTTCGCCCTGCCCGCGCTCCTCGGCACGGCGCAGGCGCAACCTGCTTGGCCGAACCGGCCGATCCGGCTGCTGGTCGGGTTCGCGCCGGGCGGTGCGATCGACATCGTCGCGCGGCTCGTCGCCCCCGCGCTTGCCGCGCGGCTGGGCCAGCCGGTGGTGGTGGAGAACCGTGGCGGCGCCGGGGGCAACATCGCCGCCGAGGTGCTGTCCCACGCGCCGGCGGATGGCCACACGCTGATGCTCGCCACGCCGGGGCCGTTCACGGTGAACCCGTCGATCTACCGCCGCCTGCCCTTCGATCCGGAGCGCAGCTTCGCGCCCGTCGTACAGCTCGGCGTGGTGCTGGACGTGCTGGCGGTGCCGGCCTCGCGCCCCTGGCAGACCACGGCCGAGTTCATCTCGGCGGCGAAGGCACAGCCCGGCGCGCTGAACGTGTCCCATTCCGGCGTCGGTTCCGGCAGTCATGTGGGCATCGTGCTGTTGCGCTCGCTGACCGGGATCGACGTGCTGGAGGTGCCCTACAGCGGCGGCGGGCCGATGATGGGGGATTTCCTGTCGGGCAAGCTCGACGCCACGATCGGCACCGCGCCGGTGCTGGTGCCGCTCGCGCGGGACGGGCGCATCCGCATCCTCGGCGTCGCGCAGAACCAGCGTTCGCCGGTGCTGCCCGAGGTGCCGCCGATGGCCGACGCGGTTCCGGGCTACGACCTGCGTTCATGGGTCGGGCTGATGGCTCCGGCGAACACGCCTGCCGCGATCATCGACCGTCTCCATGAAGCGACCGCAGCGGCACTGGCCGAACCCGACATCGTCGCGCGCTTCCACCAGCAGGTGACCGAACCGATGGTGAAGGACCCGGCGAGCTTCGGCCGGATCCTCGCCGAGGAACGGGCGCGCTGGGCGCCGCTGATGCGCGCCGCCAACGTGATGGTGGATTGATGGCCACGCCCGAGAGCGAAGCGGCGCCGCCCGCACGCGATCCGGTGCTGCTGGCGCTGATGGCGGCGGTCTTCTCCGGCAGCCTCGCGATGATGGCCTTCGTGGCGCTGGTCGGCCCGGTGGCCCGCGCTGCCGGGCTGGAGCCGTGGCAGGCCGGGCTCGCCGTCACCGCCTCGGGCGTGATGTGGATGCTCACCGCCCGGCCCTGGGGCATGGCGAGCGACCGGCATGGGCGCCGCGCGGTGCTGATGGCCGGCGCGGTCGGCTTCACCCTCGCCTACTGGGCGCTGTGCCTGTTCGTGGACGGGCTGCTGCGCTGGCAGATGCCGGTGATCCTGGCCTTCGCCGGGCTGGTGGTGCTGCGCGGACTGGTGGGCGGCGCCTATGCCGCCATACCGGCCGCGGGCACGGCGTTGATCGCGGACCGGGTGCCGCCGGCGCGCCGCGCGCAGGCCATGGCGCAGCTCGGCACCGGCAGCGGGGCGGGGCTGGTGGCGGGCCCCGCGCTCGCCGCGCTGCTGGCGCCCTACGGGCTGAGCGTGCCGCTGATCGCGACGGCGGCGCTGCCGCTGCTGGCCTGCCTCGCCCTGTGGTGGCAGGTGCCGCGCACGCCGCCCCGGCAGGGGCCGGCACGGCGGCGGCTGGCGCTGTCCGACTCGCGGCTGCGGCAGCCGCTGTCGATCGGCTTCGCGGCGATGTTCAGCGTGGCCATCGCGCAGGTCAGCATCGGCTTCTACGCGATGGACCGGCTCGGCCTGCCGCCGGAGGACGCGGCACAGGCGGCGGGCACGGCGCTGATGCTGGTCGGCGTCGCGCTGGTGATCTCGCAGGGCGTGGCCGCGCGGTTGCGGATCGCGCCCGCGCTCATGGTCCGCTGCGGCACGCTGGTCGCGGCCATCGGCTTCGGCAGCGTCATGCTGGCGGACCGGAGCTGGATCCTCGCGGCCTGCTACTTCGTCGCGGCGCTCGGCATGGGCTGGGTGTTCCCGGGCTTCTCCGCGATGGCGGCCAATGCCGTGGACGCATCCGAACAGGGCGCGGCCGCGGGGGCGGCCGGCGCCGCGCAAGGGCTCGGCATGGTGGTCGGGCCGGTGGCAGGGACGCTGCTCTACGCGCTGGCGCCCGCCCTGCCTTATGCGCTGGCGAGCCTGCTTCTGCTGTCGATCTCCGCACCCCTGTGGCTCGCTTCCGCGCGCACGCCGGGGCCCGCCGCGCCGTAACACTTCCACACCGGCGCCACGCTTGTCCCGGCCCGGGCGGGGGACTAGCGATCGCCACTCTCACTCCGCCAGGGCACCGCCCGGCCCTGGCGACGATGGAACGGACTTCGCAGTGCTTCCCCTCCGACAGACCTGGCCCCGAGACGCCGCCGACCGCTACCGCAAGGCGGGTTACTGGCGCGGCGAGACCTTCCCCGGCTTCCTGCGACAGCGCGCCGCCGAACGCCCCGACGCCCCCGCCATCATCGGCGCCGACCGGCGCTGGACATATGCGGAGCTGTGGGCACGGGCCGAGGCGGCGGCGGCGGGTTTCCTCGCGCTCGGGCTGCGGCCCGGCGATCGCGTGGTGGTCCAGCTCGGCAATGTCCCTGAGTTCTTCTCCGCCGTCTTCGGCCTGTTCCGCGCGCGGATGGTCCCCGTCTATGCGCTGCCCGGCCATCGCCTGACGGAGGTCGCGCATTTCCTCCGCAAGTCGGAAGCCGCCGCCTATCTCTGCGCCGATCGCGGCACGGACGGCTTCGACTATCGCGCGCTGGCACGGCAGGCGCGGGAAGCGGCGCCCGGCCTGCGCCACGTGATCGTGGCGGGCGATGCGGAGGAGTTCACGCCCTTCGCCGGGCTGGATGGCGACCGCGCCGCGCTGCCGGGCGAACCCGATCCGTCATCTGTCGCCTTCCTGCAGATCTCGGGCGGCACGACGGGATTGCCCAAGCTGATCCCGCGCACGCACGACGACTACATCTACAGCTTCCGGGCGAGCAACGAGATCTGCGACGTGACGGAAGACAGCGCCTTCCTCGTCGCGCTGCCGGCCGCGCACAATTTCCCGATGAGTTCGCCCGGCCACATGGGCGCGCTGCATGCGGGCGGCCGGGTGGTGCTGAGCCCGTCGCCCAGTCCCGACATCGCCTTCCCCATCATCGCGCGCGAGCGGGTGACCATCAGCGGGCTGGGGCCGCCGCTGGCGCTGCTCTGGGCGCAGTCGGCACCGGGATCGAAGCACGACCTGTCGAGCCTGAAGGTGCTGCTGGTCGGCGGCGCGAAGCTGACGCCGGAAGCCGCGCGGCGCGTGCAGGACGCGCTGCCCGCCTGCCGGCTGCAGCAGGTCTTCGGCATGGCCGAGGGGCTGGTGAACTACACCCGGCTCGACGATGCCGACGACATCGTGCTCGCGACGCAGGGCCGCCCGATCAGCCCGGATGACGAGGTACTGATCCTCGACGACCAGGGCAATCCGGTGCCGGAAGGCGAGCCGGGCAACCTGCTGGCGCGCGGCCCCTACACCATCCGCGCCTACCACAACGACGAGACCGCCAACGCCCGATCCTTCACGCCGGACGGGTTCTACCGCACCGGCGACATCGTCTGCCGCACGCCCGATGGCAATCTCGTCGTGCAGGGCCGCGCGGGCGACCACATCAACCGGGCGGGCGAGAAGATCTCGGCCGAGGAGATCGAGGACCATCTGCTCGCACATCCGAACGTGTTCGACGCGGCGGTGGTCTCGGTGCCCGACGAGTATCTGGGCGAACGGAGCTGCGCCTTCATCATCCCGCGCGGCGACCGGCCGCGCACCACGGCGCTGAAGGCCTGGATGCGCACCCGCAACATCGCCGATTTCAAGGTGCCGGATCAGGTGGTGCTGGTGGAGTCATTCGAGACCACCGCCGCCGGCAAGATCAGCCGCAAGGAGCTGCGCGCCCGGCTGCGCGCGAAGCTGCTGGCGGACGAAGCGGAACGCTAGGACCATGGCCGGTGACACACAGGTGCCGATGACGCGGGAGCGGATGCGCGCCGACCTCGCCCGTCTGCTGCGCATGGCGCCCGACGAGATCGAGGACGACGACAACCTGATCGACCTCGGCCTCGATTCCATGCGTGCGATGGCGCTGCTGACGCGCTGGTCGGAACAAGGGTTGGAACTCGACCTCGCGGCGGTGGCGGAGAAGGTGACGCTCGGCGCGTGGTGGGCGCTTGCCGAACGCGCACTGGCGGCGCGCGGCCATGGTTGACGGCGGCAGCGTCATGCCCGGCGTGATGCTGACCGAGGCGCAGGAAGGACTCTGGTACGCGCAGCGCCTCGATCCCGGGAACCCGCTGTTCAATACCGGGCACTACATCGACCTGCGCGGGCCGCTCGATGTGGAGGCATTCCGCGCCGCCGTGAACGGCATGGTGATGGAAGCGGATTCCCTCGCCTTCCGCATCGAGGAGACGCCGGCCGGCGTGGTGCAGCGCCCCGATCCGTCGCTGCGGCCGTGGCTGGATGTCGTCGACGTGTCAGGCGAGGCGGACCCACCGGAAGCGGCGCGCGCGGCGATGGCGTCCGACATGGCGCGGCCGGTCGATCCGGCGCGCGGAAAGCTGGCGGCGGAGCGGCTCTATCGCCTCTCGGACACGCATCACCTCTGGTATCACCGCGCGCATCATCTCGTTCTGGACGGCTTCGGCACGGAACTGCTGATGCGCCGCGCGGCCGCGCTCTATGCCGCACGGGTCGCTAGCACCGATCCCGGCCCGCCGCTCGCCGGTTTCGATGCGGCGGCGGAGGAGGATGCGGCCTACCGAACCTCGCCGCGCCGCGCGAAGGATGCGGCGTTCTGGCGCAAGGCCATGGCGGATGCGCCGGATGTCACCGGCATCGGCCAGGGCGTGGCGCTGACGGCACGGTCGGCGCATCGCGCGCATACCGAATTCCCGCCCGGGACCGCCGCCGCCCTGCGCCGCTTCGCCGCCGCGCACGACCTCGCCTGGCCGGACGTGGTGACGGCGCTGCTCGGCGCCTACGTGCGGCGGCTGACGGGCGAGGCGGAATCGACCGTCGGCGTCACCTTCATGAACCGCTTCGGCAGCGCGGCGGCACGCACGCCGGCGACGCTGATGAACGTGCTGCCGCTGCGCATCCGCTTCGACGAGACGCAGCCGCTGCAGCACGGCATCGAGGATGTCGCGACCCAGCTCGCCGCACTGCGCCGGCACGGGCGGTATCGCGGCGAACAGCTCCGCCGCGACCTCGGCCGCGTCGGTGCGGGGCGGCGGCTGCATGGGCCGATCGTCAACATCCAGCCCTATCACGACCTGCCGTCCTTCCCGGGGCTGATCGCCGAACTGCACCTGCTCGGCACCGGCCCGATCGACGACATCACCTTCGACCTGCGCGGCGATCCGGCGGCCCATGCGCTGCGACTCGACATCGAGGCGAACCCGACGCTGCACACCGCCGGGGAAACGGCGGGCCATGCCACGCGCGCCGCGCGTTTCATCGCCGCCGCATTGGAAGCCGGCAGCCTCGCCACGGTCGCGACCGCCACGGCCGAGGAGGCGCGGCACTTCGTCTTCGCGGTGAACGACACCGCGCATCCGGTGCCGCACGCCACGCTCGCCGCGCTGATCGAGAGAACCATGGCAACGCGGCCGGAAGCGGAGGCGCTGGTCTTCGAAGGCCGGTCGATGAGTTATGCCGAACTCGACCGGCGCAGCGCGGCGCTCGCCGGGGCACTGGCGGAGCGTGGCGTCGGTGCGGGCGATCTGGTGGCGGTCGCGCTCGACCGATCTTTCGAACTGATCGTCGCGCTGGTCGGCGTGCTCCGCGCCGGCGCGGCCTATTTGCCGATCGACGCCGCGCACCCGGCCGACCGCATCGCGCGGATCATGGCCGCCGCCGCGCCGCGCGTGACCCTCGCGAGCGCGCAGCTGCCCGGCGGGGGCGCGACGCTTCGTCCCGCAGACTGGCCACGGCACGGCAGCGCCCCCGCCGGCCCGGCGCCGGGCGATGCGGCCTATGCGATCTACACCTCCGGTTCCACCGGCGAGCCGAAAGGCGCGGTCATCGAGCACCGCGCCATCGTCAATCGCCTGGAGTGGATGCGCGCGCACTACGGCGTCGGCCCGCAGGACCGCATCCTGCAGAAGACCCCCGCGACCTTCGACGTCTCGGTGTGGGAGTTCTTCCTGCCGCTGCTCGCCGGCGCGACGCTGGTGATCGCAGCCCCCGGCGCGCATCGCGACCCGGCCGCCATCGCGCGGCTGATCCGCGAACATCGCGTCACCACGGCGCATTTCGTGCCCTCGATGCTCGCCGCCTTCCTCGCCCATCCCGATGCCGCCGGCCTGTCCATGGCGCGCGTCTTCTGCTCGGGCGAGGCGCTGACCACCGATCTGCGCGAACGCTTCCACGCCACGCTGACGGCGGAGCTGCACAATCTCTACGGCCCCACCGAGGCGGCGGTCGATGTCAGCTACTGGGATGCCTCGCGCGGCGATGCGAGCAATCCCATGCCGATCGGCCGGCCGGTGTGGAACACGCGGCTCTACGTGCTCGACAGCGCGCTGCGGCCGCTGCCGCATGGCGTGACGGGGGAGCTGTTCATCGCGGGAGTGCAGCTTGCGCGCGGCTATCTCGGGCGGCCGGATATGACGGAACGCGCCTTCATTCCCGACCCCTTCCATCCCGGCGAGCGGATGTACCGGACCGGCGACCTCGCCCGGTTCCGGCCGGATGGCGCGATCCTCTATCTCGGCCGCGCCGACGGACAGGTGAAGCTGCGCGGCTTCCGCATCGAACTCGGCGAGATCGAAGCCGCCATCGCGGCCTCGCCGCGCGTGCTGCAGAACCGCGTCATCGCGCGGGAGGACCGGCCGGGCGACAGGCGCCTCGTCGCCTATGTGGTGGCCGCGCCCGGTTACGATGCGGAGGCGCTTCGCGCCCACGTCGCCGCGCGCGTGCCGGACTACATGGTGCCCTCGGCCTTCGTCACGCTCGATGCGCTGCCGGTGAACAGTTCCGGCAAGCTGGACCGCGGCGCCCTGCCCGCTCCGGACCTGCCGCAGGGCGACGGCCGCGCGCCGGCGACCGACACGGAACGTCGCGTCGCCGCACTCTTCGCCGCATGCCTCGGCGTGCCGAAGGTCGGCGCGGACGACGATTTCTTCGCGCTCGGCGGCCATTCGCTGCTCGCGGTCGACCTGATGCTGCGCGTGCAGGAAAGCTTCGGCCGCGACCCGGGTCTTGGCGCGCTGTTCGAGCATCCGACAGTGGCGCGCCTCGCGCGGCTGCTGGATTCAACAGCCGTGCCACCGAGCGATGACGGGCTGCGGCCGCTGATCGTGCTGGGGCGCGGGGCGGAGGATCGCCCGCCGCTCTTCGTCGTGCATCCGGCGGGCGGCATAGCCTGGTGCTATGGCGGCATGGCGCGCGCGCTGACGCCGGAGATCGGCGTGCTCGGCCTGCAATCTCCCGCGCTCGACGCGGCGGTGGCACCGATGGCGAGCATGGAGGCGCTGGCCGCCGACTATGCCGACCGGGTGCTGGCGACAGGGACGAAGGGGCCGATCCACCTTGCAGGCTGGTCGGTGGGCGGGATCATCGCCCAGGCCATGGCGGTGCGGTTGCGCGAACGCGGCCACCGGGTCGGTGTGCTCGCGCTGCTCGACGCCTATCCCGCCGAGGTGTGGCGCGCGGCGCCGGAACCCGACGATGCGGCGATCTATGGCGCGCTGATCGCCATCGCCGGCATCGACCCGAAGCAGCATCCCGACCTGCCGATGGAACGCGGCGCGGTGATCGACTTCCTGCGCCGCGCCGGCACGCCGCTCGGCCGCCTGCCGGAAGCCGCGCTGGATGGCGTGGTGCGCGTGGTGGAAGGCAACAACCGCCTCGTGCGCGGCCACCACCATCGCCGCTTCGACGGAACGGTCACGCATTTCCGTGCCGCGCACGACCATGCAGGGCGCGACCTCTCGCCCGCCATGTGGACGCCGCACGCCGCGCGGGTGGAGGTGATCGACGTTCCCGCGCTGCATGGGGAGATGATGGGCGAGGCCGCGATGGCGGTGATCGTGCCGGCGCTGCGGCAGCGTTTGTGACGGGCGCGAGGAAGCCGCGGCTCGGGCCAGTCCCTCAGCCCGCCATGATCCCCACGACCACGTTGCCCCACGTGGTCAGCAGGATGTACCCGACCGGCACCGCCGGCGTGTAACCGAGCACGGCGACGGGGCTGCCGGTCCGGAACGGCCACCATGGCGGCCGCCATGGTCTGCGCCCCCGCCAGCCCGCGATCAGCAAGGCGGGAATGCTGATGTGCAGCATCCGCAGGATCGCGCGGCCGAGCAGGACGAAGATGACGCAGATGATGGTCGCGATCAGCACCGAGCGTATGGCGATAGCGCGCTTCAGCGCCGGCTCGGCGCCCGTCGCCATCGTCACGTACAACGTCGCCGCCTTGGTCGGGCCCACGGTTACCGACAGCAGGACGAGGATGTCGATGACGCCGATCATGGCTCAACCCGTTTCACCCGCGACCATCTCGCCCCGCCGGGGTGACTGGTGGGCTGCCGGACCACATTCATCGCGGGATGATGCGAAGGCCCGGAGCAACAATCTTGATGGGAATCTGATGATGGCGGGCAGCGCGTCCGCCGGGCCTGCGCGGGGATGGCGGTATGCGCCCCCGGCCGCCCGGTGCGGCGGGTGCCGCGACCGCAGCGCCCGCCCCTGTCAGCCCTTCGTCACGGCCTCGCCGAGCGAGAGCATCAGCCGGTTCGCCCAGTTGAAGAAGGCCGCACCCTGGATCACGTCGGCCACCGCGAGGTCGTCCAGCCCGGCCGCGCGCAGCCGCGCGACATGCTCGGGACCGAAGGTCATGGGTATGCCGGTGAGCGCGATGGAAGCCGCGACCACGGCGTTCCAGCGTTCGCCGAGATCGGCGCCGACACCTTCCGCCAGCAGCCTGTCCACATCAGCCTCACGCTTCGAATAGGTCGCGGCGAAGCGGGCGTGGACCGAAGCGCAGTAGATGCAGCCGTTGAAGCGCGACACGGCCGCGGCGGCGAGTTCGCGGTCGGCGCGCGGCGCGCCGCCATCGGCATTGTGGAAGATGTCCTTGTCCGTGCGCGTGCGATGTTCGAGCGCGTCCGGATCGCGCGCCAGCAGCCGGAAATAGGGCGACTTCGCCCGCGCTGCATCCACCAGTGCCGCGAACTGCCGCGGCGTCAGCGCCGCCTCGGCGACCGGTTCGATCCACGGCAGCCATTCGAGCTGGTCGCGGGTGAAGACGACGGGGGCGGTGGGGTTCGTGGTCATGGCGTGCCTCAGCCGGCCGCGCGCAGCACGGCGAGGCCGGCGACGATGCGGATCTGGAATGCGAGGAAGGAGACGAGCTGCGACAGGCTCACGATGGCATCCGCCGACCAGCCCGCGGCATGGAGCGGCGGAAACCGCTCCGCCGCCGCGTCGCGCGGATGGAAGACGAGGTAGTGCGCATGCGCGAAGGCGGCCGTGAGCTTCCCGCCGAGCGCGGCCGCGACCGGCGCGGAGAGCGCGAATATCGGCGCCGCCGTGTCCTCCGCGCTGAGGGGGCCGGCGGGGTAGTGCCCCTTCGGTCCTTCCGCGCCCGTCTCCGCGGCCGCCTGCGCCACGGCCGCGGCCAGCATCCCGCCGCCATGCGCGGCGAGGCCGGCGGCGTAATGCGCGGACGTGGCGATCTCGCGATGCAGGCCGGCGACATAGGTGGCGATGGCGAAGCGTTCGGCGATGGTGAAATCGCCCGGCACGTCGGGCATCAGCAGGGCGCGATAGCTCGCCTGGGCATGCGCGCGCGCCACGGGGCGCCGCGCGCGCAGGGTATCGAGCGGCGAGTCCGGCGCGATGCCGGCGAGCATGTCGATGACGTCGGTGTCGGCGGTGGTCATGTCTGTCGATCCGTGGATGTGCTCAGGCGACGCGGCGTCTCCCGGTAGCATCGAACGCGCGCCAGCCGAAGGCCCGCGTCCAGGTTCGACCAACGTACGCAACGCGCCCCAGCGAGTGCCGGAAGGATTGCCGCGACAGCCGCGATGGATGCTCCCGCTTTCGCGCCATCCCTGCAGGCCGAGATGATCCTCCACCGACACGATGCCGGCGCGACGGGCGCTGCCGGCACGAAGTCACCCGCCCGGACCTGACCGCGAGCGCGGCCGGAAACAGCCGGCGGCCCCGGCGTCCTGTCGCGGGCGGGTGCGAGTTGCGATATGGATACCCCCTCCCGCTCCACCTGCGATGTGCGATGCTCGATCCACGTCTTCTCCGCGCGTTCGTCTCCATCGCCGATACCGGGAGCTTCACCCAGGCGGCCGACCGGCTGAACATGACGCAGTCGACGATCAGCCAGCAGCTCGCGCGGCTCGAGGAAGCCATCGGCCATGCCCTGATCGACCGCATCGCGCGCCCGGTCCGGCCCACCGCCGCGGGGGAGCGCCTGCTCGGGTACGCACGCCGGATCCTCGCCCTCCAGCAGGAGGCCGAGGCGCTTCTCGGCGATCCGGCCGGCACGGCGTCGATGCGCATCGGCATGCCGGAGGATATCGTCAGCGATGCGATGGCCGCGATCTTCCGCGACTTCGCCGAACGCCATCGCGAGATCCGGCTGGATGTCACCGCGGGGCTGAGCCGCGATCTCGCACGGCGCTACCGCAGCGGCGAACTCGACATCGTCGTCGTCAAGGAAACGGCCGCCAGCTCTGATTGCCGGGCAAGCTTCCCCGAGGTCACCGCCTGGTTCCAGGGCGCGGACGCGCCTGACGAATGGCCCGACCCGATTCCGCTGGTCACCTTCCCGCCCGGCGCGCTCTACCGCGAGACCATGTTCGAGCGAATCGAACGCGATCGCCGCCGCTGGTACGTCGCCTTCTCGGGCAGCAGCTTTCACAACGTGCTCATCGGCGTGGAGGCCGGGCTCGGCCTTAGCCTTCTGCCCGTCGCCTCGACGAACGGACGCCATGTGCGGCAGTACGCGCCCTTCGGCCCGGGACCACCGATGGTGGTTTCGATCTACGCATGGGACGCGCTGAAGCCGGTGGCCGAACTCGTTCAGCAGATGAGCGGCGTTCTCGCCCAGAGACTTGCCCCCGCGGGCCAGACGTGACCGGCCAGCCGTAGCGCCGCCTGCCCGAGTCATTCGATTTCTGAATATCAACGATCCGATCATTTAATTAGAAAATTCAAACATCCCCCGCCATGCTGACGCATCCTGCGCACCAAGAGAATTAAAGAAAATAACCGCTAAAATATACTGAATAATCAAGAACAATATCCGGGTAACTCAAAGGGGGAGAGTAAGAACATGCAACGGCGTGACCTGTTGAAGTCTGCGGCCGGCTCTGCCGCGTTCCTGAATCTCGCGCCATTCCTGGGAACAGGCCGCGCCTACGCCAGCGACAAGAAGACGCTGCGGTACGTTCCGGAAGCGGATCTGAACATCCTCGACCCCGTCTGGAGCACGTCGACCATCGTCGCCGTCTACGGCCACCTGGTCTTCGACACGCTCTACGGCCTCGACAAGGACTACAACGCCCATCCCCAGATGGCGGAGGGGCATACCGTCGAGGACAACGGGCTGCAGTGGACGATCAGGCTCCGCGACGGCCTGCTGTTCCACGACAACCAGCCCGTCCTCGCCCGGGACTGTGTCGCCAGCATCAACCGCTGGGCGCAGCGCGACTTCATGGGCGCGGCGCTCATGGCCACGGTCGACTCGATGACGGCCCCCGACGACCGCACCATCCGGTTCCGGCTGAAGAAGCCGTTCCCGCTCCTGCCGATGAGCCTCGCCACGAGCGGTTCGAACATGCCCTGCATCATGCCCGAACGCCTCGCCAACACCTCCCCGAACGAGCAGGTCCGCGAGAGCATCGGCAGCGGCCCGTACCGTTTCGTGAAGGAGGAGTGGGTTTCCGGTTCGCGCGCGGTGTTCGAGAAGTTCGCCGGATACAAGCCTCGCAGCGACAGCTTCCCGCCCTCCTATACCGCCGGCCCCAAGATCGCGAATTTCGACCGGGTGGTCTGGCACATCATTCCCGATGCCTCGACTGCCGCCGCCGCGCTCCGCGTCGGCGAGGTCGACATCGTGGAGATGGTGGGCGCCGACTTCCTGCCCATGCTGCGCGCCGATCGCAACGTCGCGCTGCGGGCACGCACGATGCCCAACTTCGCGATCATGCGCTTCAACCACCTGCAGCCGCCCTTCAACAACCAGGCCATCCGCAAGGCCCTGCTCGGCGCCTTCGACCAGCAGGCGATCATGGGCGGCACGTTCGGGGAGGAGAACAAGGAGTTCTGGCAGGGCGGCGTGGGCTTCTTCAGCCCCGGCACGCCGATGGCAACCGATGCCGGCCTCGACGTCCTGACCGGCCCGCGCAACCCCGAGAAGGCGGCCGCGGAGATCAGGGCCGCCGGCTACAAGGGCGAGCCGGTCGTCGTCCTCGACCCCGTCGACTATCCCTGGACGCACCCCTGCACGCTGCTCGCCGCCGATACGCTCCGGCAGGTCGGGCTGAATGTCGACGTGCAGCCCATGGACTGGGGGACGCTCATGCAGCGGCGCCTCAGCCGGGAGGAGCCGGGCAAGGGCGGCTGGAGCGTGTTCGTGACCGCGCTGTCGGGGATGAGCATCTTCAACCCCGTCGGGCATATCGGCCTGCGCGGCAACGGCAAGGATGCATGGGTCGGCTGGCCCACGAGCCCGCGCCTCGAGGAACTGCGCCAGCAATGGCTCGATGCGCCGGACATCGCCGCGCAGAAGAAGATCTGCGAGGACATCCAGAGGCAGGCCCTGGTCGACGTTCCCTATATCCCTCTCGGCACCTTCGCGACCGTGAGCGGGTACAGGCGCAACCTGACCGATATGCAACTGCAGCGGCCGCTGTTCTTCACGATGAAGGCGACGGGCTGAGCGTGACGGAGACCGTCGCGCCGCGTGGTCGCGGCATTGCCGGTCGTGAGTCGCCCTGTTCATCTTCGGCCCGCTCGCGCGCATCATCCGCGCGAGCGGCATCGGGGAGCGTAGGATCCTGTTCAAGAACGCGTTGAAGACCTTCTCCGTCCCGGCTTCGGCCCGGACCGCGCCATGACCCTGCAAGCGGCGAAGCGGCCCGAAGGCCGCATCCTGATGACCGCGCGCTGGCTGGTCGGCCATCGCGACGGCCGCCACCGCCTGTACGAGAACGGCGAGATCGTCTTCGAGGATGGCGCGGTCGTCTTCGTCGGCCACACCTTCCCGGGCGAGGTCGCGCGCCGCATCGATTGCGGGAACGCCCTGATCGGCCCCGGCTTCGTCGATTGCGACGCGCTGTCCGATCTCGACACGACGATCCTCGGCTACGACAACCAGCCCGCCTGGAAGAAGGGCCGCGTCTGGCCGCGCAGCTATCTCGAAGCCGGCCCCTACGAGATGTACTCGCGCGAGGAACTTGCGTTCCAGAAGCAGCACGCCTTCGCCACGCTGATCCGCAACGGCGTCACCACCGCCCTGCCGATCGCCTCGCTATTCTACCGCGCCTGGGGCGAGACGGTGCAGGAGTTCGAGGATGCGGCCGATGCGGCTGCCCGGCTCGGGCTCCGCGTCTATCTCGGCCCCGCCTATCGCACCGGCAACCAGCTCGTGGAGACCGACGGGCGCATCGTCACCCATTACGACGAGGCGCGGGGGCTGGCGGAACTCGACGCCGCCATCGACTTCGCCCGGCGTCACGAAGGCGGGGCCGGCGGGCTGATCCGCGCGATGTTCGGGCCCGACCGGATCGAGACCTCGACGGCGGAGCTTCTGCGCCGCACTGCTGCTGCCGCGCGCGATCTGGACGTGCCGGTGCGGCTCCATTGCTGCCAGTCGAAGATCGAGTACGACCTCGTCCTCGCCCAGCACGGGATGAGCCCGCCGGAATGGCTGGACAGCCTCGGCTTCCTCGACCCGCACTGCCTGCTGCCGCACGGCACCATCGTCTCGGGCAGCCGGCATGTGGAACGTCCGGGCCGCGATCTCGACATCATCCGCGACGCGGGGACGAGCATCGTCCACTGCCCGCTGGTCTCCGGACGCGGCGGCAACGCCATCGACCATTTCGGCCGCTATCGGGCGATGGGGCTCAACATCGCCATGGGCACGGATACCAGCCCGCCCGACATGGTGATGAACCTCCAGCTCGGCATGATCCTCACCCGCATCATGGCCGGCAGCGCCACCGCGGTCCGTGCGGAGGATTACTACGACGCTGCCACGGTCGGCGGGGCGGATGCGCTGCGGCGGCCCGATCTCGGCCGGCTCCAGCCGGGAGCGCGCGCCGACATCACGGTCTTCCGGCTCGACCGGCCGCATAGCGGGCAGGTCATCGATCCGATCCAGACCATGCTGCTCACCGGCCATGGCCGCGATTTCTCGACGGTGGTGATCGACGGCCGCTTCGTCATGGAAGACCGCGTCATCCCCGGCATCGACGAGGCGGCGGACAATGCCCGCGCCCAGCGCCAGTTCGAGGGGCTGATGGCGCGCTACCCCGAGCGCACGCTGGGCCATCCGCCCATGAACGAGATCTTCTCCTCCAGCTATCCGATCGAACGCGGCGCTCCCCTCGCATAACGGCGCGCATCGCGCTGCCCGCTCCTGATCAGGCGGGCGGCGCATGTCCGGCCGGGCCGGACCGAACGAAGGAAACACGAATGTCCGAACAGCTTCTGATCCGGAATGTCCGGCCTGCCGGCGGTGAGCCGACCGATGTGCTGATCCGCGACGGGCGCATCGCCGCGACGGGCTCCGGCGCGGCCGCGGCCGATGCCGCCGTGTTCGATGGCGGCGGGCGGCTGATGATCCCCGGCCTGGTCGAGGGCCATACCCATCTCGACAAGACCTTCTGGGGCATGGGCTGGCAGCGTCATACAGCCGGGCCCGCCCTGCTCGACAAGATCGAGACAGAGCGCCGCAACCGCCGCGAGCTCGCGATCGATCCCGACCGGCAGTCGGGGCGGCTGGTCGCGCAGATGCTCAAGGTGGGCACCACCCATATCCGCAGCCATGTCGATATCGACACCGAGATCGGGCTTGCCGGTATCGAGGGCGTGATGGCGATGCGCGAGCGCCTGAAGGAGGTGATCGATGTCGAGATCGTCGCCTTCCCGCAATCCGGGCTGCTGGTCCGGCCGGGCACGCTCGAACTGCTCGACCGGGCGATGGCGCTCGGCGCGGAAGTCGTCGGCGGCCTCGATCCCTGCATTATCGACCGCGATCCGAAGGGCCATCTCGATGCCATCTTCGCCGTGGCGCAGAAGTATGGACGTCCGATCGACATCCACCTGCACGAACGCGGGGAGGTGGGGGCCTTCTCGATGGACCTCATCCTCGAGCGCATCCGCGCGCTCGGCATGCAGGGCAGGGTCGCGATCAGCCATGCCTTCTGCCTCGGCATGCCGGATACCGCCCATGTGCAGCGGCTGCTGGAGGCTCTGGCGAAGGAGCGTGTCGCGATCCTGACGACCGCCCCGGCCAGTTCGCCCGCCCCCGGGGTCCAGGCCTGCGTCGCGGCCGGCGTCGTGATCGCCGGCGGTTCGGACGGGGTTCGCGATAGCTGGAACCCCTACGGCATGGGCGACATGCTGGAGCGGGCGGCGCTTGTCGGCCTGCGCAACAACTTCCGCCGCGACGAGGAGATCGAGCTCGCGCTCGATGTCTGCACCTATGGCGGCGCGAAGATGCTGGGCCTCGCGGATTACGGCCTGAGCGTCGGCTGCCACGCCGACTTCGTGATCCTGCCCGGCGAGACGGTGGTCGAGGCCGTCGTCGCGCGCCCTGCCGATCGCACCGTGGTCAAGCGCGGCAGGATCGTGGTGCGGCATGGGGAACTGGTGAGGCCGGTGGCCTGAGACCGCCGCGCCTTGCCGATGGTCGCTCATCGGCGAGGCCGGGCTCCCTCTCCCCGATCATCTCCCCCGGTGCGGGGAGAGGGGGCTGATTCCCGACCGGCCTTTCGGCTGACCCGCACGCAATCCGGCGCGGAGGATGCACCTCCGCGCCTGTCTCAAAGCCACGCTCGCCAATAACAGGATACCGGGGCCGAAGCCCCGGCGCCTACCGCGCCCCGGCGCGCGCCTCCGGCAGTTCGAAGCGCACGCCGGAGCGGGCATAGCCGCCGGACACGCCGACAGGCGCGCCGTCGGCACGCCAGCACGCCGCACCTTCCATCATGCCGTCGTCATGGAAGCGGATCGCGTTCATCCCGCCGCCCACCGTCTTCATGCCGGCGATGCGGTGGCCGCGGGCGGTGAGTTCGGCGCGCAGCTCGTCCGAGTAGGCAGGCTCCACCTCCAGCGTGTCGCCCTGCGTCCACAGCCGCGGGGCCTCGACGGCGTCCTGCAGCTCCATCCCGTGCGCGGTCAGGTTGATCACCGCCTGCATGGCGGACGGGAAGATCTTGAGCCCGCCCGGCAGGCCGAGCGCGGCCCACGGCTTGCCGTCCTTCAGCACGATGGTCGGCGACATCGACGTCGTCACCCGCTTGCCCGGCGCGATGGACAGCGCATGGCCCGGATGCGGATCGAAGTTGTTCATGTAGTTGTTCGGGATCAGCCCGGTGTCCGGGATCATGATGCGCGAGCCGAACAGCGAGTTGATGGTCTGCGTCGTCGCCACGATCCGGCCCTCGGCATCGGCAGCCGTCATGTGCGTGGTGTGCGGCGACAGCGCTGGCGTGATCCCCGGCCCCCAGTCCCGCGCGCGTGCCATGTCCAGCTCGGCCGCGCGCTGGGCGGCGTAGGCGGGATCGGTCAGCTTCGCGACCGGCACGTCGATGAAGTCCGGATCGCCGCTCGCCGCCTTGCGATCGGCGAAGGCGAGCTTCATCACCTCCGCCAGCAGGTGGCAGGAATCGATGGTGCCGAAGCCCATCTTCGCGATGTCGAAGCGGCTGATCACGTTCAGCATCTGCGTGATGTGCACGCCGGAGGCCGCGGGCGGCGGCGGGGCGTAGACCTCGAACCCGTTGAAGACGCAGCGGATCGGCTTGCGGTCGATCGGCTTCGCGCCGCGCAGGTCCTCCATCGACAGGATGCCGCCGAGAGCCGCGACGCCATCGACCACCTGCCGGCCGAGCGCGCCGTCATGCAGCAGGTCCGGACCTTCCTTGGCGATGGCGCGCAGCGTGTCGGCGGCGGCGCCCTGCACCAGCAGGTCGCCGGGCTGCGGCACCTCGCCGTTCGGCAGCAGCACCGCGGCGATCGCCGGATTGCGGCGCAGGTCCGGCGCGGCCTCGTTGATCGAGCCGGAGAGGTAGTGGGTGACGCGGAAGCCGCGCGCGGCGTGGCGGATCGCAGGCTCCATCACGTCGGCGAGCGAGAACGTGCCGAACCGCGCCAGCGTCTGCGCCCAGGCGCGCAGCGAGGTCGGCGAGCAGAGCGAGCGGGCGCCCACGGTGTTCTCGCGCCCCTCGGTCTCCAGATAATCCGGCAGCGTGTCGCTGATCGGGCGGAACATGTCGGGCTTCGCGGCGCGCGGCACGGTGGACATGCCGTCGATCACCAGCAGCGTGCCGTCGGGCTGGCGGATATGCGCGGTGCCGCCGCCGAGGATGCCGACCATCATCGGCTCCACGATGGTCAGCGCGAACAGCGTCGCGATCGCGGCGTCCACCGCGTTGCCACCGCCGGCGAGCATCTCGGCTCCGGCCGCGGAGGCGAGCGGGTGGTTGCTGACGACCATGCCGCGCGAGGCGCGGGCCGGCTTCTTCTCGGGCACGAAGGTCGTGCCGGCGCGATCCCGCCAGCTCATGCCGGCAGCGTCCTGTCGCCTGCGCCGAGCGCCTTCTGCATGTACACCACGTCGAGCCACCTCCCGTGCTTGAAACCGGCCGCCTTCAGCAGCCCGATACGCGCGAAGCCAAGCGCGGCATGCAGCCCGACGGAACCGACATTGTCGGAATCCCCGATTATCGCGAACATCTGCCGGAAGCCGCGTTCCGTAGCGTGGTCCAGCAGTGCGGCCACCAGCGCCCTGCCCACGCCCTGCCCGCGCACGTCGTCGCGCACGTAGACGCTGTCCTCGGCGGAGAAGCGATAGGCCGAACGGTCGCGGAGCTGGGTGTAGTAGCCGTAGCCGAGAACGCCGGACGCATCGGCCGCGACGAGCCAGGCCCACCCCCCGGCGGCGACATGGCGCATCCGCGCCTCGATATCCTCCACCGAGGGCGGCTCCTCCTCGAACGTGCCGGTGCCGTGCAGCACGTGATGGGCATAGATCGCCTGGATGTCAGGCGCATCGGCGGACAGGGCGGGGCGCAGTTCCATGCCGCTATCCGTGCACCCGGCGCCGAGCCCCGCCAAGCCCCGCCCGCCATCCGGAACGGGCGGACCCGCTCAGAAGTCGAGGTTGGCGTAGTGCATCGGCGGCGCGATGCCGGGCACCCGGTCGGCCAGCAGCGCGCGGAAGGACGGGCGGGACTTGATACGCGCATACCATTCGCGCGCGGCCGGGGCGGCCGACCAGTCCACCTCGCCGGCGAAATCCAGCGCCGAGAGATGCCCGGCGGCGGCGAAATCGGCGAGCGAGAGGTTGTTGCCAGCGAGCCAGGAGCGCGTCTCGGCGAGCCAGCCGAGATAGGCCATGTGGTGCTTGAGGTTCGCGTAGCCGGCCCGCAGCACGGACGCCTCCGGCTGGCCGTGGCCGAGCTGCGGCTTCATGAACTTCTCATGCAGCAGGTTGCGCGTGACCTCGGCCGCGAACTTCCCGTCGAACCAGGCGAGCAGCCGCCGCACCTCCACACGCTCCGCGAGCGTGCGGCCCAGCAGCGGGGTGTCCGGATAGGCCTCGTCCAGATACTCGCAGATCACCGAGCTGTCGGGGATGGCGAGGCCCGTGGTCTCCAGCAGCGTCGGCACCGTGCCGGCCGGGTTCATCTCCAGGTACTCGGCCCGCCGCTCCCACACCTTCTCGGTGCGCAGCTCGAACGGCAGGCGCTTCTCGGCCAGCGCGAGACGCACCTTGCGTGCATACGGAGAGAGGGGAAGGTGAAACAGGACGCGCATCGCCGCGCGTGGGGTATTGCACGCTTGCACGCGCCGCGCCAACCCGCGGGCTTGAATTATCCACCCTTCGCTTTGCAGGATTGCACCGCACGGAGGACATGATGGCCACGATCGCCGAAATGATGGCCGACAAGCTGACGCGGCAGGCGCGGGAGGCCGGGGTCAGCGACGAGGACATCGAACTCGCCCAGGAAGCGGGGATGCACCCGATCGACTGGGCGACGATACGGGAGTTCTGCGCGGAATCGCCCGGCTACGCCTTCGTCGTCCGCTGCCCGAAGCCGGAATCCTACGCGCTGCAGGGCGTGTTCCCGCCCAAGCGGGGCCACATCGTCAAGAAAACCGGGGAGTCCGGCGCGGTGGTGGTCAACAAGCTGCGCCGTGCCCCCGGCGGGGCGCCGCTGTTCCGCGACGGCAAGCCGATCGTGGACACCTCCATCCACGTCTCCGACTACGACCTGATGGGGATCTGGGTGCGCGAGCTGGGCGCATGGCGGCGCGTCCGCGTGGCGGCGGCGGACGGCGCGAAGCGCGGCTCCTACGGGCAGGAGGCGGCCCTGCTGCTGCGGCGGCTGAACAAGCTGTTGATCGCGCCGATCCAGCACGGCTGCCAGGACGACTGGGACAATCCGTGCAACCCGGGGGTGAAGACCGGCGAGACGTCCGGCCAGCTACCCGACCGCTTCGCGGTCTTCTGGGACGGCAGTGCGGACATCAAGGACGATCCGCGCAGTTGCGCGCTGTTCTACGCCGAGGAGTTGCACGCCCCGTGGCCCTATCGCGCGGACGGAACCTTCCGCGGGGCCGGCGGGGGATAGGCGCCACCCAGGCTGGGATCGAACCAGCGTCCGGTCGGTCCGAGAGCCGACTGCTCTGCCGCTGAGCTACCGGGTGACGGCGCCGATCTGGCCGTGCGAAGCGCGCGGCGTCAATGTTCCTGGGCGTCGTCCAGATGGTGCAGCTTCAGGGGCCGGCCGCTGAACCAGCCGAGCCGCTTCAGCAATTGCGCCGTGTGGGGATCGCCGACGCTGACACCGTGCACAAGCTCGGGCGTCGGCGTGTAGACCTGCACCGCGGTGCGCGGCCGCGGCGCGCTCCAGCCGCTTTTCGCGGCATCGACGCCGTGGCGGGCGCAGGCGGCCTCGACGCGGGCGCGGCCGCATGGCTGCTCCAGCCGCAGGACCTCCCACGGCTTCGGCAGCTCCGCCCAGACCTTTGTGTCGGGATGCACGGCCCCGCCCGTGCTCCGGTGCCATGCGGCGACGTCGGCGGCCATCAGGCGCATGACCTTGCCAGGCAGCATCTCGTCGAACAGCGCGTTCATGCCGAGCGCATCGACCAGCGCGATCCAGTGGTCGCGCGCCCGGTTCCACGCGCCGGCGAACAGGTTCCACGTCGTCGAGTCATTGCCGCGGCGGACGATCATGCTCGGCAGGTCGATCTTCGTATGCGTGTACGCCTGCTCCAGCCGCTCGGCCGTCTCGCTCAGGATGCCGAACCAGCGGCCGAGCAGCCGGCCCTTCTGCCCGTCGGTCAGATGCGCCAGCACGTCGGCGCGCGGGAAGACGTGCGCGATGGCGAACCAGCTCGTCCGCGGATCGTCGGCGCAGATCGCCAGCAGCGCGGCGGCCAGATCGTCGAACGGCTTCTGCTGGCCGACGACGGTGAACTCGCTGCGCAGCTTCATCCGCGCGGCGTAGTAGGCGACGAAGGCGGCCGATGGCAGATGGCCGTCGAAGTGATCCACCGCCAGGTCGGTCGCGAGTCCGGCCTTGCCCACCAGCAGCAGGCGGTACTTCGCTTCCTCCGTCCGCAGCCGCGCCAGCCGGTCCTCCAGGCGGACGGTGAGGCGGAACAGCTTGTCGTAGCGCCGGCGGGACAGGACCAGCCCGTGCGTGTGCCGGGCCTGCCGGTTCAGGCGGTCGTTGCGGAAACTGTTCGCGCCGGGCGCCTTGCCGATCAGCGCGTTCAGCTCCGTCACCAGCCGCGCGACCTCGGCGGGATCGTCACCCTCGGGCAGGTGGCCGCCGAGGAACAGCCGCGCCAGCTCCCGCGCCTTCGCCAACTGCCGCCCGGCCGGGACCGGCTGGCGGAACACGGTCGGCATGGACGACCAGCCGAAATAGCGCCGGATCGACCCGGCCAGCCGTTCGCGCAGCGGCGCACGGA
Source organism: Rhodovastum atsumiense (assembly GCA_037190665.1). Taxonomy (GTDB): domain Bacteria; phylum Pseudomonadota; class Alphaproteobacteria; order Acetobacterales; family Acetobacteraceae; genus JBBCJT01. The sequence goes on along the minus strand of JBBCJT010000027.1, from coordinate 27,527 downwards.
GACGGGAAGCGAGACGCAGCGGCAGCGCGCCCTGGATCAGCTCGGCGATCGTCTCCGGCGTCTCGCGCCGGGGGAGCGTGGCATGCAGCCGTGCGATGGCGTCGCGGGAGGTCATGCGCCGCACACTATGCGCGGCGCGTCCTCGATCAAGCGCGGCGCGGCCGCCCACCACCGGCAGGCGGCCGTAGCGGCGTGACGGTCAGGCCGCCGCGACCGCCGTGTCCGACATCGGATGCGGCAGGTACTTCGCGTAGTCCTTCGGGACCACATGCCAGACGCGCGGCAGCACGCGGTCCCATTCGGTGAGCAGCATCGTCGCGTAGCGGCTGCTGGTCTCCGCCACGTGCCGCTCCACCAGCCCGCGCAGCACGGTTTCCCAATGCGCGCTGCCGATGCGCTGCCACAGCAGCGCCTCCGGGTTCACGCGCATCTCGAAACTGTCGTCCGGGTCGTAGATGAAGGCCTGCCCGCCGGTGAAGCCGGCGCCGAAATTGTCGCCCACCGGGCCGAGGATCACGGCGGTGCCGCCGGTCATGTACTCGCAGCCGTTGGACCCGCAGCCTTCCACCACGGTCGTCGCACCCGAGTTGCGCACCGCGAACCGCTCGCCCGCCTGCCCGGCCGCGAACAGCAGGCCGGAGGTCGCGCCGTACAGGCAGGTGTTGCCGATGATCGTGTTCTCGTCCGACTTCAGCGGCGAGGACGGCGCGGGGCGCACCACGATCGTCCCGCCCGACAGGCCCTTGCCGACATAGTCGTTGGCGTCGCCGAACACCTCCAGCTTCAGCCCCTGCACCGCGAACGCGCCGAGCGACTGGCCGGCCGATCCGCGCAGCCGCACCGTGAGGTGATCCGCCGGCAGGCCGGTCATGCCATGGCGGCGGACGATGGCACCGCTGATCTTGGTGCCGATGGCGCGGTGCGTGTTCCGCACGCCGTACTGAAGCTGCATCTTCTCGCCACGCTCGAACAGCGGCGCGGCATCGACGATCATGTCCGCATCCAGCGTCTCCGGCACCTCGTTGCGCCCTTCGAGCGTGCAGTAGCGCGCATAGGGGCCGGGATCGGCCTGGGCGAGGATCGGGTTGAGGTCGAGGTCGTCCAGGTCCTCCGCCCCGCGGCTGACCTGCTGCAGCAGGTCGGTGCGGCCGATCACGTCGGTCAGCTTGCGAAAGCCGAGCGAGGCCAGGATCTCGCGCACCTCGTCGGCGATGAAGGAGAACAGGTTTATCACCTTCTCCGGCGTGCCGTCGAACTTGGCGCGCAGCTTCTCGTCCTGCGTGCACACGCCGACCGGGCAGGTGTTGGAATGGCACTGCCGCACCATGATGCAGCCCATCGCCACCAGCGATGCGGTGCCGATGCCGAACTCCTCCGCCCCCAGCATCGCCGCGATCACCACGTCGCGCCCGGTCTTGATGCCGCCATCGGTGCGCAGCTTCACCCGGTGGCGCAGGCGGTTGAGCATCAGCACCTGATGCGCCTCGCTCAGCCCCATCTCCCACGGCAGGCCGGCGAACTTGATCGAGGACAGCGGCGAGGCGCCGGTGCCGCCCGAATGGCCGGAGATCAGGATCGCATCCGCCTTCGCCTTCGCGACACCCGCGGCCACCGTGCCGATGCCGGAGCGGGAGACGAGCTTCACGCAGACCGTGGCCTCGGGGTTGATCTGCTTGAGGTCGTAGATAAGCTGGGCGAGGTCCTCGATCGAGTAGATGTCGTGATGCGGCGGCGGCGAGATCAGCATCACCCCCGGCGTCGAATGCCGCAGCTTCGCGATCAGGCCGGAGACCTTGAAGCCCGGAAGCTGGCCACCCTCGCCGGGCTTGGCGCCCTGCGCCACCTTGATCTCGATCTCGCGGCAGTCGTTCAGGTACTGCGCGGTCACGCCGAACCGGCCGGACGCGATCTGCTTGATCGCGGAATTGGCGTTGTCGCCGTTGGCGCGCGGCCTCGCGCGCCCCGGGTCCTCGCCGCCCTCGCCGCTGTCGGAACGCGCGCCGATGCGGTTCATGGCGATCGACAGCGTCTCATGCGCCTCGGGCGAGAGCGCGCCGAGCGAGATACCGGGCGCGACCAGCCGCTTGCGGATCTCGGTGATGCTCTCGACCTCGTCCACCGGGATCGCCGTGCGGCCATCCACGCGGAAGTCGAGCAGGTCGCGCAGCGCCACCGGCGGCAGCTTGCGAACCGCCTCGCTGTAGCGCTTGAAGGTCTGGTAGCTGTCGGTCGCGACCGCGCTCTGCAGCGTGTGGATCAGCCCGCCGTCGAAGGCGTGCGCCTCGCCGCGGCGGCGCATCTTGTACAGCCCGCCGACCGGCAGGGTGACGACATCGTCCTCCCACGCACGGCGGTGCAGCTCCAGCACCTTCTTCGCGATGCCGCCGAGGCCGATGCCGGAGATGCGCGACTGCATGCCCGGGAAGAACTCGGCGACCAGCGAGCGGGACAGGCCGATCGCCTCGAAATTGTAGCCGCCGCGATAGGAGGAGATCACGCCGATGCCCATCTTCGACATGATCTTCAGCAGCGCCTTGTCCACCGCCTTGCGATAGCGTTCCACGCACTGCTTCAGCGACAGGTCGCCGAACAGGCCGCGGCGATGGCGGTCGGCGATGCTCTCCTGCGCGAGATAGGCGTTCACCGTGGTCGCACCCACGCCGATCAGCACGGCGAAGTGGTGCACGTCGATGCATTCGGCGGAGCGCACGTTCAGGCTGATGAAGGTGCGCAGGCTCTGGCGGACCAGATGCGTGTGCACGCCGCCGACGGCCAGCACCATCGGGATCGCGGCACGATCCGGTCCCACCGTCTCGTCGGTCAGCACGACATGGGTCGCCCCGGCGCGCACGCCCTCCTCCGCCGCGCGGCGGATGCGTTCGATGCCGGCGCGCAGTCCCGCATCGCCCTCGTTCGCCGGGAAGGTGCAGTCCACGATGCAGGAGGAATCCCCCACCGTCGCGAGCATCGCGTCGAACTCGGCATTCGACAGCACCGGGCTCTCGAGCTGCAGCAGCTCGCACTGGGTGGCGTCCTCGTCGAGGATATTGCCCAGGTTGCCGAGCCGCGTCTTGATCGTCATCACCCGCGCCTCGCGCAGCGAGTCGATCGGCGGGTTGGTGACCTGCGCGAAGTTCTGCCGGAAGTAGTGGTGCAGGCCGCGATACTGGTTCGACAGCACCGCGAGCGGCGTATCGTCGCCCATGCTGCCCAGCGCCTCGCCGGCCTCCTCCACCATCGGGTGCAGGATGACCTCCAGCTCCTCCAGCGTGGTGCCGACGGCGAGCTGCCGACGGCGGAGCTGTTCGCCGGTGATCGCCACCGGCTCCGTCGCGTCCGCGCGCACGATGTGGTCGATGTGGCGGATGCCCTTCGCCCAATCGCCGAAGGGCCGGCGCGCGGCGAGCATATCCTTCAGCGCGCGGTCGTCGTAGAAGCGCCCCTCGTCCAGATCGACGGCGATGCACTGGCCCGGGCCGAGCCGGCCCTTCGCGATGATCTCGCTCTCGGCGAACTTCACCATGCCGGTCTCGGAACCGGCGACCAGCAGGCCGTTCGAGGTGATGGTGTAGCGCATCGGCCGCAACCCGTTGCGGTCCAGCCCGCCGATCACCCAGCGCCCGTCCGTGGCGGTGATCGCCGCCGGCCCGTCCCACGGCTCCATCACCGCGTTGCAGTACAGGAACAGGTCGCGGTGCGACTGCGGCATGGTCGCGTTCTGCGTCACGCTCTCGGGGATGCAGAGCGCCTTGGCCATCGGCGCGTCGCGGCCGGCACGCACCAGCATCTCGAACACGTTGTCGAGCGTGGCGGTGTCCGACCCGCCCGCCTGCACCACCGGCTTGATGTCGTCCATGTACGGATCGAGCAGCGCGTGCGCGAGCCGCGTCTCGTGCGACTTCATCCAGTTGATGTTGCCCTGGACGGTGTTGATCTCGCCGTTATGCGCGATCATCCGGAACGGCTGGGCGAGCCGCCAGGTGGGGAAGGTGTTGGTCGAGTAGCGCTGGTGATAGATGGCGAAGCGGCTGACGAAGCGTTCGTCGAGCAGGTCCGGGAAGAACTGGGTCAGGCTCTCCGCCAGGAACATGCCCTTGTAGATGATCGACCGGCAGGACAGCGAGCACAGGTACAGCTCGGGGATCTGGGCCGCGATCGCCGCCTTCTCGATGCGACGACGGATCACGTACAGGTCGCGCTCGAAGGTCGCGTCGTCCGACCCCTTCGCGTTCCAGATCATGATCTGCTCGATCTCGGGCCGCGTGGCGTTGGCCTTCTCGCCGATGCAGGACACGTCGATCGGCACCTGCCGCCAGCCGTAGATCGCGTAGCCGAAGCCGAGGATCTCGGTCTCGACGATCGCGCGGCAGCGTTCCTGCGCGCCGAGGTCGGTCTTGGGCATGAAGGCCATGCCGACCCCGATGCGGCCGGGGCGCACCCGGTCACCGCCGCGACGCACCGCCTCGGCGAAGAAGTCCTGCGGGATCTCGATATGGATGCCGGCGCCGTCGCCGGTCTTGCCGTCGGCATCGACCGCGCCGCGATGCCACACCGCCTTCAGCGCGTCGATGCCCGCCTGCACCACGGCGCGCGAGGGCTTGCCGTCGAGGGCGGCGATGAAGCCGACGCCGCAGGCATCGTGCTCCGTCAGGTCGACATGCGCGTCCGCCAGCCGGACGAGGTTGGCGGCATAGGCCTCGGTGAAGGATTCGGTCATGGCATTCATTCCGCGGCGACCGCGAGCGAGGCGGCGGCCTGTTCGGTGATGTAGCGGTGCATCGCGGCGGCGGCGTCGCGGCCGTCGCGGATCGCCCAGACGACGAGGCTCGCGCCGCGCACGATATCGCCGGCGGCGAACACGCCGGGCAGCGCGGTCATGAAGCTGCGGCGGTCGATGCTGAGCGTGCCCCAGCGGCTGACCTTGAGCTGCTTCTCGCCGAAGGCAGCGGGCAGGTCCTCCGGGTCGAAGCCCAGCGCCTTGATCACCAGCTCCGCCTTCAGCGTGAACGAGGAGTCGGGCACTTCCTCGACCGACTGCCGGCCGGACGCGTCGGCGAGGCCGAGGCGCATGCGCACCGCGCGCACGCCGCTCACGGCCGCATCGCCGAGGAACGCCTCGGGGGCGGAGAGCCAGGCGAAGTCCACGCCCTCCTCCTCGGCGTTCCTCACCTCCCGCATCGAGCCGGGCATGTTCGCCTTGTCGCGCCGGTACAGGCAGGAGACGCGGGTCGCGCCCTGGCGGATCGCGGTGCGCACGCAGTCCATCGCCGTGTCGCCGCCGCCGATCACGACCACGTCCTTGCCGGCGGCGTTCAGCGTGCCGTCCTCGTAGGCCGGCACGGCATCGCCCAGATTCTGCCGGTTCGAGGCGGTGAGGTAGTCGAGCGCCTGCACGATCCCGGGCAGGCCGCTGCCCGGCGCCGCGAGGTCGCGGGTCTTGTAGACCCCGGTCGCAACCAGCACCGCCGCGTGGCGGCTGCGCAGCTCGGCGAGCGAGACGTCCCGGCCGACGGCGGTGTTCAGGTGGAAGCGGATGCCCGCCGCCTCGAACTGCTTCCAGCGCCGCATGACCACGTGCTTCTCCAGCTTGAAGCCGGGGATGCCGTAGATCATCAGCCCGCCGGGGCGGTCGTAGCGGTCGTAGACATGGACCGCGTAGCCCTTGCGGCGCAGCCACTCGGCGGCGGCGAGCCCGCCCGGACCGGCGCCGATGATGCCGACCGACAGGCCGTTCTCGGCGCGCGGGGTGGGCGGCTTCACCCAGTCATTGGCGAAGGCGGTCTCGACGATGTGGCGTTCCACCGCGCCGATGGTGACGCTGTCGAAGCCCTTCTCGATGACGCAGTTGCCCTCGCACAGCCGGTCCTGCGGGCAGATGCGGCCGCAGATCTCGGGGAAGGTGTTGGTGGCGGAGGCGACCTCGTAGGCCTCCTCCATCCGCCCCTCTGCGGTCAGCTTCAGCCAGTCGGGGATATTGTTCGAGAGCGGGCAGTGGATCGAGCAGAACGGCACGCCGCACTGCGAGCAGCGGCTGGCCTGGACGGAGGCCTCCGTGGGGTCGAACGCGGCGTAGATCTCGGCGAAATCCTCGCGGCGGAGGGCGGACGGGCGCTTGTCCGGGTTGCGCTGGCCGACCCGGACGAATTGCAGCATGCGCTCAGCCATCAGCGTCTTTCCCTCAGTGGCGGGCCGATGCCGCGACCCGTCGCCCCCGTTGCGGGAGCGGTGCGAAACTTAAAAACATGCTGCATCGCAGAAGCGAGTCGAAAATAGGCATTAGGGCAGAATGGCTGTCAATGTTTTTGCGTGGGCAGGAGATTGGAGAGTTGTATGCGGATTATAGAGGGAAAATAGGTCCGATTTGGTTCTATTCATTCACTCTCCCTGGAGAATATGGCTCAGAGCGTGTTCGGGAGGCGCGACCCCTGCCGCCCTTGGCTTAGTCGTCGAGAGGTCACACGCCTCATCGAGACCTGATCGGAGGACGCGGCGAGTTGCACATGGCGCGCGACAGTCGCCTGCCCCGAGCACGTCGTCGGAGCACCGTGCGCGCCTGAAAGCGCGGTCGGACAAACCTGCAACCGCCTCCTGAAGAGGAGGGCAATGCGTCCTCGTGGCGGCCGCGCGGCGTTCCGCCGTGGCTGGACGGCGGCCGGGCGTGGGAAGCCTTCGCCGCCATGACCCACGCGGCCACGGGCTATCGCGGGCGGCGCAGGCACGGCCTTCGCGCTGCCCCTTGCGGGGAGTGCGGGGGGCAGCGCCCGTGCAACCGTCTTTCGGCCAGCGCGGCCGTACGCGTCGGGCGTCCCTGCGGCCTTGCCGATCACCCGCGCCGGGTTTCTGATGCGCCCAACCAAAAGATTAGCCGAGGGGAGGAATGCGATGCGTCGCCGGAGCCTGCTCGCGTCATGTCTCGCCGCGCCCGCCCTTGCGCAGGGAGACGACTATCCATCCCGCCCCGTGCGCATCGTGGTCGGCTTCGCGGCCGGGGGTGCGACGGACATCACGACCCGCGCGCTCGCCCCGCGCTTCGGGGCGCTGCTCGGGCAGACCATCGTCGTGGACAACCGGCCCGGCGCGGGCGGCAACATCGCGACGGAGGCCGTCGTCCGCGCCCCGGCCGACGGGTACACGCTGCTGATGGGCACGATCGGCGCGCTGTCGATCAACCCGTCGCTCTATAAATCCCTGCCCTTCGACCCGGCGCGGGACCTCGATCCGATCGGGCTGGTGGCGGAGATCACCAACATCCTCGTCGTCCCGGTCGACCGGCCCTGGCACAGCGTGGCGGACCTCGTCGCCGCGGCGAAGGCGAACCCGGGCACGATCACCTATGCCTCCTCGGGCGTGGGCGGGGCCGGGCATCTGGGGGGCGCGCTGCTCGACAGCATGACCGGGGCGCGGATGGTGCACGTGCCCTATCGCGGCGGCGGCCCGCTCATCACCGACCTGCTGTCGGGCAAGGTGGATTTCTCCATCGCCACCGCGCCCACCGTCCTGCCGCACGTGCAGGTGGGCAAGCTGCGCGCGCTCGCGGTGCCGACGGCGACGCGGTCCGCACTGCTGCCGGACCTGCCGACGATCGCGGAAGCCGGCGTGACCGGCTACGCGGCGGAGAACTGGTACGGGCTGCTGGGGCCGCGGGGCCTGCCGGAACCGGTCAAGGCCAAGCTGAGCGCAGCCCTCGTCGGAACGCTGACGGATCCGGAGGTGTCGGCCACATTGAAACGCCAGGGGGCGGAGCCGCGCCCCTCCACCCCGGCCGAGTTCGCCGCGCACATGGCGCGCGAGACGGAGAAATGGGCGCCGATCGTGCGGGCGTCCGGCGCGTCGGTGGACTGAACCCCGCCCATCGCTGCCGGGTGGCGACCGCCGGCGGTTCGGGCTTTAGCCCTGGGCGTCCGGCGACAGGACCATGCAGTTGCCCCGGGCGCGGGAGATGCGCTCGCAGGCGGAGACGGCGGAATCCCGCGACAGGCCGACGACCCGCGCACGGTAGAGCGTGCCGCGCGACTGCCGCACCGAGGTGACGGACGTGCGCGCCGTGCCCAGCTCGCGCGCCTGGGTCTTCGCACGGCCGATGGCCCCGCGCGCCTGGCTTTCGGAGGCGAAGGCTCCGACCTGCACGGCCCAGGCGCCGCCAGCGACCGGCGCGCGCGGCAGGGTGGAGGCCTGCGCCTGCGGGATCAGGCCGAACCCGCCTGACCGCGTCGGCGCGGGGGCCGGGATCGAGGCCGTCTGGATCGCCGAAGACTGCCGCGGCGGGGCCTGAAGCTGCGCCACCTGCACTTCCCGACGGGACGGCTGCGCGGCATCGCGCGAGCTTCCGCCGGCGCGGGCGTACTGGGTCGCACCACGGCCGCCGCGCGGGATGTTCAGCGGGATCGCAGCCGCGGCGTAGACCTCCGCCGGCGCGCGGCGCTGCGGGTGGTTGTCCACCACGTAGGGACCGACGCTGGCGACGTAGCGCCGCGTCTCGTCCGGCAGGCCGCGGCGGCGGTACAGGTAGTCCTCCAGCCGCCGGGGGCCGGCATTGTAGGCGGCGAGGAAGCCGGGGGAGCCGTAGAGGTCGTACATCTCGCGGATGTAGGCCGTGCCCGCCATGATGCTGTCATAGGGGTGGTAGGGGTCGGGCCCGAGGCCGTGCTTGGCGCGGAGCTCCTCGTAGGTCCCCGGCATCACCTGCATCAGCCCCATCGCGCCGGCCGTGGAGGTGATCGGCGCGCCGTTCATATGCGTCCGGCCGCCGGATTCCTGGCGCATCACCTCGCGGATCCAGCGCTCCGGCACGTCGAAGCGCTTGGACGCCTCGACGATGTAGGGACCCCAGGGATCGTCCGCCGGGCCCGGCGGGGCATAGCTGCGCGACGCGCGGGCCGCGTAGTCGGCCGCGTTGCGGGATCCCTGCTGGTTGGAGGCGCAGGCCGACAGCAGCGCGAGGGCGAGGACGGCGATCAGGGGTCCGGGCCGGAAGCGCATGCGGGGGCGCACCTTCTTATGCGCCACGGGCAAAGCCCGTGGGACGACGGCCAGAGCGGCCACCGCTGAGGAAGTTGATCAAGACTGTCGCGTAAGTGCCTAACGCCGGCTGAAGTCTTTTTCAAGGCAGAGTTCGCAACTTCGTGCAATTCGACCGCAGGTGGTGCAGATGCACATCGCCCTGGCGCGTTGTATGGTTCAGCAATGCAATCGCCATCCGGCCGCCACGATCCGCGGGCAGGTCGCGCGCCGAACGGAGGACTACCCATGCGTCTCGCTGCACCATCCGCACTGCGCGCCTTGGCCGTCATCGCCGCCCTCGGTGGCGGGCTCGCCGCCTGCGCGCCCCCGACCAACACGAACACCACCTTCAGCTCCGCCGCGATCGGCCGCACGGCCAGCGTCTCGCACGGGACCATCCTGTCGATGCGGGAGGTGCAGATCGACGGCAGCGGCGGCGGGCCGGGCGTCGGCACGTTCGCGGGTGCCGCCGCGGGCGGCGTGGCCGGCAGCTTCATCGGCGGCGACACGCGGTCCAACATCCTCGGCGCGCTGGGCGGCGCGCTGATCGGCGGGCTCGCTGGCAATGCCATCCAGAATCAGGTCGGCCGCGGCACCGCGACGGAATTCATCATCCAGGAAGAAGGCGGCGGCACGATCGCGGTGGTGCAGAGCAACGAGGACCGCTTCGTGCCCGGCGAGCGCGTGCTGATCATCCGCGGCGACCGCACGCGGCTGGCCCGCGGCGCGGCCTGATACGCGCGGCCGGCGTCAGGCGGCGCCGGCCACCTCCGCCTCGATCGCCGCGCACAGCCAGTGATACAGGCACAGATGCGCCTGCTGGATCAGCGGCGTGCTGCGGCTGGGCACCGCGATCAGATGGTCGGATAGCGCGGCGAGTTTGCCGCCCCCTTCCCCGGTGAACGCCACCGTGACCAGCCCGTCGGCGCGGGCGCGTTCGAAAGCCCGCACGACATTGGCGGAATTGCCGCTGGTGGACAGGCCGATCAGCACCGCGCCCTTGCGCCCGTAAGCCTCCACCTGCCGGGCGAACACGTCTTCATATGAATAGTCGTTCGCCCAGGCGGTCAGCGTGGCGGCGTTGTCGGCGAGGCATATCACGTTCAGGCCCCGCCGTTCCTTCAGGAAGCGGCCGACCAGTTCGCCGGTGATGTGCTGCGCATCCGCAGCCGATCCGCCATTGCCGCAGACCAGCACCGGCAGCCCGTCCGCGAGCGCCCGGCCGCAGGCGGCGGCGGCATCGCGCACCGCATCCATCGCGGCCGAACCCGCCGTCCCCTGCAGGACCGCGATCGAATCCGCGAACCATTCGCGCGGGGAGGCCATCATGCCGCCGTCTCCTGTGCTGACGAGGCGGCGGTGCAGCACGCGGCGCCGGCGCTGTCAAAGGCCGCGCCGGCGCGCGGCTCCCGTCAGTTCAGGAATTCCGGGCTGATCAGGCTCGGCAGGAACAGCACCAGCCCGGGCCAGAGGATCACGAGCGCCAGCACGCCCAGCATGGGCATCAGCATGATCACCGTGTCCTTCAGCGCCTCCGACATGCGCAGCCCCGCGACCGAGCAGGCGATCAGCAGGCACAGCCCGTAGGGCGGCGTGACCAGCCCGAAGGCCAGCGAGACGATGCCCACCATCGCGAAATGGATGGGGTCCATCCCCGCCGCCTGCGCCACCGGCTGCAGGATCGTGCCGACGATGATGATCGCGGGCAGCGCATCGAGGAAGCAGCCGACGACGAGGAAGACCGCCGCGATGAAGAAGCCGGTGGCGGTGATGCCCATCTTCCATTCCACCACCCCCGACAGCAGCGCGGCCGGGATCTGGTAGTAGGCGAGCAGCCAGCCGAAGGCGCTCGCGGTGCCGACGCAGAACAGCGCCACGGCGGCGAGCTTTCCGGTATCCAGCAGCGCGACGTAGAGACCCCTCAGGTCCATCTCCCGATAGACGACCAGCGACAGCGCCCCGGCGTACAGCACCGCGATGCAGGCGCTTTCGGTCGCGGTGAACCAGCCGAAGATCTTGCCGCCGATGATGATGAACGGCGTCATCATCGCCGGCACCGCGACCACCATGGCGCAGAACGCCTCGCGCAGCGTCGCGCGCGGATAGGTCGGGTAGCCGCGCAGCTTCGCGTAGACATGCACGGTCGCCATCTGCACCAGCCCGATCAGCAGGCCGGGCACCACGCCCGCGAGGAACAGCCCGCCGATCGAGACCGTCAGGATGCCGCCCCAGACGATCATCAGGATCGAGGGCGGGATGATGACGGCGAGCACGGCAGAGACCGCGGTGATCGCGACCGAGAAGCTGTCGTCGTATCCCTCCCGCCGCTGCGCCTCGATGAAGATCTTGCTCTGGCTCGCCGCGTCCGCGGTGGAGCTGCCGGAGATGCCGGCGAAGAAGATCGACAGCACCACGTTGATCTGCGCGAGGCTGCCCGGGAAATGGCCGACCAGCGCGCGCGACAGGCGGATCAGCCGGTCGGTGATGCCGCCGACGTTCATCAGGTTCGCGGTCAGCAGGAAGAACGGCACGGCGAGCAGGATGAAGCTGTTGAAGGCGTTGAACGTCTCGCCGACCAGCAGCATCGGGTCGAGCCGCGGTTCGATCAGCACGATCGGCAGGGTGGCGATGCCGAGCGCGAAGGCGACGGGCACGCGCAGCGCGAGCAGCCCGAAGAACACGCCGAACAGGATCGCCGCCGCCTGGCCGGAGGAGAGCACCTGCATGGCTACAGCGCCCCCTTGCCGATGTCCTCCGCCCGCCGCCGCGCAGGACGGTCCGGGGCGCGCAGGGTGGCGACGGCGTCCGCGATCGCGATGCCGCCGAACAGCAGCCAGCTCAGGCCGGTGAGCGGCCAGGCGATGTGGATCACCCACAACGGCAGTTCGGCAAGCTCGCTGATCCGGTACCAGGCGAAGGCGGTGAACTCCCACCCCCACCAGACGAACACCACCGCGAGCACCAGCACGGCGAGGCAGCCGACCAGGCTCAGGATGGCATCGCGATGGGTGGAGAGCGGCGGGAACACGTCCACGACGAAATGGGTGCCCTCCCGCACGCCGAGCGCGGCACCCAGCATGACCATCCAGACGAAGAGGAAGCGCGCCATCTCCTCCGTCCAGATGTAATGCGGGATCAGGTCGGTGAAGCGGCTGAAGATCTGCAGCGTCACCGGCAGCACCAGCACGGCGACGGTGATGACCAGCAGCAGTGACAGCAGCCGTGCATAGGCGTCCGCGATACGGCGGATCATCGGCATCAACCTGCTTCAGGAGGGATGAGGCGGCCGGCGCGCGAGGATGCGCCGGCCGCGACCTGTGGCACGGGTTCTAGCTGGTCAGCGCGTTCATGCGGCTCAGGATGCCGTCCACGCCGATCTCCTTGGCGTAGGCGGCCATCACCGGATCGACGCGCTTCTTCATCTCCGCACGGTCGGCGAAGGCGATCCGCTTCAGCTTCCCGGCCTTCTCCAGCGCGTCCAGCTTCTGCGTGTCCTCGCTGCTCTCCACCTGCCGGCCGAAGGCGCCCGCCTCCTTGCCCGCGCGATGGATGGCCGCCTGCAGGTCGGCCGGCAGGGTTTTGAAGGTGCGCGAGCTGAAGCAGATCGGCCGGATCGTGATCGCGTGCTCGGTCATCGCGAGGTTGGGCGCGACCTCGTAGAATCGCATCTGCTCCACGCCCGCCGCCTCGTTCTCGCCGGCCTGGATCACGTTGTTCTGGATCGCGTTGTAGACCTCGTTGTAGGCGATCACGGTCGGCGAGAAGCCGGCGGCCTGGAAGGTGCGGCTCCAGATCGGCGCGCCCTGCACGCGGATCTTCAGCCCGTGCGCCTCGGCGAGGTTGGTGACCGCCTTGTTCGCGAACACGTTGCGGATGCCGCCGCCCGCGTAGCCGACCAGCATCACGCCGGAACGCTGCTCCACCTCGTCCGCGATCGGCTTGAGCATGTCCTCGTCGAGCACCTTGTTCCAGTGCGCGAGGTCGCGGAACAGGAACGGCGCGTCGATGAACGGTGCGGCGCGGCTGAAGGTGGACATGTGCGCGGGCGAGACGATGCCGTAATCGACCGCCCGGCCCTGGGCCATGTACTCGAAATACTGCTTCTCCAGCCCCAGGCTGCTGTTCTTGTGCAGCGTGAACTGGATCGGCTTGCCGTAGTACTGGCGGACCAGCTCCTCGAACTTCACCAGCGACTTGGTGAAGGCGTGTTCGTCGTTGAACTGGACGGCGCCGTTCAGTGCGATGGCCTGCGCGGCCGCACGGCCGACGATGGCCGGCGCGCCGAGCACGACGGCGCTGCCCGCCAGAAGATGGCGACGCTGCATGTTGGTATCCTCCCGAGCCCCTATTTCTTGTCTGGCCGTCGTTGCGGCCATGGGGCGGCACTGTAGGCAGATGGCCCGGCCCAAGGGAAGCTGGCAGTCCGGCGGCCGCTGCCGGCGGGGGCTCGGGCCGGTGCCCTCTCCGCGTCGGCGGAAAATACCCTAACGCGCCGAGGCGTCGCGCACGCTCTCGAACACCAGCATCGTATATCCGTCGCGCTGGAAGGTGCCGGAGGGGCGCATGCCGATCGCGCCGAGGACGGTGCGGCTGTCGATATTGTCCTCCCGCGCGATCGCGACCACGCGCCGCAGCCGCACCTCCTCATGCGCGAAGCGCAGCGCGGCCCCCGCCGCCTCCCGCGCCAGACCACGGCCGCGGCTTTCGGGGGTGAAGGCGAAGCGGAGCGCGATGCCGCGGCCGTCCTCGCGCTCCATGAAGCCGGTGACGCCGACGAACGTCTCGCCCTCGAACACCGCCCAGATGCCGAGGCCGGTGCGCGCCCACATCGCCATCTCCGCGGCCAGTTCCTCGATCGTGCGCAGCGGCGTGCGGACGCCGCCGAGCATGATGGCGAACACGCGCGGATCGGACTTCAGCGCGATCAGATGCTCAAGGTGCCGGTACGCGACCGGCTCCATGCGCAACCGTCCGGTGCGGAGCGTCCAGGCCGGGGACAGTGGCGGCGTTCCCCTCCTAGCGCGTCAGCGGACGGTACTTGATGCGGTGCGGCTCGGTCGCGTCCGCGCCGAGGCGGCGGCGCTTGTCTTCCTCGTAGGCCTCGAAGTTGCCCTCGAACCACTCGACATGGCTGTCGCCCTCGAAGGAGAGGATGTGGGTCGCCAGCCGGTCGAGGAACCAGCGATCGTGGCTGATGATCACCGCGCAGCCGGCGAATTCCATCAGCGCCTCCTCGAGCGCGCGCAGCGTGTCCACGTCCAGGTCGTTGGTCGGCTCGTCGAGCAGGATCACGTTGCTCTCGCTCTTGAGCATCTTGGCGAGATGGACGCGGTTGCGCTCGCCGCCCGACAGGATGCCCACCTTCTTCTGCTGGTCGGAGCCCTTGAAGTTGAAGGCGCCGACATAGGCGCGGGACTGCACCGCGCGCTTGCCGAGGTAGATCACGTCCGTCCCGCCGGAGATCTCCTGCCAGACGGTCTTGTCGGCATCGAGCGTGTCGCGGCTCTGGTCCACGTAGCCGAGCTTCACCGTATCGCCGATCCGGATCGCCCCGGAATCGGGCGTCTCCTGGCCGATGATCATCTTGAACAGCGTGGACTTGCCCGCGCCGTTCGGCCCGATCACGCCGACGATGCCGCCCGGCGGCAGCTTGAAGCTGAGATCGTCGATCAGGAGCTGGTCGCCGAAGCCCTTCGACAGGTTCTCCGCCTCGATCACCGTGCCGCCCAGGCGCGGGCCGGGCGGGATGACGATCTCCGCCACGCCGGCCACCTTCTCGTTGCTGGCCGCCAGCATCTCCTCGTACTTCTGGATGCGCGCCTTGTTCTTGGTCTGGCGCGCGCGGGCGGACTGGCCGATCCACTCCTTCTCGGCGGCAAGCGCGCGCATCCGCGCGGTCTCCTCCTTCTCCTCCTGCTGCAGGCGCTTGCGCTTCTGGTCGAGCCAGGAGGAGTAGTTGCCCTCGAACGGGTAGCCCCGGCCGCGTTCCAGCTCCAGGATCCAGTTGGTCACGTTGTCCAGGAAGTAGCGGTCGTGGGTGACAATCATGACCGTGCCCGCGAAGTCCCGCAGCGTCTTTTCGAGCCAGGCCACGCTCTCGGCGTCGAGGTGGTTGGTCGGCTCGTCCAGCAGCAGCAGGTCGGGCTTTTCCAGCAGCAGCTTGCACAGCGCCACCCGGCGCTTCTCGCCGCCCGACAGGTTGGTGACCGGGCTGTCGGCGGGGGGCGCGCGCAGCGCGTCGAGAGCGATCTCGATCTGCCGGTCGATCTCCCAGCCGTCATTGGCGTCGATGACTTCCTGCAGCTTCGCCTGTTCGGCGAGCAGGTCGTTCATCTCGTCCTCGGACATCTCGTTGGCGAACGCCTCGGAGATCTCGTTGAACCGGGCCAGCGCCTGGACCACCGGGCCCATCGCGTCGCGCACGTTCTCGCCGACCGTCTTGGTCGGGTCGAGGTGCGGCTCCTGCGGCAGGTAGCCGACGCGCACGCCCTCCGCCGCCCAGGCCTCGCCGCCGAAATCCTTCTCGATCCCGGCCATGATCCTGAGCAGCGTGGACTTGCCCGCGCCGTTCACGCCGAGAACGCCGATCTTCACCCCGGGCAGGAAGGACAGGGTGATCCCCTTGAACACCTCACGCCCGCCCGGAAAGGCCTTGGTGAGATCCTTCATCACGTACACGTACTGGTAGGCAGCCATCATCCCGTCCTTCGCACTCAAGGCGCGTTCTAAAGCAGATTGCCGCCAAGGGAAGGACGTGGCGGGCAGGGGCAGGCCCGCGCGGATGAAGGGTCAGCCGCGGTAGTAGCGGCGGTGCACCAGGATGTTGGCGATCGCGGTCAGGATCAGCGTGGCCGTCATGAGCACGAAGGCGACCGTGCTGCCGAACGGCCAGTTGTTCTGGCCGATGAACTGTCCGTATACCAACGGTCCCATCATCTGGAAGCTCGGCCCGCCGACCAGCACGGGCGTGGCATAGGCATTCATGCCCAGGATGAAGGTGAGGATCGCGCCGGCGAGCACGCCGGGCATCGCGAGCGGCAGCAGCACGCGCCAGACCATGGTACCGGGCGGCGCGCCGAGATTGAAGGCGGCCTCCTCCACCGACCGGTCGATGCCCTCGATCACGCTCTGCAGCGACAGCACCATGAAGGGCAGATTCACCGCAGTGATGCCGATGACGACCGCGACCTCGGTGAACATGATGGTCAGCGGCTGGTCGATCACGCCGAGCCAGAGCAGCGTCGCGTTGACCAGCCCGCGGTTGCCGAAGGCGATCATCCAGCCGGCGGCGCGCACCGCGTTGCCCACGAACAGCGGCAGCACGATCGAGATCAGCAGCAGGTTCTTATACCGGCTCTGCGTGCGCGCCAGCACGTAGGCGAGCGGGAAGCCGAGCAGCAGGCAGATCAGCATCACCACGGTGGCGATGCGCACCGTCCGCCACAGCACCGCCGTGTAATACGGGTCGGTGAAGAAGCGGACGTAGTTCTCCACCGTCAGCGCCTCGACCATGAACTCGCCGGGGACGAAGCGGTTGACGCTGTAGCGCAGCAGGAACAGCAGCGGCAGCAGCAGGATCACGGTCACGAACAGCGTGGCGGGCGTGATCATCGCCGCCGCCGCGCGCGTGCCGCTGCGGGCGCGGCGCGCGCGGACGGGTCGCGGCGGCACCATCGTGCCGCCGCTGCCCGATCCCGCCGGGACCGCCTGCCCGCTCATCGCCGCTGCCGCCGCCCGTGCCTGTTCAGGCCTTGAACACCTTGTCCCACCAATCCTTCATCTCGTTGTTGTGCTTGGCGAGATAGGCGTAGTCGAGGTCGACCAGCAGCTTCTCCTCCTCCGGCGTGAAGCCGATGCGCTTCTGCAGGTCGGGGGCCACGACCGCGTTGGTGACGGTCGGGTTGTAGCCCATGTCCACCGCGAAGGCCTCCTGCGCGGACTTCTCCAGCATCGCGTCCATGTACGCGTAGCCGCCGGCCTTGTTGGGCGCGTTCTTCGGGATCATGAAGCCGGAGACGTACATCAGCACGCCTTCCTTCGGCGCCACCGTCTGCACGTTGATGCCCGCATCCTGCCACTGCACCGCGCGGGCCTTCCACATCACGCCGGTGGCGATCTCCTCCGTCTTCATCGCCTGCGCGAAGGCCTCGTTGGTCGGGTAGATGCGCGCACCCGCCTTCCGTGCCGCGAGCAGCAGCGGCTTGCCCTTCTCGATATCCGTCACCGATCCGCCGGCCGCGAGCGCCGCGCAGACCATGACGAACTGGTACTGGATGTCGATGAAGCCGATCTTGTCGCCGAGCTTCGGGTCCATCGCATCCGCGAGCCCGGCCGGCGGCGTGGTCATCAGCTTCGGGTTGTAGAGCACGACCTTGCCCGAATAGATGTGCCCCACGCCGAACGGATAGCGGAAGGCGGGGATGATCTTGTCGGCGTTCTTGAGCTTGCTGTAGTCGATCTTCTCCGCCGCCCCGGCCTCGCCCAGCTCGTAGATGTTGGCCGCCGAGAAGCCCTGGATGTCGGACCCGCCGCGCGGCAGCCGCCGTTCCGCCAGCACCTTGGCCTGCCGCGGCGCGTTGGACGCCTGATCCTGCACCACGTCGAAGCCCTGCGGCTTGAGCAGCGGCTCCTCGATGTTCTTGGTCAGCAGCCGCGCGTAGTCGCCACCCCAGGTGCCGACCACGAGACGTCCCGCGGCCTGTGCTGACCGGCTGCCGAGCATCGGCACGGCAGCAACCGCGCCGAGACCTGCGAGCGCTGTGCGGCGACCGACGCCGCGATGTGAGTGATTCATGAGATCGCCCCCTTCTTGCCTTCTTGTGATCCGAAGCCTCGTCAATCCAGCCTCCGCAGCACGGGCGCTCACGCCTCGCCGGCGAAGACCATCGAACTCTCCCGCGCCCAGCCGATGCGGATGCGCTCGCCCATGTCCACGCGGGTACCCACGCGGTTGGGGACGTGCACGATCACCTTGTCGGCCGGCGTGAGGCGCACATGCACCTCCAGCACGGGACCCAGATAGGTCACGAACTCCACCTCCCCGTCAAAGACGTTCGCCTCCGCCTCGGCCGGCGCGATGTGGATGCTCTCCGGCCGCACCGCGAGCACGGCCGGGCCCGGCCCCGGGCCGTCGGTGAACGTCACGGGCAGCCCGCCCGCGCTTTCGAACGCGCCGGGCGCGACGACGCGGCCGGGCAGGAAGGTGTTGCGGCCGACGAAGCCGGCCACGAAGCGGTCGGCGGGCCGCTCGTACAGGTCGCGCTGGCTGCCGACCTGTTTGATCTCGCCATTGTCCATCACCACCAACCGGTCGGCGACGGTCAGCGCCTCCTCCTGGTCGTGGGTGACCATGATGGCGGTGAGGCCGAGCTGGCGCTGGAGCTGGCGGATCTCCACCCGCACCTCCTCGCGCAGCTTGGCATCGAGGTTGGACAGCGGCTCGTCCAGCAGCAGCACGTCCGGCCGGATGGCGAGCGCGCGGGCGAGGGCCACGCGCTGCTGCTGCCCGCCCGAAAGCTGGCGCGGATAGCGTTCGGCGTACTGGTCGAGGCGCACCATGCGCAGCGCCTCCAGCGCTCGCGCCTCGCGCTCCGCACGCTCCACCTTGCGCATCTCGAGGCCGAAGGCGACGTTCCCGGCGACCGTCAGGTGCGGGAACAGCGCGTAGTTCTGGAACACCATCCCGGTGTTGCGCCGCCACGGCGGATCGTTGGTCACGTCGCGCCCGCCGAGGCGGATCTCGCCCCCGCTCGGCTCCACGAAGCCCGCGATCATGCGCAGCGTGGTGGTCTTGCCGCAGCCGGACGGGCCGAGCAGCACGGTGAACTCGCCATCCGCGACATCGAGGGTGAAGTCGCGCACCGTCACCACGTTGCCGTACTGCTTGGAGACGTCGATCAGTTCGAGCTGCGCCATGCGCTCACACCACCCGCGAAAGCTTGACGAAACGATCGGTCACCAGCATCGCGACCGCGATCAGCGTGATCTGCACCATCGAGACCGCCGCCACGGTGGGGTCGATCTTCCATTCCAGATACTGAAGGATCGCGATCGGCAGCGTGGTGTTGCCGGGCCCGACCAGGAACAGGCTCACCTCCAGATTGCCGAAGGAGGTGACGAAGCCGAACAGCGCGCCCGCCACGATCCCCGGCCGGATCGCCGGCAGGGTGACGCGGCGGAAGGTGGTCCAGGGCGTCGCGCCGAGGTTCTTCGCCGCCTCCTCGATGGTGATGTTCACGCCGGACAGGCTCGCGACCAGCAGCCGCACCGCCCACGGGATGACGATCAGCGTGTGCGCGAGGATCAGCCCCATGGTGGAGCCGAGCATCGGCCACTCGGTCGCCAGCTCCATCTCCAGCTCGCCGACATAGATCGCAGCCCCCATCACCACTCCGGGCACGACCAGCGGCAGCAGCAGCAGGGTGGAGAACGCGCCGCTCAGCCGCAGCCCGGCGCGCACCAGCGCGAGACTCGCCGGCAGCGCGAAGGCGAGCCCCAGCGCGGTCGCGACGACGCTGACCCGGATGCTCAGCCACAGGCCGGACACGAAGCTGCGGTTGTCCAGGATCGTGGGGAACCAGCGCAGCGAGTAGCCCTCGGGCGGGAAGGACGGGATCTCCTGCCGGAAGAAGGAGAGCCAGGCGACCAGCACCAGCGGCATCAGGATGAAGGCGAGCGCGAAGCCGGCCACGCCGCGCAGCGCGATGCGCCCGAGACGGCGGGACCCGATCATGACCGCACCCGGCCGGCCTGAACCCGCCTCATGCGGTCATGCCCGGACCGTCGCGCATGGCCAAAGCCATGCGTCCGCGCGTGAAAAGCGCAGTCGCATCCACAACCCTCCAACCAGCCTCCGCCGCCCACATCGCCTCGGATGCGGATCTGTTGCCCGGCAGCATTCCCTACACGAAGGCCCCAAGCCAACCCCGAAAATTTCGGCCGGGGAGGCGGCTGGCCGCGCCGCACGGATCATGCCGGCGGCCGGCCGCTCGCCTCCGGCGCCCCTCGCCGCCGGGTCTCCCGGGGATGCTCGCCGAAGCGCCTGCCATAGGCCGCGATGAATCGCGACGGGTTGGTGAAGCCGAAGCGTCGCGCGATCGCGCGTGTGGTTTCGTCGCTGCCCGCCGCCATCAATGCCTCGCGCACGCGCTGCAACCGGACATCGTGCAGCGCCGTCAGCGGCGTGGTGTCGCGGAAGCGGCGGAACGCGGCGCGCAGACTGCCCAGGCTGCATCCGGCGGCGGCGGCGATGTCGGCCAGCACGATGGGCCGGTCGGCGGAGGCGTGCATGAACGCCTCGGCGCGGCGCAGGTGGCGGGGCGCGGCCGCAGCCCGCGGTCCGCCGAGCCGCGAGGCGTAGTTGTGCTCCAGCCGGTGCAGGACCGTCTGCAGCAGCAGCTCGGTGAAGGTCTCGAGGGCGACGGGATCGGCCGCGAGCCCGTCCGGGTCGCGCAACTCGTCCAGCAGGTTCGCGATCAGCCGATGCACCGTCCTGGCGGGCCCGGCATTCCAGTCGACGCCAGGGGCGAAGACCAGCGCGCGGCGCGGCGACTCATCGAGATCGGCAGCCAGCACGCGCTCCAGCCGGTTGGCATCGACCCACAACACGAACCGCGCGCTGTCGTCGCTCGTGGTCATGCGCGTTCCGGCGAGGCCCTGCACGACCATGCCCTTCGATCCGTGCGCGACGGCTGTCCCGTTCGGGCCGCTCACCATCTCCATCGCGCCCGACAGCATGACGATGAAGCCATAGAGATGCGGCTGACCCTTGCCGACGATCATGACGTCCGCGGCGCAATGGTCCGCGTTGTAGGCCGGCTTGAGGCAGCCTTCGCGGCGGACGGCCTGCACGCTCATGATCGCCTCGCGCGAAGCGGGCAGTGAGCGGGGCCGGCACAACCGGTAAGACAGGATGTCGTTCAGGACAGCGAGCTGGCGGGTGAACCGGCCGCCCAGATCGATGTCCTCGGCAGCGATGTCCGCTCTTTCAAATCCGTCGAGGAGGGCCCCGTCGACCTGGATCATGGCGGCCATGTTCCGCGCTGTTCATTGCACTGTAGGTGCGATCGGTACGGATCCGTCAATCGCGATACGGATCGCGCAGGATTCGTCCTGCCCGGGGAAGGCACGCGTTGCGGCGCTATACCGGCGTGACCAGCATGTTGTCCGGTCGGAACATCAATGGGGAAGGTTGGACATGATCGGAAAGCTGCTCGGTGCCGCGACGGTGACGGCAGGCCTGGCGCTGGCGTCGCCCGAAGCCGCGGCGTCGCTGATCGGTGACGAGGTGTCGGTCAGTTCGACGTATTCCGGCTTCTACTTCTCATCCCCCACGGCCACGGTCGTGGCGGGTCCTGTCGAGTCCTACCTCGGCTTCAACGTCTATCCCTACACCATGCCCATCAATGTCGAGGCGAACTCGATCAATTTCGGGAGTGGAGGGGCGTTCGAATTCGCCTCCGGTATCAGCGTGACGGTGAGCGATCTGGACTTCGCCGGAGCGCCCGGCGGCATCACCGGCATCAGCGTGACCGGAGCGGACCCGTCGAGGTTCAGCTACACCGCCCATTCCGTGACGTTCGACTTCGGCGGACTGTACACCGGCTCGATCAACGCCACGGTGACCTTCGATACGACGGTCCGCACGGCCATCCCCGAACCCGGCTCCCTGCTCGTGTTCAGTGGCGGGCTGGTGGGCCTGCTGGGCCTTCGGCGCGCGCGCCCGGGGATGACGCGGCCGGGCTCCGGGCCGCTCGCACCGGCCTGAGATGTCCCGACGCATCTGAGGGTCCGTACCCGGCCCCTTCGAAGGGGACCGGGAAGAGGCCCGTCTCAGCCGCAGCAGACGCAGCCCGGGCCGAACACCGCGCGGCTGCCGAGCCGGCCGAGCCCGCCCCGCCAGTGCGGCACCCGCGCGGCGAGTGCCGCGAGCGCGGCCTCGCGGTCCAGCCCCACGGGCCGGCCGTCCTCCATCACCACGCGCCCGTCGATCACGCTCGCCACCACGTCCGAGGCGCGGGCGTAGAAGACCAGCGCCTCGTGCCCGCCGTAGTAGGGTTGCAAATGCGGGCGCTGGAGATCGACGACGATCAGGTCCGCCTTCTTGCCGGCCTCCAGCGAGCCGATCTCCGCATCCAGCCCCAGCACGCGCGCCCCGCCCATCGTGTGCAGCCACAGCGCCTGCGCGCAGGTCAGCGCATGCGCATCGCCGTGCAGCAGGCGCATCGCGTTCATCGCGTAGCGCATCCCCTCCCACGGATCGTTCAGCATCCAGTCCGTGCCGAAGCCCGCGGGGATGCCGTGCTCCATGATCGTGCGCAGCGGCGGATAGCAGCCGCGGCGCGGATAGATCGTCGGGCAATGGGCGTAGCGCGCGCCGGACTCGCGCACGGCGGCGAGGTCGGCATCGGTGGCGAAGGTCATGTGCGCCACCACCACGTCCGGCGCGAGCATCCCGATGTTGTGCAGGTACTCCAGCGGACCCGCGCCGTGCGCCTCGCGGATCTGCGCCACCTCGCCCGGGCTCTGCGCGGTGTGGATGTGCATGCCGATGCCGAGCCGCGTGGCCTCCTGCCGCGCCTCGCGGATCAGCCCGGCGGAGCACGTGTCGGTCGCATGCGTGCCGATGCGCGCGGTGATGCGCCCGTCCGCCGCGCCGTGGAAGCGTTCGGCGAAGGCCACGCCGTCGCGCAGCCGCGCGGCGCCGATCTCCGGGTGGTGCGTCCAGTCCCCGTCGCGCAGCGCCTCCAGCCGCACGTCGAAGACCTTGTGCGCGATCTGCGCGCGCAGCCCGGCCCGCTCGACCGAGGCGGCGAGATGCCACGGCGCGTACCAGATGTCGTTCAGCGTGGTCACGCCGGCGGCCAGCATGTCCGCGCAGCCGACCTCCGCGAGCAGCGCCCAGTCGCTGTCCGGGATGTCCTTCTCCATGCGGAAGGCGACGTCGAACAGGGCGACGCCCGCAGGGTGGTCGTCGGTCTGGCTGCGGAAGACGATGGAGGCGGTGTGGCAATGGGCGTTCACGAAGCCCGGCAGCACCGCGAAGCCCTCGCCGCCGATGGTCCGCGCCGCGCGCCAGCTTCCCTCCGGCTGGCGCGGGCCGGCGTGCACGATGCGCCCGCCCGCGACCGCCACCTCGCCATCGTGGATCACCGGCATCCCCTCGGTGATCGGATAGAGGAAGCCGGCGCGGACCAGCAGGTCGATGTCGCGCATGCGTGCCGGTCCTTCCGTCACTTCTTCTCCACGTTCCAGAAGACCGGGATGGAGGAGGGGATCACGTTGCTCAGCGAGGTGCGCCACGCGGCCGGGGAGACGAACTGGCCCCACATCACGGCGGGCACGTTCTCGAAGGCGAGCTCCGAGATCTGGCCGGCGATGCGCCTGCGCTCCGCCTCGTCGGCCGCGGCGGCGAAGGCGCCGAACAGCGGCGTCATGCGCGGCTCGCAGCTCCAGCCGGCATAGTCCACGCAGTTGCCTGTCAGATAGAAATGCGTGAGCGGGGAGGCGAGATCGAAGCCCGACGCGGTGACGCCGAACACCGCCCAGCCGTCCCTGCGCGCGCGCCGGTTCAGCAGCGTGCCCCAGTCCATCGCCTGCAGCTCGACATTGAAGCCCGCCTGCGTCAGCAGGTCGGCGGCCACCGCGGAGGACACACGCAGCACCTCGATGTCGGTGCCCTGCATGACGACGACCTTCTCGCCGTTGTAGCGCGTCTGCTTCAGCGCCTCGCGCGCCGCCGCCACCGAGGGATTGACCGCGCGCTCGCCGCCCTGCGTGGTCTCATAGGGCGTGCCGCACATGAAGAAGCTGCGGCAGTCGTTGGTGATCATCTCCGGCGGCAGGCCGAGCGCCACCGGCACGGTGTTCTGGTCGAACAGCTTCCACAGCACCTGCCGGATGGCCGGATCGTCGAAGGGCGGCGCGGCGTGGTTCAGGCGGAAGTACCCCTGATAGGCGTTCATGCCGCCCTGCCCGTCGATCACGATGGACCGGTTGCGCTTCAGCAGGGGCAGCAGGTCCACCTGCGGGACCTGCACGTAGTCCACCTCGCCGGACTGCAACGCGGCGGCAGCCGTCGCGCCGTCCGGCATGGTGCGCAGTTCCAGCCGCTCGATCTTCACCACCTTGCCGCCGGCGAAGAAGTCGTTCGGTTCCGGCCGCGCGCGGTAGTTGGGGTTGCGGTCCACGATGATGCGGTCGCCCGGCCGGTACAGGTCCTGGCGGAAGACGAACGGGCCGGAGCCGATGATGTCCGTCACCTTCTGGTCGCCGGCGGCGGTGACCAGCCGCTCCGGCAGGATGAAGGGCACGGCGGTGTTGGGCCGGCCCAGCGCCTCGCGCACCAGCCCGAACGGCTGCTTCAGCCGCAGTTCGAAGGTGCGCGCGTCGATCACCTCCAGCGATGCCGTCGCGCCCGCCAGCAGCCGGCCCATCGCCGCGCGCGGCTGCCAGCGTTTGATGGAGGCGACCACGTCGGCCGCGGTGACCGGCGCGCCGTCGTGGAAGGCGAGGCCCTCGCGCAGCGTGATGCGCCAGGTGAGGCCGTCGGCGGAGACGGTGGCGTCCTGCGCCATCTGCGGCCGCATCTCGCCGTTCGCGGCCATGCCGAACAGCGTGTCGTAGACCATGTAGCCGAAGGAGCGCGTGATGTAGGCGGTGGTGAAATGCGGGTCGAGCGTGGCGACCTCGGCCTCCAGCACCGCGACCAGGGTCTGCGCGGAGGCGGGTTTGGGCGCGCCGAAGGCTCCCAGGGCGAGCACCGCGGCGGCGGATGCGCGCAGCAGGGTGTTCAGACGTGGCATCATGCGGTCGGTCCCCATGTGTCATGGCTTGCCGGGATCGGCACGCCGCCGTCACAGTCAGCATGCCGGAACGGGAGACGGTGGCAATGTGCGATACGATGGTGGCGACGGGACCCGCGACGCGCAACGGTGCGGTGATCTTCGCCAAGAACAGTGACCGCGAACGCAGCGAGGCCCAGTTCCTCGACCTCGTGCCGGCCGCGCGCCACGCCCCCGGAAGCCGCATCCGCTGCACCTGGATCGAGATCGAGCAGGGCCGGGAGACCCGCGCGGTGCTGCTGTCGCGGCCGTTCTGGTGCTGGGGGGCGGAGATCGGCGCCAACGACGCGGGCGTCGCGATCGGCAATGAGGCGGTGTTCTCCGCCCAGTTTCCGCCCCGCCTGACGCCGGCGCTGATCGGCATGGATCTCGTCCGCCTCGCGCTGGAACGCGCGGAGACCGCCGCGGCGGCGGTGGAGGTCATCATCGCGCTGGTGGAACGCCACGGCCAGGGCGGCAATTGCGGCCACCTGACGGAACGCTCCTACGACAACAGCTTCATCGTCGCCGATGCGCGCGAGGCCTTCGTGGTGGAGGCGATCGACCGGCTCTGGGCGGTGGAGCGCTGCGGGCCGACGCGGGCGATCTCCAACATCCTGACCATCGCGCGGCCGGACCGGATGAGCCCCGCGCTGGCG
This sequence comes from Rhodovastum atsumiense, assembly GCA_037190665.1. Classification (GTDB taxonomy): domain Bacteria; phylum Pseudomonadota; class Alphaproteobacteria; order Acetobacterales; family Acetobacteraceae; genus JBBCJT01. The sequence continues at coordinate 2,047 of JBBCJT010000027.1, read as the reverse complement.
GCCGATGCCGCCGCACGCGGCTCCGGCGCGGCGTTCGACTTCGCCGCCCGCTACCACGATCCCGGCCGCGACCTGATCAGCCGCGGCCGGCTGCGCTGCGACCGGGGCACCGAACTCCTCGCGCGCAAGGCGGGCGGCATCACGGCGGCCGACATGATGGCGAACCTGCGCGACCATGGCGCGGCGGCCGAGGGCGTGGCGGGCTGGCATCCGGTGGACACGGTCGGCCGCAGCATCTGCATGCACGCGACCGACGCGGAGCGGGGCGGCCAGTCGGTGGCGTCGATGGTCAGCGAGCTGCGCGCGGACCGGCCGGCGCTGCACTGGGTCACGGCCACCTCCGCCCCCTGCACCTCCGTCTTCCGGCCGGTGCTGATCGCGGCAGGGCTGCCCGCCCATGGCCCCCGCCCCTCCGACCGGCGGGAGGCGGCGAGCCTGTGGTGGCGGCACGAGGCGACGCACCGCGCCGCCGTGCTGGGCGACTTCGCTGCGGCACTGGCCGGGCTCGCGCCCGGCCGCGATGCGCTGGAGGCACGGTTCGCAGCGCGCATGGAAGAGGCGCTCGCGCTGGCCGGCCCGGACGCGGCGGCACGACAGGCGGAGGCCGTGGCGCTGTGCTGGGCCGAGGCGGATGCCTGGGAGCGCGCGCAGACGCCGGCGGCGCCGCGCCCGGACCTGCCGGAAGCGGTCCGCGCTGCCTGGGCCGACAGCCGCGTGCGGAGCTGCGAAGCGGTGGCGGTGTAGGCGGCTACGCCGCCTTCTTCAGCCGTTCGGCGAAGGTCTTGCGGAACTTCGCCACCTTCGGTGCGATCACCACGCGGCAGTAGCCGGACCATGGGGTGCGGGTGAAATAGTCCTGATGCTCGGTCTCGGCGGGCCAGAACTCGCGCGCGGGCACGAGTTCGGTGACCAGCGGCGCGTCCCAGATGCCGGCGGCCCCGATCTCCGCCATCACCTGCTCCGCGGCCGCCTTCTGCGCCTCGTCGTGAAAGAAGATCACCGACCGGTACTGGGGCCCCACATCCCCGCCCTGCCGGTCCTTCGTGGTCGGATCGTGGATGGTGAAGAACACGCGCAGCAGATCGGCATAGGAGATGCGGGCGGGGTCGAAGCGGATCTGAACCACCTCGGCGTGGCCGGTCTGCTTGCCGCAGACCTGCTCGTAGGTCGGATGCGGAACGTGGCCGCCGGCGTAGCCGGACACCACCTCCTCCACCCCGTCCAGATCGCGGAAAACCGCGTCCAGGCACCAGAAGCACCCGCCGCCCAGCGTCGCCGTCTCGGTCATGTTTGGCTCCTCCGCCCCTGATATGGGGTGCGCTGGTGCGCCCGGCAGGACTCGAACCTGCAACCAAACCGTTATGAGCGGTCCGCTCTGACCATTGAGCTACAGGCGCACGCGGGCGCATAAAAGCGGGACGGCAGACTTGCCGCAACCGTCGTGGCCGGTTATTTGCTGCACTGCACAATACGAGGCGGACATGGATATCGGCAAGATCCCCGCCGGGAAGCATCCACCACGCGACATCAACGTGGTGATCGAGATCCCGCAGGGAAGCGCGGTCAAATACGAGCTGGACAAGGAAAGCGGCGCCGTCGTGGTGGACCGTTTCCTGTTCACCCCCATGGCCTACCCGGCGGCCTACGGCTTCATCCCCAACACCCTCGCCGACGACGGCGACCCGGTGGACGCGCTGGTGCTGCTGCCTGCGCCCGTGGTTCCCGGCGCGGTGGTGCGTGCGCGGCCGATCGGCGTGCTGCACATGGAGGATGAGAGCGGGATCGACGAGAAGATCATCTGCGTCCCGCACGACAAGGTCCACCCGCAGTTCAGCGGCATCGAGGAGGCCGAGCTGCTGCCGCAGATCACACGCGGCGCGATCGAGCATTTCTTCAACACCTACAAGGCGCTGGAGCCCGACAAGTGGGTGCAGGTGAAAGGCTGGGGCACGCGCGACGAGGCCGAGCGGATCATCCTCGAGGGCATCGCCGCGGTGGATCCGGACATGCCGGTCCGCCTCGCCGGTGTCGGCTGATCCCGCCACCT
>JBBCJT010000026.1:0-5021 GCA_037190665.1 Rhodovastum atsumiense | reverse complement strand
GGCGTCGGCGCGTCGCGCGTGCGCGACATGTTCGAGCAGGGCAAGAAGAACGCGCCCTGCATCATCTTCATCGACGAGATCGACGCGGTCGGCCGCCATCGCGGCGCCGGCCTCGGCGGCGGCAACGACGAGCGCGAGCAGACGCTGAACCAGATGCTCGTCGAGATGGACGGGTTCGAGAGCAATGAGGGCGTGATCCTGATTGCCGCGACCAACCGCCCCGACGTGCTGGACCCCGCGCTGCTGCGCCCCGGCCGCTTCGACCGTCAGGTCGTGGTGCCGAACCCGGACGTGAACGGGCGCGAGAAGATCCTGCGCGTGCATATGCGCAAGGTGCCGCTGGGGTCGGACGTGGACCCGAAGATCATCGCGCGCGGCACGCCGGGCTTCTCGGGTGCGGACCTCGCCAACCTCGTCAACGAGGCGGCGCTGCTGGCCGCGCGTGGCGGGCGGCGCGTGGTCGGCATGGCGGAGTTCGAGGCGGCGAAGGACAAGGTGCTGATGGGCGCCGAGCGGCGCTCGCTGGTGATGTCCGACGCCGAGAAGAAGATGACCGCCTATCACGAGTCCGGCCACGCGATCTGCGCGATCTTCAAGCCGGAATGCGACCCGGTCCACAAGGCGACGATCATCCCGCGGGGCCGCGCGCTGGGTCTGGTGATGTCGCTGCCTGAGGGCGACCGCTACTCCAAGTCCAAGTCGAAGCTGCTGTCCGAGCTGACCATGGCGATGGGCGGCCGCGCGGCGGAGGAGATCATCTTCGGCGCCGACAAGGTCTCCAACGGGGCTGCAGGCGACATCAAGATGGCGACCGATCAGGCGCGCCGGATGGTCACCGAGTGGGGCATGTCCGACAAGCTCGGCATGATGCTCTACGGCGACAACAGTCAGGAGCTTTTCCTCGGCCACTCGGTCACCCAGACCAAGAACGTCTCCGAGGGCACGGCGCGGGAGATCGATGCGGAGATCAAGCGCATCATCGACGAGGCCTATGCCGACGCGAAGCACATCCTGACGGAGAACATCGACCAGCTTCACGCCCTGGCGCGTGCGCTGCTGGAGCATGAGACGCTGTCGGGCGACGAGATCCGGCAGGTGCTGCGCGGCGAGCCGGTGGTGCGCAAGCCGGTGGACGACACGCCGTCCGCCGAGAACCGCCGCGCCAGCGTGCCGACCGCCGGCCGGCCGGCCGCTCCGCCTCCTTCGGGTGGGTTCGGGCCACAGCCGCAGCCGGGAAGCGCGTGACCGCGCAGCTTCCCCCGCCGCGGGCGGGGGAGGCGCCGACAAGCTGGGCAGGATTCGACCTTCTCCGGCCGCTGGTGATGGGGGTGCTGAACATCACCCCCGACAGCTTCTCCGACGGCGGCGACCATGCCGAGGCGGAGGTCGCGATCGCGGCAGGGCGCGCGATGATCGCAGCGGGCGTGGACATCATCGATATCGGCGGCGAGTCCACCCGGCCCGGTTCCGCACCGGTACCGCCGGAGCTTGAGCAGCGTCGCGTGCTGCCGGTAATCCGCGCGCTCGCCCCCGAGACGGTGGTCAGCGTGGATACCCGCAACGCCGCGACGATGCGGGTGGCGCTGGCAGCGGGTGCGCGCATCGTCAACGATGTCAGCGCATTGCACCATGATCCTGAGGCGGCATCTGTGATTGCCGAGGCTGGCTGCCCGGTGATCCTGATGCACATGCGCGGCACACCCGCGACGATGCAGTCGCTCGCCAGCTACGCCGATGTGGCCGAGGAGGTCGCCGCCGAGCTGGGAGACAGTCTGGAGGCGGCGGTCCGGGCGGGCATAAGCCGGGAGGCGATCGCGCTCGACCCCGGCATCGGCTTCGCCAAGACCGCCGAGCACAGCCTGCGGTTGCTGGCCCGACTCGACACGCTGCTCCGGCTGGGGCGACCGCTGCTGGTTGGCGCCTCCCGCAAATCCTTCGTCGGCCATGCTGCGAAGGAGCCCAATCCGCGCGCGCGCCTAGCAGGTGGGCTGGCGGCACATGTGTGGGCAGTGTTACACGGGGCGGCGATTGTCCGGACCCACGATGTGCCGGAAACGCGGCAGGCGCTGGCGGTGATCGCTGCGCTCCGCGAACAAGTCTTGTCCAAATAGGTAAAATCGGTCTATAAGTTTAGGCATGCTCCAGATGTCTCGTCGCCTGTTCGGAACCGATGGCATCCGCGGCACGGCCAATGCGCCGCCGATGGACGCGTTCACCGCGATGCGCCTGGGGCAGGCGGCCGGCCTGCTCTTCACCCGTGGCGACCACCGCCACCGGGTCGTGATCGGCAAGGACACGCGCCTGTCCGGCTACATGCTGGAACCGGCGCTGGTGGCCGGCTTCATCGGCGCGGGCATGGACGTCACGCTGGTCGGGCCGCTGCCCACGCCCGCCATCGCCATGCTGGTGCGCAGCCTGCGCGCCGATCTCGGCGTGATGCTGTCGGCGAGCCACAACAGCTTCGAGGATAACGGCATCAAGCTGTTCGGCCCGGACGGCTTCAAGCTGTCGGACGCCACCGAGGCGGAGATCGAACAGCTCATGGCCGCCGATCTGCAGGACCGGCTGGCGAGCCCGGCCCGGCTCGGCCGTGCGGCGCGGATGGAGGATGCCGGCGGCCGCTACATCGAGGCGGCGAAGGCGACTTTCCCCCGCGGGCTGCGGCTGGACGGGCTGCGCATCGTCGTCGATTGCGCGCACGGCGCGGCCTACCGCGTCGCCCCGACCATCCTGTGGGAACTGGGCGCGACGGTGATCCCGCTCGGCGTGTCGCCGAACGGGCTGAACATCAACGCGGGCTGCGGCAGCACCGCGCCGGAGCTGCTGGCCGAGACCGTGCGCCGCGAGCGGGCGGATCTGGGCATCGCGCTCGACGGTGACGCCGACCGTCTGGTGATGGTGGACGAGGCCGGCGCGGTGATCGACGGGGACCAGATCCTCGCCCTGATCGCGCGGTCCTGGGCCGAGAACCAGCGCCTGCGCGGCGACGGCATCGTCGCCACGGTGATGTCCAATCTCGGGCTGGAACGCTTCATCGGCGGGCTCGGGCTGACCCTGCACCGCACGCAGGTCGGCGACCGCTACGTGGCCGAGCGGATGCGCGCGGGTGGCTTCAATCTCGGCGGCGAGCAGTCCGGCCACGTCATCCTGTCCGACTTCGCCACCACCGGCGACGGTCTGGTCGCCGCGCTGCAGGTATTGGGCGCGATCGTCGAACGCGACCGCCCGGCGAGCGAGGTCTGCCGCCTGTTCGAGAGGCTGCCGCAGGTGCTGCGCAACGTGCGCGCGGGCCGCGAGGTGCTGGCCGCGCCGAAGATCGTCGCGGCGGTGGCGGATGCGCAGGCGCGGCTGGATGGCCGTGGCCGCGTGCTGATCCGCCCCTCGGGCACCGAGCCGCTGATCCGTGTCATGGCCGAGGGCGAGAACGCGGACGAGGTCGCCGAGACGGTCGCGCAGCTCTGCGAAACCATCGCCGCCGCGGCCTGACCGCGGAGGAGGCGGGCCGGGCCGCGCTGATCCGGCGGAACATCCCGTCGCACGGTCGGGTGCTGATCCGCCCGTCGGGCACTGAGCCGCTGATCCGTGTCATGGCCGAGGGCGAGAGCGCGGACGAGATCGCCGGGACGGTCGCGCAGCTCTACGAGACCATCGCTGCCGCGGCCTGACCGTTGCGGGGCAGGCCGGCCATGCTGGTCCGGCGGAACGTTCGGTCGCTTGGGATCACCTCCCGAAATCTTCGCAATCTCTTGTTTTTGCGAAATACTTATGCCCGGCCGGGATGATTTCGGCCGGGCACGATTTGATCTAGGGTCGCCCGTATGAAGGGACGTGTTCTCGTCGTCGCCGGCAGCGATTCGGGCGGCGGCGCCGGCATCCAGGCCGACATCAAGGCGATCACCGCGCTCGGCGCCTATGCCGCCACCGCGGTCACCGCGCTCACCGCGCAGAACACGCAGGGCGTGTTCGGCATCCATGCCGCGCCGCCCGATTTCATTCGCCAGCAGATGGAACTGGTGCTCGACGATATCGGCGCGGACGCGATCAAGACCGGCATGCTCGCCGATGCCGCAACTATCGACCTCGTCTGCGACGTGCTGGCGGCGCGCGCGCCGGATGTGCCGCTGGTCGCCGATCCGGTGATGATCGCCAAGGGCGGCGCGGCCCTGCTGCAACCGGCGGCGCTAGAGGCGCTGCGCCGCCGGCTGCTGCCCCGCGCCACGGTGCTGACCCCGAACATTCCCGAAGCCGAAGCCCTCGCGGGGATACCCATTGCCGACGCCGCCGCGCAGGAGGCGGCGGGACAGGCGCTGCGCGGCCTCGGGGCACAGGCGGTGCTGGTCAAGGGCGGGCACGGCGGCGGGGCGGTGGTGGTGGATGTGCTCGTCAGCGCGGCGGGCGTCATGCGCATGGAATCGCCGCGCATCGACACGCGGCATACCCACGGCACCGGCTGCACGCTGGCCTCCGCCATCGCGGCCGGGCTTGCGCAGGGCATGGCGCTGGAAGCGGCGGTGCGGCGTGCGCGGGCCTACGTTCAGGCCGCGATCGCCGCCGCGCCCGGCTACGGCAAGGGCCACGGCCCGCTCGCCCATGACGTGACGGTGCGCGCTGATATGCTCCGCTGGTGACGGCGGGCGGATCGGGTCGCGTCGGCCGATCTTTCGGCTGACCCTGCAGATCTCGCAGGCAGTATCGACCCACACCCCGGAGCTTTCGCGCGGGCGGCGACTTTGCGGAGCGCCCTTCCTCCCTCTCCCGCTTGCGGGAGAGGACCGGCGTGAAGGCGGCCCCCGCCAGCACCGCGGCGAGGCCTCGCCTTCGCGCAGATATCCTGACCCTCCGGTGCAAGCGGGGCCCTCCCTCTGCCGCCGGGCGGAAGAGGGGATTCTGCGAACCATTTCCTTTCCGCAGAACTCCCGCAGGCAGGAGAGTGGACCTCGCGCGGCGGTCCCTGCCTCGGCCCTTCCGCAAAGTTCCCGGGGGCGGGAGAGAAAGAAGCCCTCTCCCTCGCATTCAGGGAG
>JBBCJT010000025.1:0-30536 GCA_037190665.1 Rhodovastum atsumiense | reverse complement strand
GCCCGCAAGGACAGCCGATGCCGCCGTCATCGATGCCGGGCTCCGCAGCTACATGCTCCGCGTCTACAACTGGATGGCGTCGGGGCTGCTGTTGACCGGGATCGTGGCGCTGTTCGTCGCGAACACGCCAGCCGTGCTCGAACTCTTCTACCAGCGCATCGTCACGCCGCGCGGCGTGTTCGCCGGGCCGACCATGCTCGGCTACATCGCGATGTTCTCGCCGCTCGCCTTCGTGCTGGTGCTGTCCTTCGGCATCAACAAGCTGTCGGCCACGGCCGCGCAGGGTCTCTACTGGGCCTTCGCCGCGGTGATGGGCCTGTCGCTGGCGAACATCTTCATCATCTACACGGGCGCATCGGTGGCGCGGGTGTTCTTCATCACCGCCGGCACCTTCGCGCTGACCTCCGCGTGGGGTTACACGACCAAGCGCGACCTGACGAAGATGGGCTCGTTCATGATGATGGGCCTGATCGGCATCATCCTGGCCAGCCTGGTGAACATGTTCATCGGCTCCAGCGCGATGCAGTTCGCGATCAGCATCATCGGCGTGGTGGTGTTCGTCGGCCTGACCGCGTGGGACAGCCAGCGGATCAAGAACGACTACGTCGAGACCATCCAGTTCGCCGGCATGGACGTCGCCGCGAAGCGGTCCGTGTTCGACGCGCTGGCGCTGTACCTGAACTTCATCAACCTGTTCCAGCTCCTGCTGTCCTTCATGGGCCAGCGCCAGAGCGAGTAACCGGCGGAGCAGGCCGGACGGTAACGGGGCCCCGGCGCAAGCCGGGGCCCTTTGCGTTTGGGGCATGATGAAACTTGCTTCGAAGGGACCCTACCCGCATAATTCAGGGGTGATCACCGCTGCCAAGAAGAAGGCCCGTCGCCGTGTTGCCACCCGCACCGAGCGGGCGGTGGTTTATCGCGGCATCAGGATCGAGCCCGTCAGCGGCAAGCGGTCGGCAATTGCCCAGGCGATTCGCGACGGGCTTATGGCGAGGTCCGGCGCATCGCGTGACAAGACCACCCAGCCTTAGGCCGGCGGCGTCCAAATCCGTCTTCATTAACTGCCCGTTCGATGACGACTTCAGACCGTTGCTGCGCGCGATGGTCTTCACGGTCATCCTGTCGGGCTACCATCCGCGCTGCGCACTGGATGCCACGGACGGGGCGGAGATCCGGATCGGCAAGATCGCAACCATGATCGGGGAATGCGACTGGGGCATCCACGACCTTTCCCGTGTCGAGGTGGCGCTGGACGGGGTTCCCCGGTTCAACATGCCGATGGAACTGGGCCTGCACCTCGGCGCCCGCCTGCTGGGTGACAAGCGGCATCGCCGCAAGCGCGCCTTAATCCTGGACTCCGCACCGCATCGATACGACGCCGCGCTATCCGATATCAGCGGCCAGGACATCGCATGCCATCGCAATGACACCGATCTCGCCATCGGCTGCGTCCGCGACTGGCTGTCTGAGCACCGACCGGGTCACGCGCCGCCGCTTCCCGGGGCGCCTGCGATCCGGTCCGACTACAGGCTGTTCCAAGCGGAGGTCGGTGCCCTGATCGACCGCTACCGGCTCGACCCCGACCATCTTACGCACAGCGATTTCCTGTTCGCCGTCCGCGACTGGATTGCCGTCCGTGCCGATCCTGCGTGAGCGGCGCAGCCCGCCGATCATCCGGGCTCAACGCTCCGCAAGTCGCGCCCGCACCGCTTTCATCGCCGCCTCGAACGCCGCATCCGCGTCGAGCGTGGTGGTGTCGATGGTGATCGCGTCGTCGGCCGCGCGCAGCGGGGCCACCGGGCGGTTGCGGTCCTGCGCGTCGCGGGTGCGGATGTCGTCGCGCACCTGCTCCAGATCGGCGGCGATGCCGCGGCCGTGCAGTTCCTTCCACCGCCGCAGCGCGCGTTCCTCCACGCTCGCGGTCACGAACAGCTTCACCGCCGCGTCGGGGAAGATCACCGTGCCGATGTCGCGCCCGTCCAGCACCGCGCCCTCGCGCGCCGCGAAGCCGCGCTGGAAATCGACCAGCGCGGCGCGCACCGCCGGGATCGCCGCCACGGCGGCGGCGGCGGCATCGACCTCCGGCCGGCGCAGGTCGCCGCGCGTGATGTCGTCCTGCGTCAGCGACCGCGCGGCGAACTCCGCGAGCACCGCATCGCGCGGATCGCCGGGCAGGCCGAGCACGCGCGCCCCCACGGCGCGATAGAGCAGGCCCGTGTCCAGATGCGGCACGCCGAGGGCGCTGGCCAGCCGGCGCGCCAGCGTGCCCTTGCCGGCCGCGGCAGGCCCGTCCACGGCGATGACGAGCGGCCTGGTCATCCGATCGAGGCCCCGGCCGCGTTCATCAGCTCCGCGAAGCGCGGGAAGGACGTTTCGATGAAAGCGGCATCGTCCACCGCGACCGGCGCATCCGCAGCGAGCCCCAGCACCAGCGCGCTCATCGCGAGACGGTGGTCCATATGAGTCTCGACGCGGCCGCCACCGGCGGGTGCCTTACCGGTGCCGTGCACGATCAGGTCGTCGCCCTCGATCTCGACCCGCGCGCCATTCACCGCGAGCAGCGCGGCGGTGGCGGACAGCCGGTCGCTTTCCTTCACCCGCAGCTCGGCGAGGCCGCGCATGCGCGTGGTGCCGTCCGCGCAGGCGGCGGCCACGGCGAGGACGGGGAACTCGTCGATCATGGACGGCGCGCGCTCCGGCGGCACCTCCACCCCGCGCAGCGCGCCGGCGCGCGCGGTGACATCGCCCACGGGCTCGCCGCCCTCGGTGCGCGCGTTGGCGACGTCCAGCACCGCGCCCATCTCGCGCAGCGTCGTGAACAGGCCGGTGCGCAGCGGGTTCAGGCCGAGGCCCTGCACCGTCAGCGCCGACCCCGGCACCAGCAGTGCCGCGACCAGCGGGAAGGAAGCGGAGGACGGATCGCCCGGCACCACCACATCGGCCGCGCGCAACTCGGGCTGGCCGTCGAGTTCGATCACGCGCCCCGCACCATCGACCGCGACGCGCACGGTCGCGCCGAAATGGCGCAGCATGTTCTCGCTGTGGTCTCGCGTCGCCGCCGGCTCCTCCACCCGCGTGATGCCGCGCGCGTTCAGCCCGGCGAGCAGCACGGCGGACTTCACCTGCGCGGAGGCGACCGGCAGGCGGTATTCGATGGGCAGCGCATCGGCCGCGCCCTCGATCGCGAGCGGCAGCCGCCCGCCATCGCGGGAGGTGAAACGCGCCCCGCAGCGCGACAGCGGCTCCGTCACCCGGCGCATCGGCCGGCGGCGCAGGCTCGCATCGCCCGTCATCACGGCGAACAGCCGGTGGCTCGCGAGGATGCCGGCGAGCAGCCGCGCGGCGGTGCCGGAGTTGCCCATGTCCAGCACGTCCGCGGGCTCCACCAGCCCGCCGACGCCGCGGCCGGACACCACCCAGGTGCCGTCCTCGCGCCGGTCCACCTCGGCCCCCAGCGCGCGCATTGCGGCCGCGGTGCGCAGCACGTCCTCGCCTTCCAGCAGCCCCTCGATCCGGGTCTGGCCCACCGCGAGCGCGCCGAACATCAGCGCCCGGTGGCTGATCGATTTGTCGCCCGGCACGCGCAGCGTGGCAGAGAGCGGGGCAGCCGGGCGGCGGGAGGCGAGCGGCAGGCGGGGCGGTGCGTCCATGGCCGCGGCCGTATCATGGGCGGGCAGGTTTGACACTGCCCCCCGATTGCGGCAGTTGCCGCGCCCTGTTCCGCCGCCCCTTGATCCTACCTTCTGACTGAGGCCCCCGATGGTGAAGCCTGAACTCGGCACCAAGCGGCTCTGCGTTTCCTGCGGTGCCCGCTTCTACGATCTCGGCAAGGTGCCGGCGGTCTGCCCCAAGTGCGAGACCGAGCAGCCGGCCGACCAGCCGCGGCTGCGCCGGGCCATGCCGCCGCTGCCCGAGGACAAGCGCAAGAAGATCGCCGCGGAGGCCGATCCGGACGCGGAGGGCGCGGAGGTCGAGGTCGAGGATGTCGAGGACCTGGACGAAGACGATGCCACCGATGATTCGGTGATGGAGGACACCTCCGACCTCGAGGGCGACGCCGACGACCTGGGCGGCGACATCGAGGTCGAGAAGGACGATCCCGACAACGAGCGCTGACGCGCGGGGCGGGACCGCCCGCCCGCGCCTGCGATCCCGCGGATCAGGGTTCCATACGTCCGCACAGCCGCCGCCAGAGCATGAGCACGCCGTCATAGGGTAGTGCGGCGGCCTCGCGCGCCCACCACCACCACAGGTCGCGCACCTTCTGGCGCGGCGGCGGGGCCCGGCGGGCGGACAGCCCGGCGAGCCGCAGCAGCAGCACGCAGCGCGGCAGGTGGTAGGAGGAGGACGCGGCGTAGACCCGCCCATCATGGCTCCGCAGCAGCGCGGCCACGGCGAGGGCGGAACTCAGCGTGTCCCGCCCGGTCTCCTCCAGCCGGATGCGTTCGCGGGGCACGCCGCTGCGCAGCAGCAGATGCCCCATCACCCGCGCCTCGGTCGGCGGATGCCGGCCGAGCCCGCCGGTGGGCACGAACAGCGGGCCGTCCAGCGTGCGGCCGAAGGCGGCGGCGGCTTCCACGCGCCGGCGCAGCGTATCGGACGGACGGCCGCCCGGGCGGACGGCGGCGCCAAAGATCACGATCGCATCAGCCACGCGCATATGGGCGGCGGTGTCCGCGGCCCCTCACCTCAGCCCCTCGCGCAAGTGGAAGTTTGCGAACGGTCGCGACCTTCCTCCCTCTCCCGCTTGCGGGAGAGGGCCGGAGTGAGGGTCCGTCCGCCACTCCCACGTTGAGGTCTCGCCTCCAGACGAACCCTCTCACGCTGTCCCGCTCCCGCCGGATGGCAGAGGGGACCTTGCGTGACGGGCCCTGCCTCAGCCCTCCCGGAAATCTCTCGTACGCGAGAGTCTGGCGAAACGGTCGCGATCTCCTCCCTCTCCCGCTTGCGGGAGAGGGCCGGAGTGAGGGCCCGTCCACCAGTTCCACGGTGAGGTCTCGCCTCCGGGCAAACCCTCTCACGCTGTCCCGCTCCCACCGGATGGCAGGTGACCTTGCAAGAGGGCCCTCGCCGCCTCCCTCCCGTCCTGCGAAGGGGCGAGAGCATGTCCCTCCGACCCGGTTCCGGGCCAAAGGATCGCGGTGAAAGCGCCCGGCTTCATGGGTCCGCAAATGGCGCGGCCCGGATCAGCCCGCAGGCGGGGCCAGCAGCAGCCGGTTGATGCCGTTGAACGCGTCCCACAACAGCGGCCAGTCGCGGTCGAACGCCGCTTCCGAGGCACCGCCCGCGACCACGGCGGCGCGGATCTCCGCCACCGGCCGCCGCCCGTCGATCTGGCGCAGGATCGCGCGCGCCAGCCGGGGCAGGGCGAGGCTGAGGGGGAACATCTCGAAGTTCACGCCGAACGTGCCGTCGGGGCGGATCGCATCCGCCACCTTCGCCCCCTCCAGCGAACGCAGCACCGGCACCGCGTCCGGCCGCAGCGGGTCAGGGGGGGCCGGGATCGCGTCCTTGCGCACGCAGTAGACGACATGGGTGCGCATGTTGCCGGCCATCGCCTCGGCCAGCGCGGCGCGCTCGGTCGGCGGCAGGGCGCTGGCGGCGGCCTTCAGCTTCGCGTCGCGGATGTAGATCGCGGGATCGTAGCGGCGCGGCTCGATCCAGGCGGTCACCGCGAGCCCGGCCTCGTCGAGCAGCGCGGCGAGTTCCGCCACGCGGTAGGCACGGTCGCGCTCGTGCAGCAGCAGGTCGTAGGTGCCGGCATCGCCGCCGATGATGTGGTCGGTGATCAGCGGATTGAAGGCGAACCAGTTGGTCGGCGGCAGGTCCGGGTAGCTGACCGGCCCGCCCTCGGCCGTGCGCTCCTTGCGGCCGATCAGGCGCTTGGCGACCCCCACCCGCTCCGCGGGCGACAGGCCCGCCGGAGCGAGCAGCTTCAGCGCGTCCTGCATCATGTAGACGCCGGTGCGTCCGTGCGGCGCATAGACCATCAGCCCGATCCCGCCGCCCGGCGCGAGCACCGAGGTCAGCGCCGCGAGACCCTCCGCCGGGTCCGGCAGGTGGTGCAGTACGCCGCAGCAGTCGATGTAGTCGAACGGGCCGATCCCGAGCTTCGGCAGGTCGAGCAGCGAATCCGACCGCCAGGCGAGGTTGGTCAGCCCCCGCACCTCGGCCCGCGCCTCCGCGATCTTCCGCGAGGCGGCGGAGCGGTCGAGATACGTCACCGTCCCGGGCCGGCCGGCATCGGCGAGGTGCTGGGCCAGCATGATCGTCCCGTCCCCGGTGCCCCCGCCCGCGACCAGCGCGTTGAGCGGGCGCGAGGCGGGCCGGGCGGCGCCGAACACCCAGTGATCGATCTCGGCGAGGTGGCTGGGGCTGCCGACCGTGTTGACGGTCAGCTCCTTCGCGGGGTCGCGCGGCGGGTAGGGATAGGCCTCGTACTGCTCCGCGACGCGGGCATCGGTGGCATCCGGGGTCTGGCTTGCATCGTCCATGGCGCGCTTCCATAGCACGGCGCATGAACGAGCCACGGACCCGCGGCTTCTGCGGCCTGGGCGCGGAAGGGATTTCCAAGGCGGCGAATTTCGGCGCGCTGCTGCGCACGGCCCATGCCTTCGGCGCCGCCTTCGCCTTCTCGGTCGGGGCTGGCTGGGATTCGCGCGACTCCCGCCGGGCGGACACGGCCGATACGCCCGCGCACCTGCCGGTCTATCGCTGGGACAGCCCGGGGGCGATGGTGCTGCCCGACCGCTGCGCGCTGGTGGGCGTGGAGATCGCGGACGACGCGGTCGACCTGCCGAGCTTCCGCCACCCGCTGTCCGCCGCCTACGTGCTGGGGGCCGAGCGGGGCGGGCTGACGAAGGCGATGCAGGCGCGCTGCGACCACCTGATCCGCATCCCCACCCGGTTTAGCCTCAACCTCGCGGTCGCGGGCGCGCTGGTGCTGTACGACCGGCTGATCCAGCACGGCCGCTTCGCGGAACGGCCGGTGGCGTCGGGCGGGCCGGGGGCGGAGGCGGCGGCCGCGACGGCGGGGCATGGACGGCCGGTGTTTCGCAAGGAGGTGCCGGACTGGGCGAGGGAGTAGGGCCGGTCGGATCTGCTTTGGGGCTTTACGATTTTACCGCTTTACCCGCCCTTCCGGACCGCGCAGCACCCACAAGGGGGCGAAAGGCACTCGACGCCTCGATGGCGCTGATCGTGGGAATATAGTCCCCGAAACTGACGGGCGCAAGCGTATGCCCACCGCCCCGCGCGAGCGCGCGGGCTGACCCTCGTCAGGCGCAACGCGCGGATGTGGCGAGGCCCGGCGTTCCGGTGTTGAACCCGTTCTCCCCGATACAGACCTGAGACGCCGTGGACCCCTTCGTCACCCCGCCCGAACCCACCGCCGCCGAGGCCGTCGCCGCGATCGGCGAGGAGCTGTCGCTGTTCGACGACTGGATGGACCGCTACCAGCAGATCATCGACTGGGGCCGCGCGCTGCCGTCCTTCCCCGAGGAATGGCAGGACGACGCGCACCGCGTGCCGGGCTGCCAGTCGCGCGTGTGGATGGAAGCGATGGAGCGCGACGGGCGGCTGTATCTCGCCGGCACATCGGACGCCGCCATCGTCTCCGGCCTCGTCGCCCTGCTGCTGCGCGTCTACTCGGGCCGCAGCCGCGCGGAGATCGCCGCGACCGATCCGCGCTTCCTCACCGATCTCGGCCTGATCGAGGCGCTGTCCACCAACCGCGGCAACGGCATCGCCGCGATGGCGCGGCGCATCCGCGACGTGGCGGCGCAATAGCCCCTCGCCCGCCTACGCCGCCACGGGCACCAGCAGGTCCGCGTGGTACTTCCGCGCCACGTCCGGATGCGAGCGCAGCCGGCCCTTCAGGTAGTTCTCGCCCACGTTGCGGAACAGCGGATTGTCCGGATCGGCGGTCGGTCCCGTCGCCTCGGCCGCCAGATGCGGCGGCAGGTCCAGCAGCGGCACCGTCGCGTCCAGCCGCGCGCCGAGGAAGAACGCCACCGACAGCCGGTCCCGGCCGGCGGGCGGGCTGACCACGCGGTGCACGGTCGCCTTCAGGTAGCCGTTGGAGGCGAGTTCCAGCAGCTCGCCGATATTCACCACGAAGGTGCCGGGGATCGGCTTCGCATCGACCCAGCCTTCCTCCTTCAGCACCTGCAGCCCGCCGAGATCGTCCTGCAGCACGAAGGTCAGCAGGCCGCTGTCCTTGTGCGCGCCCACGCCCTGGTCCGCATCGTCAGACTCGCGGCCGGGATAGCGGATGATCTTCATCGTCTGGTTGGGCGTGCCCTCGTAGATCGGGGCGAGCGCGTCGGCGGGCTGCTCCAGCGCCTCGGCGAACGCGCTGACGAGGCGGGTGGCCCCCGCGGTCAGCGCGGCCTGCCAGGCGAGCAGCGCGGGCCGCAGCGCCGGCTGCGCGGCGGGCCAGAGGTTGGGTCCCTGCAACCGCGACCACGGGGGCGCATCGGTGCCCTGCGGCCAGGGCTCGCGCTCGGCGTGGATGTCGAACTGCTCGCGCCAGTCGGGCTTGCCGCGCGTCAGCTCCGCGCCGGCGCGGTTGTAGCCGCGGAAATGCGGCGAATGGATCATCTGCACGGCGAGCTTGTCCGCCTCCGGCAGTGCGAAGAAGCGGTGCGCCTGCCGCACCACCTCCGCCTCCAGCGTCGCGGGCACGCCATGGCCGGTGAGGTAGAAGAAGCCGACATCGCGGGCGGCCGCGCGCAGGTCGCTGAGGAACGCGCCGCGACCGGCACCGTCGAGGCGGCGCAGGTCGAGCAGGGGCAGGTTCGGTTCGATCGTCATGCGGGTTTCCTTCAGGCGACGAGCGTGGCGGCGGGCACGGCGGCGGCCAGCGCGCGGTCGATGTCGAACAGGATGTCGTCGATATGCTCCAGCCCGATGGACAGGCGCACGTAGCCGGGCGTGACACCCGACGCCGCCTGTTCCTCGGGGCCGAGCTGGCTGTGCGTGCTGGAGGCGGGATGGATGGCGAGGCTGCGCGCGTCGCCGATATTGGCGACGTGGTAGAGCAGCTCCAGCGCGTCGATGAACCGCGCGCCGGCCGCGGCACCGCCCTTCAGCTCGAACCCGACCAGCCCGCCGAAGCCGTCCGGCAGGTAGCGTTTGGCGCGTGCCCGGGCCGTGCCCTCCTGCCGCGAGGGGTGGTTGACGTGCTCGACGGCCGGATGGCCGGCGAGGAAGGCAGCGACCGCGGCCGCGTTCGCGCTGTGGCGCGGCATGCGCAGCGGCAGCGTCTCGATCCCCTGCAGGATCTGGAAGGCGTTGAACGGCGAGAGCGGCGCGCCGAGATCGCGTTCCAGCGTCGCGCGCACCGACAGGATGTAGGGCGGCACGCCGAGGCGCCGCGCCACGTCGATCCAGATCGCGCCGTGATAGCTCGGCTCCGGCGTGGACAGCGCCGGCTGGCGGCCGGCCCAGGCGGCCCAGTCGAAATTGCCGCCGTCGATGATCGCGCCCGCGATCGAGGTGCCGTGCCCGCCGAGATATTTGGTCGCCGAATAGACGACGATGGCCGCGCCATGATCGAACGGGCGCGCGAGCAGCGGTGCGGCGGTGTTGTCGAGGATCAGCGGGATGCCGCGCGTGTGCCCGAGTGCCGCGACCTCGGCGATGGGGAAGACGGTGAGCTTGGGGTTGGGCAGCGTCTCGCCGTACCAGGCGCGGGTGCGCTCGTCGCTGGCGCGGAGGAAGGCCTCGGGATCGGCCGGATCGACGAAGCGCACCTCCACGCCCTGCCGCCGCAGCGTGTTGGCGAACAGGTTCCAGGTGCCGCCGTACAGGTCGGTGCTGCTGACGATGTTGTCGCCCGCCCGCGCGAGCGCGAGCACCGCGAAGGCCGATGCCGCCTGCCCCGAGGCCACCGCCAGCGCCGCCCGGCCGCCTTCCAGCGCGGCGAGGCGCTTCTCCAGCACCTCCACGGTCGGGTTGCCGGTGCGCGTGTAGGTGAAGCCGAGCCGTTCGAGCGCGAACAGGTCGCGCGCGTGCTGCGCATCGTTGAACTGGAAGGAGGTGGTCTGGAAGATCGGCACGGCGACGGCGCCGTTCGTCGGATCGGCGCGCCAGCCGGCGTGCAGCGCGAGCGTCTCGGGGCGCAGCGGCGGACGAAGGGCGGGGGCATCCTTGGGCATGAGCGGTTCTCCTGCCCGAAGGAATTACCATGTGAAATCGCGAATGAATTAATAAAACGATTGTCTACGGGATAATTATCGTCTCCGCGAGCGGGGGGAATGGAGAACGTACTGCCTCCGGGCCGGACGGGACTTCACCCATGGGCAGGCTCAGGTGAGAGATTCAGATGAACGGTGGACTGCGTTGCAGACGCTCCGTTCGAGAATGCGTTTCCATGCCCTCACCGCGTGGCCGTTCATCAACGCAGATGGCACGGTCATCACGACCGAAGCGCCGCGCCCGCTCGCATCGCTGTGGGGGGCCTCGCCGCTGAAGCGTGTCGACTCCCCGCACCGCGTCAGGAATCTGATGACCTGCGGCGATCCCAACCTTCCGTTCCCGCCGGCCGCGTGCACAATCGTGCCATGCCCGCGACCAAGGACCTGCACGGCGTCTATCCCTATCTCGTCTCCCCCATCGACGAAGCCGGCCGCGTCAAGCGCGACGTGCTGACCCGGCTGGTCGATCATCTGATCGAGGCCGGCGTGCACGGCCTCACCCCGCTCGGCAGCACCGGCGAGTTCGCCTATCTCGACACCGCCACGCGGCTCGAGATCGTGGAGACGGTGGTGCAGGCCGCGCGCGGGCGCGTGCCGGTGATCGCGGGCGTGGCGGCGACCACCACGCGCGACGGCGCGAAGCTCGCGCGCGCGGTGATGGAGCGCGGCGCGGATGGCGTGCTCGCCATCCTCGAAGCCTATTTCCCGATCCCCGATGCGGGCGTGGAGGATTACTTCCGCGCGGTGGCGGAGGCGACCGACGGGCCGGTGGTGCTCTACACCAACCCGCAGTTCCAGCGGTCCGACCTGTCGATCCCGGTGATCCGCCGGCTGAGCGAGGTGGGCAACATCCGCTACATCAAGGACGCGTCCACCAACACCGGCCGGCTGCTGACGATCCTGAACGAGACCGGCGGGCGGATGGGCGTGTTCGCCGCCTCCGCCCATATCCCGGCCTGCGTGATGCTGATCGGGGGCGTCGGCTGGATGGCGGGGCCGGCCTGCATCGTGCCGCGCCAGAGCGTGGCGCTGTACGACCTCGCCCGGCGCGGCGCGTGGGCGGAGGCGATGGCGGCCCAGCGCGGCCTGTGGGCGGTGAACCAGGCTTTCGCGAAATACGCGCTCGCCGCCTGCATCAAGGGCGCGCTGGAGATGCAGGGCTTCGATGTCGGCGCACCGCTGCCGCCGCAGGCGCCGCTCAGCGACGCGGGAAGGGCCGAGGTCCGCCGCGTGCTGGAAAGCGTCGGCGCGATCTAGGACCGCGGCGCAGGGCTGGGGCCGCGCGACCGCATGGGTGCGGCGCATGGTATACCATTGCAAGTGGTTCGCAGTTGCATTACGCGGCGGCCCACGAGGCTGAGGCCCGCCGCACGCGGCACATCCGCGACGGCAGGCCTCTCCTCGTGACGTCACGTCGCGCCTAGTCAGCCAGTCGCATCCAGCGCGGCGAGCCAGCCATGGGGCAATCGATCAGAGGATCCTCATGGCCACGCTTCGCCGGATGCTTGCCGTCTCCATACTGCCCCTGCCGCTGATCGCGGCGCCTTCCATCGCACAGACCGCCCCGGAGGCGCCGCCAGCGACCGAATTGCCGCCCGTCTCGGTGACCGCGACGCGCGGCGCGCGCCCGATCGAGGACGTGCCCGCCACCGTCACCCTCATCGAGAACACCGAGATGGAGCGCCGGCAGGCGACGCGGATGCAGGACGTGGTGCGATACGAACCCGGCATCAGCGTCGGCAACCAGCCCGCGCGGGGCGGTTCGACCAGCTACGTGATCCGCGGCATCGGCGGCAATCGCGTGCGCATCCAGATCGACGGCGTGCGCGTGCAGGAAACCCCTGCCTCCAATATCGGCCCCGGCAACTACACGCGCGACTTCGTCGATCTGGAAACGCTGCGGCAGGTGGAGATCGTGCGCAGTCCGGCCTCCGCATTGTACGGATCGGACGCGATCGGCGGCGTCGTCGCGTACACCACACGGGACCCGGGCGACTATCTGCACGGCGAGCGGGACGTCTACATCTCCGGCAAGGCCGGCTACGGCGGTGCGGACAGTTCCTGGCAGCAGACCATCCTCGGCGCCGCGCGGCAGGGGCCGCTGGAAGTGCTGCTGCAATACACGCACCGCACCGGCCACGAGCTGGACGCGAACGGCAGCCTCGCCCCCAACCCGCAGGACACCAACGCGGATTCGATGCTCGGCCGCGTGGTCTACCGCCCGACCGATGCGGACACGCTGCGCCTCACCGGCGAGTTCCTGCGCCGCGAGGTCGACACCGATATCCGCACCGAGCAATCCCCCACCGTCATCAGCTCGACCAGCGACGACTCGCTGCGCCGCACGCGCGTGCAGCTCGACTACATCCGCGAGGCGCCGGTGCTGCTCGCCGACCGGATGGAAGCACGGGTCTACTACTCGACGCTCATCCGGCGGGAGATGACGTGGCAGTCCCGCAAGAGCACCGCGACGGCGCCGGCCGTCAATCGCCTGCGCTTCTCGGATTTCCGCGTGCTGCAGGATGTCGGCGGCGGGGAGGTGCAGTTCGACAACCGCTTCGCCTGGCTCGGCATGGATCACCGGCTGACCTACGGGGCGGCACTGGACTGGACCTGGACCTCGCGCCCGCGCTTCCGCAACGAGCGCAACCTGGTCACCGGCACCTCCACCACCACGGTGGCGGGCGAGAACTATCCGTCCAAGAACTTCCCCGACAGCACGACATGGCAAGGCGGGCTGTACGTGCAGGACGAGGCGCGCATCGGGGCGCTCAGCATCATCCCGGCCATCCGCTTCGACTACTACCGGCTCTCACCCACCGATGACGCGGATTTCCGCCGCTCGACCACCGTGGCGGAGATCCACTCGCAGACAGAAACGGCGGTCAGCCCCAAGCTGGGCGCGGTCTACCGGCTGGACGAGCGGTTCTCGGTCTACGGCCAGTACGCCCGCGGCTTCCGCGCGCCGCCCTACGACAGCGTCAATTTCGGGTTCACCAACCCGACCGCCCGCGTCGAGATCCTCCCTTCGGGCAACCTCAAGCCTGAAAAGAGCAACAGCTTCGAGGCCGGTCTGCGCGGCCGCTTCGGGGAGGCGGCATCGTTCCAGATCGCGGGCTTCTACAACACGTACACGGACTTCATCGAATCGGTGGAGGTCGGCCTCTCCCCCTCCGGCTTCCGGCAATTCCAGGCCCGGAACTTCGACAACGTCACGATCTACGGCGCGGAAGCGCGGGGCGACTGGCGGTTCCTGCCGCAATGGACCGTACGCGGCGCGTTCGCATGGGCGCGCGGCGAGAACGACGACACCGGCGAACCGCTCGACAGCGTCGATCCGGTCAGGATCAACGGCGGGATCGCGTGGCAGCACCCCTCGGGCCTCGGGGCGGAGGCCGTGGTCACCCACGCCTGGCGGCACAGCCGGGTCAGCGACCCGAGTTACTTCCGCGCGCCGTCCTACACCGTGCTCGACCTGATGGTGCACTGGGACATCGGAACCTGGGCGACGATCAATGCCGGCGTGTTCAACGTGACCGACGAGAAGTACTTCAACAGCCAGGACACGATCGGCCTCGCCTCCAACAGCCAGCAGATCGACCTGTACGCCCAGCCCGGCCGCTACTTCGCCGGCAACGTCACGCTGCGCTGGTGATGGCGCAGCGAAATGGCCGCGGACAGCACGGGCGTCGCCTTGGCCAGCACCAGCCGATGAGCACGCGGTCCACGCCCGCGGCGCGGGACTGGGACTGTTCGCCTGCATGGGTGCGCGGCGCGGCATGCATTGAAAATCGTTCGCAGTTGCACTACCCAGCGCATATGGAGGATCGCGACCCGCCCGCCGACCCGGCACCGTCGCGCCCAGCGCCGCGGTTGCCCCCGCCGCGACGCATCGAGGCGCAGACGCTGCTCGGTGACGCGGTCGAGGTCGAGATCGTCCAAGGGGATGAGACCTACCGTCTGCGTCGCACCCGCAACGGCAAGCTCATCCTCACCAAGTAGCTCGTCGCACCCAGCCAGCCAGCCGCGCGCGCCGCGTCGCCAGCAAGCCACGGGCGACCCATCAGGGGTTCCTCATGGCCACGCTTCGCCAGGCGCTCGTGCGTTCGATCCTGCCCTTGCCGCTGATCGCGGCGCCGGCCGCCGCGCAGACGGCCCCGGAAGCCACCCCGCCCGCCACGGAACTCTCGCCCGTCTCCGTCACCGCCACGCGCGGCGCGCGCCCGATCGAGGACGTGCCCGCCACGGTGACCTTCGTGGGCAGCGAGGAGCTGGAACGCCGGCAGGCGACGCGGATGCAGGACGTGGTGCGCTACGAGCCGGGGGTGAGCGTGGGCAACCAGCCGGCCCGCGGCGGTTCGACCAGCTATGTCATCCGCGGCATCGGCGACAACCGCGTGCGCATCCAGATCGACGGCGTGCGCGTGCAGGAAACCCCCTCCTCCAACATCGGCGCGGGCAACTACTCGCGCGACTTCGTCGATCTGGAGACGCTCAAGCAGGTCGAGATCGTGCGTGGCCCGGCCTCGGCGCTGTACGGATCGGACGCGATCGGCGGCGTCGTCGCCTACACGACGCGGGATCCGGCCGACTACCTGCGCCCCGGCCGCGACACCTACATCTCCGGCAAGGTCGGCTACAGCGGCGCGGACAATTCCTGGCAGCAGACCGTGATGGGGGCCGCGCGGCAGGGCCCGCTGGAGGTGCTGCTGCAGTACACGCACCGCAGCGGCCACGAGCTGGACGCGAACGGCAGCCTCGCCCCCAACCCGCAGGACACGAACGCGGACTCGCTGCTCACCCGCGTGGTCTATCGCGCGACGGATGTGGACACGCTGCGCTTCACCGGCGAGTTCCTGCGCCGCGAGGTCGACACCGATATCCGCACCGAGCGCTCCACCACCGTCACCCAGTCCAACGGCGACGATTCACTGCGCCGCACGCGCGTGCAGCTCGACTACATCCGCGAGGCGCCGGTGCTGCTCGCCGACCGGATGGAGGCACGGGTCTACTATTCGACGCTGAGCCGCGACGAGCAGACCTGGCAGTACCGCAAGAACGTGCCCACGGCCCCCGCCGCCAACCGGCTGCGCTATTCCGATTTCGGGCTGACGCAGGACATCGGCGGCGGGGAGGTGCAGTTCGACAACCGCTTCGCCTGGCTGGGCATGGATCACCGCCTGACCTACGGCGCATCGCTCGACTGGACCTGGACCTCGCGCCCGCGCTTCCGCGACGAGCGCAACCTGATCACCGGCACCTCAACCACCACGGTGGCGGGCGAGAGCTATCCGTCGAAGAACTTCCCCGACAGCACCACCTGGCAGGGCGGGCGGTACGTGCTGGACGAGGCGCGCAGCGGCGCGTTCAGCGTGATCCCCGCGCGGCGCTTCGACTACTACCGGCTCTCGCCCAGCCCGGATGACGACTTCCGCCGCTCGGCCGGCAGCGCGACGGAGATCCACTCGCAGACGGAGACGGCGGTCAGCCCGAAGCTGGGCGCGGTCTACCGGCTGGACGAGCGGTTCTCGATCTACGGCCAGTACGCCCGCGGCTTCCGCGCGCCGCCCTACGACAACGTCAATTTCGGCTTCTCCAACCCCGCCTTCGGTTACGAGATCCTGCCCTCCGGCAATCTCAAGCCGGAAAAGAGCGACGGGTTCGAGGCCGGGCTGCGCGGCCGCTTCGGGGAGACGGCGTCGTTCCAGCTCGCCGCCTTCTACAACCAGTACAGCGACTTCATCGACGCGGTCGTCGTCGGCACCTCGCCGTCGGGCCTGCAGCAGTTCCAGTACCAGAACATCGGCAACGTCACGATCTACGGTGCCGAGGCGCGGGGCGACTGGCGGTTCCTGCCGCAATGGACCGCACGCGGCGCCTTCGCCTACGCGCGCGGCGAGAACGACGACACCAACCAGCCGCTCGACAGCGTCGATCCGATCAAGCTCGTCGCCATCCTGTCCTGGCAGCATCCGTCGGGCTTCGGCGCCGATGCGGCGCTCACCCATGCATGGCGGCACAGCCGGGTCAGCGATCCGAACTACTTCCGCGCACCGTCCTACACGGTGCTCGACCTGACCGCGCACTGGGACATCGGCACCTGGGCGACGATCAATGCCGGCGTGTTCAACGTGACGGACGAGAAGTACTTCAACAGCCAGGACACGATCGGGCTGGCGTCCAACAGCCAGCAGATCGACCTGTACGCCCAGCCCGGCCGCTACTTCGCCGGCAACGTCACGCTGCGCTGGTAGGATGACGGCGATGCCGCCCGAAGCGCGCCGCAGAATACCCGAGACCATGGTCGCGCGTCGCGCCCCCCGGACGGCCGCGCGATCCTCCCCGACAGCGGACACCGGCCGGACCGCGCTGTTCGCCCTGCCGCGCGCGCTGCGAGTCATCCCCGGTTCGCGCGCGCGGGGGACCGAGCCCCCGCCGCTGATCGCCCCGAAGGCGCCGATGCTGCCGCGCGTCGCCGGGCGCTCGCGCCGCGCCAGCCTGCTCTCCGGCGCCGCCTCGCTGCTGCTGCATGTCGCGCTGTTCGCCGGCATGGCCTGGCTCGCGATCGAACCGCCCTCGCTGGAGGAGCCGGCCGGCATCGAACTGATGTTCGACTCGGCCCCCTCCGCGGGCGAGGAAGCCGCCGAGGCGGGCGAGCCGGCGGAGGAGCCGACCACCTTCGCCGAGGCCGACCAGCCCGACCTGCCGCCGCTGGAGGAGCCGGCCCCGCCCGTCACGGAAGCGCCGCCCGAACCGCCGCCGCCGGAACAGCCGCCGATCACCTTCGCGGAACCGGAAACGCCGACGCTGCCGCCGCTGGAACCGCCGCCGCCGGTGCAGCCGCCCGTGACCTTCGCCGAGCCCGAGACCCCGACCCTGCCGCCGCTCGAGCCGCCGCCGCCCGAGCAGCCGCCGGTGACCTTCACCGAGCCGGAACTGGCCGAGCTGCCGGACATGGCCCCGCCGGAACCCGAGGTGGCCGAGGCGCCACCGCCGGAACCGGAACTGCCGCCGCCTCCCCCGCCGCCGCCTCCGCCGCCGCAGCCCCGCGTCGAACGGCCGCCGCCGCGCCCGACCCCGCCGCGCCCGGCGCAGCCCGCCCGGCCCGCGACCACCCAGACCGCCACGCGCGCCGGCACGCCGGACGCGGCCCCGGCCCCGCAGGCCGCCCCGCGCGGGTCGGAGGAAGCCCCGCCGGTCCTGACCACGGCCTCCTACGCCCGCTCGCCGAACCCGCCGCGCTACCCGCCGCTGATGATCCAGCGCGGCATCCAGGGCACGGTGACGATCCGCGTGCTGGTCGGCCCGGACGGCGCGACGCGCGAGGTCAAGCTCTGGCGCACCTCCGGCCACGAGCTGCTGGACCTCTCGGCGATGGAGGCCGCGCGCCGCTGGGCCTTCCGCCCCGCCATGCGCGCCGGCGCGCCGATCCTCCACTGGGTGGAGATCCCCGTGCACTTCAAGCTGCGATGAGGCTCCGCCGATGACCACCCTCGCCCCGCTCTCCGAACGCTGGGCCGCGCTGCGCGGCACCGACCCGCGGCTGCGCGTGCGCGAGGCCGCGAACCGGCTCGGCGTGTCGGAAGGCGAGCTGGTCGCCTCCTGGGCCGCGGACGGCGTGGTGCGGCTGCGCGCGGACTGGACCGCGCTGATCCCCGCCTTCGGCGAGCTGGGCGAGGTGATGGCGCTGACCCGCAACGACCATTGCGTCCACGAACGCCACGGCGCCTATCGCGACATCCGCCTGCACGGGCGGGTGGGGCTGGTGCTGGGCGAGGACATCGACCTGCGCCTGTTCCTCGACTGCTGGCGGCACGCCTTCCACGTGCCGGCGGGCCTCGCCGGATCGCCGCGCGGCTCGATCCAGATCTTCGATCCGGCGGGCCAGGCGGTGCACAAGATCTTCGCGACCGAGGCCACGCCGGAGGGTGTCTTCCCCGCCCTCGCCGCGCGCTTCGCCATCGAGCCCGCCGCGATCGAGCCCGAGGCGCTGCCGGCGGAGCCCGACCGCCCCGACGTGGAGGTCGATGCCGCCGCGCTGCGGACCGCCTGGGCCGGGCTGCGCGACACGCACGATTTCTTCCCGATGCTGCGGCGGCAGAAGGTCGGCCGCGTGCAGGCGCTGCGGCTCGCCGGCGCGGAATGGGCGCAGCCGCTGTCGCCCGCGGCACCGCGGCAGGTGCTGGAACAGGCGGCCGCCGCCGCGCTGCCGATCATGATCTTCGTCGGCAATCCCGGCTGCGTGCAGATCCACACCGGACGGGTGGAGCGGCTGAAGCCGGTCGGGTCGTGGTTCAACGTCCTCGACCCCCGCTTCAACCTGCACCTGTCGGAACCCGGCGTGGTCTCCGCCTGGCGGGTGCGCAAGCCGACCGACGACGGCATCGTCACCTCGGTCGAGTGCTTCGATGCGGAAGGCCGCGCGGTCGCGATGATGTTCGGCAAGCGCAAGCCCGGCACGCCGGAGGATCCGGACTGGCGCGAGCTTGCCGGGACGCTGGCTTGATCCCTCGCCTTGCCCTGACGGCGGCGATGCTGGCGGGTCCGCCGCGCGTCATGCCGGAGAGCGCCGCCGACGATGCGCTACCCGTCCGCACGTCGCCGGACCGCGCTACCCGAGTTCGATCGATCGGCCACGGGCCCGGATCCCGGTGAGATCCAGCATTCAATGACCCGATATTCGATGACCAGCCATCCGACCGGAGACACCGCATGATCCCCCGCCGCCTGTTCCTGGCCGGCGCGCTGGCGGCCCCGGCGCTCGCCGCGCGGCCGCGCCGGGTCGTCGTGGCCGGCGGCGGGCTGACCGAGATCGTCTGGGCGATCGGCGCGCAGGACTGCCTCGTCGGCGTCGACTCCACCAGCCTGTTCCCCGCCGCCGCCCGCGCCCTGCCGCAGGTGGGCTACATGCGCGCGCTGGGGGCGGAAGGTGTGCTGTCGCTGCGGCCGGACCTGATCATCCTCGTCGCCGAGGCCGGCCCGCCGCCCGTGATCGCGCAGCTCGAGGCCGCGGGCGTGAAGCTGCTGCACGTGCCCCCCGTCCACGACGCCCCCGCCCTGCTGCACGCCATCGCCCTGATCGGCGAGGCGCTGGACTACCCGCGCGAGGCGGCCGCCCTGGCGGAGGCCGTGCGCGCCGATTTCGACGCGCTCGCCACCGTCACGGGGAAGCTGGCGCGCGTGCGCTGCCTGTTCCTGCTCTCCCTCGGCAGCGGCCCGCTCGCCGCCGGGCGCGACACGGCCGCCGATGCGATGCTGGGGCTCGCGGCGGGCGAGAACGTGATCAGCGCCTATGCCGGCTACCGGCCGCTCTCGGCGGAATCGGCGCTGCTGGCCAGGCCCGACGCGATCGTCACCACCGATATCGCGCTCGCCAACATGGGCGGGCCGGAGGCGGTGGCCGCACTGCCCTCGCTCGCCATGACGCCGGCCGCGCGCGCCCGGCGCGTGATCGGGTTCGAGACGCTGTTCCTGCTGGGCTTCGGGCCGCGCAGCGCGCACGCCGCCTGGGAACTCGCCCATGCGCTGCACCCCGACGCGGCGATGACACCGCTACCGGACCGGCCATGGCTGCGCGATCCGCGGGGCTGATCGCCCCCGTCCTGCCGCGCGCGGCCGCACTCGCGAGCCTCGCCGGGCTGGTGGCGCTGGTGTCGGTCTGGGCGATCGCGACCGGGCCGATCCGCATCCCGCCGATGGAGGTGCTGCGCGCATTGTTCGGTGCGGCGGATGCGGACGCGACCATGGTGGTCTGGACGCTGCGCGCGCCGCGCGTGGTCATGGCGCTGCTGGTCGGCGGCGCGCTGGGCCTCGCCGGGGCGCTGATGCAGGGGCTGTTCCGCAACCCGCTCGCCGATCCGGGCCTGCTCGGCATCTCGGCCGGCGCGGCGTTCGGCGCGGTCATCGTGATCGTGCTGGGCACGGCACTGCTGCCGGCGGGGCTGCGGCCGCACGGGCCGGGGCTCGCCGCCTTCGCCGCCGCACTCGCGGTCTGCCTCGTCTCCCAGCGGCTGGCGACGGTCGAGGGCCGCACGCTGATCGCGACCATGCTGCTCGCCGGCGTGGCGATGAACGCGCTGGCCGGCGCCGGCACCTCCGCCTTCATCTTCGCGTCGAACGACCTGCAGCTTCGCGACATCATGTTCTGGACCATGGGCAGCCTCGCGGGCGCGACGTGGCCCAAGATCGGCGTGCTGCTGGTCTCGCTGCTGCCGCTGTTCCTCGCCGCACCGCTGCTCGCGCGCGGGCTGAACGCGCTGATCCTGGGCGAACGGGAAGCCGGTTCGCTGGGCATCCCGCTGGAAGGGCTGAAGCTCGCGACCGTCGTGGTGGTCGCGCTCGGCGTGGGCGCGTCGGTCGCGGTGTCCGGCACCATCGGGTTCATCGGGCTGGTGGCGCCGCATCTGGTGCGCATGGCGGGCGGGGCGGATCATCGCTGGGTGCTGCCGGCCTCCGCGCTGCTGGGTGGCGGGCTGCTCGCCCCGGCCGATGCGCTCGCGCGCACCGTGCTGGCCCCGGCGGAGCTGCCGATCGGGCTGGTGACCGCGCTGCTGGGCGCGCCCTTCTTCCTCGCGCTGCTGATCCGCAGCCGGGCGGCGACGGGATGATCGTCGCGGACGGCATCGGCGTGCTGCGCGGCGGGCGCGCCATCCTCGACGGCGTCTCGCTGCGCGCCGAGGCCGGGCGGGTGCTCGCGGTGCTGGGGCCGAACGGTGCGGGCAAGTCCACGCTGCTGCGGGTGCTGGCGGGCGAGATGGCGCCGGAGGCCGGCCGGGTGGTGCTGGCGGGCGTCGCCGCCGGATCATGGCGCGGGGTGGCGCTCGCGCGGATGCGGGCGGTGCTGCCGCAGGCGGCGAGCCTCGCCTTTCCGCTCGCCGCCGCCGAGGTCGCGGCCCTGGGCCGTATCCCGCATGCCGGCACCGCGGAGATGCGGCGGGACGGCGAGGCCGTGGCCGATGCGCTGTCGCGCGCCGGCGTGTCGCATCTGGCGCGCCGCAACTACGCGACCCTGTCGGGCGGCGAGCAGGCGCGCGTGCAGCTCGCCCGCGTGCTGGCGCAGGCGGACGGGCCGGAGGCGCGGGCGCTGTTCCTCGACGAGCCGACGGCGAGCCTCGACCTGCCGCATCAGCATGCGGTGCTCGCCGAGGCGCGGACGCAGGCGGCGCGGGGGCTGGCCGTGATCGCGGTGCTGCACGACATCAACCTCGCATTCCGTTACGCGGATGATGCGCTGCTGCTGGCGGGCGGGCGCACGGTCGCGTGCGGCCGGGTGGAGGAGGTGCTGACCGAGGCCGCGCTGGCCCGCGCCTACGGGATGCTGGTGCGGGTGACGGAAAACCCGGCGCGTCCCGGCGAACGGATCGCGCTGGCGGCGTAGGCGGGGGCAAGGCCGCCCGGGCGGAGACCGCCACCTCTTAACCAGACTCGCCCATGATCACCTGCTTCTGCGACGGTGGCGGACGAGACGCTGGCGCCGCGGCCGCAGCTCGCCGAAGGCCATGTCTTCGAGCAGGACAACCGCGTCTGCACCATCACGCTGCGCAGCGGCATCCGCTTCCATGACGGCACGCCGATCCACGCGCAGGACTGCGCGGCCAGCCTGCGCCGCTGGATGATGCTCGCACCGATGGACCAGACCGTCGCCGCGGTGACGGACGAGCTGGCGTGCTGGACGACCGGCACTTGCGGTTCCGCTTCCGGCAGCCCTTCCCGGCTGAGCGGCACCCTTGGTATGGCGAGCACGACAGGCCCGAAGACGACAACGACTTGGTCGTGACCTCCACGTCGGCCACGCGGCCCACGACGATGCCCGCCGCAGCACCTGAACTGACCGCCTGGCCGGGTCTCCGGGAGCGCCGTCCGGTACCGGGCGGCTTACCCGATCTTATCCCACGCACCGCTGCATCGTCTGAGCTGACCGCCTGGCTGAACATCCGGCCGTGCCGGCATCCGGCCGCGCCCCTCATTGCATCCGCGCCTCCGACCACTTGCGGTGCGGGGCATCCCGGCGGCATCTGCGCCCGCATGGCGATCCTTACGACGGCGCACCTGACGCTCTCTCCCCCCACACGCGACCATTTTCCCACCTGCGCGGCGCTGTGGGCGCGGCCGGAGGTGGCGCACCACATCACCGGCCGCCCGAACACGCCCGAGGAATGCTGGGCGCGGGTGCTGCGCTATGCCGGCCACTGGGCGCTGCACGGCTGGGGGTTCTGGGTCGTCTCGGAAACCCGCACGGGGCAGTTCGTGGGCGAGCTGGGCTTCATGGACTTCCGCCGCGACATCGACCCGCCGATCGGCGAGGCGCCGGAGATCGGCTGGGTGCTCGCGCCGGAGATGCAGGGGAAGGGCTACGCGACGGAGGCGGGACGGGCGGCGCTGGGCTGGGGCCGCGACCGGTTCGGCCCGGTGCGCGCGGCCTGCATGATCAAGCCGGACAATGCCGCCTCGCTCGCGGTCGCGGGCCGGCTGGGCTTCGTGGAGTACGCGCGCACGACCTATCACGGGAAGGATGAGGTGCTGCTGACGCGGACGCTGTAGCGGCTTCGGGGGTCGGCGACGAACGCCGCCCCGTATCAGCCCGCGCCGGCCGCGTATGCCTCCCACCCGGCGCGGCGCAGCTCGCAGGCCGGGCAGGCGCCGCAGCCCATCCCCCACGGATTCCGCGTCGCCGTGTCGCCGCGATAGCAGGACAGCGTCCGGTCGCGGATCAGCGCGACCAGCGGCGCGCCGCCCAGCCGTTCCGCCAGCCGCCAGGTCTCCGCCTTGTCGATCCACATCAGCGGCGTCTCGATCACCTTGCGGCTCGCCATCCCGAGGTTGATCGCCGCCTGCAGCGCCTTGATCGTGTCGTCGCGGCAGTCCGGGTAGCCCGAGTAGTCGGTCTCGCACATCCCGCCGATGATCCGCTTCAGCCCGCGCCGGTAGGCGATCGCGGCGGCGAAGGTCAGGAAGATCAGGTTGCGGCCGGGCACGAAGGTGGTGGGCAGGCCGTCCGCGCCCATCGCGATCGCGACATCGCGGGTCAGCGCCGTGTCGCTGATGGCGCCGATGACCGACAGGTCGACCGGATGGTCCTCGCCCAGCCGGGCGCCCCAGTCGCGCATCCCGCGCATCGCCGCGATCACCTCGCGCCGCGCGTCCAGTTCGGCGCGATGGCGCTGGCCGTAGTCGAAGCCGACCGTCTCGACGCGCGCGTAGCGGTCGAGCGCCCAGGCGAGGCACACGGCGGAATCCTGCCCGCCCGAAACGAGCACAAGCGCGGTGTCATCCATCCGTCAGCACTGCCGCAGCCGCCGCGCAATGACCAGAGCGGCAGGGCCATGGCGTATGTCAATGTTCTTTACAAATAATTCGTATCCGATCCGGGTTTTTGCCTCACCCCGGTTGCCCTCGGCTGGCCGCGCTCATCCTCCGGTGGGGGAAAGGCCGCGTTTCACGGCGCCCGCAGCACCTGGGTACCGCCACGCTGTCAAGAACCCCTGACACCCGCCGGCGCGATATCGCCCCCCTCGCATTAGCCCATTCGAATCGTTGTCGTTTTAGTCATGGCACAAGGTGTGCATGAAAGCCCTGCGCGGGGACCAAGACCCCTTACGACAATGAAAGTGGAGTCACCACGTGAAGAATACCCTTCTGGCCACCGGCGCGCTGGCCGCCCTGGCTTTCGGTGCTGTCACCGCCGAGGCCGCGCCCAACGCTCCTGCCACCATCGTCGGGCAGAACATCTACGCCGTCGGCGATCCGGTGACCGCGGCGTTCCTGTTCGCCGATGCGGCCGATGACGATGACCTGGACGTCACCATCAACATGGGTGGCGCGACGTTCCTGTTCTCCAACTCGAACAACGTGACGGGCAACGCCACCTCCGTCGGCCACACGGTCAACATCACGCCGATCTCGCCCGGCGACCTGCTGACCTTCACGCTGCATGACCGCACCACCGGCAGCAGCTTCTCCACCGGCGTGGGCTCCACCAACGTCGCCTACCTGGATTCGAGCGACTTCTCCGTCGTCGAGGCGGCGCTGGGCATCACCCTCAGCCAGACGGCCAAGGATGCGCTCGCGGCGCTGGCGCTGATCGGCAACGTCACCGTGATCGCGTTCGAGGATCGCGTGCTGAACCAGTCCGATCAGGACTTCAACGACCTGATCTTCGCCTTCGCGCAGACCACGACCAGCGTGCCCGAGCCCGCCTCGCTCGCGCTGTTCGGCGCCGGCCTGCTCGGCCTCGGCATGATCCGCCGTCGCAAGACGGTCTGATCCGGCCACACGAGACTGCTTCGGAGGGGCGCTGCCGGAAACGGCGGCGCCCTTTCTCTTTTGTACGCCGCCGCGCGCCGCCTCAGCCGCCGACAAGCCCCCGGAACAGCGCCGCATAGCGCGGCGCCGACCGCCGCCAGGACAGGTCCGCCGCCATGCCGTGCCGACGGATGGCAGCCCACGCATCGCGGTCGGCGATCAGCGCCAGCGCGCGGTCCAGCCCCAGCGACAGATCCTCCGCCGCCGCGCGCGCGATCACCACGCCGGTTCCGGTGCCGGCGGCCAGTGCGGCCTCATTGGCGTCGATCACCGTATCCGCAAGCCCGCCCACATGCGTGACCAGCGGCGGCGCGCCGTAGCGCAGCGCGCAGAGCTGCGTCAGGCCGCACGGCTCGAACCGCGAGGGGACGAGCACGCAATCCGCGCCGCCATAGATCAGCCGCGCCACCTGCTCGTCATAGCCCGCGGCGAGGCCGACGCGGCCGGGATGGTCCGTGGCGGCCTGCCGCGCCCGCTGCTCCAGCGCGCGGTCGCCGCTGCCCAGCAGGACAAGCTGCGCCCCGGCGCGGACAAGCTGCGCGACCGCGTCCAGGATCAGGTCCACGCCCTTCTGCCAGGTGAAGCGGCCGACGAAGCCGAACAGCGGCGCCTCGGGATCGGGCACGAGGCCGAGCCGCGCCTGCAGCGCCGCACGGTTCACCGCGCGCGGTGAGGGGTCCGCCGCATCGAAGCGCCCGGCGAGATGCGGGTCGGTGGCGGGGTTCCATTCGGCGTCGTCCAGCCCGTTCAGGATGCCGCTAACCGCATCCGCGCGGCCGCGCAGCAGCCCGCCGAACCCCATCCCGCCGGCATCGGTGCGGATCTCCGCCGCATAGGTCGGCGAGACGGTGGTGATGCGGTCGGCGTACCACAGCCCCGCCTTCATGAAGCCGACGCCGCCCATGTATTCGAGCCCGGCGAGCGCGAACGCCTCGATCGGCAGGGCGAGGCGCGGGAACAGCGCGGCGGGGAAGCGGCCCTGGAAGGCGAGGTTGTGGATCGTGAACACGACCGGCACGCGCGGCCCCGGCCCGTGGCGCAGATAGGCCCCGGTCAGCCCGGCCTGCCAGTCATGCGCATGCACCACATCGAAGCCCTTCGCCGCCGCGGCGGCAGCGCGGCCGAAGGCGGCGAAGCGCTCGGCGTTGTCGGGCCAGTCGGTGCCGTCGGGCGCGAGGTACGGGTTGCCCGGCCGCGCGAAGAGGTGCGGCGCATCGAGCGCGATCAGGTCGAGTCCGCCCGCCTGTCCCGCCACCAGCCGCGCGACGCCGCCGAACATGTCGGGCAGCTTCGTCGCCTTGCCGCCCGCGAGCGCGGCCATCACGGACGGGTAGCCCGGCAGCATGGTGGTGACGCGCACGCCGAGCGGGGCGAGCGCGCCCGGCAACGAGCCCACCACATCGGCAAGCCCGCCGGTCTTGACCAGCGGCACCGCCTCCGACGCGACAGCGAGGACACGCATCAGCCGAGCGCGTCCACCATCTTCTGGGTGACGAGGCAGATGCCGCGATCGGTGCGGCGGAAGCGCGCGGCATCCAGCGCCGCGTCCTCCCCGATCACGAGGCCGGGCGGGATGCGCACGCGGCGATCCACCACCACGTTGGTCAGCCGCGCGCCGCGCCCGACATCGACCTCCGGCAGCAGCACAGCGCCATCGACATGCACGTAGGAATGCAGCCGCACATCGGTGAACAGCAGCGAGCGGCGGGCGCAGGCACCGGAAACGATGCAGCCGCCCGACACCAGCGAGAAGACCGCCTCGCCCCGCCGCCCTTCCTCGTCATGGACGAACTTCGCCGGCGGGGTGATCTCGGCATAGGTCCAGATCGGCCAGTCGCGGTCGTAGAGGTCGAGCGCGGGGATCACGTCGGTGAGGTCGACATTGGCCTCCCAGTACGCATCCACGGTCCCGACATCGCGCCAGTACGGCTCCGCCTCCTGATCCGAGCGCACGCAGGAACGTTCGAAGTGATGCGCCACCGCCTTGCCGTTGCGCACGATGTGCGGGATCAGATCCTTGCCGAAATCATGGCTGCTCGCCGCATCGGCCGCGTCGCGGCGGAGCTGGTCGAACAGGAACTGCGTGTCGAACACGTAGACGCCCATCGAGGCCAGCGCGAGATGCTCGCGCCCCGGCATGCCGGGCGGGTCGGCGGGCTTCTCGATGAAATCGACGATGCGGCTGTGCTCGTCGATATGCATCACGCCGAAGCCCGAGGCTTCCTCGCGCGGCACGGACAGGCAGCAGACGGTCACGTCCGCCTTCGCGTCCACGTGCTGCTGCAGCATCTTCTCGTAATCCATCTTGTAGATGTGGTCGCCGGCGAGGATCACGATGTGCCGCGGCGCATAGTCCGCGATGATGTCGATGTTCTGGTACACCGCATCCGCGGTGCCGCGGTACCAGAGCGATTCGGACACGCGCTGGCTCGCGGGCAGGATGTCGAAACTCTCGTTGCGCTCCGGCCGCATGAAGTTCCAGCCGCGCTGCAGATGCCGGATCAGGCTGTGCGCCTTGTACTGGGTGGCGACCGCGACGCGGCGGATGCCGGAGTTGATCGCGTTCGACAGCGCGAAGTCGATGATGCGGACCTTGCCGCCGAAGAAGACCGCGGGCTTCGCGCGCCGGTCGGTGAGTTCCATCAGCCGCGAGCCGCGGCCGCCGGCCAGCACGAAGGCCATGGCCGTACGCGCCAGCGGCGCAAATCCGTCGCCACGCGAGCCGGACATCCTTGCTCCCTTTCCGTTCTGGTTCTGGTTCAGCGTGAGACGGGCACGCCCCAGATCTCGGCGGCATACTCGGCGATGGTGCGGTCGGCGGAGAAGTAGCCCGTGCCGGCCGTGTTGAGGATGGCGACCCGGGTCCAGTCCTCGCGGTCGCACCAGCGCGCGTCCACCTTCCGCTGCTCGGCGAAATAGGCATCGAAATCGGCGGCGACCATAAACGGGTCGGCCCCGCGCACGCTCTCCACCAGCTCGGCGTAGCGACCGGGATCGTCCGGGGAGAACACGCCCGAGGCGATGGCCTCCAGCACCTCCGCCAGCATGGGCGAGCGCGCGACGGCATCCTGACCGCGATAGCCTTCCTGCCAGCGCGCCTGCACCTCGGCCGCGGTCAGGCCGAAGATGTGCATGTTCTCCGCGCCGATATGGTCGCGCATCTCCACGTTCGCGCCATCCAGCGTGCCGATGGTCAGTGCGCCGTTCAGCGCGAACTTCATGTTGCCGGTGCCCGACGCCTCCATCCCCGCGGTGCTGATCTGCTCCGACAGGTCCGCGGCCGGCACGATCACCTCGGCCAGGGAGACGTTGTAGTTGGGGATGAAGGCGACCTTCAGCCGCCCGCGCAGCGTGGGGTCGGAATTGACCACGCGGGCGACATCGTGGGCAAGCTTGATGATCAGCTTGGCGCGCCGATAGCTGGACGCCGCCTTGCCGGCAAAGATCTTCACCCGCGGCACCCAGTTGCGCGTCGGCTGGGAGCGGATCGCATCGTACAGCGCCACCGTCTCCAGGATGTTCAGGAGCTGGCGCTTGTATTCGTGGATGCGCTTGATCTGGACGTCGAACAGCGCGGCGGGGTCGAGGCGCATCGACATGCGCCTGGCCACCAGCGCCGCGAGCGCCGCCTTGTTCGCCTGCTTCACCGACGCGAACCGCTCGCGGAAGGACGCATCCTGCGCGAGCGGGCGCAGGTCGGCGAGCGCGCCGGCATCGTCGAGCACGCGTGAGCCCAAGGCCTCGACCAGCAGCGCCGTCAGCCCCGGATTCGCCTCGAACAGCCAGCGGCGGAAGGTGATGCCGTTGGTCCTGGAGACGATGCGCGCGGGATCGAGCGCGTGCAGGTCGGCGAACACGGTCCGCTTCAGCAGTTCGGTGTGCAGCGCGGAGACGCCGTTGACCCTGTGCGAGCCGACATAGGCGAGATGGCCCATGCGCACGCGCCGCCCGTTCGCCTCGTCGATCAGCGAGACCGATTGCAGCAGCCGCGCGTCGTCGGGGTGCGCGGCGCGGACGGGGTCGAGGTGAAAGGCGTTGATCATGTAGATGATCTGCATGTGGCGCGGCAGCAGCCGCTCCATCAGCGGCACCGGCCAGCTCTCCAGCGCCTCCGGCATCAGCGTGTGGTTGGTGTAGCTGAAGGTGCGCCGCGTCAGGTCCCACGCCTCGTCCCAGGGCAGGCCGTGCAGGTCCATGCAGATGCGCATCAGCTCCGCCACGCCGATCGCGGGGTGCGTGTCGTTGAGCTGGATCGCGACCTTGTCGGGCAGGCTCGCGATGTCGCCATAGACGCGCAGGTGCCGGCGCACGAGGTCCTGCAGCGCGGCGGAGGCGAAGAAATACTCCTGCCGCAGCCGCAGCTCCTGCCCCGCCGGCGTTTCGTCGCCCGGGTACAGCACCTTGCTGATCGCCTCGCGCCGCACGCGGTCGCCCAGCGCGCCGACGTGGTCGCCGTGATTGAAGGCATCGAGCTTCAGCGGCTGCGGCGAATGCGCCGACCACAGGCGCAGCGTGTTCACGTGCCGCCCGCGCCAGCCGACCACCGGCGTGTCATAGGCGGTGGCGAGCACCGTCTCCCCGGGCTTCCAGACATGGCGCAGCTCGGTCTCGGAGGTCGCCTCCGCCTCCACCGTGCCGCCGAAGCCGATCTCGTGCGACACGTCGGGGCGGGCGAACTCCCACGGGTTGCCGTCGCGCAGCCAGTCCTCCGGGTATTCCTGCTGCCAGCCGTCGCGGATCACCTGGCGGAACAGCCCGTGCTCGTAGCGGATGCCGTAGCCGAAGGCGGGGATGCCGAGCGTGGCCATGCTCTCCATGAAGCAGGCGGCGAGCCGGCCGAGGCCGCCATTGCCGAGCGCCGCATCCTGCTCGCAGGCGCGGATCGCCTCCGGATCGACATCGAGGGATTCGAGGGCGGCGTTCAGCGGCGTGACGATGCCGAGGTTGGAGGCGTTGTCGCGCAGCAGCCGGCCGACCAGGAACTCCATGCTGAGGTAGTAGACCTGCTTGGCGCCGGAATCGTAGGCGGCGCGCGTGCCCTCCAGCCAGCGGTCCACGACCCGGTCGCGCACGGCGAGCGCGGTGGCGGCGAACCAGTCGCGATCCTTCGCGCCGGCGCGGTGGCGGCCGACATCGTAGGTGAGCTTGCCGAGGATGGCGGCGCGCAGCGCCTCGGCGGTGTCCTGGCTGGGGGTGATATCCACGGCAACGGCCCCTTCGGCTGGCGCGGCCAAGGGCAGGCCGCGCGGCCGCCGATGGTGCCAGAACACGGCGGTTGAGCGAAGCGCCCGCGCACAAGCGGCGCTTGTGGCCGGGGTCAGCCGGGAACGAGGCCGTGGCGCAGCATCACCGCCCGCATCGCCTCCGGATCGGGCTTTCCGGGCCCGTTCACCAGCGCGGCGATCTCCTCGAAGTACCTGCGGCCGATGGAGCCGGGCGTCAGGACGATCAGGGAGCGGGCGGTGTCGTCATGCAGATTCTCGTGAACGTGGACGGCGCCGCGCGGGACCAGCAGGGAATCGCCGCGGCGCAGTTCGTGCCGCGTTCCGTCCAGCGTGCTCGTGGTGGTGCCGTCGAGGCCGTAGACGACCTCGTCCACGTCGCGGTGGTAGTGCGCGACCGGCACGCGGGCGCCGGGCGGGACGATGAACTCGAACATCACGACATTGCCGGTGCCTTGCGTCTCGTCGACGAGGAAACGCAGCTCGAGGGCGCCGATGCGCAGGATGCGGGGATCGTTCATGCGCTTCGCTTTCCGGAGGGGCCGGGGGCGGAGGCTATCTGTTCCGGCTTCGCACGGATAGGCCGACGCCGCCCACCCTCTCCCCGGCCCTCTCCCGCTGGCGGGAGAGGGCCGGGGTGAGGGTGGATAACGCGACCGCTCAGCCGGCACGATTCTCCCGCGCGATCACGATCCGCGCCGCGCCATGGCTGCGCTCGGCGACCGGGGCGATCCCGTCCAGCGCCTCATCCCGCCCCACCTCCATCACCAGCAGCGCATCCGCTCCGATCCACCCCGCGCCGCGCAACGCCGCC
>JBBCJT010000024.1:0-18250 GCA_037190665.1 Rhodovastum atsumiense | reverse complement strand
CCCGCACGGCATCAGCCCCTTAGCCCATCGGGTTCCGCGCCGCTAGCCGACGAGGCCGGCCACCCACTTCACCACGCCGAGGCTGGACAGGTCGTTGAAGGTCGCGAACACGAACAGGGCAATCAGCAGCGCGAAGCCGGCGCGGAAGCCGATCTCCTGCGCGCGCGGCGACAGCGGCCGGCCGCGCACCGCCTCGGCCGCGTAGAACAGCAGGTGGCCACCATCCAGCACGGGGATGGGGAACAGGTTGATCAGCGCGAGGTTGACCGAGAGCACGGCCATGAATGTCACCAGCGCCACCGCGCCCAGTTCCGCGACCTGCCCGGAGAGCTGGGCGATGCGCAGCGGCCCGCCGAGTTCCTCCGTCCCGCGCGCGCCGGTGATCATCTGCCACACGCCCACGAGCGTCTGGGTCGAGACGGTCCAGGTCTGGCTGACGCCGGCGGCGACGGCGGAGAGCGGGTTCAGCCGCACGAATTCCGCCTGCCCGCCGCGCACGCCGAGCACGCCGGTGCGGGTGCCGTCCGGCGCGGTGCGCGCCTCGGGCGTGGCCGTAAGCGACAGCCGCCGGCCCTCGCGGTCCACATCCACCGCCACCACGGTCTCGGGCCGGGCAACGATCGCGCGCTGCACGTCCTCGAACCGGGTCACGGGGGCGCCGTCCACGGCGACGATGCGGTCGCCGGCGAGCATCCCGGCGCGCTCCGCCGCCGAACCGGCGATCACCTCGCCCACCACCGCCGTCGTCGTGGGGCGGCCGACCGTGCCGTAGAGCGCGGCGAACAGCACCGCGGCGAGCAGGAAATTGGCCAGCGGGCCGGCGGCAACGATGAAAGCGCGCGCGCCGACGCTCTTGGTGTGGAAGGTCTCGCCCTGCCGCCACCGGGCGCGATCCTCGGCCGTGATCTCGGCCGGCTGCTCCTGCCCGTGCAGCTTCACGTAGCCGCCGAGCGGGATCCAGCCGATCTTCCAGATCGTGCCGTTGCGCGCCGTCCACTGCGCGATCGCCCGGCCGAAGCCGATAGAAAACACGTCCACATGCACGCGCATCAGCCGCGCGGCGAGGTAGTGACCCAGCTCGTGGATGAAGACGAGCACGCCCAGGACCACGACGAAGGCGAGGCCGGTGCGGAACGGCTCGGGCAGGAACTCCATAGGCGTCTTTCTTCCTCTCGGCCGGGCCAGTCCGGCGCCGGGTGCATACAGGGCGCCGCATCGGCGCGCCATGAAACCTTCTTGTGCGCAGCCCGCCGCGCCGCCCGGCGCGGTATCAGGCTGCGCGCGCGGTCAGCCGCTCCGCCGCCTCGCGCGCCGCGCGATCCAGCGCGAGGACGGCGCCGAGATCGTCCGCCGGCGGGGCGCCGAACTGCGCCAGCACCGCCTCGACCACCCGGGCGATGTCGAGAAAACCGATCCGCCGCGCGAGGAAGGCCTCGACCGCAACCTCGTTCGCGGCATTGAGAATGGTGGGGGCGCCACCGCCCGCGATCAAGGCATCCCGCGCGAGGCCCAGCGCGGGAAAGCGCTGCAGGTCCGGCTGCTCGAAGGTCAGCGTGCCGATGGTGGCGAGGTCGAGCCGCTGGGCGGCCGTCTCCATCCGCCGCGGCCAGGCGAGCGTGTGCGCGATCGGCACCCGCATGTCGGGCGAACCGAGCTGCGCGAGCACGCTGCCGTCGCGGTAGTGGACCAGCCCGTGCACCACGGATTGGGGGTGGACCAGCACGTCGATCCGTTCCGGCGGCAGGGGAAACAGCCGCGCCGCCTCGATCAGTTCCAGCCCCTTGTTCATCAGCGTGGCGGAATCGATCGTGATCTTGCGGCCCATCGACCAGACCGGATGGCGCAGCGCCTGTTCCGGCGTCGCGGCGGCCATCTGCGCCTGGGTGAAGGTCCGGAACGGCCCGCCCGAGGCGGTGATGGTGATGCGGTCGATGGCGGCCGCATTGCCGCGCTCCAGCACCTGGAAGACAGCGCTGTGCTCGGAGTCGGCCGGCAGCAGCGTGGCGCCGGTCCGGGCCACCTCCCGCAGCACGATCTCGCCGGCGCAGACGAGGCTTTCCTTGTTGGCGAGCGCGATGGTGCCGCCGCGGGCGATGGCGGCGAGTGTCGGCATCAGCCCGGCCGCGCCGGTGATCGCGGCCATCGTCCAGTCCGCCGGCATTGCGGCGGCCGCGGCCACGGCCTCCGGTCCCGCTTCGGCGCGGATGGCCGTGCCGCCAAGCGCATCGCGCAGCGCCGGCAGGCAAGCGGGATCGGCGATCACGGCCAGCTCGGCGCGGAACTCCCTCGCCGCGGACGCGAGCTCATCGGCCCGGCGGCCGCCGACCAGCGCGCGCACGGCGTAACGCTCCGGCGCCTCGCGCAGCAGGTCGAGCGTGGTCGCGCCGACGCTGCCGGTCGCCCCGAGCACGCTGACAGTCCTCACCGCCACAGCGCAGCCCCCTGCCCCTGCACCAGGGCCACCACCGCCGCGACCGGCGCGGCGGCGAGCAGCCCGTCGAGCCGGTCGAGAACGCCGCCATGGCCGGGGATCAGCGTGCCGGAGTCCTTTACGCCGAACCGGCGCTTGAGTGCCGATTCCGCAATATCACCGATCTGCGTGGCGATCCCGAGCAATACCGCCATCGCCGCCGCCATCCCCGGCGAGCCGGGGGCAAAGGCCATCGCCGCGGCGAGCCCCGCCGCGATGGCGGCCAGCAGGCCGCCCGTCGCGCCGGCCCAGGTCTTGGACGGTGAAAGCGCCGGGGCGAGCTTGGGCCCACCGATCAGCCGGCCCGCGAGGTAGGCGCCGATATCGGAGGCCCAGACGACGCAGAACAGGAACACCACATTGGCGCGCCCCGCCTCGCCGTCGTCGCGCAGCCAGATCAGCGACAGGCCGGCAAAGCCGATGGTGAGCACGCCCAGCGCCAGCGTCGCCGCCGGCATGCGCACCACCGCGCGGCCGGCCAGCGCGACGCCGAGCGCCCAGGTCAGCAGGAAGCCCGCCATCAGGGTGAAGACCGCACCCAGGTGCTGGCCCGCCACCGCTGCGCCGGCGGCGAGGAAGACCGCGACCGGCACGGCCGCCCCGGGCAGCGCGCGGGTCCGCAGCCCGCACAGGTTCACCCATTCCACCGTCAGCAGCGCGATGGCGACCGCGACCAGCAGCGTCCAGGGCAGTTCGCCGAGCCAGATGCACGCCATCGCCGCCGGGGCGAGGATCGCCGCCGACAGCGCCCGCTTGCGCAGGTCCCGCCAGCGGAACAGGGCGGCCGGTGGCGCTGTGTCAGCGTCGGCCAAAGCGTCGCTCCCGCCCGGCATAGGCGGCAAGCGCCTCGCTCAAATGCGCCTCGGAGAAATCGGGCCAGAGCACGTCGGGGAACACGAACTCGGCATAGGCGGCCTGCCAGAGCAGGAAGTTGGAGATCCGCTGCTCGCCCGAGGTGCGGATCACCAGATCCGGGTCCGGCATGCCCGCCGTGTCGAGCCGGTCCGCGAAGGCGGCTTCGTCCAGCGCGGCGGGGTCGATCCCGCCGGCCTGCGCCTCGGCGATCAGCCGGCGCGCGGCGCGCACGATCTCGTCCCGCCCGCCATAGGACAGCGCCACGGTCAGGTTCAGCGCGGTATTGCCCGACGTGGTCTCGATCGCGCGTTCCAGCTCGGCGCGCAGGTCGGGCGCGAAGCGGTCGGTCGCGCCGATGGTGCGGATGCGCACGCCCTGCCGGTGCAGCGCGGCAAGCTCGTTGCGCAGGTAGAAGCGCAGCAGGCCCATCAGGTCCGTGACCTCGTCGGCCGGCCGGCCCCAGTTCTCGCTGCTGAACGCATACAGCGTCACCCAGGGGACGCCGAGCTTCACGGCGGCTTCCAGCGTGCGGCGCACCGCCTGTGCGCCGGCGCGGTGGCCCGCCACGCGCGGCAGCCCGCGGGCGGTGGCCCAGCGGCCGTTGCCGTCCATGATGATGGCGACGTGGGTCGGTAGCCGTGTGTTGCCGGCGCCCGGGGCCGGCGGTCTTGGGTCTGGCGCGGGGGCGGCGCTGGAGGACATCAGACGGTCCTGATATCCTTCTCCTTCTCCGCCAGTGTCTCGTCGATGCGCTTGACGTACTGGTCCGTCAGCTTCTGCACGTCGGCCGATGCGCGCTCGTGCTCGTCCTTGCTGATCTCGCCCTTCTTCTCGGCCGCCTTGAGCTGCTCCATCCCGTCCCGGCGCACGCCGCGCACGGCGACGCGGGCGCCCTCGGCGTACTTGCCGGCGGTGCGGGCAAGCTCGTTGCGCCGCTCGGCGGTGAGCTGCGGCAGCGGCACGCGGATCACCTGGCCCTCGGTCTGCGGGTTCAGGCCGAGACCGGAGTCGCGGATCGCGACCTCGACCTGCTTGACCACGCTCTTGTCCCACACCTGCACCGACAGCAGCGACGGGCCGCTGACCGAGACGTTGGCGACCTGGTTGAGCGGCTGGTTGTTGCCATAGGCCTCGACGCGCACGGGCTCGAGCAGCGCGGGCGAGGCGCGGCCGGTGCGCAGCCCGCCGAATTCCTTCTTCAGCGTCTCGATCGCGCCGTCCATACGGCGCGACAGGTCCTGCTTGATCTGGTTCAGATCGGCGGGCACCGCTCTCTCCTCTGCTGTGGTCGTCGGGCTGTCAGGCGTTCTCGACGATGGTGGTGAAGGTGCCCGCCCCCTGCAGGACACGCGCGAAATTGCCGGCCTCGTGGATGTTGAACACCACGATCGGAAGCCCGTTCTCCCGCGCGAGGCTGATCGCGGCGGCATCCATCACCGCGAGATCGCGCGCCAGCATGTCGAGGTAGGTCAGCTCCTCGAACCGGGTCGCATCCTTGTACTTGCGCGGATCGGCCGAATAGACGCCGTCCACCTGCGTGCCCTTCAGCAGTGCATCGCATCCCATCTCGGCGGCGCGCAGCGCGGCGGCGGTGTCGGTGGTGAAGAACGGGTTGCCGGTGCCGGCGGCGAAGATCACCACCCGCCCCTTCTCCATGTGCCGCACGGCGCGGCGGCGGATATAGGGCTCGCAGATCGAGGACATCGGGATCGCGCTCTGCACGCGGGTCGGCACGCCGATCCGCTCCAGTTCGTTCTGCATCGCGAGCGCGTTCATCACGGTGGCCAGCATGCCCATGTAGTCGGCCTGGGCGCGTTCCATGCCGGACGCGGCACCCTGCATACCACGGAAGATATTGCCGCCGCCGATGACGAGGGAGACCTGCACGCCGAGTCC
Source organism: Rhodovastum atsumiense (assembly GCA_037190665.1). Lineage (GTDB taxonomy): Bacteria > Pseudomonadota > Alphaproteobacteria > Acetobacterales > Acetobacteraceae > JBBCJT01. The sequence goes on along the minus strand of JBBCJT010000024.1, from coordinate 13,029 downwards.
GACCACCTCCCGCACGTCGCCCGCGATGCGGCCGACCACGTCGCGGTCGATGCCGTATTCGCGCCGGCCCATCAGGGCCTCGCCCGAGACTTTCAGCAGCACGCGCCTGTAGGCGGGCTCGGTCATTCTCACTCCGGTCATAAAGAAGGGCGGCCGGACCCTAGTCGGCCCGGCCGCCCGAAACAAGAAAGCGTCGGATCAGGCTGCGGGAAGAGTGCCGGCGGCGGCTGCGACCTCGGCGGCGAAATCCCCGCCCTGCGGCTTGTCGATGCCTTCGCCGAGCTGGAAGCGCGCGAAGCCGGCGAGCTTCGCGCCCGCCTTCTGCACCACCGCCCTCACCCGGCTTTCGCCGTCATGCACCCACACCTGCTCCAGCAGCACCACTTCCTCGTAGTACTTGCGGATACGGCCCTCGACCATCTTCTCGATGATGTTCTCGGGCTTGCCGGACTGCCGCGCCTGCTCGCTCAGCACGTCCTTCTCGCGCTGCAGGGCGGAGGGATCGACGCCGGTGATGTCGAGCGACTCCGGGCGGGTGGCGGCGACATGCATGCCGATCTGGCGGCCGAGCGATTCGAGCGCGGCCAGCTCGTTCGCGCCCTCGATCGCCACCAGCACGCCGATCTTGCCCAGGCCGGGGCGGACGGCGTTGTGCACGTAGGAAGCCACCGTCCCGCTCGGCACGCGCAGCATCTTCACACGCCGGATCGACATGTTCTCGCCGATCGTGGCGATCAGCCGGGTCAGTTCCTCGGTCACCGAATGCCGCCTGCCCGGGTAGGTCGCGGCCTTCAGCGCCTCCAGATCGTCACCGACCGCGAGCGCGAGGCCCGCCACTTCGGACACGAAGTTCTGGAACTGCTCGTTGCGGGCGACGAAGTCGGTCTCGGCGTTCACCTCGACCATCGCGCCGGCTTCCGGGCCGGTCGCGACCGCGACCAGCCCCTCGGCCGCGAGACGACCGGACTTCTTGGCGGCAGCGGCGAGGCCCTTCTTGCGCAGCCAGTCGACCGCGGCCTCCATGTCGCCACCGGTCTCGGTCAGCGCACGCTTGCTGTCCATCATCCCGGCGCCGGTCTTGTCGCGCAGTTCCTTGACCAGCGCGGCGGTGATCTCGGCCATGTTCTCGATCTCCTTCGAAATCAGGCGGCGGGCTGGGTTTCGGTCGAGACCGGCTCCGGCAGATCCTCGGCCGGCGCTTCCTCGGACGCGCCCAGATCGACACCGGCGGCCGCCATCTCGGCGGAGATGCCGTCCAGCACCGCGCCCGCGATCAGGTCGCAGTACAGGGTGATGGCGCGGATCGCGTCGTCGTTGCCCGGGATCGGATAGGTGATCCCGTTGGGGTCGGAGTTGCTGTCCACCACCGCGACGACGGGGATGCCGAGCTTGTTGGCCTCCTCGATCGCGAGCTTCTCCTTGTTCGTGTCGATGATGAACAGGACGTCCGGCAGCCCGCCCATCTCCTTGATGCCGCCCAGCGCACGCTCAAGCTTGTCCTTGTCGCGCGTGATGTTCAGGACCTCCTTCTTGGTGAGGCCCTGGGTGTCGCCGCCGAGCAGCTCGTCGATCTGGCGCAGGCGCTTGATCGACCCCGTGATGGTCTTCCAGTTGGTCAGCATGCCGCCGAGCCAGCGGTGGTTCACGTAGTACTGGCCGCAGCGCTTGGCCGCGTCCGCCACATGGTCGGCCGCCGCCCGCTTGGTGCCCACGAACAGCACGCGCCCGCCGCCGGCGACCACGTCGCGCACCGCGCGCAGCGCGCGGTCCAGCATGGGAACGGTCTGCTGCAGGTCGATGATGTGGACCTGGTTGCGGACGCCGAACAGGTACGGCGCCATCTTCGGGTTCCACCGGCGCGTGTGGTGGCCGAAATGAACGCCTGCTTCGAGCAGGCCGCGCAGGGAAAATTCAGGCATCGCCATCTGGCGTGTCCTTTCCATCAGTCCGGTTGTGCCTCCGCAGGGCCTTGGCTTGCGCCACCGGACCCGGAAACCGGGAAAGGTGCCCTGCGTGCGAATTACCGGCGGAACAGTCCCGCCGGCGGGGCGGGATATGGCGGATGGGCGGGCCCAACGCAAGCGCGGTGGTTCGACGATTGACTCATTTAGGATTCCTAAATTAACTGCGCCGCATGGCCGAAAGCCCCCCTTTCGACTTCGATGCCGCCGGCGAGACGGTGGCCGAGCGCGTCGGCACCGGCCTCGCCCGGATCGGCATCGCCCTGAAGACCCGCGCGTGGCGGCAGGCGGGACCGGAGCGGCTAACCCCCACCCAGGGCCAGGCGCTGGTGCTGCTGCGCGGCCGGCCGGAGGGGATGCGCCTGGACGCGCTGGCCCGCGCCCTCGGCGTGTCCGCCCCCACCGCCAGCGACGCGGTCGGAACGCTGGTCGGCAAGGGGCTGGTCGCGCGCGGGCGGGCGGCGGACGACCACCGCGCGGTCGCGCTGCGCCTGACCGATGCGGGAGAATTGCTCGCCGCGCGGGTCGCGGACTGGCCGGACTTCCTGCTGCGCGCGATCGACAGCCTCGATCCCCGCGAACAGGCCGCGTTCCTGCGCGGGCTGGTGAAGATCGTCCGCACGCTGCAGGAACAGGGGGACGTGCCGGTGCAGCGGCTGTGCGTCTCCTGCCGCTACTTCCGCCCCCACGCCCATCCCGATCCCGACCGGCCGCACCATTGCGCCTTCGTGGATGCCCCGTTCGGCGAACGGCACCTGCGCCTCGACTGCGCCGACCAGCAGCCCGTCTCAGGACCCGCGGCGCTGGACGTCTGGGCGCGCTGGTCCGCTCCGCCCACCGATGCGCCGGCGCCCGCATGAAGCTTCCGGCGCCCTGCCTCCACCCTGAAGAAGGAGATACGCCATCATGCCGCACGTGACCCTTGTCGACCCTGCCTCCCCGGGCGAGGCAGGCCCCCTGCTCGGCCAGATTGGGCAGGCGTTCGGCGCCGTGCCGAACATGTTCCGCGCGGTGGCGAATTCACCCGCCGCGCTTCAGAGCATGTGGGGTTCGTTCGGCGCGCTTGGCGGCGGGAAGATCGGCGCGAAACTGGGCGAGCAGATCGCGGTCGCCATCGCCGACCGCAACGGCTGTCAGTACTGCCTGTCGGCGCATACCGCGCTGGGCAGGAAAGCCGGCGCGACGGCCGAGGAGATGGCGGCGGCGCAGGCCGGCCGCTCGGCCGACCCGAAGACCGCGGCCGCGATTTCCTTCGCGCTCAAGATGCTGGAGCACCGTGCCAACGTCTCGGCGGAGGATGTCCGCGCGCTGCGCGATGCGGGCTTCGACGATGAGGCGATCGTCGAGGTCGTCGCCCATGTCGCCCTCAACCTGTTCACCAACTACATCAACGTCGCGCTGGACGTGCCGCTCGATTTCCCGGCGGTGAAGCTGCGCAAGGCGGCCTGAGGCTCGATGACGGCGGAGGGGCCGTGCGCCCCTCCCCGCGTTCCGGTGCCGCGAACAACTCGCTTTGAACTTCAATAACGTCATCTAGTCTTCGGAATAATCGTAACTTCCGTGCCGGATTAGGACTCGAACGGCTCTCCGCTGATCGGGTCCCGGTCCGGGGGCGGCAGGGCGGCGATGATCGCGGCGACCGCCGCCAGTTCCGCGATATCCCCTCGGCGCAGGTCCCAGTCGAGGCCGCGATCATAGGCGCCGACCACCAGCAGATCGGGGGCGGCGCCGAGGTTGCGATGGGCAACCCCGGCCGGAAGCATCAGGACGTCCCCGGCCTCGAACCGCACCACCGGCCCCGCCCCGGCCCCCAGCGAGACATCGACCCATCCCGCCGCACACCCAAGCACCTCATGCGCGGTGCTGTGAAAATGGTCGAAATCGTAGATGCCGTTCCGCCAGCCGTTGGTCCAACCGTGCCCGGCAAAGCGGCCGAGCATGGCCTCCGCATCGGGCGGGCCCGCACCCTTCCAGTGAAGGGCGGGCAGCCGGGGATTGCCCGGAAACCCGCCTCGCGGCGGGATCGCGATCCGGACGGGAGCGGACCCTTGCATCACGCCAGCATCCGGACGGACGGCTCGCGATCCCACTGCCGGGTCCGCGCGGCAGGCAGGAAGGCATCGGCGCCGGCCGACAGGTCCACGACCCCCGCGTCCTTCACCACCCCCGCCTTGTCCATCAATGGCTTGGCCGCGGGGACGAAGCCGATGGCCTTCAGATGCACGAAGGCGTTGGCGACGAAGTCCATCGCGGCGCTTTCCTTCAGCAACTCGGCGCAGCCCTTTTCGGACAGGATCAGCGCCACCGCATCGAAGATGACCGACGGTGATCCGGCGAGCTGGCCGTCCGCCTCCAGCATGTCGCCGTTGGCCAGCTTCACGCCGCCGATCTTCGGCGCGACCACCTTCAGCATCCCGCCCTCGGCCTCGACCGCCTTGCGGAGCTTGTCCACCAGCTTCCCGTCCGCCCCGTCGGTCACCAGCGCACCGACCGCGCGCCCTTTCAGGGTCGGCGGATACTTGCCGACGATGCGCAGCGCGGGCGACGGGTCCATGTCGAACGGCTCGGACGCCGCGGCGGACGGGGGCGGCAGGTCGACGTTCAGCCCCGCCGCGACGCGCGCGGCCAGCCCCTCGTCCACGTTGCCGAGATTGGCCAGGATCCGGTTGCGGACATGCGGGAAGCTGCACTTCGACAGCTCGAAGACCAGCGCGCTGGCCAGATGCGCCTGCTCGATCTCCGTCTGCGACCGGTAGAACAGCCGCGCCTGGCTGTAGTGATCGGCGAAACTCTCCGCGCGCAGGCGGACCTTCTCCGCCCCCGTCGCGATCGGTGCGGTGCGGAAGCCGCCGCGCGGGTCCTCGCGCGGCCCGCCCACCTCGCCCACTTCCGCCAGACTGTTGGGCTCGTAGTTCGCCCGGCCCTTGAACACCTGCATCTGCATGTGCCCGTCGCGCTGCATGTTCTGGAACGGGCAACCCTTGGCCCGATTGATGGGCAACTGGTGGAAGTTGACCGTCCCGAGCCGGGAGAGTTGCGTGTCCTGGTAGGAGAACAGCCGTCCCTGCAATAGTGGGTCCTCCGACACGTCGATGCCGGGCGGGATGTTGGTCGGCAGGAAGGCCGCCTGCTCGGTCTCCGCGAAGAAGTTGTCGGGGTTCCGGTCCAGCACCATCCGCCCGATCACCTGGATCGGGTGCAGTTCCTCCGGAACCAGCTTGGTGGCGTCGAGGATGTCGAAAGGCAGCGCATCCGCCTGTTCCTGACTGAGAAGCTGGACACCGAACTCCCATTCCGGGAAGGCGCCGGAGGCGATGGCCTCGTGCAGGTCGCGGCGGTGGAAATCCGGATCGGCGCCGGCGATCTTCACCGCCTCGTCCCAGCAGGTCGATTGCGTGCCGAGCTTCGGACGCCAGTGGAACTTCACGAAGGTCGGCTCATCCCGATCATTCAGCAATCTGAAGGTGTTGACGCCGAACCCTTCGATCATCCGCAGGCTGCGCGGGATCGCGCGGTCGGACATCGCCCACATGATCATGTGAGTGGATTCCGGCATCAGCCCGATGAAGTCCCAGAACGTGTCGTGCGCGCTCGCGGCCTGCGGGTAGCCGCGATCGGCCTCCATCTTCACGGCGTGGACGAGGTCCGGAAACTTGATCGCGTCCTGGATGAAGAAGACCGGGATGTTGTTGCCGACAAGGTCCCAGTTGCCTTCCTTCGTGTAGAACTTCACCGCGAAGCCGCGCACGTCGCGCGGCGTGTCCACCGATCCCGCGCCGCCGGCGACGGTGGAGAACCGCGTGAACACCTCCGTGCGAGCGCCGACCTCGGTCAGCACTTTCGCACGCGTGTACTTCGCCAGCGATTTGGTCAGTTCGAAGTAGCCGTGGGCGGCCGATCCGCGGGCGTGGACGATCCGTTCGGGGATCCGCTCGTGGTCGAAATGCTGGATCTTCTCACGGAGGATGAAGTCCTCCAGCAGCGACGGCCCGCGCGGCCCTGCCTTCAAGCTGTTCTGGTTATCGCTCAGCGGCGTCCCGTGGTTGGTGGTCAGCCGCGTGTCCGGTGTCGAGGCGGTCTGGTGCAGCTCCCCGCCGGCGCCGTGCATGGCTGCGGAACGCTCGCCGGGTTTGGAGCGCGGTTTGGGGGCGCGGGCGGGAGCGGCGGGGGATCGGGCCATCGGGAACTCCGCAAACAGGGATGTATCCGCGATGAACGCCCCGGCGCGGCAATCGTGGCGCAGATCGGGAGAAGAAGTCCGCGCGCCCGCGGCCCTTCCCGCTGGAACCCGGGCGCCAACGATGCCCCGGAGCCGGTCGCAAACGCCGGGATGAGCCCTTTCATCCCCGCCCTGCTCAAGCCTCCTGCCACGATTCCGTGGCTGTAGGCGGCGCGGCGCCGGTGCTAGAGGCAGCCCCCATGACCGCCCCCTTCTCCGCCCCGGCGCTGGCGCCCGAGAGCGAAGCGCCGCTGGTGCTCGCCCTGCCGAAGGGCCGCATCCTGTCCGAGGTCGGCCCCGTGCTCGCCCGCGCCGGCATCGAACCCGCGCCCGACTACGCCGACGAGGACAGCCGGCGCCTGCGCTTCCCGACCTCCGATCCGGGGCTGGACGTGGTGCGCGTGCGCCCGTTCGACGTGGCGACCTTCGTCGCCTTCGGCGCCGCCCAGCTCGGCATCTGCGGGGCGGACGTGCTGATGGAGTTCGACTATCCGGAGATCTACGCTCCGCTCGATCTCGGCATCGGCCGGTGCCGGGTTTCGGTCGCCGAGCCGGCGGCGAGCGCGGGCACGGACGATCCGGCGCGCTGGTCCCGGGTGCGGGTGGCGACCAAGTATCCGGCCATCGCGCGCCGCCACTTCGCCGCCCGCGGCGTGCAGGCGGAGGTCGTGGCGCTGAACGGCGCGATGGAACTGGCCCCCGGCCTCGGTCTCGCGCGGCTGATCGTCGATCTGGTGCAGACCGGCTCCACGCTGAAGGCGAACGGGCTGGTCGAGACCGAGACGATCGCCGACGTCACCTCCCGGCTGATCGTGAACCGCACCGCGCTCAAGACACAGCCCGAGGCGATCGGCGCCTGGATCGCGCGCTTCCGGGCCGCGATGGCATGAAGCGCCTGTCGACCGCCTCGCCGGATTTCCCCGCCGCCTTCGCCGCCCTGCTGGAGACCGCACGCGAGACCACCGCGCGGGTGGATGACGTCGTGGCCGCGATCATCGCGGATGTGCGGGCGCGCGGCGACGACGCGCTGTGCGAGCTGACGGCGCGGTTCGATCGCTTCCCGCTGACCCACGACGCGATCCGCATCCCGCCCGAGGAGATCGAGGCCGCCTTCCAGGCCACGCCCGACGAGCTGCTGGATGCGCTCGACGTCGCCGCCCGGCGGATCGAGGTGTTTCATCAGGCGCAGCTTCCGCGCGACCTGCGCGCCACCGATGGCGACGGTATCACCCTCGGCCTGCGCTGGGGACCGATCGAGGCAGTCGGCCTCTACGTGCCCGGTGGCAAGGCCGCGTATCCGTCCTCGGTGCTGATGAACGCGATCCCGGCCCGGGTGGCCGGCGTCTCCCGTCTGGCGCTGTGCGTGCCCACGCCGGACGGGACGATCAACCCGCTGGTGCTGGCCGCCGCCCACCGCGCCGGGGTGCACGAGTGCTACCGCATCGGCGGTGCGCAGGCGATCGCGGCACTGGCCTACGGCACCGGCCAGATCGCGCCGGTGGACAAGATCGTCGGCCCCGGCAACGCCTACGTGGCCGAGGCCAAGCGGCAGGTCTACGGCCGCGTCGGCATCGACTCCATCGCCGGGCCGAGCGAGGTGGTGGTCCTCGCCGATGCCGCCAACGATCCGCGCCACGTTGCGGTGGACCTCCTCGCCCAGGCCGAGCACGACGAGGCCGCGCAGGCGATCCTGATCGCCGTCGACGCCGGTTTTGCCGAAGCTGTGATCGCCGCGGTGGAGGCCGAGCTGACCGCCCTGCCCCGCGCCGCCATCGCCCGCGCCTCCTGGCAGGCGCACGGAGCAGTCATTCTGGTCCGGGACTGGGGCGAGGCAGCCTCGCTCGTGGACCTGCTCGCGCCCGAGCATCTGCAGGTGATGGTCGAGGAGCCGGAGGCGCTGTTCGCCCATATCCGCCACGCCGGGGCGGCCTTCCTCGGCCGTTTCTCGCCGGAGGCGCTGGGCGACTACGTGGCCGGGCCGAACCACGTGCTGCCCACCGGGCGAACGGCGCGTTTCGCTTCCGGCCTGTCGGTCCACGACTTCCTCAAGCGCACCACCTGGGTCGCCGCGGATGCCGCCGCGCTGGCCACGGTGGGCCCGGCGGCAGTGGCGCTGGCCGAGGCCGAGGGGCTGACGGCGCATGCGCGCAGCATTGCCCTGCGGCTCGGTCAGTCAGCCGCGCCTTGACCCGGGCCGGGCCGATCATCATGTTCCGCCCCGTCAAAAATCCTGCCCAGCACGCTGAAAGTACCGGATGCCCAAAGAGGACATGATCGAGTTTTCGGGGACAGTGGTCGAACTGCTCCCCAACGCGATGTTCCGCGTGAAGCTCGACAACGACCACCAGATCCTTGCGCACACCAGCGGCAAGATGCGCAAGAACCGCATCCGCGTGCTGGCGGGTGATCGCGTGAACGTCGAAATGACGCCCTACGATCTCACCAAGGGCCGCATCACCTTCAGATTTAAGTAAAGGCTTGCCGCGCCTCGTTCTGGCATCGGCCTCGCCGCGCCGTCTGGAGCTACTGGCCCGGATCGGCATTGTCCCTGACCTGATTTCCCCGGCTGGGATCGACGAGACACCGCGCAAGGCGGAGATGCCGCGTGCCCATGCCGCCCGGCTCGCTCTCGCCAAGGCCGAAGCCGCCGCCGCCGCCCATCCGGATTGCCTCGTGCTCGCCGCCGATACCGTGGTCGGAGTCGGCCGCCGGATTCTCGGCAAGCCGGAGGATGCGGAGGACGCGCGGCGGATGCTGACGCTGCTGTCCGGCCGCCGCCACCGCGTCCACACGGGCGTTTTCGCCATCGCGCGCGACGGGCGCCGGACCAGCCGGATCGTCACCAGCGTTGTCGGCTTCGCGCGGATCACGCCCGCGCAGATGGACGACTACCTCGCCACCGGCGAATGGCGCGGCAAGGCCGGCGGCTACGCCATCCAGCAGCGCGCGGAGGTGTTCGTGCGTTTCCTGTCCGGTTCGCATTCCAACGTCGTCGGCCTGCCGCTGTTCGAGACGGCGCAGTGTCTGCGCGGCCTGGGCTATCCGATCCCGTGACGCGCCTGCTCGCCGCGTGGTCGCCCGGCGAGGTGCGGATCGTGGCGATCGACGCGGACGGCCCCATCGACGCCGCGATCGACCGGCCCGGTGCGCGGCATCGCGTGGGCGAGGTCTGGCGCGCGCGCCTCACCGCGGTCCTGCCGGCGATGGCGGGCGCGTTTTGCGATCTTGGCGGCGTGTCCGGTTTCCTGCCTGACAGCGCCGGGGCGAAAGGGCGCAGCGTGGGCGAGGTGCTGGGCGTGCGCATCGTGCGCGCCGCACAGGGCGGCAAGGGACCGCGCCTGACCGCCGCCGACGAGACACCGCTTGGCCCGCAGGGCCTTGTCACCCCTGCCCCGTCCGCGCTGACGCGGCTGGCGGCACTGCATCCGGACGCAATGGTGACGGTGAACGTGCCGGCGCTTCTGCCCGTGGTCCCGCGCGCACGCCTCGCGCCCGACGCGGCGGCGGAGGTGGATGCGATCTTCGCCGCACTGGCCGAACCCGATGTGAACCTGCCGGGCGGCGGCGCGCTGCGCATCCACCCCACCCCGGCGCTGACGGCGATCGACATCGACACCGGCCCCGCATCCGCCTCGGGTGGGGCCAAGCGCGGTGCGCAGGCGGAGTTCAACGCCGCGTTGCTGCCGGCGCTCGCGCGCGCCATACGGCTGCGCAACCTGTCGGGCGGGATCGTGGTGGACTTCGCCGGCATGCCGGCGCGACGCCGCGCCGCCCTCGCGGAGCCGCTGGCAGCGGCGTTGGCCGCCGACCCCCTCCACCCGCGCCTGCTGGGCTTCACCGCTCTGGGTTTCGCAGAGATCCTGCGCCCGCGCGTGGAACCGCCCCTGTCCGAACTGCTCGCCGGCCCGCACGCCGCCGCGCTGGCCGGGCTGCGCGCCGCGCTGGCGGCCGGCACGCACCGGCTGCGCATCGCGCCCGACGTCGCCACCGCGCTGGAAGCGGATGCGGAGGCGCGCGAGGCGTTCGCGCGGGAGGCCGGCGTACCTATCTCGGTGGCGAGCGATCCCGCCCTGCCCGCCTGCCGCTGGAGTCTCGATGCCTGACCGCCCGAAGCCCATACGCTGCCCGATCTGCGGCAAGCCGGCCGACCGCGCCATGCTGCCCTTCTGCTCGCGCCGCTGCGCGGATGTGGACCTGGGGCGCTGGTTTACCGGCAGCTACCGCGTGCCCGGCCCGCCGGAAGAGGCCGAGGAGGAAATGCCGCTGCGGGAGCCTTGATCGGCGGGCGCGGTCCCTCTATACGCGCGCCTCTCGCCAACCGTCGGCAACGGCGCCCAGGTAGCTCAGTTGGTAGAGCATGCGACTGAAAATCGCAGTGTCGGTGGTTCGATTCCGCCCCTGGGCACCACTTTTCAGCTAGGCCAGCTTTTTCCGCCTTAGGCGAATTTTATCGCCGTCTCGCCGCGGCACGTTTGAGCAACGGTATTCGACCATGCATTTCGATCTGCGGATCGACCCGCGGCAGAGCACGGCCGCCTCGCATATCGCGTGCCCTCTCCCGGACCGCCTTCCACTTTCCCTATCCGTACTGACGGCCGTTCTCGCGGCGCTGCCGGCCCTGCTGATCGTCCTGAGCATGGGGCCGGTGCCGTCGCCGGACACGAACGGCTATCTGGCCTATGCCGCCGAGCTGAGATCGGGCCTGCCGCAGGGCGACGCCGTTCTCCGGCAGGGCGCAGCGCCACCGTCGCTATATCGCGCGCCCGGCTATCCTGCGTTGCTCGCGATACTCGGGCCCACGGGGGCGACGCTTCTGCCGATTGCCCTGTTCGGCTTGCTCTGCTCCGGCCTGGCCGTGCTCGCGTTCCGGTTGGGCCTGCCCGTGTGGCTGGCGTGCCTGTCCGGCATCCTGCCCGGCGTGTCGATGGCCGCACCTTTCAGCGCATCCCTGTTGCCCGACGGCATGGTGCTGGTGCTAAGCGGCTTCGGATGGCTGGCGCTTGCCACCGCCGCGTTGGGCCGTATCCCGGCGCTAACGGGCGCCGGAGCCGCGGGGCTTCTGTTCGCCGTCGCGACGCTGTTTCGCGAGGCGACTCCGTACATCGCCCTGTTCTCCGTGCCGCTGGCACTGATCGCGCCCGGACGGTGGCGGTTCAGGCTCGCTGGCGCGGGTCTTGTCGTGGGTCTTCCGGTCCTCGTCATGTCCGGAATGATGGCGTGGAACCATGCTCGCGCCGGCGTCGCCGTCACCACCACGAGCCGGCAGGTCGTGATGGTGCAGGCTTTGCTGCCGCTGCTCGGGCGCGATGTGCCCCTCTATGCCGGGGGTGGGCTGTATGACCGCATCGCCCGTGAAAGCCTCGGACGAGGCGAATACAGCGGCATCGGGCGCATGAACGAGCGGCTCTTTGCCGAAGCAGGCATGGCGGCGCCCGAGATGTCCGCCGAGGCCTCCCGCCGTTATGGACTGGCGTGGCGCAGCCATCCCGTCGAGATGCTGCGCGCGTCGGTGGGTCGCTTCGATGCATCGTTGCTGGCAACACCGTTCGATCCCGCCGCTGCCATCGCGGTGATCGCCATCCACAGCGGTATGGGACGCCCGAAGTTCGATCGCCTGACGCCGCTGATGCACAGAGCCAAGCGCGGCGACGTGGCTGCCATTGCCACGATACTGGCCGTCGTCATCCCCCGTACCGGCGGCCTTGCGTTGGGCCTTCTGGCGCTGGCGGGTCCGCCGCTGCTGTGGCTGCGTCGGCGTGATCAGGTGAGCGGCACGGTTCTCGGCCTGTGGGCTGCGGGCTTCGGCATCGCTGCCGTCTACCTGCCCGTGCATATCGAGCCGCGCTACCTGCTGCCGCTACTCGCCATCACACCGCTTCTCGCCGCCACCCTCTGGCTGGCCCGCAAACCCGCCGCCGAGTGGGTGCCCTGATACCCAGCCAGCAGTGAACATCTGAAGCCGACCTCGCCCGGCCGGCTCAGACGCGCGTCACTTCTTCATTCCATAGACCTCCGCCTCGCCCGGGAAGGTGCGGTCGGCGACGGCACGCGCGTAATCCGCGATTGCCTCATTGGCCGCCGTTGCCAGATCACCGAACCGGCGCACGAAGCGCGGCACCTGCGGTGACAGGCCGAGCATGTCCTCGAGCACGAGGATCTGCCCGTCGCACTGCGCCGACGCGCCGATCCCGATCGTCGGTATCGGCAGGGCCTGCGTGATCCCCCGCGCGAGCGGCTCGACCATTCCCTCGAGCACCACGGCAAAGGCCCCGGCATCCACCACCGCCGCGGCATCGGCCTCGATCGCCGGCCAGTCGGCTTCGTGCCGCCCCTGCGTCCTGAAGCCGCCGAACGTCATGACGGATTGCGGCGTCAGCCCGACATGCGCCATGACCGGAACGCCGCGCGCGGTCAGGAAGGCGATGGTCTCCGCCATCGCGACACCGCCTTCGAGCTTGACGGCAGTGCAGCCCGTCTCGCCGAGGATCCGCGCAGCGTTGTGGAACGCCTGCTCGCGACTCTCCTCGTAGCTGCCGAACGGCATGTCCACGACGACCAGCGCGTGACGCGAACTGCGCATGACGCTGCTGCCGTGCAGGATCATCAGATCCAGCGTGGCGCCGAGCGTCGACTCCATCCCGTGCTCGACCATCGCAAGGCTGTCGCCGACAAGGATGATGTCGGCATGCGGATCGACCAGACGGGCCGTCATCGCGTTGTAGGCAGTGAGGGCAACGATGGGACGGCCTCCCTTTCGTCCACGAATGTCGGGAACGGAGATTCGCTTGTGAGCAGAATGAACACTCATGCCGGCACTTTCCTTGACGGTGCCGGATCGCGGTGGCGTGC
>JBBCJT010000023.1:0-18631 GCA_037190665.1 Rhodovastum atsumiense | reverse complement strand
GGCCTGCCCGCGCATGCCGGCCACGCTGTCGCCTCGCGGCAGATGCAGGGCGGCTTCGGCGGCATGCTGTCGATCCGCGTGCGCGCGGGCGAGGAAGCGGCGATCCGCACGGCGGCGAACGGGAAACTGTGGAAGCGCGCGACCTCGCTCGGCGGCGTCGAATCGCTGATCGAGCACCGCGCCTCCATCGAGGGCGCGGGCACGCCATGCCCCACCGATCTCCTGCGACGTTCGGTCGGGCTGGAAACACCGGCTGATCTCATCGCCGATCGCGATGCCGCGCTGGGGGCGAACGCGCAGCGGTGAGCGGTGGGGCTTTGCCCCACCCCCCAACAGGGGCGCTGCCCCTGTACCCCGCAGGGGGCCGTGCCCCCTGCCGGGTCCAGGGCAGAGCCCTGGCGGGGTCCGGGGCAGCGCCCCGCTTCTCAGCGCCGCGTGAACATCGCCACGCCGACCACGACGATCGCGATCAGTGCGATCGTCGCCATCACCTGCGCGACGCCGAAGTTCGGCGCGTCCTGCGCGATGAAAAGGCTCGCCACGGCTCCGCCTGCCAGCAGCAGGATGCGAAGGATGATCTGCACGCGGGTACTGTAGCCGTGCGAGGCGTGCGCGCCGAGGGGGTCTTGTGCGTTCCGCTATCCGCAGCGCAGCGCGCGTGCGAGGCGGGCGGCGTCCGCGAGCATCGCGGCCTGGCCGGGGCGGCGGACCAGCCATTCGCAGAGGCGGGCGGCAAGCTCCGGTTCGCCCGGCGCGGCGGCGACGAGGGCGAGCACCGCCGTCTCGTCGGCGGTCGGCTTCATCCCGTCGCGGCCGAAATACAGCGTCCGCCGCTTGTGGGCGGACAGCGTGCGCATCAGGCCGAGACAGGCGCAGCGCGCGGCATCCGCCGCCGCTGGCGGCAGGGCGAGGTCGAGCACGGCCACCCCCTCCCGCAATGCGGCGACCAGCAGGTCGGGCCGTTGGATAGGGGTGGCGTCGGGGCGGCGGAAGGCGGATGCGAGCATGCGCGGCGACCCTGGGCAGACAGGCTATTTACTGAAAATGCGAGTGGTTCGCAATTAACTTCTCGCCATGGCCCGGATCGGGTCCTGTGCCATGCTCGCCGCAAGACCCAGGGGAAGCCGTCCATGAGACTGTGCCGCCGCGCCGCGCTGCTTGCCGCCCTGTTCGCCGCCCCTGCGCTCGCCGCCTGGCCGGACCGGCCGGTCACCGTGGTCGTCCCCTATGCCGCCGGCGGCGGGACCGACATCGTCGGCCGTGAATTCGCGCAACTGCTGCAGGAGAAGATCGGCCAGCCCGTCGTGATCGAGAACCGCGGTGGCGCCGGCGGGCATGTCGGCACGATGCTGGCCGCCCGGGCGAAGCCGGACGGTTACACGCTGCTCTACGCGGTGAATTCCAACATCGTCATCAACCCCAGCCTTTACCGCACCGAGGGGCTGGAGTTCACCCGCGACCTGATCCCGCTCGGCCAGGTGGCGATCTACCAGTACGTGCTGGTGGTCGATCCGCGCCTGCCGCTGCGCTCGCTCGCCGACGTCGTCGCCATGGCGAAGGCGAAGCCGGGGGAGGTGACGTTCTCCCACTCGGGCGTGGGTGGGAACAACCACCTCGCCGGGGCGATGTTCGGCCAGGCAGCCGGCATCCAGCTCGACCACGTCTCCTATCGCGGCACCGCGCCGGCGCTGCTGGACGTGGTGGCGGGGCGGGTGACGATGAACTTCTCCTCCCCGCCGCCGGCGGTCCCGCTGGTGCGCGAGGGGCAGGTGCGCGCGGTCGCGGTCACCGGCGATCATCGGCATGCCTCCTTCCCCGATGTGCCGACGATGCAGGAACAGGGCCTGCCGGGGTTCGAGATCACCGGTTGGCACGGCCTGTTCGTCCCGCGCGGCGCGCCGCAGGAGGCGATCGACCGGCTGATGGCGGCCACGCGTGACATCGCGCGCTCGTCCAGGCTGCACGAGAAGCTCGGCCGTGACGGGCTGGAGCCGGCGCCCGACCGCCCCCACGACGCCTTCGTCCGCCAGATCGCCGACGAGACCGTGTTCTACGCCCGGGTGGTGCGCGAGCTGGGCGTGAAGATCGAATAGGCCTGCCCCTCGGCCGGCGGGCACCGGTGACGGCGCATCGGCCTGTCCGCCGGCTCGTTGTCGGATACGAATGGCCAGGGGTGTCAGCGCCTGCCGGGACCGCACCCCGCGGCTGAGAGCAAAGAAAGCCTGAATGCGCGACCGCGCCGCACGCAGGGCACGACTGCGATAGCGCCCGCCTTTCCCCCTTGCCGCACCCCTGTGTCCGGTCCAAACGGCATGGGGGAGTTTAGTCGTTCCACGTGCAGGTTTACCTGCCCATTGCCGAGATGTCCGTCGATGCCCTGCTGCTGCTGGGCGTCGGTTTTGTCGTTGGGTGGCTGTCAGGCCTGTTCGGCGTCGGCGGCGGCTTCCTGATGACGCCGCTGCTGGTGATCCTCGGCGTGCCGAGCGCGGTCGCCGTCTCCACTTCCGCCACGCAGACAATGGGCGCCTCGGTTTCGGGGCTGATGGCGCACTGGCGGCGCGGCAACGTCGATGTGCGCATGGGACTGACGCTGCTGGTGGGCGGCTTCGTCGGCTCCGCCGTCGGCGTGCAGATCTTCGCCATCGTCCGCCGCGCCGGCCAGGCCGATTTCCTCGTCGCGGTGTTCTACATCGTGGTTCTCGGCATCGTCGGCGCGCTGATGGTGATCGAGAGCGCGCGCGCCATCCTGCGCCGCAAGCAGGCCGCGCCCCGCCGGTTGCACCAGCACCTCTGGATCCACGGCCTGCCGTTCAAGACGCGGTTCCGCGCCTCGCGGCTCTACATCTCGATCCTGCCGCCGCTCTTCGTGGGCGTGCTCGTCGGCCTGCTGTCGGCGGTGATGGGCGTCGGCGGCGGGTTCCTGCTGGTGCCGCTGATGATCTACGTGCTGGGGATGCCGACCTCGGTGGTGATCGGCACCTCGCTGTTCCAGATCGTCTTCGTCACCGCCAACGTCACCTTCCTGCAGTCGGTCGCGACCCAGTCGGTGGACATCGTCCTCGCGCTGCTGCTGCTCGCGGGTTCGGTCGCGGGCGCGCAGTTCGGCGCGTCGATGGGCAGCAAGCTGCGCGGGGAGGAGATGCGCGGCCTGCTGGGGCTGCTGGTGGTCGCGGTCGCTGCGCAGCTCCTGTGGCGACTGCTGCAGCGGCCGGACGAGCTGTATTCGGTGATGCCCGGATGAGCGCGCGGTTCGCCCTGCTGCTCGCGCTGTTCGCGGGCCTTGCCGCGCCGCTCTCCGCCCAGCCGCTGGTGGCCGAGCTGGGGCGCGCGCGGGTGGAGATCACGACCGCCTTTGTCGGCGACTCGGTGCTGGTGTTCGGCGCCTTCGACCCGCCGGGCGACGTGGTCGTGGTGGTGCGCGGGCAGCCGCGGCCGGCGGTGGTCCGGCGCAAGGTCAATGTCGCGGGCATCTGGATCAACGGCCCCTCCGCGCGCTTCGCCAGCCTGCCCAATTTCTACGCCGTCGGCGGTACCCGCCCGGTGTGGGAGGCCATGGAGCCGAACGAGCGGCGCGGCGCCACCGTGGGGCTGGACACCGTCTCGATGCTCTCGCGCGGGTCGCAGGACCCGGCCTTCCGCGATGCCCTGATCCGCATCCGCGACACGCAGGGCCTCTACAACGGCCGGATCGGGGTGGACGTGATCGGCGGGCGGCTGTTCCGCGCGCAGGTGCCGATCCCCGCGCTGATCGAACCGGGCGACTACCTGATCGACGTGATGCTGGTGCGCGAGGGGCGGATCATGGCGCGGCAGGAGCTGGCGCTGGCGGTGGTGCGCACCGGCTTCGCCGCCGACGTCAACCGCGTGGCGCGCCAGCAGCCCGCGCTTTACGGCCTCGCCTGCATCGCGATCGCCGCCTTCGCCGGCTGGGCGGGCGCGTTCCTGTTCCGCCGCTCCTGAGCCCCCGGGGCGGGGGGCGAGACACGGGCCGGCCCGGACGGTAGGTTCGGGGCCATGAGCCAGCAAGCGACCGCGCGCCGGGATCGCGTATTCCTCGTGGTGGTGGACGACAGTCCGGAGCGGATGGTCGCCCTCCGCTACGCCTGTCTGCGCGCGCTGAAATCCGGCGGGCGCGTGGCGCTGCTGCGGGTGATCGAGCCGACCGAGGGCGCGGTCTGGGGCGCGGTCGCCGATCTGATGAGCGCCGAGCGGCGGGAGGAGGCGGAGCGGACGCTGAACGCGCTCGCCGCCGACGTGAACACGATCACCGGCGGCCTGCCGATCCTGCTGGTGCGCGAGGGCGTGCCGCGCGACGAACTGCTGGCGCTGCTGGCCGAGGACCCGCGCATCTCCATCCTCGTGCTCGCCGCCTCCACCGACAGTTCCGGCCCCGGCCCGCTGATCTCCGCGCTGGCCGGTCGCTACGCCTCCCGCCTGCACGTGCCGATGACGATCGTGCCGGGCGGGATGAGCGAGGAGGAACTCGACCGGGTGACCTGATCCCGGTTGGCGTGCGATCGAGGGCCGCGCGCCCCTTCACCCGCTTTGCGCACTCCCTCTCCCGCTTGCGGGAGAGGGCCGGGGTGAGGGTGCTTTCGCCAGCGCGACGGGGAGGTTCCGGCTCCACTCCGCCCCCCTCACCCTCCCGCGCGAGCGCGGGCCCCTCCCTCTCCCGCCGGGCGGGAGAGGGAATGCGGGCGGGCGAGGGGCGGCATCGCTGCGGGACGATCCTCACGGCTGGCAAGAGCCATTGTTTCGTGTGCAACCATCACGCCAACCCCTGCCTGCGGACGCGGCTCGGCCGACCGATGAAAACCTCATCGCCGCCGGACGACCGCCTCCCCACCGCGCCAAGCCCCGCTTATGGCTCCGACAGGCCGCCGCCGGCTTGATGCCGCGCCCGGGCCGGCGCAGCGTGGCGCCATGACCGCCAAGCACCGCCTCAAGGACATGAGCTTCGTCGAGTTCCGGCAACGGATGGCTGACGATCCCGTCATCATCCTGCCGCTCGGCAGCCAGGAGGAGCAGGGCCCCACCTGCCCGATGGGCGACTACATGCTGACCGAGGCGCTGGCGGATCGCATCGCCGCCGAGGCCGGCGCCATCGTCGCCCCCGTCATCCCCTTCGGCTACGCGGACTACTTCCGCCCCGTGCCCGGCGGCGTGCAGTTCCGCGCGGACACGTTCTGCGCCGTGCTGCGCGACTTCGCCGAGGCGTTCCTCGATCACGGCCTGCACCGGTTGCTGGTGTTCAACGGCCATTCCGGCAACCATCCGCTGATCGATCGCACGCTGCGCGAGATCCGCACCGACCGCGGCGTGGTGATCCCGTGGGTGAATGTCTGGCGCATGATCCCGCCGGCGCTGTGGAAGCAGGCGCATGGCGACAATGCCGGCAAGGTGCAGGGCCATGGCGCGGATCCGATGACCTCGGTCTACCTGCACATCCATCCGGAGCTGTGCCGTCCTGACCTCGCCGAGAAGCCCAATTCCGGCCGCACGCTGCTGGGCATGGCGACGGCCGGCCTCGCCTCGGTGAAGTTCGAGGGCACGGAGGTCAACGTGCCGATCGACGTGACCGACCACTGCGACAACGGCATCGTCTCCGGCGATCCGGCCTTCGCCACGGCGGAGGCGGGCAAGCTGTTCGCCGACCACATCGTCGCCACCACCGTCGCGCTGGTGAAGCACCTGGCCAAGGTCGGCCCGGACGCGTGAGCGAACGCTGGCGCCTCGTCGCCGCGCTCTCGGTCACGCAGATCGTCCACTGGGGTTCGCTCTACTACGCCTTCGCCGTGCTGATGCCGGCGATGGAGAGCGGGCTCGGCCTGTCGCGCGCGACCATGACCGGCGCCTTCTCCGCGTCGCTGCTGGCGCAGGCCGCGACCGCGCTGGTCGCGGGCCTCGCCTTCGACCGCTTTGGCAGCCGGGCCTGCATGACGGCGGGGTCGATTCTCGCCGGCATTGGCCTGTTCCTCGCCGCCCGGGTCGAGGGCGTGACGGGACTTTACGCGGTCTGGATGCTCAACGGCGTCGCCGCGGCGCTGACGCAGTACGAGGCCGCCTTCGCCGCGGTGACCGCCGTCTTCGCCGCCGAGTCGCGGCGCGGCATCTCGGTGCTGACCTTCTTCGGCGGGCTCGCCTCCACCGTGTTCTGGCCGGTGACGGCGGGGCTGCTCGACTGGCTCGACTGGCGCGGCGCGCTGATGGTGCTGGCCGCGCTGAACGCCGCCTGCCTGCTGCTGCACGCCGCCTTCCTGCCCGGCCCCGTCGCCCGCCGCGCCGTCGTGCCGGGCGCGCCGGCGGCGGACGGCCACACCCTCGCGCAGGCGCTGCGCACGCGCGTGTTCTGGCTGTTCGCGGCGGCGCTGACGCTGAACGGCTTCCTGTTCGGCGGCATGTCCGCGCATATCGTGCCGGCACTGGTGGAGAAGGACATCGGCCCCGCCGCGCTGGTGCTCGCTGCGTGCATCGGGCCGATGCAGACGGCGGGACGCATTCTCGAATTCGCCATCGGCCGGCGCGTCAGCCTGCGCACCGTGGGGCTGCTCGCGCTCGCCGCATCGCCGGTGTCGCTGGTGTTCCTCGCGCTCGGCCAGACGGTCGCGTGGCTGATCCCGTTCGTGGTGTTGTATGGTGCATCGAACGGGATCATGACCATCGTGCGGGGTGCGATGCCGGTGGAGCTGTTCGGACGCGCGCGTTACGGCTCCATCGCCGGCGCGCTGACCACGCCCGCGGCCCTCGCCCGCGCGGCCGGGCCGGTCGCGCTCGGCCTCGCCTGGGGCGCTGCGGGCGGCTACGCGCTGCCGGTGCTGGGCGTGGCCGCCTCCGCGGTGCTGACGCTGCTGTTCTTCGCCGCGGCGATGCGCGCCGCGCCACGGCCATGACGCCGCCGCCGATCCTGTTCCGCGACGCGCGCGCGATCGTGCTCGACAAGCCGGCCGGGCTGAAGGTGCATCCGGGTCCGCGCGGCGGGCCGAGCGTGGAGGATTTCTTCCCCGCGCTGCGCTTCGACAAGCGCGAGGGGCCATGGCTCGCGCACCGGCTCGATGCCGACACCGCCGGCTGCCTCGCGCTCGCGCGCGGCAAGCAGGCGCTGAAGGCGATGCAGGCGGCGTTCGCCGAAGGCCGCGTGCTCAAGACCTACTGGGCGGTGGTGACGGGCGCGCCGGCGGCGGACACGGGCACGGTCGATGTGCCGCTGCTCAAACGCACCGATCGCACCGGCTGGCGCATGGTCGTGGATCCCGCCGGACAGCGCGCGGTGAGCGACTGGCGCGTGCTTGGCCGCGGGCCGGGCCTGACCTGGCTGGAGGTGATGCCGCGCACCGGCCGCACCCATCAGGTGCGCGCGCATTGCGCCCATCTCGGCTATCCGATCCTTGGCGACGCGGTTTACGGGAGGGGTGGCCCGAAGCTGCATCTGCTCGCCCGTGCGCTGTCGATCCCTCTCGATCCGCCGGTCGAGGCGGTCGCCGCCCCGCCGCCCCATATGCGCGAGGCGCTCGCCGCCTGCGGGGGATAACGCCGCCGAGGCCTGCCGACCCTCTCATCGGCTTCCGCGCGAGGTTGGGCGGTGTCCTCCCTCCTTCCCGAAAGCGGGCAAATCTCCCTCTCCCGCTTGGGGGGAGCGGGCCGGGGTGAGGGTGCGTGCGCCGGCGCGACGGCGAGGTTCAGCCTCCGCTCAGGCCCCCTCACCCTCCCGCGCAAGCGCGGGCCCCTCCCTCTCCCGCCGGGCGGGAGAGGGCTGGCGCCGCCCGCGCGACCTGTCGGGTCAGCCGAAAGGTTGGCCGGTCTGAGGCCCGGCGGCGGCGCTATGCGCGGCCTGCGCGGGAAAGCTGCGCGACGGACCACCAGACCATCGCGACGGGAAGCAGCCAGAGCAGGAACACGCCCTCGTTCTCGATGAGGCGGATCGTCGCCCGATAGCGGCTTTCCTGGAGCACGGCAGATGCGACGCCAAGGGCGATGCCTGTCAGCAGCAAGGCGGCGCAGGACCCGAGGCAATGCCGTCGCCACCACAGCGCGGTGCCCTTGCCGGCGCGCCGGCGCAGCCACCAGAGCAGACCCGTCGCAAGCGTGCTCACGGCGAGCACGATCATGCATGCGATCAGGAACAGGAGGATGACGACGCCTGTGAAATCCACGACGCGCCTGTCTATTGCTGCATGTCGTCGAAGCTCGGCCGGTCGGTGATGGCGCGCCAGTGGTGCCAGAGCAGCCGCGCCGCGAGCCCGCGCCAGGGGCGCCACTCATCCGCCATCGCCAGCAGCGCCTTGGGCGACGGCCGCGCACCGAGTCGTTTGATGTCGGCGGTCGCGGCGGCGAGCACGAGATCGGCGGCCGGGAACACGTCCCGCCGGGCGTGCGCGAACAGCAGGTAGACCTCCGCCGTCCACCGGCCGAGCCCCTTGATGGAGGAAATGGCGGTGACCGCTTCCTCGTCCGTCATCGTGTCCAGCGTCTCGGCGGACAGCCTTCCGTCCGTGAAGGCTTCGGCGAGCAGCCGGCCATAGACGATCTTCTGCCGCGAGAAACCGGCCGTGCGCAGCACGTCGTCCGGGATGCGCAGGAAGATGACGGGGTCCAGCGCGCCCGGCAGCGCCTCGATCCGCCGCCAGATCGCGGCGGCGGCGGCGTTGCTGATCTGCTGGGCGGTGATGGCCGACAGCAACCCGGTGAAGCCGGCCGGCCGCGTGCGCCAGGGCAGCGGACCGGCCGCGGGCTCGATCGCGGCAAGGTCGGTGTCGCGCGCGCAGAGCCGGCGCAGGGCGATCCGCTCGGCACGGGGCAGGACGGGAAAGGGGGTGACCATGCGTTCGCTGTACGCCGGGGCCGTGCCGGTGCCGAGAGGGGCGCCGCCCCTCTCGGGCTCTCCCCGCAAGGGGCCACCGGCCCCTTGACCCGGGATTCCTTTAGATGGCCTTCGGCCAAACCGTTCGGCAGGCCCTACCCCTGCGATAATCATCGCATGGGTAGGGCCTGCCGAACGGCTCGCTCAAAGCCTTCTTAGGGAATCGCGGGTCCAGGGGGCCGTGCCCCCTGGCTGGGGGAGTTCGAGGGGGACAGCGTCCCCCTCGCGGCCCTCACCCGACGCGGCGGACCCTGCCGCTGCGGCGGTCCATCGTGAACCGCGCGATCACACCGCCTTCCGGCGTGGTGAAGGCGAAGCGGACCACGCGCTCCTCCTCCGAGACCTCGCCGACCTTCCAGTTCCGCTCGCCGTTCCAGACCAGGAAGGCTTCGGCGATGCGCTGCACCTCGGGCGCGGTGAGCGCGCGGTCCTCGCGGCGGTAGATCAGCCCGCCCATGGGCGAACCGGGCCCGCCGGGCCGGCGCATCATCCGTTCATGCTGCGCGCCCGGCGGGCCGTGGGGCGGGCCCATGCCGGGACCCATCTGGGCGAGGTCGAAGGGCATTTCGCTGCCCGGCGCGAACGGGGCGGAGCGGCTGCCGTCCTGCGCCAGGGCGGGGGCGATCCAGCCACCCAGCGCCAGCGCCGCCAGCGCCGGTATCGCGATCCGCTTCATCTTGCATCCTCCGGTGATCCAGGTCGGAGGCTAGCCGGTGCCGCGGGGGCGGTGTGCGACAGGCCCACGTCGAAATGCGACAAAGAGCAACGGCCGCTCCCCGGCGCGGCGGCGGATCGCCTATGTAACAGGACATGGAGACCGCGCCCCATATCCTGGTGGTGGACGACGACCGCGAGATCCGCGAGCTGCTCGCCCGCTTCCTTGAAAAACACGGCCTGCGCGTGACCGCCGCGCGCGACGCGCGGGAGGCGCGGCGCGCGCTGCCGAACGGGCATTTCCAGCTCATCGTTCTCGACCTGATGATGCCCGGCGAATCGGGGCTCGACTTCGCGCGCTTCCTGCGCAGCACGTCGGACACGCCGATCATCATGCTCACCGCGATGAGCGAGGAGACCGACCGCATCATCGGCCTCGAGCTGGGGGCGGACGACTACATCTCCAAGCCGTTCAACCCGCGCGAGCTGCTGGCCCGCATCCGCGCCGTGCTGCGCCGGGTGAGCGAGGTCTCCGACCGCAAGCGCGACCTGCCGGCGCGCGCCTTCCGCTTCGCCGGCTGGATGCTGGAACCCGCGCGGCGGCGGCTGCTGAACCCCGATGGGGTGGAGGTGCCGCTGACCGGCGGCGAGTTCGACCTGCTGCTCGCGCTCGCCGAACGGCCCAACCGCGTGCTCACGCGCGACATGCTGCTGGACCTGCTGCGCGGGCGGCAGGCGGGCCCGTTCGACCGCGCCATCGACGTCGCGGTGTCGCGACTGCGGCGCAAGATGGAGGATGACGGGCGCAACCCGCAGGTCATCAAGACCGTGCGCGGCGGCGGCTACGTGCTCGCCGCCGCGGTCGAGCGCCTGGCGGTCGCCGACCCGCCGCTGCCATGATGCGTGCCCCCCGCAGCCTCGGCGGCCGCACCGCGTTCGTCCTGCTGGTGGGGCTGATCGTGGTGCAGATCGCAGGGCTGACGATCCACGCGCTGGATCGCGTGGACATCCAGAACCTCTCCGCCGCGCGCCTTGCCGCCGAGCGGACGCGCGCGCTGGTCCGCACCGCGCTGTTCACCCCGATCGAGGACCGGGCCGAGGCGCTCGCCGATATCGACCTGCCGGGCGGGATGACGGCGGAGATCGGCCAGGAACCCGCCGCGCGAGGTGGCCCCCCGCTGCCCCTGCCGCTGCGCGAACTGCTGCGCGCGGGCAATGCCGGGCTGGGCCCGCCGCCGCCCCCTCCGCCGCCGCGGATGGGCGAGGCGCTGTCCGGCCCGCCGGCCGCACCGCCGCCCTTGCCCATGCCGCGCCGGTTGCGCCCGCGCGAGGGGCGCGACTTCTTCATCGCCGGGCTCGGCGCCGGGCAGAACGGCTACGTGCTGTCCGCGCGCATGCCGGACGGGATGTGGCTGAACGTGCACACGGAGATGCCGCCGCCGCGCCCGTGGCATTCGCCCACCTTCCTGATCGCCTTCATCGTCATGACGGTGCTGGCCGCGCTGCTGACGCTGTGGGCGGTGCGGCGGCTGACGCGGCCGGTGCGGCTGCTGGCCGAGGCGGCGGAGCGTCTGGGGCGCGACGTGAACGCGCCGCCGCTGCCGGAGACGGGGCCCTCCGAGGTCGCCACCGCGGCGACGGCCTTCAACACGATGGCGCGGCGCATCCGCCGCTTCGTGCAGGACCGCACCGAGATGCTGGCCGCGATCGGCCACGACCTGCGCACGCCGATCACGCGGCTGCGGCTGCGCGCCGAGTTCATGGACGATGACGAGCAGCGGGCGAAGATGCTCGCCGACCTCGCCGAGATGGAGAAGATGATCGGCGCGACGCTTGCCTTCGCGCGCGACGACGCGGCGGCCGAGCCGGCGACGCCGGTCGATCTCGCCGGCCTTGCCCGCACCGTGGTGGACGAGGCGGCCGATGCCGCGCCGGAACAGGCGGAGCACATCACCTATGACGGGCCGGCCCATTTGACGGTGCGCGCGCGGCCGGTGGCGCTGAAGCGCGCGCTCGCGAACCTCGTGGGCAACGCGCTCGCCTATGGCGGGGCGGCGAAGGTCACCCTCACCCCGCCGGTGCAGGGCCAGATACGGCTGATGGTCGAGGACCACGGGCCGGGCATCCCGGCCGAGGAGATGGAGCGCGCCTTCGCGCCCTTCCACCGGCTGGAAGGCAGCCGCAACCGGGAGACGGGCGGCACCGGCCTCGGCCTGCCGATCGCGCGCAACATCCTGCGTGCCCATGGCGGCGACGTGACGCTGGCCAACCGTGCGGCGGGCGGGCTGATCGCGACGATGACGCTGCCGGCTTAGGCGGGATCCGCAGGGAAAAGGGAGAAGGTCGCGGCCGCGGGGCTCAGCGGGACTTCACGAGCCCCGAATACCCCGCGAAGGCGAGCAGGCCGAGCGCGAGGCCCAGGATGCGCTGGGCATACTCGAACAGCTTGCCCGCATAGCCCAGCGTGAACCGCGTATCCGGCGACCAGTAGTTGCGCTGCCCGGCTTCAAGGCCGGGGATCAGCGCCTCCAGCGCGTACATCCACTTGTTGAACTTCGGGAAGCTCGCCGCCTCCGGCTGGGTAAGGAAGCAGGCGAGCTGCGACTGGCCGGGCGCGGCGAGCCCGGGTCGCGTCGCCCCGATCGAGACCAGCGTGACCTGTTCCGTCTGCGGCGCGGCGCACAGCACCCATTCGGGCGAGCGCAGCGTGACGGGCACGTTGGGTCGAAGCTCCTCCCGCGCGTGCAGCGTGCCGAACAGCGCCACGCCGAGCAGCCAGAGGCCCAGCAGCCAGATGAAGGCGATCAGCGGCTGCAGCCCGTAGCCCACGGTCGCCCACAGCAGCCAGTCCTTCGCGAGCAGCAGGCCACGCAGCACGGCCCGCTTCACGCGCGCGCGGTGCGCACGGCGCTGCAGCCGTTCCTTCTCGAACAGGACGGAGCGCGCTTCCTCCTGATGGCCCATCCCGTCCAGCACGGTGGAGAGCTGGGCGTAGGGCTGCGGCCAGAAATCGTCGCCCCAGCGCGTGGGGTCCTGCCGCGCGAGCCAGTCCAGCCGCGCACGCGCATCGACGGGCCCGCCGAGGAAGCCGCCATAGCTGAAGCGGTTCAGCAGCAGGTCGCCCTTGGCGGGCCAGCTCGCCGCCTCGTCCACCACCGTGCCGACGGTCGCGCCGTTCAGGCTCAGCGCGCCGTTCACCTTCGCGTCGCCGCGCAGGAAGAAGGCGCCGTCCACCACGGCATGATTGAGCGTGACCGCGCGCCCGCCCTTCGCCTCGAACCGCCCGCCGTCGAGCTGGATGTCGCCGCTGACGCGCGCGCCGATGAAGCTCGCCTCGCCCTCGATCTGCGCGGCCTGCAACGAGATGTCGCCGCCGGTGCGGATGCTGTCCGCCTGCAACGTGACACCCGCGGTATGCACGATCTCGGTGCCGGCGAAGGCGAGGTCGCCGAGCAGATCCGCGCCCACCAGCCGAACCCGGCCGACGATCCGTGCCCCGCGCGCGCTGAGATCGCCCTTCACCGTCGCATGGGCGGCATCGAAGGCGGTGTCGCCGGCGGCGTCGATGCGCGAGCCGTCGAGCGCCAGTTCGCCGCCGATGCGCGCGCCCTGCATCGCGATCTCGCCGTTCACCTGTGCCGCGCGCAGATACGCGCTGCCGCGAGCCTGCATCCGCCGCGCCCGCAGCCCCGGCAGCACGCAGCCGTCGAGCAGCAGTGTGTCGATGGCGGCCGCCTGCAGAACCGGGGCGGCGTCGAGGCGGCAATCGGCCAGCGCGATGTCGCAGCCGACATGGCAGCCGTCGAGGTCGAGCGTGCCGGTGATCCGCGCACCGCGCAGCCGCAGCCCCTTCTCGTGCAGGCGCGGCACGTCCTGCCCGTGCAGCAGCACCATGCGCAGCAGCTCGGCGCGGAGCACGCGCGAATCGTCATCCGCGGCAGGCAGCCTGCCGTCGCCGAACTGCACGTAATTCCCGGCGTCGAGCTGCTCCAGCAGCTTCTCCTCGGCCGGATGCAGCGCGCCGAGGTCGCCAAGGCGTCTTGCCGTCATGACTGCAGCACCGTCGCCTGTGTCGGATCGACCGAACCCAATCCCATGTCCGGTTGCCTCCGCGCCGGTCAAGCGCGTAGCGAAGACGGACGGTGCCGGCTATCAACGCACCCCCGAGCGCGAGAGACGATCCGAGTGTCTGACACCGCCAAGGCGGTCCTGCTGATCCTGGCGGCCAATGCGCTCTACGGCCTCGGTTACGCGCTGGCGAAGGTGATGTCGGGCGCGCTTGATCCGTTGCAGATCACGTTCCTGCGTTCGGCGCTGGTGATGCTCGCCGCGATGCCGTTCGCGGTGATCGCGCCGTCGCTGGCCCGTGTGGTGGGCGATGCGCTGGTGCCGCCGCGCGCGTGGGCGCAGCGGGCGGCGGCGGCGATGCTGATCCTCTCCACCTGCCTCGGCGTCTGGGCCTACGGGCTGCTGCCGGTCACGGAAGCCGCGGCGCTGGGCTTCACCGGGCCGATCATCCTGACCGCGTCCGGCGCGCTGCTGCTGCGGGAGCGGGTGGGGCTGCGCGGCTGGTGCGCGGTCGCGCTGGGCTTCGCGGGGATGCTGGTGATCGTGCAGCCGGGCAGCGAGGTATTCTCGCCCGCCGCCATCGTGCCGATCTTTTCCGCACTGACTTACGCGCTGTACCAGGTGATGGCACGGCGGCTGCGCGGTACGATGGGCGAATGGGGCGCGACGGTGCAGGCGGCACTTGCCGGGCTGGTGCTGCTGGGGCCGGCGATGCTGATCCTCTGGCGGCCGGTGTCGTGGGAGATGGCGGTGCTGGTCGCGGTGTTCGCCGCGGTGCAGACGGGCGGGCTCGCCTCGCTCGCCGGCGCGGTGCGGCGCGCGGACGTCTCGCGCCTCGCGCCGTGGCACTACTCGCGGCTCGCGTTCGCGCTGCTGCTCGACATGGTGATGTTCGGCCGCACGCCGCCGCTCGCGGCGCTGGCGGGTGGCGTGCTGATCGCCTGCGGCGGGCTGCTGTCGCTGCGGCGGCCGTCGCGGCCGGCCGGTGTCGGCAGGTGAGGGCCGCTGCGTTGCGGATCAGGGTAGGACGTCGAGCGTCTTCACCCAGACATAGCGGCCGGCCCGGCCGCGATCGACTTCGCCCAGGATGCGCACCCGCGTTTCCGGCGTGACCCTGCGGCCGGCCCAGAGTTCCGGCGACACCTCCACCCGGACCGTCCCGGTCTGGTCCTGGAAGGTGAAGTAGTCGGAGCGCAGGTGGGTGATGATGTTGCCGGTCAGCACCACGTAGCTGCCCAGCCGCAGGTCGGCGATCGCCGCCGCTGTCGCGGCGTTGCCCTGCTGCGAGGGACCCGCGAACTGCGCCACCGCCGGCACGGCGCACGCCAGCACGGCCGCGCAGGCAAGAAGGACGAACCGTTTCCGCACCTTGATGTCCTTTCGAGCGTGGGTGGAGATGCGTTTGTGGCAGAGCGGCCCGGGGGACGCCAACGCCGAAGCGCCGACCACCCGCAGGAGCCGCCGCCCTTCTCCGCTTTCGGAGGTTTTGCGAAACGGTGGCGCCTTGCCACCCCCACCCGTCTGCGGGAGAGGGCCGGGGTGAGGGTGCGTCCGCCGGCACCGCGGCGAAGTGTCGCCTCGGCGCAAACGCCCTCTCCGCACGCGGGAGAGGGGACCCTGCGCGAAGGTCCTTTGCCTCCTCGCGTCCGCTCCGCCGGAGCGGTCCTAGTCCTTCTTCGCCTCCGGCAGCGCGATCCCCGCCAGCGCCTCCCACACACGGATGACGAAGGCGTCGTCCTTCGCGCCGTGCCCCGCCGCGGCGGCGGCGAGGAAGAGCTGGTGCGCTGCGGCCGCGAGCGGCAGCGGGAAGGTCAGCCCCCGCGCCTGATCCAGCACGATGCCGAGGTCCTTGACGAAGATGTTCACCGCCGAGCGCGGCGTGTCGTCGCCGTCGAGGATATGCGGCACGCGGTTCTGGAACATCCACGACGATCCGGCCGAGGCGGAGATCACCTCGAACAGCGTGCGCGGATCGGCCCCGGCGCGGATGCCGAGCGCCATCGCCTCCGCCGCGGCCGCGATGTGAACGCCGGCGAGGAGCTGGTTGACCATCTTCACCGTGCTGCCGGCCCCGGCCGCATCGCCCAGCCGGTAGACCTTGCCGGCGATGGCCGCGAGCACCGGTTCCGCCTTCGCGAACGCCTCGGGCGCGCCGGAGGCCATCACCGTCATCGTCCCTGCGTTCGCCGCCGTCGCACCACCGGAGACGGGCGCGTCGATCATCATCAGCCCCGCCTCGTGGCAGCGCGCCTCGATCCGGCGTGCCGCCTCGGGCGCCACGGTGGCGCAGGCGAGCACGACCGCGCCGGTCGCGAGACGCTTCGCGCAGCCATCGGGGCCGAACAGCGCGTCCTCGGTCTGCGGGGCGTTGACGACGAAGATCACCGCAACCTCGGTGCCTTGCGGGATTTCCGACGGCCTGGCGCCGCCGCCGCCGAAGGCGTCGCGGGCTTCCGCGCGCACGTCGCACCCGGTCACCGCGTGCCCCTTGTCGCGCAGGTTCCGCGCCGCGCCCATGCCCATCGAACCGAGCCCGATCACCGCGACCTTCATCGGCGTTTCCCACTTCCTTGCTCACACAGGCTTGCGCGCCGCGCCGATGACGGCAAGCTGCGCGCCGCCAAAAGGGAGACAGCACGCATGGCGGCGAATGACGATCCGGAAGCGAAGCTCGCGGCACTCGGCCTGACCTTGCCGGCGCTGCCCACGCCGCTGGCCAATTACGTGCCGTTCCGCATGGATGGCAGCACGATCTACTGCTCCGGCCAGGGGCCGCGGAAGCCGGACGGCAGCATGCATGTCGGCAAGGTCGGCGCCGGCGCGGTGAGCGTGGAGGAAGCCTACCAGCACGCTCAACTGGTGGGGCTGCAGTTGCTGGCCGTGGCGCGCGCGGCGGCCGGGTCGCTTGCCAAGGTGCAGGTGGTGAAGGTGCTCGGCATGGTCAACGGCCTGCCGGACTTCGCCGATCAGCCGAAGGTCATCAACGGCTGCTCCGACCTGTTCGTCAACGTGCTCGGCGAGTGGGGCAAGCACGCGCGCTCCGCCGTCGGCATGGGCAGCCTGCCGGGCAACATCACCGTGGAGATCGAGGCGATCTTCCGCCTGCGCGGCTGACGCACGCCGGCGGATGTGTCATGTGAACCGGCGGGCGTCCCCACGCGGGACGGCCGCCGGTCGTATTGCCGATGCGCGGCGCGTCGCCTCATGATGCCGGAATGATCCTCTCATCCCCGCCGCCGGCGCCGCGCCGGACCTGCCATGTATGACGTGATCGTCGTGGGCGGCGGTTCCGCCGGCGCCGCGCTCGCCGCGCGGTTGAGCGAGAACCCGGCGCGATCCGTGCTGCTGCTGGAGGCCGGGCGCGACTGGCGCGCGGCCGAGGCCCCGCCCGAGGCGCTGTCGTCCAACATCATGGCGATGATGCACAGCCGCCCCCTGCAGGAGCAGTGGCAGTGGCCGGCGCTCAACACGCGGCGCACGCGCAGGCAGGCGCCGCGCTATTACTGGCGCGGCAAGGCGCTCGGCGGCTCCTCGCTGGTCAATGCGCAGATCGCGATCTGGGGTGTGGGCGCGGCCTTCGACGGCTGGGCGGAGGTCGGCTGCGAGGGCTGGTCGGCGGCGGAGGTGCTGCCGCTGTTCGCGAAGATGGAAGACGACCCCGCCATGGCGGGCGTCGCGCACCATGGCCAGGGCGGGCCGATCCCGGTCTATCGCGCGCCGCTCGAAACCTGGGGGCCGGTGGACAAGGGGCTGCGCGAGGCCGGCCTCGCCTGCGGCTATGCGTGGAACCCGGACCTGAACGACCCGAACCGCGAAGGCGTGTCCTGCTACCCGATCAACAGCCGCGGGCTGAAACGCGTCAGCACCAATGAGGGTTATCTGGAACCCGCGCGCGGCCGGAAGAATCTGACGATCCGCGGCAATGCGCTGGTCGATCGCGTGATAACGGATGGCGCCCGCGTGACCGGCGTGCGCGTGCGCATCGATGGGCAGTGGCAGGAGATCGCCGCGCGCGAGGTGGTGCTGAGCGCGGGGGCCGTGCATTCGCCGGCGATCATGCTGCGCTCCGGCCTCGGCCCCGCGGACGAGCTGAAGGCGATGGGCATCGCGGTGGCGAAGGACATGCCGCATGTCGGCCGCCACTTCATGGACCATCCGGTGATGCGCGCGACCATCACGCTGAAGCCGGAACACGCCTGCACGGATCCGGCCGCGCGGCACACGAATTCCTGCATCACCTACACCTCCGGGCTGGAGGGCGGGTCGTTCCGCGACATGATCATCATCGGCTTCAACCACCGCAACCTGCCGGGCGAGGGCAATCGTCCGAACCCGGAAGGCGCGATCGCGGCGGGATTGTTCGAGGCACATTCGCGCGGGTCCGTCACGCTCGCTTCCGCCGATCCGGAGGTCGATCCGGTGGTGGACGAGAACATGCTGGACGACTGGCGCGACCGGCTGCGCATGCGCGACGGCATCCGCCGCCTCGCCGCGCTCGCCGCGCAGCCGGCGCTGCAGGACATCGCCACGCGCATCGTCTGCATGGACAGCGACATGTCGATGGATCAGGCCGCCGCCCTGTCGGACGACGAGCTGGACGCGATGATGCTGGAGCAGGCCGCCGATATACAGCACGCAGCGGGAAGCTGCTGCATGAGCGCCTACGAGGACCCGCGGGGCGTGGTGAACCCCGACCTGCGGGTGAAGGGCGTGGATGGCCTGCGCGTCGCCGATGCGTCCATCATGCCGGCCGACTGCCGCGCCAACACGCACTTCACGTGCGTGATGATCGGCGAATGGCTGGCACGGCGGATGCAGCAGGAGGCGGCGGGGTAGGGCGGGGCTCCGCCCCGGAACCCCGGCAAGGGCTCTGCCCTTGCATCCCGGCAGGGGGCACGGCCCCCTGCACCCGCGATTCCTTCAGGAAGGTTTTGAGCAGCTCGGTCGTCTGACCCCACCCCACAACAAGCGTTGTGGGGGTGGGGTCTGCCGACCGATTTGGCCGAAGGCCCCCCTTAAGGAGCCCGGGTCAAGGGGCCGGTGGCCCCTTGC
>JBBCJT010000022.1:0-16715 GCA_037190665.1 Rhodovastum atsumiense | reverse complement strand
GGATCGTGCCCCTCCTGCCGGTCCCGGTGAAGCGCCGCGCGGGCCACCAGCATCAGCGTGACCGGCGTCGTCATCACGATGAACACGCCGATCAGCAGCTCGTGGATCGCAAGCCGCGTCTGCAGCACCGAGAAGAAGATGATCGAGGCCATCGCGATGCAGCCGACGCCATAGGACGTGCCCAGCGTCGGCGCGTGCACCCGCTCGTAGAAGCTGCGGAAGCGCAGCAGGCCGAGCGCGCCGGTGGCGGTGAGCGCGGCACCCGCCAGCAGCAGCACGCAGACCGGCAGCGCGGCCCAGAGCGGCAGGTCCGCCACGCCCCTCATTCGATGACCTCGCCGCGCATGAGGAACTTGGCGAGCGCGACCGTGCCGACGAAGCCGAGCAGCGCGATGATCAGCGCCGCCTCGAAATAGATCGGCGTGCCGCTGCGGATGCCGAAGGTCAGCAGCAGCAGCATGCCGCTGACATACAGCGCGTCGAACCCCACCACCCGGTCCTGCGCGCGCGGGCCGCGGATCATCCGCCAGCTCGCGCAGCCCATCGCGAAGCCCAGCAGGAGCTGCGCGACGAGCAGGCACCACCACAGCAGCGCGGCGCTCATGCGAAGATCTCCAGCAGCCGGCGCTCGTATCGGTCCTGCACGATCTCGATCCACGTCGTCTCGTCCTCGAGGTCGAGGATGTGCAGCAGCAGCACCCCGTCCTCCGGCACGAACTGCACCCAGGCCGTGCCGGGCGTCGCCGTGAGGATGCAGGCCAGCGCCGCGAGCGCACCGGGATGGCGCAGCGCCAGCGGGATGCGCACGAAGCCCGGCGTGCGGTCGCTGCGGCGCATATCGAGGATGACGCGCATCACGGCGAGGTTGGACCGCGCGATGTCGGCAAAGACGATGCAGGTCAGTTCCAGCACCGTGCGCAGGCGGCGGATGCGCGTCCGCTCCGGTTCCAGCAGCCCCAGCGCCCACCCGCCGACGAGCGCGAGAACGCCGCCGATGATCCACTGGCCGGGCGCGAGGCTCTGCTCGAGCATCAGCCACAGCAGCAGCAGGAAGGCGGAGGTCAGCGGATAGGGCAGCAGGCGCCGCATCATCTCACCGGCCCTCCGGGATCAGCACGTCGCGCACGTAGTCGCGGGGATGGTGCAGGGACTTCGACGCATCGTCCATGAAGCGCATCGCCGGGCCCGCCTGCACGGTCAGCGCCACGGTCAGCGCCAGCAGGAACAGGATCGGCACGATCTCGACGACGCCCACGCGGGGCACCTCGCGGTCCGCGGTCGCCCACAGGTTGCGGATGCCGGCGCGCATCATCGCCAGCACGGTCGCGAACCCCGACAGGATGAGCACGATCAGCAGCGCCCAGCCGCTGAACGGCGGCGTCGATCCCGCATCCGTC
This sequence comes from Rhodovastum atsumiense, assembly GCA_037190665.1. Lineage (GTDB taxonomy): Bacteria > Pseudomonadota > Alphaproteobacteria > Acetobacterales > Acetobacteraceae > JBBCJT01. The sequence continues at coordinate 15,318 of JBBCJT010000022.1, read as the reverse complement.
CCGGTCGGGTTCAGCGCGCCGCTGAGCAGGGCGAACTTGCCGAGGAAGCCGGAAAGCGGCGGCAGGCCGGAAAGCACCAGCGCACAGCCGAGGAAGCACGTGCCGAGGATCGCGAGCGTCCCGGGGATGACGATCTCCATATCCTCGGGGTCCTCCTCCTCCTCGTCCTCGCCGTCGCCGAACGCCTCCATCGTCACCGCGAGCACGTCGGCACCGACGTCGCGGCCGCGTTCGAGCAGCTCGATCAGCAGGAACAGCGCGCCCGTCGCCAGCACGGAACTGACCAGATAGTAGAGCGCGCCGCCGAGCACGGGGATCTCGCCCGCGCCGATCGCCGCCAGCAGCGTGCCGGATGAGATCAGCACGCAGGCGCCGGCGAGGCGCGGCAGGTCCTGCGTCGCCAGCACGCTGATCGCGCCGAAGCCCACCGTCACCACGCCGCCGATCAGCAGCCAGGTGTCGCCGAAATCCGCGGACAGCCCCGCCTCGTCGTCGAACAGCAGCAGCGACAGCCGCAGCAGCGCATAGACGCCGACCTTGCTCATCATCGACAGGATGGCGGCTGCCGGCGGGCTCGCCGCCGCGTAGGTGGGCACCAGCCAGAAGCCGACCGGCCACGCCGCCGCCTTGATGAAGAACGCCACGGCGAGGATCGCGGCCCCGGCTTCCAGCAGCGGGCGGTAGGCATCCGACATCGTGGGGATGCGCGCGGCGAGGTCCGCCATGCTGAGCGTGCCGGCCACGCCGTAGATGAGGCTGACGCCGATCAGGAACAGCAGCGAGGCGGCGAGGTTGATGGCGATGTAGTGCAGCCCCGCCTTGACCCGCGCCACGCCCGATCCGTGCAGCGCGAGCCCGTAGGAGGCGGCGAGCAGCACCTCGAAGAAGACGAAGAGGTTGAACAGGTCGCCGGTGAGGAAGGCGCCGTTCAGGCCCATGAGCTGGAACTGGAACAGCGCATCGAAATGCGCCCCCATCCGCTGCCACCGCGCCAGCGAGAAGGTGAGCGAGGCAAGGCCGAGCACCGCCGTCAGCAGCACCATCACGGCGGACAGCCGGTCCACCACCAGCACGATGCCGAACATCGCCGGCCAGTCGCCGAGGCGATAGACGGTGATGGCGGCCGCGCCCTCGACCGCCATGTCCGCGCGCAGCACCAGCAGCACGCCGATGACGGCGAGCCCGAGCGCCGAGGCGAGGCCGATCGCGGCCTTGAGGTGGCGGGACTGGTCGTCGATCGGGATCATCACCGCGCCCGCCACCAGGGGCACGAGGATGGGGAGGATCGCCAGATTCTGAAGCAGGAAGCTCACGCGCCGCCGCCCTTGCCGTCCACGTGGTCACCGCCGGTCAGGCCGCGCGAGGCCAGCAGCACCACCAGGAACAGGGCGGTGGTGGCGAAGCCGATGACGATCGCGGTCAGCACCAGCGCCTGCGGCACCGGATCGGCCATGGACGCCGGATCGCCCGCCGTGCCGGGCTCCAGCACCGGCGGCGCGCCGACCGGGAAACGGCCCATGCTGAAGATGAACAGGTTGACCGCATAGGACAGCAGCGACAGGCCGATGATCACCTGGAAGGTGCGCGGCCGCATCAGCAGCCAGACACCCGACCCGGCGAGCACGCCGATGCTGACCGCGAGGATCAGTTCCATCAGCCGCCCTCCACCGGCGCCGCCGGCGCGACGGGCGCGACCGCCGCCGTCGCGCGCGGCGCGGTGCGGCGGCTGCGCACCGACTGGTGCGCGAGCGCGATCAGGATCAGCACCGTCGAGCCGAAGACCAGCGCGAACACCCCCAGATCGAACAGCAGCGCGCTGGCGAGCGGCAGCTTGCCCAGCCAGCCGAGGTCGGCATAGGCGAAGTAGGAGGTGAGGAACGGCCGGCCGAACACGATCGCGCCGAGGCCGGTGCCGGCGGCGAGCATCAGGCCGCCCCCCATCCAGCGGAGCGGATGCACCCGCACCCGATCCTCCAGCCAGCGCGCCCCGCCCGCCATGTACTGCACGATGATCGCGACCGAGAAGGTCAGCCCCGCCACGAAGCCGCCGCCCGGCTGATCGTGCCCGCGCAGCAGCAGATAGATCGCGACGAGGCCGATCACGGGGAACAGCATGCGCATGGTGACGGCCGCGACCATCAGCCATTCGTCGCGCCGCTCGCGGACCGGATGGCGCTGCTGCTCGGGGATCTCGATGCTCTCCGGCGCGGGGCGGAAACGGCGCAGCAGGGCGAAGACCGTCAGCGCGACGATGGCGAGCACCGTGATCTCGCCCAGCGTGTCGAAGCCGCGGAAATCCACGAGGATGACATTGACGACGTTGGTGCCCCCGCCGCCGGTGTAGGCGCGTTCGAGGAAGTACCGCGATATCCCCTCGGGCGACGCGCGGGTCATGGTGGCGTAGGAGATCGCGGTGAGCCCGGCGCCGGCGAGCACGGCGATGGCGAGGTCCCGGTACCGGCGCACCCGCGCCACCAGCGTGGTCTCGCCCGCGCTCTCCATCCGCTTGGGCAGCCAGCGCAGGCCGAGCAGCAGCAGCACCGTCGTCACCACCTCCACGAGGAGCTGGGTCAGCGCCAGATCGGGCGCGGAGAACCACACGAAGGTCAGGCACGTCACCAGCCCCGTGCCGCCGAGCAGGATCAGCGCGGCCAGCCGGTGGTACTTGGCCTGATAGGCGGCCGAGATCGCGCAGGCCCCGCCGACGGTCCACATCACCGCGGCGGCGGGATCGATCGCGGTCAGCGCGACCCCGCCGGGATGGAGGCCGTAGCGATACAGCGCGCCCGCCGCCGCCAGCAGCGCCATGCAGATGACGAGGCGGAGCTGCATCTGGAGCCGCGAGGTGCCGAGCAGCCGCTCCGCGGTCCGCGCCAGCCGCCAGGAGATGAAGACCATCGCCTGATCGAAGAAGCGGCGGCCGTCGAGCGGCTCCAGCAGCGGCGTGCCCTCGACGCCGGCGTTCAGGTGCTTCTGCAGCAGCAGGTAGAGGATCACCCCGCCGGCGAGCGCGACCATGCTCATCAGCAGCGGCAGGGTGAAGCCATGCCACAGCGCAAGGCTGTAATAGGGCGCCTTGCCGACCAGCACCGACTGCACCGCCACCTCGAGGAAGGGGCCGATCGTCGCCGCCGGCAGGATGCCCACCACCATGCAGCCGAAGACCAGGATCTCCACCGGTACGCGCATCCATTGCGGCGGCTCGTGCGGCGTGCGCGGCAGGTCGTCCGTGTCCGGGCCGAAGAAGGCGCCGTGGATGAAGCGCAGCGAATAGGTGACCGCGAAGGCGCCCGCGATGGTGGCGGCCACGGGCAGGATGTCGTGCAGCCAGGAATAGGTGCCCGTCGCCGTCAGCGCCTCGGTGAAGAACATCTCCTTGGAGATGAAGCCGTTCAGCAGCGGCACGCCCGCCATCGCCGCCGCCGCCACCAGCGCGAGCCGCGCGGTGAACGGCATGGACCGGTTGAGCCCGCTGAGCCGGCGGATGTCGCGCGTGCCGGTCTCGTGGTCGATGATCCCGGCCGCCATGAACAGCGACGACTTGAAGGTCGCGTGGTTCATGATGTGGAAGATGGCGGCGACCATCGCGAGTTCGCTGTTCAGGCCGAGCAGCAGCGTGATCAGCCCCAGATGGCTGATCGTCGAGTAGGCCAGCAGCGCCTTCATGTCGTGCTGGAAGATGGCGATGTAGGCGCCCACCAGCAGCGTGATCAGCCCCGAGGTGCTGACGATCCAGAACCACGCGTCGGTGCCCGCGAGCACGGGCCACAGCCGCGCCATCAGGAACACGCCCGCCTTCACCAGCGTCGCCGAATGCAGGTAGGCCGAGACCGGCGTCGGCGCGGCCATCGCCTGCGGCAGCCAGAAGTGGAAGGGGAACTGCGCGCTCTTGGTCAGCGCACCGATCAGGATCAGCACCAGCGCCGGCAGGTAGAGCGGATGCGCGCGCACCACCGGGCCGGCGCCGAGCACGAGGTCCAGATCGTAGCTGCCGACGATATGGCCCAGCAGCAGCATGCCGCCGAACAGGCACAGCCCGCCGGTCGCGGTGACCGTCAGCGCCATGCGCGCGCCGTCCCGCGCTGGGGCGGATTGCTGCCAGTAGCCGATCAGCAGGAAGGAAAAGAGGCTGGTCAGTTCCCAGAAGAAGACGATCTGGATGAGGTTGCCCGAGAGCACCAGCCCCATCATCGACCCCATGAAGGCCAGCAGCAGGCAGAAGAAACGCGGGATGGGGTCGTCCGGAGACATGTAGTAGCGCGCGTACAGGATCACGAGGAACCCGATCCCCGAGATCATGCCGGCGAAGACCGCGGCGAACCCGTCCATCCGCAGCACGAGGTCGAGGCCGCGTTCCGTCATCCACGGGACGGTGAGCCGCGTGATGCCGCCGATGGAGATCGCGGGGAAGCAGACCATCACCATGGCCAGCGTCGCGAGCGCGGTCCCGCCCGCCACCCAGGCTTCGAGGTTGCGCGCGTTCTTCGGCAGCAGCGCGACCACGATCACACCCACGTACGGGAGCAGCAGGGCGGCGGTCAGGGCCGCTTGGTCCAGGATCAACCGATGCGTCTCCGTCCCTTCAGCCGGCCGCGCGCATGCTTATGCGGGCCCGCCATCCATCGAATGCAGCAGGGCCAGCGCCTCCTGCGCGTTCTTCGCCTGCCGGAGCTGGCGCGGCAGATCCTCGTCGCGGAGGGCGCGGCAGATGCCGGACAGGGCGGGCAGGAAGCCCTCCGAGGTGGCTTCCGGCCAGAGGACCATGAAAACCAGGTCCACCGGCTCGCCGTCGCGGGCATCGAAATCGATCGGGTGCTGGAGGCGGGCGAGGATGGCGAGGGGCTTGTCCAGGGTTTCCATGCGCGCGTGCGGCATGGCGATGCCCCGCCCCAGCGCGGTCGAACCCAACCGCTCGCGGGCCTGCAGCGCGTCCAGGATGTCTTCGCGCGGCTGCGTCAGCCTTCGCGCGGCCTCGGCCGCCAGCGCATGCAGCAATTCGGTCTTGTCGGCCGGCGCCAGACTCAGGATGTCGTCTTGCGCCGGGAATAAATTGGCGAATGCCATGGACTCGAACTCCGAACTCCGCCTCGATCGTGGGGCTCAAACGCGCGGCGACCTGCGCAGGCACGCATCTGGTGTCCCCGGCGGGATTCGAACCCACGGCCCCAGGATTAGGAATCCTGTGCTCTATCCAGCTGAGCTACGGGGACAGCCCCGGCCTCTATAGACGGTCGCCGCAGCGCGCGCGACCCGGACAGCCGTTCAATCCAGCGCCTCGCGAAGCTGCCGCTCATAGTGCCGGTAGTATTTGTCGGTCACCAGATCCGTCTTGACCACGATGCAGACGTCGGTGGTGTTGAACTGCGCGTCGATCACCGCCCCGTCACCGACGAAGCCGCCCAGCCGCAGGTAGCCCTTGATCAGCGGCGGCAGGTCGCTCAGCACCCGGCGGTTGTCGAGTGTGGCCGGGTCGGTGCGGCGCATGTCCACGTACCGTGACGGCAGCGCCCGCGGCCGCAGCGCCGGCGGGGCGAGGTGGTGCTCGTGCAGATAGGTCAGCGCATCGCCGATCGCATCCGGGTCGGTGCCCGGCAGGCTGGCGCAGCCGAACATCACGTCGATGCGGTGCCGGAAGACGTAGGCGGCGATGCCCCGCCACATGAGCTGCATGGCCGCGCGGGTGCGGTAGGCCGAATCGATGCAGGACCGGCCGAGTTCCAGGATCTCGCCCGGCAGCGCCACGAGGACGGAGATGTCGTACTCGTCCGCCGAATAGAAACGGCCGGCCTTCGCCGCCGCCTCGCGGCGGATCAGCCGGTAGGTGCCGACGATCCCCTCCGGCCCCGGCCCGATCCCGTGGTCGACGACGAGCAGGTGGTCCGAAACCGCATCGAAGGCATCGGTATCCCGGCCGGAGGCGCGCATCGCCTCGTCCGGCCTGGCCCCCATCTCGCCGTAGAACACGCGGTAGCGCAGCGCCTGCGCGGCCTCGATCTCGGCCGCGGTGGTGGCAAGGCGGACCCCGAGAGGGCCCGCGCGCAGTTCCCCGATGCCGGGGTCGCCGGAGGCTGGGGAGGCGCGCGGCGGCTCCGCGTTCACCGCGCGCGCCGCTCGCTCACCCGCGGCTCGGCGGTCCGGCGCGACGCCGCGCTGCCGCGGGCGGCGGTCTCGGTATTGCGCTTGCGGCCGAAGAGCTGGAGCCGCTGCGAGACGATGTCGAAGCCCAGCCGCTCGGCGATCACGCGCAGCGCCTCCTCCAGCGCCTGATCCTCGAACTCGATCACCTTGCCGGTCTCGACGTCGATCAGGTGGTGGTGGTGGCCGTGCTCGGTCGGCTCGTAGCGCGCCCGCCCGCCGCCGAAATCCCGGCGCTCGAGGATGCCGTGCTCCTCCAGCAGCCGGACCGTGCGGTAGACCGTGGCGATGGACACGCGCGGGTCGCGCGCGGCCGCGCGGCGGTACAGTTCCTCGACGTCCGGATGGTCGGTCGCCTCGGACAGGACGCGCGCGATCACCCGGCGCTGGCCGGTCATCTTCAGCCCCCGCTCGACGCAGAGCCGCTCGATGCGCGACTCCATCCGGGGCTCCGTCACTGCTCGGGTTTCCGGCACTGGCGACATGGATGGACCCTACAGGGGCGGACGGGGCGGGGGCAAACCCCCACCCGCGCGATCAGCGTCCGCGGCCGCGCGGCTTGGTGCCGAGGCCAATCTTCTTCGCAAGGCTGGAGCGGTGCCGCGCGTAGTTCGGTGCCACCATCGGGTAGTCGGCCGGCAGACCCCAGCGATCGCGGTACTGCTCCGGCGTCATGTTGTAGGACGTCTTCAGATGCCGTTTCAGCATCTTCAGCTTCTTCCCGTCCTCCAGGCAGACGATGTAGTCGGGCATCACCGACTTCTTGACAGGAACCGCAGGCTGCGGCTTGTCCGGAGTCGCCGGATCCTTACCGACATTCGCCAGCGTCTTGTACACTTCATTGATCAGGCTCGGCAGCGAATCCGCTGTTACCGCATTGTTGGAAACATGCGCCGAGACGATCTGTGCGGTCAGCCCGAGCACATCGGGCGCGGGCGTCGGTTCGGCCATAAGGCCTCCCTTCTCTAACCAATGACTTGGCGGCATATAGATGACGTCGCGGGCGTTTCGCAATCTGCTTTCTTATGGCACACGAAGACATGACGGATACCGGAATCCTGCCTGATCAGGAGCTCGACATAACCCGCGACATCTGTCCGATGACTTTCGTGCGCACCCGACTGGCGCTCGACAGGCTGGCGGCGGGGAAGGTGCTGGCGGTGCGGCTGCGGGGCGAGGAACCCCGCCGCAACGTGCCCGCGAGCGCCACCGAGCACGGCCATGCCGTCCTGTCGCAGGAGGACCTGCCCGACGGGACGACGCGGCTGCTGATCCGCAAGGCCGGGTGACGCTCCTTCTCCAGGCCGCGCCGCTGCTGCTGCTGGCGGGGCTGCTAGCCGCGCGCTTCGGGCCGGTGCCGGCCGTCGCCGCCGCCATCGCGCTCGCCCTGCCGGCCGCCTGGGTCTCCCTGCCCGCGGGGGCGGGGCTGGCGGGTTTCCTCGCTGGCGAGCTGCCGCGCGCCGTCTGGCTGGCCTTCATCCCGGTGGCGGTGGTCGCCGGCGGGCTCGCCTTTCACGAAGGGGTGTCGGCCCGGCGGGAGGCCGGCGCCGGGGTGGTGGATAGCGACCCGCTGTTCACCGCCGCGTTCCTGCTCGGCCCCTTCGCCGAGAGCGTGACCGGATTCGGGGTCGGGATGGTCTTCGCGCTGACCGCCGCGCGGCGGGCTGGCGTGCGGGGCGCGCCCGCCGTCGCGCTGGCGCTGTTCGCGCTGGTGCTGGTCCCGTGGGGCGGGCTTGGCCCCGGCACGGCGCTGGGCGCGGCGCTGGCGCAGGTGGACGTGCAGGCGATGACCACACGCAACGCATGGTATTCGGCTGCCTGGCTGCTGACGCTGCTGCCGCTGTTCTGGCGCATCGCGGCCGCCGCCGGCCAGCCCGTGCCGGCCGCGCGGCGCACGGGCCATCTGGTCTGGGTGGCGGCGCTGGGGGCCGCCCTGATCGGGTCCCACAAGCTGTTCCCGTTCGAGATCGCCGGCATCGTCGCCACCGGCCCGCTGCTCGCGATCCGCCTCGCCCGGATCACCGACCTGCGCTCGCCCGGCGCGCGGGAGGCCGCCTGGCATGCGGTCCGGCCCTATGCGGGGCTCACCGCCGCGCTACTGGCCACCAGGCTCTGGGCCGACCCGCCGACGCTTGCTCCCTATCCCGGCCTGCTGCCCTTGCCTCTCACCCACGCCTCCGTGGTGCTGTGGGCGGCCGCACTGGTGCTGATGGCCGGGCCGGGCTGCGCGCGGCGGCTCGGCACGGTGCTGCGGCGGGCGGGGCGTCCGGCGCTGACGATCCTGCTCTACGTGGTGCTGGCGCAGCTCATGGCGGGGTCCGGCGCATCCCGGGCGCTGGCGATCGCGTTCGCCGCCGCCTTCGGCGCCGCCGCGCCCTATGCCTCGCCGCTGCTCGCGGCGATCGGCGGGCTGGTCGCCGGGACCAATGTCGGGTCCAACGCGACCATGATGCCGGTGCAGGCGGAACTGGGCCGCATCGCCGCGCTGCCGGACACGCTGCTACCCGCGGTGCAGAACTTCGCCGGCAGCGCCTCCTGCCTGTTCGCGCCGCAGATACTGGGGATCGCCACCGCCCTCGCCCCGCCCGACGACCGGCCACTGCCGGACGCACTGTGGCGACTGATGTGGCCGGCCCTGCCGGCGGCGGTGATCATCGGCTTCGTCGCCGTCGCGCTGGGCGGCTGATCCGGGTGGCGCGGGGCTTCGCCCCGGACCCCAACAGGGGCCCTGCCCCTGTACCCCGCCAGGGGGCACGGCCCCCTGGACCCGCGATTCCTTCAGGAAGGCTTTGATCGAGCCGTTCGGCAGACCCCACCCCTGCGATCATCCTCGCAGGGGTGGGGTCTGCCGAACGGTTTGGCCGAAGGTCCTCTGAGGGAATCCCGGGTCAAGGGGCCGGTGGCCCCTTGCGGGTGCAGGGCAGCGCCCTGCCGGGGTGTGGGGCAGAGCCCCACGTCACACCAGAACGCAGGCCGCCCCACGCGCGCCGCGGTCGCGCCATTCCGGGTAGCTGACGCTGCATTCCGGCTGGGCGACGGGGCAGCGGGGATGGAAGTGGCACCCCGAGGGCGGGTTCGCCGCCGACGGGATCTCGCCGGCGATCCGCGGGAGCGCCCCGCGCAGGCTCGGGTCCGGCACCGGGGAGGCGTCGCGCAGCACCCGCGCATAGGGATGCAGCGGCTCGGCCAGCACCGGCGCGACCGGTCCTTCCTCGACGATGCGGCCGAGATACATCACCGCCACCCGGTCGCAGAACCAGCGCACCACGCCCAGATCGTGGGAGACGAAGACGAAGGCGAGGTTGCGCCGCCGCTGCAGGTTCTTCAGCAGCAGCAGCACCTGCGCCTGCACCGACACGTCGAGTGCGGAGACCGGCTCGTCCGCGACGATCAGCTCCGGCTCCACCGCGAGCGCGCGGGCGATGCCTATGCGCTGGCGCTGGCCGCCGGAGAACTCGTGCGGATAGCGGTCGAGGGCGGCGGCCGGCAGGCCGACCTCCTCCATCAGCGCGGCGGCCTTGTCCCGCGCGGCGCGGCCGGTGGCGATGCCGTGCACGCGCATCGGCTCGATGATCGCCTGCCCCACCGTGCGGCGTGGGTTGAGCGAGGAGTACGGATCCTGGAACACGATCTGCATCCGCCGCCGCAGCATCGTCAGCGTCGCCCCGCGCGCGGCGCGGACATCCTCGCCGCGATAGTTGATCGTCCCGTCGTCCGGCTCCACGAGGCGCAGGAAGGCGCGTGCCACGGTGGACTTGCCGCAGCCGGATTCGCCGACGATGCCGAACGCCTCGCCCTCGCCTACGGAGAAGGAGACGCCGTCCACCGCGCGCACCGTCGTCGTCACCGGTCGGGGGAACCCCTTGGTGACGGTGAAGTGCTTTACGAGGTTCTCGACGGTGAGGATGGTCATTCGCCGCGCAGCTTCGGATCTGTGGCGTCGCGCAGCCCGTCGCCGATCATGTTCAGCCCCAGCACCAGAACGAGGATGGCAAGGCCGGGCCAGATCGACAGCCAGGGCGCGTCCAGGATGTTCTCGAACCCGTCGCGCATCATGCCGCCCCAGGTCGGCGTCGGCGGCTTCACGCCGAGGCCGATGAAGGACAGCGACGCCTCCGTGCGCACCGCGGTCGCCATCCACAGGCTGCCCATCACCAGCACCTCGCTGAGGATGTTGGGCAGGATGTGCACGAACAGCACGCGGATGTGGGAGAAGCCGAGCGCGCGCCCGGCCTCGACGAAGGCGCGTTCCTTCAGCGCCAGCACCGGCGCGCGGGCGATGCGCGCGAACGGCGCGATGGCGGTGAGCGCGATGGCGACGACGAGGTTGACCAGATCGGGGCCCAGCAGCGCCACCACGATCAGCCCCAGGATCAGGCTGGGGAAGGACAGCAGCACGTCCATCACCTGCATGGTGATGAGATCGAAGCGGCCGCCGATATAGCCGCTGATCATGCCGATCGTGCCGCCGATCATGATCGCGGCCGCGATCGCCGACAGCGACACGATCAGCGAGACGCGCGCGCCCCACAGGATGCGGCTGAGCACGTCGCGCCCATAGGCATCGGTGCCGAGCGGGAAGTCGCCGCCGGGCGGGGCCAGGCGATCGATGATGTTCTGGTCGATCGGGTCGTGCGGCGACAGGTACGGGGCGAAGACCGCGCCGATCACCACCAGCGCGCACAGCACGATGCCGATGCCCGTGGTGGGGTTGGACAGGAAGCGCTGCACCGCCCGGCGCAGCGGCGATACCTGCGGCGCGGCGGCGGGTGCCGGGACGGGGGCGGGTGTGGCCGTCGCGCTCATGCCTTCACCCTCGGGTCGATCAGTCCGTAGGTCAGGTCGGTGATCAGGTTCACCACCACGATCAGGAAGCAGTAGATCACCATCAGCCCCTGCAGCATCGTGTAGTCGCGCTGGTTCAGCGCGCCGACGATGATCTTGCCCAGGCCGGGACGGTTGAACACGATCTCCGTCAGCACCGAGTTGCCGATCAGGATGCCGACATACAGGCCGACGACGGTGACGACGGGGATCAGCGCGTTGCGCAGACCGTGTTTCCACACCACGCGCCGCCACGGGATGCCCTTGGCGCGCGCGGTGCGGATGAAATCCTCCGCCAGCACGCCCAGCATCGCGCTGCGCGTCACGCGGGTGACGTAGGCGCTCATCACCAGACCCAGCGTGATCGCGGGCAGGATCAGCTTGTGGATGCGGTCGGGAAAGTCATCGAGCCGCGCATTGCCGATCACCGGGAACACCTTCCAGTGCAGCGCGAAGGCGAGCAGCAGGAACACGCCGGAGACGAAGACCGGAAAGGAAAGCCCCACCAGCGACAGCAGCCTAGCGGCGATGTCGATGGCGCGGTTGCGGTGCAGCGCAGCCCAGATGCCGAGCGGCACGCCGATGACCACGCCGATCACCATCGAGGCGCCGGTGAGATCGAGCGTGTGCGGCAGCACGGCGGCCACCTCGCTCACGATCGCGCGGTTGGTCACCAGCGAGGTGCCGAAATCGCCGGACAGCGAACGGCCGAGGAAGGCGAAGTACTGCTCCCACAGCGGCCGGTCGAGACCGAGCCGGGTATGCAGCGCGGCGATGGCTTCGGGTGTCGCCTGATCGCCGAGGATGACCAGCGCGGGATCGCCGGGGATCACGCGCACGATCAGGAACACCACCGTCAGCACGGCGATCAGGGTCGGGATCGCCGCGATCAGGCGGCGGAGGATGAAGCCGATCATGCCTCATCCCCCGCGCGGGTGCGGATCAGCGGAATCGGGTCTGTTCCGTGATCAGCGGGCCGAGCGACATCGACCCCTTCAGCTCGTAGCCGTAGTCGAGGTTGCTGCGCCGGGCGAAGACCAGCAGCGTCTCGATCAGCGGCACCCCGCAGGCGTTCTCGATCAGCTTGCGCTGCGCGGTCGCCCACAGGGCGAGCTGCTTCTCCTTGTCGGTCTCGACGCGCGCGGCGTCGATCTCGGCATCGGCGACGTTGCAGTGGCTGAAGTTCGTCACCGGCGCGGCGCCGACCTTCACGGCGGAGCGCGAGTGCCAGAACTGCGTCAGGTAGATGTCCGCCACCGGGAAGCGCGCCGCCGCGTAGTAGACCATCGGCGACAGGTCCTGCCGGATCTGCTGGTGGAAGGTCGCGTGCTCCACCACCTGCAGGTCGAGCGTGATGCCCGCGCGGCGGAGCTGCGCCTGCACGACCTGGATCGCACTCAGCATCTCGGGAAGCTGGGTGTGGATCATCTTGATGGTCAGGCCGTTCGGAAACCCGGCCTCGGCCAGCAGCGCCTTGGCGCGGTTCACGTCGTTCGGCAGCAGCCCGTTATCGGCGGTGAAGCCGAGATAACCACGCGGCACCAGCGACTGGCCCTCGCGGCTCACGTCCTGGCCGCGCCAGCGCACGAGTTCCGGCCGGTTGATCGCCAGCGAGACGGCCTGGCGCACGCGGATGTCGTCGAACGGCTTCTGCAGCGTGTTGAAGCTGATCGTCGCCAGTTCGCCCGGCTCGAACACGTCCACCACCGTGTTCGGCACCTGCCGCGTACGGTTCACCCAGGTCTGGTCGGCGCGGCCGTAGTTCAGGTCGAGTTCGCCGTTCTGATAGGCGAGGTCGCGCGACGCATCGGACGGGATGAAGCGGTAGGAGATCTTCTTGATCTGCGGCGCGCCGCGGAAATACCCCTCATGCGCGACCAGTTCGAGCGACTGGTTCGGCGTGACGGAGCCGAAGGCGAAGGGGCCGGACCCGATGGGGCTGCGGACGAAGCTGTCGCCCCGCGCCTCATACGCCTTCTTCGAGATGATGAAGCCGCCGGAGTAGTTGGTGACGAGGCCCAGCAGGCTCGGCACGTTCTCCTTCAGCACGATCCGCACGGTATAGGGATCGACCGCCTCCACCGTCTCGAAGGCGCGGAAGTCGGCGGAGAAGGCGGAGGTGCTCGGCTGCGCGGCCTTCTTCAGGCTGAAGACCACATCATCGGCCGTGACCTCGCCGAAATCGCCATGGAACTTCACGCCGCGCCGCAGATGGAAGGTCCAGGTCTTGCCGTCCGCGCTGCTTTCCCAGCGTTCGGCCAGATCGGCCTCGATCTCGGCGGGGTTGATGCTGCCGGGCTTGAAGCGCACCAGCCCGTTGAACATCCAGGCCACCACGACGCGGTCGATGGTCGTGACCGCGAAATGCGGATCGAGCCGCCCGATATCCTGCGCGGCGATACCGACGCTCAGCGCGGTCTTCGGCTGCGCCATGGCCGGCGCCATCATCGCCGGCGCAAAGGCGACCACGGCCGCCAGCAGTGCTGCCTTCAATCGCATCACCCGTCCCCCTTTCGACGTTGTTGGCACGATCCTGCCCGTCATTGCCGGCCGGTGCCAGCCCCGAAGCGATCCACCCGGAACGGGTCCAGCGGCACGTCCGTCCGGCCATCCAGCACCAGCTCCGACAGGATGGCGCCGATCGCCGGGCCGAGCTGGAAGCCGTGGCCCGAGAAGCCGAAGGCATGGAACAGGCCCGGCGTGGTGCGCGACGGGCCAATGACCGGGATGTGGTCGGGCATCTCGCCCTCGATGCCGGTCCAGCTCCGGATCACGTTGATCCCCGCGAGCGCGGGCACCAGTTCCACCGCGAGGCGCATCGCGGCGAGCGTGGGTTCCGGCAGCGGCCGGCTGCGCAGGTGTTCGGGATCGTTCTCGCCGCGGCCGCCGCCGAAGATGATGTTGCCGCGCCGGATCTGGCGCAGATAGGTGTTGCCGCCGACCACGCCCATGTTGGGTTCGATGAAGTAGCGGACCGGCTCGCTGACCATCAGGTTGGGGCTCATCGCCGAGATCGGCACCGCCTCGCCGAACGTCGCGGCGACCTTGCCGCCCCAGTAGCCGGCGCAGTTCAGCAGCACCGGGGCCCGGAAATCCCCGTCCCCGGCGCGGATGCGAAAGCCGGCGCCGTCATGCGCGAGTTCCGTCACCTCCATGCGCTCGCGCAGATCGGCCCCGGCCGCGCGGGCAGCGCGCGCCAGTGCGGGCGACAGCAGGCGGGGATTGGCCGCACCGTCCTCCGGCGACAGCGCGCCGGCCACGATGGACGGGCCGAGCCAGGGATAGGTCGCATGGATGGCGTTGCGGCCGATCATCTGCAGCGGCAGGCCAGCCTCGCGCGCGACATCCATGTAGGCGACGAGGTCCGCCTCCTCCGCCGCGTTGCGGGCGAGCTTGAGATGGCCGGTGACCTCGAACTCGCAATCGGTGCCGATCAGCGCCGGCAGCCGCCCCCAGATCTCGCGCGACTTGCGGGCGACCGGCAGCTCCGCCGGGTGGCGGCCGTTCATGCGCACGCCGCCGTAATTCACCCCGCTCGCGTGCCCGCCGACGAGGCCGCGTTCCAGCAGCACCACCCGCGTCCCGCGCAGGGCGAGATGCAGCGCGGCGGAACACCCTGCCCCGCCGCCGCCGACGATCAGCACCTCCGCTTCGGTCGTCATGCCAGTACCGGGATCGGCTTGACCGGCGGCTGGCCGCGCAAGCGTCCCACCTCCGCGATATCGCAGCCCAGTTCGGCGGCGAGGATCTCGGCCGCCGGCGGGCCGCAGACCCGCCCCTGGCAGCGCCCCATGCCGACGCGGGTGAGCGCCTTGCCGCGGTTCACTTCCGGCGCGTCGCGCGCGGCGGTGCGCAGCTCGCCGGCGGTGACCGCCTCGCAGCGGCAGACGATGCAGTCGTCGGGCGCGGCGGCCGCGAGCGCCCCCGGATAGGGAAAGGCCAGGTCCAGCGCGGCGCGGAACGGCGCGTGGCGGGCGAGCGCGCGATCCAGCCGCGCCACCTCGGCGCGGTCCACGGCAAGGCCGCGATCCTCGATGACCGCCCAGGCGGCGCGCGCGCCCGCGAGCTCCGCCACATCCGCCCCGCCGATCGCCGCCCCGTCGCCGGCGAGGTAGATGCCGGGGCGCGGCGTGCGTCCGGTCGCGTCGCGCTCGGGCAGCCACAGCCGCTGCCGCGCGTCGAAGGCGAACGGCACCTCGGCGAGATCGGCGAGCTGCGTCTCCGGCTTCAACCCGAAGCCGAGGCCGGCGGCATCACAGGCGACATGGTGCTCGCCGCGCGCATCGCGCCAGCGGAGGCCGGACAGTTCCCCGTCCCCCTCGAAGGCGAGCGGCGTGCCGCCGCGGACCACGCGCACGC
>JBBCJT010000021.1:0-21013 GCA_037190665.1 Rhodovastum atsumiense | reverse complement strand
CTCCGCCAACCTGATCGAGCTGCTGGAGCGGCGGCTGGACGCGGTGGTCTACCGCCTCAAGTTCGCGATCACGCCGTTCGCGGCGCGCCAGCTCATCTCCCACGGCCACCTGCTGGTGAACGGCAAGCGGGTGAACATCGCCTCCTACCAGGTGCGTGACGGCGACACGATCGAGCTGAAGGAGAAGTCCAAGCAGCTCGCCTCCGTGCTCGACGCCGCCCAGACCGGCGAGCGCGACGTGCCGGAATATGTCGAGGTCGATCACCGCGCCATGAAGGGCCGCTTCATCCGCGCCCCGAAGCCGACCGATGTGCCGTATCCGGTGCAGATGGAGCCGAACCTCGTCGTCGAATACTACTCGCGCTGAGCCACGGCCGAGTCCGAGCGTACAGGCGCCGGGTGGGTCCTCCACCCGGCGCTTTGCGTTTGGGACATGCGTCGCCGCGTGGGGCATGCGGCGGTGCGCGCGACAGCGCCCCGGCGGGCTGGCATATGTGAGAGGCCCCGCTTCGAGGAACCGGATCCGTGCCACCGACCACGCTGTTCGCACTTGCCGGCCACACGCCGCTTCCACCCGATCTGGCCCGCTCGGCGCTGGTTCTGATCGACTGCCAGAACGAGTATGTCGACGGCCCGCTGGCCCTGCCGGATGTCGCTCCGGCCGTCGCACGTGCGGCGGAACTGCTGGCCGCGATCCGTCAGGCCGGCGGCCGCGTCATCCATGTCGCGCATCGCGGCGCGCCGGGCGGTCTCTTCGACCGCAGCCAGACGCGGGGCGCGATCATCGAGGCCGTCGCGCCGCGGGAAGGTGAGGCGGTGGTGGAGAAGCCCCGTCCCAACGCGTTCTCCGGCACCGATCTGCAGGCGCGGATCGGCGATCCGGCGACGCCGCTGATCTTCGCGGGCTTCATGACGCATATGTGCGTCTCCTCCACGGTGCGCGCGGCGCTCGATCTCGGCTTCGCATCCACGGTCGCGGCGGATGCCTGCGCGACGCGCCCCTTGCCCACCGCCGCCGGCGCCGTCTCCGCGCAGGCGCTGCACGAGGCGGAACTCGCGGCACTCGCCGACAGGTTCGCGGGCGTGTTCCCGGTGTCTGCGCTGACCCGATAGAGGCCGTCCGCCGCAGCCGGGTGCCGCCAGCTCTGAACCACGGCCGAGCTTGAGCGTTGGAGTACCGGGCGGAGGGATCCGTCCGGCGTTTCTCGTTCGGAGCCGGCCATGACCTTCGACCAGGGTGTCGTTTTCGCGGTGATCGCCGCGGCACTTGTGCTGTTCGCCGCGCAGGTGCGCTACGACGTCGTCGCCCTGCTGGTGCTGTTCGCGATGGTCGCCACCGGCCTCGTGAAGCCCGACGAGGCGTTCCTCGGCTTCGCGGAACCCGCGGTGGTCACCGTCGCCGCCGTGCTCGCGATCAGCCGCGCGCTGCTGCAATCGGGCACGGTCGATATCATGCTGCGCGTGCTCGCCCCGTTGCGCGGCCGGCCGGTGGCGCAGATCCTCGCCCAGTCGGGCATCACCGCCGGCATCTCCGCCTTCATGAACAATGTCGGTGCGCTCGCCATCATGATGCCGGTGGCGCTGCGGGCCGCCTACAAGGAAGGCTACGCGCCGTCGCGCGTGCTGATGCCGCTGGCCTTCGCCTCGCTGCTGGGCGGGCTCATCACGTTGATCGGCACGCCCACCAACCTGATCGTCTCGTCGCTGCGGCGCGAGGCGACCGGCGCGCCGTTCGAGCTGTTCGATTTCGCCCCGGTCGGTCTTACCGTCGCGATCCCGGGCCTCGCCTACATCGCGCTGATCGGCTGGCGGCTGCTGCCGGAATCGCGCGGTGGCGGCAGCGAGAACCTGCTCGATATCGGCGACTACGTGGTCGAGGCGAAGCTGCCGAAGGACGCGGGGCCGGTCTCCGTCGGCGGCATCGAGAAACTGGGTGAGGGCGACGTCACCGTCGTCGCCCGCTATCGTGGCAAGGACCGCGCGCTTGCGCCCCGCGGGTACGAGATGGTCGTGCCCGGCGACATCGTGCTGCTCGAAGGCCCGCCGGAATCGGTCGGCCAGATCCTCGAAACCACCGGTCTGAAGCTCGACGCGCCGGAAGGCAGCGACCGCAAGCCCTTCACCAGCAGGTCGCTGGCCGCCCTCGAGGTGGTGGTGCGGCCGAACTCGCCGCTGATCGGCCACAACGCTGCGGCGCTGAACCTGCGTGCGGCGCACGGCGTGAACGTCCTCGCCATCGCCCGCCGTGGCCGGCGCGTGGCGGAGAAGATGAGCACGACCACCTTCCGCACCGGCGACGTGCTGCTGATCCAGCTACCGGAGGAGCGGCAGGTCGAGGCGCTGGGCGAACTCGGCCTGCTGTCGCTGGCCGAACGCGACCAGCCGCTCGGCCGTCCGCGCCGGGCGCTGCGGGCGAGCGCGATCTTCGGCCTCGGCATCGTCGCGGTGATGCTCGATCTGGTGCCGGCGCAGATCGCGTTCCCGGCAGTGGCCCTGGTGCTGGTGCTGGCGCGAACCGTCTCGGCCGGCGAACTCTACGCCGCCATCGACTGGCCGGTGATCATCCTGCTCGGCGCGCTGTTCCCGCTCGGTACGGCGATGGAGACGACCGGCGCGACCGCCTGGCTCGTCGGCGGGCTCAGCGATGCGGGCGGGGGCATGCCGGGCTGGGTGGTGGTGGCGGGCACGATCCTGTCCTGCATGCTGCTGTCCGAACTGCTGGCCAACAATGCGACGGCACTGCTGATGGGACCGCTGGCCATCGGCGTGGGCCAGCAGCTCGGCGTATCCGTCGATGCGATGCTGATGGCGGTGGCGATCGGCACGTCCTGCACCTTCCTCAGCCCGATCGGCCATCAGTCGAACACGCTGGTGCTGGAGCCGGGCGGCTATCGCTTCGTCGACTATGCGAGGATGGGCGCGCCGTTGGTGGCGATCACGCTCGCGGTCGCAACACCGCTGATCCTGATCGTCTTCGGCGGCGATGCGGTGCCCCGGTAGGGAGCGGGGCGCTGCCCCGCGCCCCTCAGCGGATGCGGTCGAGCGTCTTGTAGTAGAGCCCGACCAGCGGCAGGAACCAGGGCTTGCCGAAATGGCCGGGGACGGCAGGCCAGGGCAGGCCCTCCCACGGGTTGCGGTCGATCCTGCCGGTGATCAGGTCGGCCATGATCTCGCCCATATGGGTCGCGAGCTGCGCGCCGTGGCCGGAATAGCCCATCGAGAAGTAAAGCCCCTCCGCCTTGCCGGCGCGCGGAAAGCGGTCCTGCGTCATGTCCACGAGGCCGCCCCAGCAATAGTCGATCCCGACATCGCCGAGCTGCGGGAAGATCCGCGTCAGCCCCTGCTTCAGGATCGCACCGCTCTTGCTGTCCGACCGATGGTCGGAGGTCGCCGAGAAGCGCGCCCGCCCGCCCCAGACCAGCCGCCGGTCCGGCGAGAGGCGGAAGTAGTTGCCGACGTTGAGCGAGGTCACATAGGTCCGGTCGCCCGGCATCGTGGCGGCGATCTCCGCCTCGTTCAGCGGTCGCGTGACGATGATGAAGCTGCCGACCGGCACGATGCGGCGGCGGAAGTAGGGAAAGGCTCCGGTCGTATAGGCGCCGCTCGCCAGCAGCACGTCGGCGGCGGTCGCGGTGCCCTTCGGCGTGGTCAGCGTCCATCCCTTGCCGTCGGCACGGCAGGAGGTGACGGGCGCCTTCTCATGGATCGTGGCACCCCGGCGCGCGGCCGCCTCGCCGAGCCCGACGACGAAGAGCCCCATGTGCATCATGGCGCTCTTCTTCTGCAGCATGCCGCCATGGAAGGCGTCGGAACGGATCTCGTTCACCAGCTCGGCCTTCGTCAGCATCGCGGTGTCGCGATCGGCCGCGCGGTGGATCGCCTCGAAGTTCTTCGCGAGGCTTTCATAGTGCTGCGGCTTGGAGGCGAGCTTCAGCTTGCCGGAGCGGCGGAACGCGCAGTCGATGCCTTCCTCCGCGATGATCCGCTCGATCGTCTCGATGCCCTGGTCGAAGGCGTGATAGATCGCCTTCGCCTTCGCGGCGCCGAACTCCGCCTCGGCCGCGACGTAGCTGTGCGCGATGCCGTTGTTGAGGTGCCCGCCGTTGCGGCCGGACGCGCCGTAGCCGACCGTCTCGGCCTCCAGCACCACGACGCTGCGCCCCTCCATCGCCAGCTTGCGCGCCGCGCCAAGCCCCGTGAACCCGGCGCCGATCACGGCGACGTCGTAGTGTCCCGAAACGTCTCCCGCCGCGCCCGATGCGAAGGCGGGCGCGGTGTCATGCCAGTAGGATTTGAGCTGCATCGCGGGGCGCCGGCGGCCGTCAGAGGCCGAACACGCGCGGCAGGCCGGAGATGTCGCGGATCTCGGTGTACTCGTAGAACGGGTTGGCCGGCTCATGCCCCCGGTTCACCCAGACCTTCGACTTGATGCCGAGATCGTAGGCGGTCATGAGGTCGTAGCGGAAGGAGGAGGAGACATGGGTGATGTCCTCCGGCCCGCAGCCGAGCTTGTCGAGCATGTATTCGAAGCCGTGCATCAGCGGCTTGTAGGTGCCGGTTTCCTCGGCCGTGATCACCATGTGGAACGGCGCGCCGAGCTTCTCCACATTCGACATGATCTGGCTGTTCATCGCGTTCGACAGGATGACGAGCGGGATCTCCTTGGCAACCTTCGCCAGCCCCGCCGGTACGTCAGGATGCGGCCCCCAGGTCGGGACCTCCTCGTAGATGCGCTGGGCATCTTCCGGGCGGAAGGCGATGCCGTTGCGCTTGCAGGTGCGCTCCAGCGAATTGTGGACGACCTCCGCGTAGGGCTTCCAGGCGCCGAGGATCTCGTCCAGCCGGTAGGCCGAGAAGTCCCTGATGAAGGTGGGCATGACCTCCGGCGGGATCCTGTCGCCACAGGCGCGGCGCGTGGCGCCCGCCATGTCGTAATTGATCAGCGTGCCGTGGCAGTCGAAGGTGACGAACTTCGGTCGGAAGGTCATGGATCGTATTCCCGTTCGTTGGCCGCAGGCCGGGCCCAAGGGGAGGCTGTGGCACGATCCTAGCTGCGCCGGCAGTGCCCGCCCGCCGGTTTGCGCCACTGGAAAAGCACAAGCTGCCGTATCGGGCCGCCGGCACGGCACCATGTTGCGGTATGCGGACGACAGAAGCGGCGGTGCGGCTGCGCGCGGGGGCCGGCCGCGGCATTTCCTGCGGTGGCGGATGCGGCGAACGGCGCAGGATTGCGGCGCGGCGGCACAACGGCACACCACCTGCGCCGGCCGGGCGGCGAGGATGCCGGGCGACAGGAGCTCCCGATGACTGCGAAGTCCGACACCGCCACGATCCTCTTCGAGCCGTTCGCGACGTGCCATCTCGACGCCGCCACGGTGCTGTCGCGTGCCGAGCACTGGCCGCACCGGCGCGAGGACTGGGCACTCGGCCTCTCCCTCGGCCGCGGTGTCGTCGCGACCGTGGACGGCTGCGTGGTCGGCACGGCGCTCGCCACGCCCTTCGGCCGGGTCACGACGCTGAGCATGATCATCGTCGCTGCGGAGATGCGGGGGCGCGGGCTTGGCCGCGCACTCGTCGAGCGTGCCATGGCCGTCGGGTCCGATGAATGGCGGCTGATCGCCACGCAGGAGGGCATGCCGCTCTATCGCAGGCTCGGCTTCGCCGAGACCGGGGAGATCGTCCAGCATCAGGGGCCCGTGGCAGCCGTCGCGCGGCCGGAGGGTGTGGCCTGGGCCGAGCCGGCCGATGCTGACCCGATCGCCGCGCTCGATCGCGAAGCCACCGGCATGGATCGCGCGGCCCTTGTCGACGCGATCATGGATGCCGGCCGCCTCGCGGTATTGCGGGACGGCGGCCGCCTGCTCGGTTACGGCGCGATCCGCCCCTTTGGCCGCGGGCATGTGGCGGGCCCGGTCGTTGCGCGCAGCACGGGCGATGCACGGCGCCTGCTCTGCTTCCTCCTCGCCGGGCGCGAGGGCGAGTTCATCCGCGTCGACACGCAGGCCGATAGCGGCCTCGCGCCCTGGCTGGAGGAGATTGGCCTCGGCTGCGCGGGAGGCGGCATCCCGATGCGCCGGGGCAGGGTGCCGACGGCACCGACGCCATTCCGCAGCTTCGCGCTGGCCGCTCAGGCGCTGGGCTGACCGACAACGACACGGAGCCGCCGATGGCCGTCCTCTTCCTGTCCGATGCGGCGCGTGGCGCGGTGTTCCGGGACGCGTTCGCCGCGGAGTTGCCGGATACGCCCTTCCACCAGAGCGCGGCGCCCGACCCGGCGGAGGTGCGCTATCTCGTCACCTGGACGGTGCCGGAGCGGCTCGCCGAGACCTATCCGAACCTGCGCCTGATCTTCTCCACGGGTGCGGGCGTGGACCAGTTCGACCTTGCCGGCCTGCCCGAGCGGATCGGCGTGGTGCGCATGCTGGAGCCGGGCCTGCAGCAGCAGATGCAGGAATACGTGACGCTTGCCGTGATGGCGCTGCATCGCGACCTGCCGCTCTATCTCGGCCAGCAGCGGGACGGCATCTGGAAGGCCGCCAGGAACGTGCCGGCCGTTGAGCGCCGCGTGGGCGTGCTCGGCCTCGGCGTCCTCGGCCAGGCCGTGCTGCGCGCGCTCGCGCCGTTCGGCTTCCCGCTCGCGGGATGGAGCCGCACGGCGAAGACGATCGAAGGCGTGGAGTGTTTCACCGACCTGCGCGCCTTCCTCGCGCGCACCGACATCCTCGTCTGCCTGCTGCCGCTGACCGCGGAGACGAGGGGGATTCTGAACGCCGGCCTGTTTGCCGGCCTGCCCGAGGGCGCGAAGCTCGTTCATGCCGGACGCGGCCGGCAACTCGATCAGAATGCGCTGCTCGCCGCGCTCGAGAGCGGCCGGCTGAGCACCGCCATGCTGGATGTGACCGACCCCGAGCCGCTGCCGCAGCATCATCCGCTGTGGCGCCATCCCCGCGTGATCATCACGCCCCACGTCGCCTGCCAGACCCGCGCGGCCGAGGGGGCGCGGCACGTCATCGCCGGTGTTCGCGCCGATCTTTCGGGCGAGCCGGTTCCCGGCCTTGTCGACCGGGCGCGGGGCTACTGACGCAGGCGGCGGCCTTCACGGATTCCGCGGGGTCGGCGGAATACGGCACAATCTGCCGTGAGGCCCCGGAATTTGGCGTTTTTCGATAGACGCGGCCGCGCAACATTCATCGGCGGACCAGACGACGCCGGGGCCGGACGAGGGCCCGGCCGGCCCGGCCGTCTCCGCTCCGTCTCCAGCGAATATCCGCCGATGGCGGCAGTCATGAGGAAGTCGTGTCCATGTCACGGAAGCCGTTGACGGAGTTCAGCTATCTCACCTTCGACGTGGTCGGCACCCTGATCGACTTCGAGGCAGGGCTCACCGACGCGCTGGTGGCCATCGGCAACGAGAACGGCGTCACGGTCGATCCGGAAGAAGCCCTCGGCTTGTACCGCGCCGCCCGCTACATGCCGGACGTCCAGCGTTTCCCGGACGATCTGGTGCGCGTGTACGGCGTCATCGCCCCGAAGCTCGGCCTGCCGGCGGATCAGCGGAACGCCGAGCGCTTCCGCAATTCCGTGCCGGGCTGGAAGGGCTTTCCGGACTCGGCCGCGGCGCTTGCGTCGCTGAAGCGGCGTTACAGGCTCATCGCCATGACCAACGCCCAGCGCTGGGCGTTCGAGCACTTCAACGCGGCGCTCGGCAATCCCTTCCACGCCGCCTTCACGGTCGACGATACCGGCACCGAGAAGCCGGACCCCGCCTTCTTCGAACAGGTCTTCGCGTTCGTCGCCAAGGAAGGCGCCGGCAAGGACGACATCCTGCACACCGCGCAGAGCCAGTACCACGACATCGGCGTCTCGCGCCGGCTCGGGATGACCAATTGCTGGATCGAACGCCGCCACGCGCAGAAGGGCTATGGCGGCACGATCGAACCCGCCGAGTTCACGGTGCCCGACTACCACTTCACCTCGATGGCAGCGCTGGCGGAGGCCGTCGAAGCCGCGCATGCCTGACTGCCGGTCCCCGTTCGCGGGGACTGATCCGCATTCAACGGCTGCGAAGAACCTCAACGCAGCGGAAAGACAGAAGGATACAGGGGAATAAAGATGAACGACCTCGATATCACCAACTGGACGCTCCGCGACGCACGCTTCGTGGAGGAGGCTCTCCGCCGCGGCGCGAGCCGCCGGGACCTGCTGCGCACGCTGGTGGCGGGCGGGGTCGGCCTCGCGGCCGCCGGCACGATCCTCGGCCGCGCGGGCGAAGCCCTCGCACAGACGCCCGTGAGGGGCGGCCACATGAAGGCGGCCGGCTGGTCCTCCTCGACCGCCGATACGCTCGATCCCGCCAAGGCCTCGCTGTCCACCGACTATGTGCGCTGTTGCGCCTACTACAACCGCCTGACCTTCATGGAGGAGGACGGCTCCATCAAGATGGAGCTGGCCGAGAGCATCGAGAGCAAGGATGCGACGGTCTGGACCGTGAAGCTGCGGCGCGATGTCACGTTCCACAACGGCAAGACGCTCGGCGCCCCCGACGTCGTCTTCTCGTTGATGCGCCATCTCGATCCAGCCGTCGGCTCCAGGGTCAACTCGATCGCCAAGCAGATCAAGGAGGTCAAGGCCGTCGATCCGCTGACCGCCGAGATCACGCTGGCCGCCGCCAACGCCGACCTGCCGACGATCCTTTCGCTGCACCACTTCATGATCGTTGCCGAGGGCACCACGGACTTCGCCAACGCCAACGGCACCGGCGCCTTCCGGTCGAAGGTGTTCCAGCCGGGCGTGCGCTCCATCGGCGA
Organism: Rhodovastum atsumiense; assembly: GCA_037190665.1. Classification (GTDB taxonomy): domain Bacteria; phylum Pseudomonadota; class Alphaproteobacteria; order Acetobacterales; family Acetobacteraceae; genus JBBCJT01. The sequence goes on along the minus strand of JBBCJT010000021.1, from coordinate 12,206 downwards.
GCGGAACGAGAACTACTTCAAGCCGCAGAAGGCGCCGCTCGACAGCTTCGAGTATTTCGCGATCCCGGATGACACCGCGCGCGTGAACGCGCTGCTGTCGCGCGACATCCACATCGCCTCCGCGATCAAGCCGCAATCCATGCGGCTGGTCGAAAGCCAGCCCGGCGTGTCGCTGTCGAAGACCACGACCGGCAACTACACCAACCTCAACATGCGCAGGGACATGGCGCCCGGCGACAAGCACGACTTCGTCGAGGGCATGAAGTACCTGCTGAACCGCCAGCTCATCCAGCGGTCGGCGCTGCGGGGCCTCGCCGAGATCGCCAACGACCAGCCGGTGCCGCCGACGAACCCGTACTACAACGCCGCGCTGAAGCCGCGCGCCTTCGATCCCGAGCGGGCGAAGGCGCTGTTCCAGAAGGCCGGCGTCTACGGCCAGACGGTCCCGATCATCACGTCCGAGGCGCCGGCGTCCGCGATCGACATGGCGATGATCGTGCAGCAGGCGGGAACCGCGATCGGCATGAAGTTCGACATCCAGCGCGTTCCGTCCGACGGCTACTGGTCGAAGTACTGGCTGAAGGCGCCGGTCCATTTCGGCAACATCAATCCGCGCCCGACGCCGGACATCCTGTTCTCTCTGCTCTACGCCTCCGACGCGCCCTGGAACGAGAGCCAGTACAAGTCGGAGAAGTTCGACAGGATGCTGCTGGAGGCACGGGGGCAGCTCGATTTCGCGAGGCGCAAGGCGATCTACGACGAGATGCAGGTGATGGTCGCGAACGAGGCCGGCACGGCAATCCCGGTCTTCATCTCGAACGTCGATGCCATCTCCGACAAGGTGAAGGGCCTGCGCGCCAATCCGCTGGGCGGCCAGATGGGCTACGCCCTCGCCGAGTACGTCTGGCTGCAGGGCTGACGGCGGGGCAGGCGGGCCGGGGGCGTATCCCGGCCCTTCCTCGCGTGGCATGCGGAATGTTGTCGCGTGCTCCGGCCGCCTCGGCCGGAATGCGGTGTGATGCAGGGCGGGCGACATGAACGGACTGGTCGTCTCTTTGGTGTTCGGCCGCCTCGGCGTGACCCTCGTCACGCTGGTCATCGTCAGCTTCGTCGTGTTCGCCGCGACCGAGATGCTGCCGGGCGATGTCGCGCAGATCCTTCTCGGCCAGGCCGCCACGCCGGAGGCGGTGGCCGGCCTGCGCAAGGCGATGAATCTGGACGACCCGGCCTTCCTGCGCTTCGTGCGCTGGATGCTGGGGCTGCTGAGCGGCAACCTCGGCACCTCCTACGCCAACAACATGGCGATTGCCGATCTGATCGGTGGCCGGCTTCTCAACACGCTGAAGCTTGCGGGCGTGACCGCGGCGGTGGCCGTGCCGATCGCGCTGACCCTCGGCATCACGACCGCCATGTATCGCGGCAGCCTGTACGACCGCATCGTGAATACGGTGGTGATCGGTGTGATCTCGGTTCCCGAGTTCATGATCGCGACGCTGGCGGTGCTGGTCTTCGCGGTGTGGCTTCGCTGGCTGCCGGCGGTCTCGCTCGCCACCGACATCAACAGCTTCTCCGACCTGCTGCGGGCGTTCACGATGCCGGTCATCACGCTGTGCTGCGTCATCTCCGCGCAGATGATCCGTATGACGCGCGCCGCCGTGATCGAGACGCTCAGGGCGCCCTATGTCGAGATGGCGCTGCTGAAGGGGGCATCGCGGTCCCGTGTGGTGCTGCGCCATGCGCTGCCGAACGCCATCGGGCCGATCGTGAATGCGGTGGCGCTGTCGCTGTCCTACCTGCTCGGCGGCGTGATCATCGTCGAGACGGTGTTCAACTATCCGGGTATCGCCAAGCTGATGGTCGATGCGGTGTCCACCCGCGATCTGCCGCTGATCCAGAGCTGCGTCATGATCTTCTGCGTCGGCTACCTCGCGCTCGTCACAGCCGCCGATGTCATCGCCATCCTCTCCAACCCGAGGCTGCGCAAGTGACCGCCCCCCCGGTCCGGACGTCGCGGCGGCTGGGCTACCGCGTCAACGCGGTCGGCATCGCGGCGTTCGCGGTCTTGCTGTTCTGGGCGGTGATCGCCCTGTTCGGCCCGTGGCTGACGCCGTATCCGCCGGGCGAGATCGTCGATCTCGACTTCTTCGGCCCCATGTCGGCGACCTTTTGGTTCGGCACCGACTATCTCGGCCGCGACATCTTCTCCCGCATCCTCATGGGCACGCGATACACGGTCGGCATCTCGCTCGCGGCCGTCGCGCTTGCCTGCTTCGCCGGCGTGGTGCTGGGAATGACGGCGGCGGTGACGGGGGGATGGTTCGATGCGGCGCTCAGCCGATTCCTCGATGCGCTGAACTCGATCCCGTCGAAGCTGTTCGGCCTCGTCATCGTCGCCGGCCTCGGCGCCTCGATCCCCGTGCTCGTCGGGCTTCTGGCGGTGATCTACACGCCCGGGTCCTACCGCTTCGCCCGTGCGCTCGCCGTCAACATCAACACCATGGACTACGTGACGGTCGCGCGCGCCCGTGGCGAGCGGACGCCCTATCTCATCCGGCAGGAGATCCTGCCGAACATCCTCGGCCCCGTGCTCGCCGATTTCGGCCTGCGCTTCGTGTTCATCGTGCTGCTGCTGTCGGGCCTGTCCTTCCTCGGCCTCGGCGTGCAGCCGCCGGATGCGGACTGGGGCAGCCTCGTGCGGGAGAACATCGGCGGCCTGCCGTTCGGAGCACCCGCCGTGATCATGCCGTCGATCGCCATCGCGACGCTGACGATCAGCGTGAACCTCCTGATCGACAATCTGCCCGTCAGGATCCGGGACAGGAGCGAGTGATGACGAACATCGTCGAGATCCGCGACCTGAAGGTCGGCGCCGTCACCGACTCCGGCCGCAATGTCGAGATCATCAAGGGCGTCAGCTTCGACATCGCCGATGGCGAGATAGTCGCGCTGATCGGCGAAAGCGGGTCCGGCAAGACGACCATCGCGCTGACGCTGATGGGCTACGCCCGGCCGGGCTGCTTCATCGCGTCGGGCCAGGTGAACCTTGCCGGCCGCGACATGGCAAAGCTGGCGGAGGCCGAGCGCGCCCGCATCAGGGGCACCGAGGTCGCCTACGTCCCGCAGAGTGCGGCCGCTGCCTTCAACCCGGCCAAGCGGCTGATGGATCAGGTCATCGAGGTCGCGCGCATCCACGACCTGATGCCGATGGATGCCGCGCGGGCCAAGGCGATCGAACTGTTCCGCGCGCTGGCCCTGCCCAGTCCGGAGACGATCGGCAGCCGGTATCCGCATCAGGTGTCCGGTGGCCAGCTTCAGCGGCTCTCCGCCGCCATGGCGCTGATCGGCGGCCCGAAGCTGGTGATCTTCGATGAGCCGACCACCGCGCTCGACGTGACGACGCAGATCGAGGTGCTGCGCGCCTTCAAGTCGGTGATGAAGGCGGGCGGCATGGCAGGCGTCTATGTCTCGCATGACCTCGCGGTCGTGGCGCAGATCGCCGACCGGATCATCGTGCTGAAGGACGGCGAGATCCAGGAGGAGGGCGCGACCGACGCCATCATCCATCACGGCAAGCACCCCTACACGCGCGAGCTTCTGGCCGCCTTCCACGCGGTGCCCTACGCCTCGGTGCGCCCGCCCGAGGAGGAGGGGCCGCAGCGGGCACTTGTGGTCAGGGACGTGGTTGCAGGCTACGGCCCGGTCGGCCGCGATGGCCGGCCCGCGAAGATCGCGCTGAACGCCGTGAGTTGCGTCCTCGAGAAGGGCAGGAATCTCGGCGTGATCGGTGAGTCGGGGTCCGGGAAATCGACGCTCGCGCGGGCGATCGCCGGCCTGTTGCCGCCCGCCTCGGGCAGCATCGTGCTGGATGGCAGGGAACTGCCCCGCGCGGTGCGGGAACGCAGCAAGGACGATCTGCGCCGCATGCAGATCGTCTTCCAGCTTGCCGACACCGCGCTCAATCCGTCGCGCTCGGTGGGCGATATCGTCGGCCGTCCGCTGACCTTCTATCACGGCACGCAGGGTGCCGCGCGCGATGCCCGCGTCGTCGAACTCCTCGACATGGTGCGCCTGCCCGCGGCGATGCGTTTCCGTCTGCCGGGGGAGCTTTCAGGCGGACAGAAGCAGCGCGTGAACCTCGCGCGCGCGCTCGCCGCCGAACCCGAGATCGTGCTCTGCGACGAGGTCACATCGGCGCTCGATACCGTGGTCGCGGCCGCCGTCATCGACCTGCTCAAGGAACTGCAGCGGGAGCTGGACCTCTCCTACCTCTTCATCAGCCATGATCTCTCGACCGTGCAGGCAATCTGCGACGAGGTGATGGTCATGTACGGCGGCGAGGTGGTGGAGACCCTTCCGGCGGCCCGACTGCCGGAGGGTGCGGAGGATCCTTATTCGAAGCTGCTCTTTGCCTCCGTGCCGAAGCTCGACACCGGTTGGCTCGACAGCGTCACCAGCGATCCGGAACTCGGCCGCGCGCTGCTGCAGCGTTGAGGCGCGCGCCGCTCAGAGCGGGAACAGGCTCTTGAGCGGCAGGTGCGCCTTGATGAAGGGCGACTTCATCACGATGAAGCTGAAATACTTGTCGATCCCGATATCGGAATCGGTCAGCCGTTCCATAAGCGTCTGATAGTCCGAAATGCCGCCGGTGACGAACTTGAGCAGGTAGTCGTACCCGCCCGAGATCAGATGGCACTCCACGACCTCGTCGATCTTCTCGACGGCCTGCTGGAAGCGCGTGAAATCGGCCAGCCGATGGTTCTTCAGCGTGATCTCGGTGAAGACCGTCAGCGTCTGGCCGAGCTTGGAGATATCGATCTGCGCCGAGTAGCCGGTGATGTAGCCCGCGCGCTGGAGTTTCTTGACCCGCATGAGGCAGGGGCTGGGCGACAGATGCACCCGCTCGGCGAGTTCGACGTTGGTGATGCGGCAGTTCTGCTGGAGTTCGTGCAGAATTCGGATGTCGATACGATCGAGCTTCACGGGCCGCACCTTCCGGATGGCGGAACATAGGCGGAGGCTGCCGGACTGCTCAACGGCGCCGCGCCGATCCCCCCGCCGGGGCAGTGGAGAAAGCCAACTGGCATAAGGCTTTGCGGCAGGGCGGCCGGACAGCAGGATATGCCGCGCGGAAGCCGCGGCCAGCACAAACCTCGCCGCACGGGCGCTACTCTGGGCAGGACAGAAAGGTCCGCCATGTCCGCGCCGCTGCTGCACATCCAGACAGGTACGACCCTGCCCGTGACGGCCGACGTGGTGGTCATCGGGGGCGGCATCGTCGGGGTGTCGGCCGCCTACTACCTCGCCCGGCGCGGCGTGAAGGTCGCGCTCGTGGAGAAGGGACGCATCGGCGCCGAGCAGTCGAGCCGCAACTGGGGCTGGTGCCGTCAGCAGAACCGGGATGCGCGCGAGCTGCCGATGGCGACCCGGAGCCTTGCGCTGTGGGATGCGCTCGCGGGCGAGATCGGCGAGTCCGTCGGCTTCCACCGCTGCGGTCTGCTCTACCTCTCCAACGACGAGGCCGAGATCGCCGGCTGGGCACGCTGGTGCGACTTCGCGAAGACGCAGGGCGTGACGAGCCACGTGCTTTCCGCCGCCGAGGCGACGGAGCGGGGTCGCGCCAGCGGGCGCGGCTGGAGGGGCGGCGTGTTCTCGCCAAGCGACGGCATAGCGGATCCGGCGCGGGCCGCGCCGGTGATCGCGCTGGGTGTCGGGAAGTTCGGCGGTAGCGTCCATCAGTCCTGCGCGGCGCGCGGGCTGGAACTGGAAGCCGGGCGCGTCGCCGGCGTGATCACCGAGCACGGGACGATCCGGACGAGGACGGTGGTGATGGCGGGCGGGGCCTGGGCGTCATCCTTCTGCCGCCAGCTCGGCATCCGCTTTCCGCAGGCGGCCGTGCGCTCCTCGATTTTGGCGGTCGGTCCCGGCGCCGAGGGGCCGGATGCGCTGCACACGGCCCGCGTCTCCGTCACGCGGCGCGGCGATGGCGGCTATACGCTCGCGGTCTCCGGCAACGCCCGCGTCGATCCGACGCCACAGCAGCTCCGCTTCGCGCGCTACTTCCTGCCAATGTTCGCGCGGCGCTTCCGGTCTCTCGCGCCGGGTGGGCTGGAGGGCTGGCGGTCCGGCCACGAGACGCTCCGCCGCTGGCGGCTCGACCGGCCGACGCCGATGGAGCGGATGCGTATCCTCGACCCGAAGCCCGATGCGCGGATGATCCGCGAAACGCTGCGCCGCGCCCGTGAACTGCTGCCTTCGATCGCCTCCGTCCCCGTGACGGCCGAATGGGCGGGCTACATCGATTCAACGCCCGACGGCGTGCCGGCGATCGGCGAGACGCCGGTGCCGGGCCTGATCCTCGCGGCGGGTTTCAGCGGCCACGGCTTCGGCATCGGTCCCGGCGCAGGCCATCTGATCGCGGACGTCATCACGGGCGCGGCACCGATCGTCGATCCGAAGCCGTATCACCCCGCGCGCCTCGATCGGTCGGCCTGGGGGAAGGTCTCGGACTTCTGAGAGGACCGGGCTCTAGCTGAACGAGTGGGTGGCCAGCGCGTAGATGTGCGGCCGGGCAGGATATCGCCGCTCGCCGCCCTTCGACATGGTCGTCACGGTGTCGAAGAAGCGGATGCCCGAGGCGATGAGGTATTCGCGCAACGGCCCCTCGGCCTCCCGCGTGTCGAGCCGCAGGAAAGTGCCGGCATGGGCGGCGACATGCGGCGCGACCAGCGCGACCGCATCCTCCTGGCTGGCCGCGACGACCGGCCCGATCACGCGGCCGCGCCCGAACCGCCGGCACAGGGCGAACCCCGTGATCTCGCCGCCCCGTTCGATCACCGTGCCGTCCGACATCGGGATCAACTGGTCGAACAGCGCGCGCCGTTCGGCCGAGAAGGCGGCGGCGTCGAGCGCACGGATCGCCGCCTCGTCCGCCGGGCGCATCTTCCGCGCGCCGGGGGGCACGGAAGGCGCGCGGACGGCGACGCCCTGATGCTGCCAGACCGTCAGCCCGGCCAGGAAGCCGAGCGACTGGTAGAGCTTGAACGCGGCGCGTGTGGAATTGAGCACCATGTCGCGGCCCGCCGTCGCCTCGAGGATATGACCCATCATCCAGCGGCCGGCGCCGTGCTCCTGAAGGCGCGGCGTGATGATCACCATGCCGATCACGGCGAGGTCCTCGCCGGCCGCGAACCACATGGCGGAGCCGACAACGCGGCCGATCTCGTCGGCGGCGAAGATGCCCTGGCCGAGCTGGATGGAGAGCGCCCAGTCCTCCGGCCGGTGCGGCCAGCCGACGGAGATCGACAGCTCATGAAGCCTCGGAATATCCGCCAGCGTCATGGGCTGGATCTTGAGCTGGTAGCTGTCGAGTCTCTTTGTCGAGACGGCCCGCATCTGCCTGTTCTTCATTCGCGCGAGGACGAGCCTAGCAAGGCGCGGCAGGCATAGTTCACGCGATTCCCGCGGGATTTCGGCAGAATCCACCGCTGGCGGTCGCTGTCGCCGGGGGCATGCTGTTGAACGTTGGAGCGGCACATCGCGGGTGCTTCAGCATCCCGCAATCGAAGGTGATGCGCTGCACGTTCGGCGCACCGGTCCCTTCACCCGTAGCGCCGGAACGGGCCGTGAAGCGCGGCCGGCAGCATCGGCTGGGCGATGGCGGCCGCGAGCAGCAGCGCGCGCTTGGGCGACGGTGCGGCGCGCAGGCTGCGGGCGAGGCGGGTGCGGCCTTCGGCGGTGCGGCCGTGGCGGATCAGCTCGCGGCCCATGATCCAGTCGTTCTCCGCCTCGGTGCGCCGCCGCACGCCCTCCGCATCGCGTCCCAGAGCGGCGCGGACCGAGGGGTTGTCGAAGATCGCCGCCATGGCGGGGCGGAAGGCGTCCGGATCGGTCGCCATGCGCAGATAGGCGCCGGTGGAACGCTGGCGCACGTACAGCAGCGGCACCTCGCCGGGCACCACCGCGAACGGGCCGAGCAGGGCGAGGCGGATCCAGTACTCCCAGTCCTCGCCGAAGCGGATGTCGGCGCGGAAGACGCCCGCGCGCGCGATCGCATCAGCGCGCAGCAGCATGTGCCCGCCATTGGCGAACAGATTCTCGACCAGCAGGCGGCGGAGGATATCGCCCTCGGGGAAGGGGCCGGATTTCACCCGCACTGGCGGATCGCCCGGCTGCGCCGCTTCGGGAACGAAGGCGAACCCGCCATAGACGGCGACCGCGTCGGGCGTATCTGCCAGCGTCGCCGCGAGGCGCGCCAGAGCATCGGGCGCGAGCCAGTCGTCCGCATCGAGGAACAGCACTGCATCACAGCCGGCGACGGCCTCGATGCCGCGGTTGCGCGCGGCGGAGACGCCGGCATTCGCCTGCCGCAGCAGTGTCAGCCGGTCGTCCGCGATGCCTGCGACGATCTCCGCCGTGCCGTCGCGCGATCCGTCATCGACCACCACCATGCGCCAGTCGGCATGGGTCTGATCGCGGACGGATCCGATGGCGGTGGCGATCCAGGGCGCGACGTCGTAGGCCGGCGTGACGACGCCGATCCGCATCCGCTCCGCCCGGGGCCGCGGCTCAGGCCGCGGGGGTCTTGAAGGCGATGCCCTTTTCCTTGAGCAGCGTCTCGAGTTCGCCGGACTGGAACATCTCGGTCACGATGTCGCAGCCGCCCACGAACTCGCCCGCGACGTAAAGCTGCGGGACGGTCGGCCAGTTGGTGAACTGCTTGATGCCCTCGCGCAGTTCCGGGTCCTCCAGCACGTTCGCCGTCTGGAAGGGCACGCCGACATGGCTGAGGATCTGCACCACGCGCGCGGAGAAGCCGCACTGCGGGAACATCGCGTTGCCCTTCATGTACAGCATGACCGGGTTCGCCGTGATGTCCTGCTGGATGCGGTCGAAGACCGGATTGCTCATGGTGTAGGTCCTTGGGCTGGTGTCACGCCGGCGGCGAGGTCTGCAGCGCGAGGGCGTGCAGCACGCCCCCCATGCGACCCTGCAGCGCGGCATAGACGATCTGGTGCTGCTGCACCCGGGATTTGCCGCGAAAGGCCTCGCTGACCACGGTGGCGGCGTAGTGATCGCCGTCCCCCCGCAGGTCCTCGACGGTCACGGTCGCATCGGGCAGGGCGGCCCTGATCAGGGCCTCGATCTCGCTGGCGGCCATCGGCATGACTGAGGATATGTGGGTGGCGGTGGCCGCTGTCAAACGGGGTGGATATCGGTCACGACCAGCGTCTCGGCGGTGGGGTCCCAGGCGTGCGCGACCGCGAGCGGGCCGCCCGTCGCGCTCGCCTCCCGCAGCACCGTCAGGCCGTCGCGGTGCTCGGCGCCGAGCTGCCGCAGGACGGCGGGCAGGTCGGATCGGTCGCGGTCGTTCGCCAGCGTATCGAGGCACTCGCGCAGCCGGTCGGCATTCATCGCTTCGGCGAGCGCCGCGCGGGCGGCGGGCGAGAATTCGACCTGGCCGGCGTAGCGCGCGGCAAATTCCGCGGGGCGGCCGGCGTGGTGGACCAGGCCCCCCTGCTGGTTGTGCAGCCCATCCGCGACGCGCAGCTTGCCGGCGATGGAGCGCAGCCGCGCCCGCAGCGCCTGCGCCTCCAGCGCGCTCGTCTCGGCCGAATCGTCCAGCATGCGCACGCGTGCCTCGTGGAGGGCGGCGAGGCTCCGCGCCTCCTCGATGCGCTGGCGCAGCCGGCGGACCTCCGCTTCCAGCAGCGCGATCCGCTCGCCATCCGAGGCGGCGCGGGCGAGGCGGCCGGGCAGGCCGCTGCCGGTAAGCCGCCCGCGCAGCTCGGCCAGCGCCGCCCGGACGGAGCCGCCCGAAAGGCTGGCCGCCGCCGCGAGTCGCAGCAGCGCGTCCAGCGCGTCGGCGGGGCCGGTCGCGCCGGGGAAGGTTGCTTGCAGCAGCAGCGGGTGGCGGCGGTAGGCGCCGGCATAGCGGTCCAGCCCGGGGCGGTAGAGCCGCGCGGCGCCGCCGAACACGGACCATTCCTTGCCGGCGCGCCGCGTCAGTTCCTGCGCCAGCTCGTAGGGGATGGCGACGACGTGGGCGAGCCCGAGCAGCGCGGCCGCCGCCGCGTCGGGGTCCACCAGCGTGCCGCCGCCTTCGGGCGAGGCTTCCGACAGCACCGCGAGCGGCAGGCGGCGTGCGGGCGAGTCCATCAGCGCCAGCAAGGCGGCGAGGTCGGCATCCTCCCGCAGGCGCCACGCCACAGGCAGCAGCCGCCTTCCATCCGCCGTCAGCCCGATGCGAGCGGCGATGCGGCGGATCGCCTCCGGCAGGGCGGGGGCGGGGGTGTCCGCGCCGTGCACGGCGGACCAGGCGCTCTGGGAGAGCAGCACGGCGCGGCCGCCATCCACCAGCACGGCGATGTCGAGGAGGGATTCGGCGCCGCTGTCGCCCGTCGCCTCCCGCAGGCGGCACAGCCACGACGGCGGCGCGGCGCCGGCGACCACGTCCAGCGCGGTCCCGTCGCGGTCGAGATGGAACACCTCCCCGTCCCAGGCGGTTTCGGGCAGGGCCTCCCCGCGCGCGTCGGCAAGCCAGCCGAGCACCTCGTCCCGCGCCAGCGCCACGGCCTCGGTGGGGTCGAGCCCCTGGCCGATCTCCGCCTCCACGGCCATCAGCGTGCCCGACACCGGGCGCGGCAGGGTCAGCAGCCGGGCGGCAGATGCCGCCAGCGATGCGTTCACGCCGTCATCCAGCCGCGGAAGAAGGCCTCGTTCGCGTCAACGAGGTCCGCGACCGGGATCGCCGCACCGTCCGGCAGCATCAGCGTGGCGCCGCCGGTGCGGCCGATATGCTCGATGGGCACGCCGATCTTGGCGGCGCGGTCGAGCAGCGGGCCGGCGGCGTCCGGCGTGACGGCAAGCACGTAGCGGGACTGATCCTCCCCGAACCACCAGGCGTGGGAGCGGATGTTGTCCGGTCCGGGGGTGAGTTGCACACCCGTGCGGCCGGCCATCGCCATCTCCGCCACCGCCACCAGCAACCCGCCATCGGCGACGTCGTGGCAGGCGGCGACACGGCCGGCGAGGATCTCGGCGCGGACGAAATCGCCGTTCTTGCGCTCCGCGCGCAGGTCGACCGGGGGCGGGGCGCCATCCTCGCGGCCGGCGACCTCGCGCAGCCAGAGGGACTGGCCGAGCCAGCCGCGCGTGTCGCCGATGACGATCAGCTCGAGCCCCGGGCGCAGCGAGATGCCGATGGCGGCCGAGGCATCTTCCAGCACACCGACGCCGCCGATCGCGGGGGTGGGCAGGATGCCCTTGCCCTCGGTCTCGTTGTAGAGGCTGACATTGCCGCTCACGACCGGGAAATCGAGCGTGAGGCAGGCCTCGCGCATCCCCCGCACGGCGGCGGCGAACTGGCCCATGATCTCCGGCTTCTGCGGGTTGCCGAAATTCATGTTGTCGGTGATCGCGAGCGGCCGGCCGCCCACGGCGGTGATGTTGCGCCACGCCTCGGCCACCGCCTGCTTGCCGCCCTCCTCGGGGTCGGCGGCGCAGTAGCGTGGCGTGCAGTCGGTGGTCAGCGCGAGCGCGCGGGAATGGCCCTCGATCTTCACCACGGCGGCATCCGCGGCGCCGGGGCGTTTCACGGTCTGGCCGAGCACGGTGGAGTCGTACTGGTCCCAGATCCAGGCGCGCGAGGCGAGGTCGGGGCAGCCGATCAGCTTCAGCAGCGCATCGCCCAGGCCCAGCGGATCGGCCGGCGGGTCGATCACCGGCTGCTTCGGCGTCTCGGCGGTGGGACGGCGGTAGAGCGGGGCCTGCTCGCTGAGCGGGTCGAGCGGAATGTCCGCCTCGATCACCCCCTTGTGGCGGATGACGATGCGGCCGGTGTCGGTGAGGCGGCCGACGATGGCGAAATCCAGCTCCCACTTCTCGAAGATGCCGCGGGCCAGTTCGGTCCTGTCGGGGTGCAGCACCATGAGCATCCGCTCCTGGCTTTCCGACAGCATCATCTCGTAAGCGGTCATCTCCGTCTCGCGCTGGGGCACGGCGTCGAGGTCGAGCTCGATGCCCATGCCGCCCTTGCCCGCCATCTCCACCGAGGAGGAGGTGAGGCCGGCCGCGCCCATGTCCTGGATGGCGACGATGGCGTCGGTCGCCATCAGCTCCATGCAGGCCTCGATCAGCAGCTTCTCGGTGAACGGGTCGCCGATCTGGACGGTGGGGCGCTTCTCCTCCGAATCGGCGGAGAACTCGGT
>JBBCJT010000020.1:0-7510 GCA_037190665.1 Rhodovastum atsumiense | reverse complement strand
GGAGCGCATCAGCTTCCGCATCACCGGCTGCCCGAACGGATGCGCGCGGCCGTATGGCGGCGATGTCGGCGTCGTCGGCCGCTTGCCCGGCCACTACGCATTGTTCGTCGGCGGCGATTTCGAAGGCACCCGGCTCTCCTTCAAGTTGCGCGACCGCGTGCCCGAACGGGAGATCGCAAACACGCTGGAACCGCTGTTCGTCGCCTGGTCGCACACGCGGCACCCGGGCGAAGGGTTCGGCGACTGGGCGACGCGCCAGGGATACGACGCGCTCGACCACCTCCTCATCGCCGCACCCGCCGAGACCGTGGATGCGCTCTGAGGCAAGCCGCCGTCCGAGGGAGCGATGTCGCGCAGCGCGCCGCGCCGACCCCATCCCTGCCCGGAGGCCGCCATGTCCTATCGACCCGCTGCCGCTCCCTTCCCCACCCGGAGCCGCCTGACCGCCGGTCCCTCGCTGCCGGCGAGAGGCTAGCGGCGATGCTGCCGATCGTCCTCAACCTCGCCCGCGTACCCGTGCTGCTGGCCGGCGGAGGGAACGCCCTGCGCAAGCGTCTTGCCCTGCTCGAAGACGCAGGCGCGCTGGTGGACGTCTATGCGCCTCATCCGGACGCCGACCTCGCCGCCGTGGCGGGATCGCGCCTGCGCGGGCGCCTGCCGGAGGATCACGAGATCGCCGCACACCGGCTGCTGTTTGTCGCCGGCCTCGATGAATATACGTCCGCGCGCCTCGTCGCGGTCGGCCGCGCGCATCGGTTGATCGTGAATGCAGAAGACATGCCAGCGTTATGCGACTTCCATATGCCGGCGATGGTCCGGCGCGGCGATCTTCTGCTGACCGCATCCACCGGCGGCCAGAGCCCCGCCCTCGCGGCGATGCTGCGCGCATGGCTCGCGGACCGGTTCGGCAGCGAATGGTCCGGCCGGCTGCAACAGGTTGCCCGGCTGCGTCGCACGCTGCGCGAAAGCGGGGCGCCGCCGGCACTCGTCACGCAGGAAACCATCGATCTGGTTCGTTACGGACGATGGCTTGAAGAAACCACTCCCGTTCCCCATCCCGCGCTATAGTCGCGTACAGGAGCATCCCCCCATGAAGCTCTCCCGTCGGTATCTCGCCGCCGCTTCCATCGCGCTTCTGGCCGCACCGGCCGCGCACGCCCAGGACGCGGGGCAACTGCTCAACGTTTCTTACGATCCCACACGGGAATTCTACCGTGATTTCAACGCCCTGTTCACCCGGCACTGGCAGGCGCAGAGCGGGCAGACGATCCGTGTCCGCGCGTCGCATGGCGGGTCGGGGCGGCAGGCACGCGCCGTCATCGACGGTCTCGCCGCCGATGTCGTCACCCTCGCCCTCGCCTATGACATCGATATCATCGCGCAACGGGGGCTGATCGCGCGGGACTGGCAGACGCGCCTGCCCCAGAACAGCGCGCCCTATACCTCGACCATTGTCTTTCTCGTCCGGAAGGGCAATCCGAAGGGGTTGCGAAACTGGGGCGACCTCGGCAAGCCGGACGTCTCGGTGATCACCCCCAACCCGAAGACATCCGGCGGAGCACGATGGAACTATCTCGCGGCCTGGGCCTGGGCCCTGCGCCAGCCGGGCGGATCGGACGCGACGGCCGAGGATCTGCTGCGCCGCATCCTGCGCAACGTGCCGGTGCTCGATACCGCGGCACGAGGATCGACGGTGACGTTCGCGCAGCGGAACCAGGGCGACGTGCTGCTGGCGTGGGAGAACGAAGCCCATCTGGCGCTGAAGGAATTCGGCGCCGAGAAGTTCGATATCATCTATCCACAGCTGTCCATCCTCGCCGAACCATCGGTCGCTGTCGTCGATGCCAATGTGGACAGGCGCGGAACGCGCGCGGTGGCGGAAGCCTACCTGCAGTTCCTCTACACGAAGGAAGCGCAGGACCTCGCGGCGCGGCATTTCTATCGCCCGCGCGACGCCGCGGCGCTGGCCGCACACGCCGCGACTTTTCCACACATCGAGCTGATCACCGTGGATGACGTCTTCGGCGGCTGGCAGAAGGCGCAGTCGGTGCATTTCAGCGATGGCGGCGTGTTCGACCGCATCTACACGCCGGGACGATGACGGCCGCCGCGCTCCCGCTCGGTCTGACCAGACGCCGGAGCGCATTGCCCGGCTTTTCCCTCACCATGGGGATCACGCTGCTATGGCTCGCCATCGTGGTGCTGGTCCCGCTGATGGCCCTTGCCCTGCGGCCGTGGGAGCTTGGCATCGATGGCGTGTGGGCGGCTGTCACCTCCGCCCGCACGCTCGCCGCGCTCCGCGTATCCTTCGGTGCTGCGCTGCTCGCCGCGGTGATCGACATACCGCTCGGCCTGCTCGTCACCTGGGTACTGGTGCGCTACCGCTTTCCGGGACGCGGCGTGGCCGATGCCATGATCGACCTGCCCTTCGCCCTGCCGACCGCGGTCGCGGGCATCTCGCTCACCGCGCTCTATACCGAGAACGGCTGGCTTGGCGGGCTGCTGAAGCCGCTCGGCATCAGCCTTGCCTATAACCCCGGCGGGATCGTCGTCGCGCTGGCCTTCGTGGGCCTGCCTTTCATCGTCCGGACGCTGGAGCCGGTGCTGCGCGACCTGCCGCGCGATGCGGAGGAAGCCGCGGCCACGCTCGGCGCGGGACGGTGGGCCACATTCCGCCGTGTGTTGCTGCCTGCGTTCGCGCCCGCGCTGATCGCCGGCTTCGGTCTCGCTTTCGCCCGCGCCGTGGGCGAATACGGCTCTGTCATCTTCATCGCCGGCAACATGCCGATGATCAGCGAGATCGCGCCGCTGCTGATCGTGGTGCGGCTGGAGGAGTTCGACTACGCGGGCGCGGCAGCCATCGGCCTCGCGATGCTGGTGCTCTCCTTCGCGGTGCTGCTCGCGCTCGGCCTGCTGTCGCGCAGCCTGCGCCGGGGTGTCGCATGATCGGCGCGACCCAGGAGCCGGGCTGGGTGCGCGGCGCGCTGATCGTCGCGGCGATCGCCGTGCTGTCCGTGTTCCTTCTGCTGCCGCTGATGGTGGTGTTCGCGGAAGCGCTACGCCGCGGATGGGACGTGGCGCGGGATGCGATCACCGATCCGGACGCGCTCGCGGCAATACGCCTGACGCTGCTTGTCGCGGCGATCGTGGTGCCGATCAACACCATCTGCGGCACGGCGGCGGCCTGGGCGATCGCGAAGTTCGACTTCCCCGGCCGCGCGACCATCGTCGCCCTGATCGAGCTTCCCTTCTCCGTCTCGCCGGTCATCGCCGGGCTGGTGTTCATCCTCCTCTTCGGGGCGCATGGCTGGTTCGGCGCGTGGTTGCAGGCCCACGACATCCAGATCGTCTTCGCCTTGCCCGGCCTCGTGCTCGCAACGCTGTTCGTGACCTTTCCCTTCGTCGCACGCGAACTGATTCCGCTGATGCAGGAGCAGGGCCGGGACGAGGAGGAAGCGGCCATCACCCTCGGGGCATCCGGCTGGCAGGTATTCCGCCGCGTGACCCTACCCAACATCCGCTGGGCGCTGCTGTCCGGCGTGCTGCTGTGCAATGCGCGCGCGATGGGCGAGTTCGGCGCGGTCTCCGTGGTGTCCGGGCATGTGCGCGGGGAGACCAACACGATGCCGCTGCACATCGAGATCCTGTACAATGAGTACCAGATCGCGGGCGCCTTCGCGGTGGCGGCACTTCTCGCGCTCCTCGCGCTCGTGACGCTGGCGGTGAAAGGCATTCTGGAAGCGCATACGCAGCGGAGGAGCCCCCCCGCATGAGCATCGAGGTCAGGGACCTCACCCGCCGCTTCGGCCCCGTGACGGCGCTGGATGCCGTGGATCTCACGGTGCCCACCGGATCCTTCGTCGCGCTGCTGGGCCCTTCCGGCTCCGGCAAGACGACGCTGCTGCGCACGATCGGCGGCCTCGAATTCCCCGACACGGGCACGATCCTGATCGGGGGCCGCGACATGTCGGCCGTGCCGGCCCGCCAGCGCAACATCGGCTTCGTGTTCCAGCACTATGCGCTGTTCCGGCACATGACCGTGTTCGAGAATGTCGCCTTCGGCCTGCGCGTGCGGCCGCGCCCGCACCGCCCGACCGGCGCCGAGATCACGCGGCGCGTGCGGGAGCTGCTCGCGCTCGTCCGCATCCCGGAGCTGGAGCGGCGATATCCGGACCAGATCTCGGGTGGGCAGCGCCAGCGCGTGGCGCTCGCCCGCGCGCTCGCCATCGAGCCGACGGTGCTGCTGCTGGATGAACCGTTCGGGGCGCTGGATGCGAAGGTGCGGGAGGAGCTGCGGATCTGGCTGCGGTCCCTGCACGACCGCCTTCGGCTGACCACGCTGTTCGTGACGCACGATCAGGCCGAGGCGTTCGCGCTGGCCGATCGGGTGGCGGTGATGGCGTCAGGACGTATCGAGGCCTTCGGAGCACCGGAAGACATCCGGGGCGCGCGGGACAATGTCCTCGTTACGGATTTCCTGGCACGCTGAGGGCCCCCGCCGGCGTCATGGTGCGCTGGTAGTGCCGCACTCCGTCACGACATGGCGCATGGGGATGTCAAACGGCTGAGGGTGGATGGTGGGCATCCGGGCCTGTGAATAGCCGACCCCGATGGCGAGTGTGGATGCAGGCAGTGTCGCCAGGGTCCGGTCGAAGAAGCCGCCGCCATAGCCAAGCCGGTAGCGAGCCCCGTCGAACCCCACCACCGGCGCGATGACGATGTGCGGCGCGACAGCATCGCCTTCGGCTGGAACCGGGATGTTCCACACCCCGTGTTCCAGCCTCCCCCCCTTCTCCCAGAGGCGAAAGATCAGCGGCGTCTTCTTCGCGACCACGACCGGCAGGGCGACCCGCGCGCCGCGGTCGCGAAGGTTCCTGAGCCACGGCCGCAGATCCGGTTCGCCCCGAAACGGCCAGTATGCGCTGATGATGATGCCCGCCGGATCGCCCACGAGCGCATCAAGCCCTTCCACTATGCGGCGCGTATGGCCGGCGCGTTCCTCCGCGCTCAGCGCCAGCCGGGCGGCGATCAGCCGTTCCCGCTCGGCCTTGCGCCATCGCATGAGCTCGGGTCCGGGTACCGGGTCGGGAGGGGCCAGTCCGAAATATGCGGGATCCACCTCGTGCATGTAGCACGCGGGGGACGCATATTCCCTTGGCAAGGTGTCATCACCGCCAGTCATCGTGCCTTCGCGTGCAATGCGTCTTTGTCCGGTTGAGGCCGCACGGCGGATATTCGTGAGTCCCCGGCCTGCACAGCGGGTTCGATCCGCACGACATTGCCGGATGCGCGCTGCGGCGCAACCCGGCCGCGCCGGACGCGCACGACCTCGCCGATGATCGACAGCGCGATCTCCTCCGGCGTGTGCGCGCCGATCGCAATGCCCGCGGGCGTGCGGATGCGGTCGAGCGCGCGGTCGTCGAAGCCGGCCTCGCGCAGGTACGCCATCACTAAGCCCGCGCGCTTCCGGCTCGCGATCAGTGCGATGTAGCCGACATCGCTGGTCAGAACCCGGCGCAACGACTCATGATCGCCCCGTTGCTGGGTCGCGATGACGACGAAATCGGTTGGGTCCGGCGAAAGCGCATCATAGTCGTCGTCATCAGTGATGACGCGCGATGCATCGGGATAGCGGTCGGGCGATGCCACGACATCATCCACGATCACATCGAAGGACATCAGCGCCCCGAGGTGGCACAGGCATTCCGCCAGCCTTCCGTGGCCGAGGATCCAGAGCCTCGGACGGGGACGGACAGGCTCGACATAGACACGCATCCGCCCGCCGCAGGGCATGCCGGCGCCGAGGACCTCGTCGTCCAGATCGACATCGACGATCCGTGGCGTGTCCGTCTCCAGGCATTCGATCGCGGCATGGGCGACAGTGGACTCGGCGCACCCCCCGCCGACCCATCCCGCCAACACCCTGCCCTCTCCGCTGAAAAGCGCCTTCGCCCCCGCGCGCGCGGATGTGGAGCCCTGGGCCTCGATCACGATGGCCAGTGCGAAGGCTTGCCGCGCCGCAGTCCGGTCCGCGGCCGTGCGGAGGATGTCGGGACCCGTGAAGGGCGTTTCCTTCCTGTCCACCGGAATCCTGCCTTCCCCCACTGTCGGCTGCATACCCTCCGATCCCTATCGAAGACGCGGCAGTTCTTCGAATGTATGCGTCGGCGGTGGCGAGGATACGGCCCACTCCAGCGTGGTCGCCCCCTCACCCCATGGGTTCGCGGGCACGGGCTCGCGGTTGGTGAAGGTGCGGAAGCAGACATAGAGGAACACGAGGAAGGACGCGCCCGCGATATAGGCGCCGATCGACGAGACGAAGTTCCAGCCGGCGAAGGCGTCCGGATAGTCCGGATAGCGGCGCGGCATGCCCGCAAGCCCGAGGAAGTGCATCGGGAAGAAGGCGATGTTCACGCCGACGAAGGTCATCCAGAAATGCACCTTGCCCCAGAACTCCGGATACTGATGGCCGGACATCTTGCCGAGCCAGTAGTAGAAACCGGCGAAGATCGCGAACACCGATCCAAGCGACAGCACATAGTGGAAGTGCGCGATCACGTAATAGGTATTGTGCAGCACCATATCGATGCCGGCATTGGCCAGCACCACGCCCGTCACCCCGCCGACAGTGAACAGGAAGATGAAGCCCATCGCCCAGAGCATCGGGACCTTCAGGTCGATCGATCCACCCCACATCGTGGCGAGCCAGGAGAAGATCTTGATGCCCGTCGGCACCGCGATGATCATCGAGGCGGTCATGAAGTAGGCGCGCGTATCCACCCCCATGCCGGAGGTGAACATGTGATGCGCCCAGACCACCGACCCCAAGATGCCGATCGCCACCATCGCGTAGACCATGCCGAGATAGCCGAACACCGGCTTGCGGCTGAACGTCGATGTCACGTGGCTGATGATGCCGAAGCCCGGCAGGATCATGATGTAGACTTCGGGGTGGCCGAAGAACCAGAACAGGTGCTGGTACAGCACCGGGTCGCCGCCGCCCTGCGGATCGAAGAAGGCGGTGCCGAAGTTCCGGTCCGTGATGACCATCGTGATCGCACCGGCGAGAACCGGAACCGTCATCAGCAGCATCCACGCCGTCACCAGCATCGCCCAGGCGAACAGCGGCATCCTGTGCAGGGTCATGCCCGGGGCGCGCATGTTGAAGACGGTGGTGATGAAGTTGATCGCGCCCAGGATCGACGACGCACCCGCCAGATGCAGCGCGAACAAGGTCATGTCCATCGCCATGCCCGGCTGGTAGGTCATGGCTGACAATGGCGGATACAGCGTCCATCCCGCACCCGCGCCGCCGCCCACGAACAGGCTCGCCATCAGCAGCACGAAGGCCGGGACGAGAAGCCAGAAGCTCAGATTGTTCAGGCGCGGGAAGGCCATGTCGGGTGCGCCAATCATCAGCGGCACGAACCAGTTGCCGAACCCGCCGATCAGCGCCGGCATCAGCACGAAAAAGATCATGACCAGCCCGTGCGCGCTGGCCACCACGTTC
>JBBCJT010000019.1:0-17873 GCA_037190665.1 Rhodovastum atsumiense | reverse complement strand
CGTTGTGGGGGTGGGGTCTGCCGAACGGTTTGGCCGAAGGCCCTCTTAAGGAATCCCGGGTCAAGGGGCCGGTGGCCCCTTGCGGGTGCAGGGCAGAGCCCTGCCGGGGTTCGGGGCAGCCCCACGCTCTTTCAGCCCCCGAGCCAGGCGCCGCCGTTCACGTGGATGGACTGCCCGGTGACGAAGCGTCCGCCGGGTCCTGCGAGCCACACGACGGCCGCGGCCACTTCCTCGGGCTGGCCCTTGCGGCCGAGCAGGGTGGTGCGGTTGCCGTGATGCCTTGGCGTGCCGCTCGTGCTGCTGGGCGCGCGCACCGTGTCCATCATCCCCGGCGCGACGAGGTTCACCGTCACGTCGTGCGGGGCGAGGTCGTTGGCGAGCGCGCGGGTGAAGCCGGCGAGCCCGGCCTTGGCCGTGATGACGTGTGCGCGTTCCGCCGCGCCGGCGTGGCCGGTCAGCCCGCCGATATTGACCACAGTGCCGGCATCGGAGGCGATCAGCGCCGGCAGCGCGGCCTTGGTGCAGTGGAAGGCGCCGTCCAGGCAGACATCCAGCACGCGCCGCCACGCCGCGTAGTCCATGTCCGCGAACGGGACCTCGGCGCGGATGGCGGCGTTGTTGATCAGGATGTCGAGCCCGCCGAACTCGGACAGCACGTGCTCGGTCATGCGCGCCACCGCATCCGCGTCCGCCACGTCCGCGAGCACGGCGAGGCTGCGGCCGCCGCGCTCGGCGATCTCGGCCGCGACCGCCTCGGCCTCCGCGCGGTTGGTGCGGGCGTTCACCGCGACCCATGCGCCCTCGGCCGCAAGCGCCAGCGCGATGGCGCGGCCGATGTTGCGCCCGCCGCCGGTGACAAGCGCGGTGCGGCCGTCGAGCGCCCCGCTCATCCGCGGAAGGAATTCTTGCCCTCGCGCAGCTTCGCGAGGGCGGCGACATCGGGGGCGCGCAGGAACGGGTTCGCGGCCAGTTCGTCGCCCAGCCGTACCGGCAGGGTCGGCTTGCCGGAAGCGCGCTGTGCCTTCACCTCCGCCGCGCGCGCCTGCAGCGCCTTGTTGTCGGGGTCGACATGCAGCGCGAAGCGGGCGTTGGCGTCGGTGTATTCGTGGCCGCAGGCGACCAGCGTGTCCGGCGGCAGGGCGGCGAACTTGCGCAGCGAGGCGAACATATCGTCCGCCGTGCCCTCGATGAACCGGCCGCAGCCGAGGCTGAACAGCGTGTCGCCCGCGAGCAGGACCTTCGCCTCGGGGAAGAAATACGCGATGTGGCCGATCGTGTGGCCGGGCGTGTCGATCACGGTGGCCTTCGACTCGCCCACCGCGACCGTGTCGCCCTCCTTCACCGCCTGGGCGAGCTTCGGCAGCCGGTGGGCATCCGCCGCGGCGCCGATCACCGGGACCTTGTAGCGCGCCACCAGACCGGGGACCCCGTCGATATGGTCGGGGTGGTGGTGGGTCAGCAGGATCAGGTCGAGCCGTCCGCCCCGCGCCTCGATCGCGGCCGCGCAGGGCGCGTCCTCGGCGGGATCGACGATGGCCACGGTCCCGGTCGCCGCGTCGCGCAGCAGCCAGGCGTAGTTGTCGGACAGGTTCGGGATGGGTTCGACGGTCAGGGGCATGCAGCGCATGTAGCACCGCGCGCGGGGACCCGGAAACGCGCGGCCGGCGATGCTATATGGATACCCATGTCGGCCGACGCGCAGCCGCTGGGCTTCTACGGGACCCGCCTCGGGGCGGTGGCCGCGCGGCTGCTGCGCGCCCGGATCGCGGCGCTGTGGCCGGACCTGTCCGGCCGCTCGGTGCTCGGCATCGGCCATGCGGCGCCCTATCTGCGGCTGTGGCGCGACGGGACCGAACGCTGCGTCGCGGCGGTTCCCGCCACCCTGCCCGTCGCGCGCTGGCCTGCCGGCATGGCCGGCCGCACCGTCGTGGTGGAGGAGGAACTGCTCCCCCTGCCCGATCTCGCCTTCGACTGCGTGCTGCTGGTGCACGGGCTGGAGACGGCCGGCAACGCGCGCCGGCTGCTGCGCGAGGTCTGGCGCGTGCTGCGGGACGACGGGCGGCTGCTGGTGGTCGCCCCCAACCGGCGCGGGCTGTGGGCGCATGCCGAGAGCACGCCCTTCGGCCAGGGGCATCCCTACTCCAGCGGCCAGCTCACCCGCCTGCTCGCCGCGACGATGTTCGAGGTGGAGCGCCGGGACGAGGCGCTGCATGCCCCGCCCCTGCGCTGGCGGGCCGCGCTGCGCAGCGCGGGGGCCGCCGAGCGGATCGGCCGGCGGGTCCTGCCCGGGCTGGGCGGCGTCACCCTCGCCGAGGCGCGCAAGAACATCTACGCCGCCGTGCCGCTGGAAGCGGTCGCGGTCCGGCGCAGCGTGGTCTCCGAGGCAGCCTGACGCGCCGGGCTTTCGCCCCCAAGTGTCATTCCGGCACCGCTCCTGCGCCGATAACGCGCGGGAAAGCCTGTGATCGCATCTGGCCGGGCGCGGCGGCGAGGCGCTAGCCTCCCGCACGATGCCTGACCTCGCCGCGTGCTGACTGCCCTTGTTCTTATCGTTGCCGCGCTTGCGGCGCTTGCGATCCCGGCCGCCGCGCTGCGCCGGGCCGATGTCGTGCACGCCGGTGCCGCGCTGCTGTGCGGGGCGGGCGGCGTTGTCGCACTCGCCGGGCTGATCGGCGGGGCCGAGACGGACACGGTCCGGCTGCCGCTGGGCTTGCCGTGGACGGGCATGGTGCTCGCCGTCGATCCGCTGTCGCTGTGGTTCCTGCGGATCGTCTTCGCCACCGGCACCGCGGCGTCGGTCTTCGCGCTCGCGGACCCGCCGGCGAAGGGGCGGGAGGCGGCGCTCGCCACGCCCTATCCGCTGTTCCTCGCCGCCATGGCGCTGACGCTGCTGGCCGGCGACGGGTTCACGCTGCTGCTGGGCTTCGAGCTGATGTCGCTGGCGTCATGGGCGCTGGTGCTCGCCCGGCCGGAGGACCCCGAGAGCCGCCGCGCCGCCGTGCTCTACATCGGCATGGCCGGCCTCGGCGGAGCCTGCCTGATCCCGGCTTTCGGGCTGCTCGCCGCGCCGGGGATGGACCTCACCTTCGAGTCCATCCGCGCCGCGCCGCCTTCGGGCATGACGGCGGCGGCGGTGATGGCGCTCGCGGTGCTGGGGGCGGGATCGAAGGCGGGGCTCGCGCCGCTGCATGTGTGGCTGCCGCTCGCCCATCCGGCCGCGCCCACGCATGTCTCCGCACTGATGTCGGGCGCGATGACCAAGGTCGCGCTGTACGTGCTGATCCGGCTGGTGTTCGACCTCTGTGGGCCGGTCGCGCCGATCTGGTGGGCCGCGCCGTTGCTGGTGCTGGGTGCGGTCTCCGCCGTGCTCGGCGCGCTGCGGGCCAATCTGGAGACCGACACCAAGGTCGTGCTGGCCTGCTCGACGGTCGAGAATATCGGGCTGATCGCGGTGGGCCTCGGCCTCGCGCTCGCCTTCCGCGCCACCGATCAGGGCACGGTCGCCGCACTGGCGCTGTCGGCGGCGATGCTGCACGCGCTGAACCACGGGCTGATCAAGACGCTGCTGTTCCTCGGCGCGGGCGCGATCCAGAAGGGCGGCGGCAGCCGGGTGATGGACCGGCTCGGCGGCCTCGCGCAGCGCATGCCGTGGACCACGGCCGCCGTGGTGATCGGTGCGGCCGCGGCGGCCTCGCTGCCGCCGCTGAACGGGTTCGCGGGCGAATGGCTGCTGCTGCAGTCGGTGCTGGCCGCGCCGCGCGTGGGGCTGCTCGCCTTCCAGATCGCGATCGCCATCGTCGCGGCGATGCTGGCGCTGGCCGTGGCCCTCGCCGCCGCCGCGATGCTGCGGCTGGTCGGCGTCACCCTGCTCGGCCGGCCGCGCACCCCGCGCGCGGCGGGGGCGGAGGAGGTGAAGCGGCCCGCGCGCTTCGCCATGGCGGCGCTCGCCGTGCTCTGCGTGGTGACCGGCCTGCTGCCCGGCCCGCTGCTGGCGCTGCTCGATCCGGCGGTGCGTGCGCTGGTGGGCGGCGGTATTGCGGCCAATGCGCAGTGGCTGGTGGTCCGCCCGGCCGCGGAGGTGCCCGGCTACGCGCCGCTCGCCCTGCTGCTGCTGATGGTGGTGTTCGGCCTCGCCGTCGCGTGGATCATGCGGCGGAGGGCGGTGCAGGGCGTGGTGGAAGGTCCGGCCTGGGGATGCGGCTTCATCTCGCCGCCGCCGCACCTGCCGTTCGGCGATCCCGCCGCGCAGTACGGCGCGGGGTCCATGGCGCAGCCGATCCGGCGCATGTTCGGCGCGGCCGTGGCGGCGCGGGAGGATGTGGACATGCCGCAGCCGGGCGAGACGCGACCGGCGCGGCACGACGCGGTGTGGACCGACCCGGCCTGGACCTTCGTGTTCGACCCGCTGGCGCGGCTGCGGGACGTGATCGTCGACCGGGCGGACGTGCTGCGCGGCTTCACCATCCGCAAGATGCTGAGCCTTGTCTTCGCCACGCTGGTGCTGCTGCTCGCGCTGATCGCGATGTGGGAGCACAAATGACGCTGCTCGGCGCGATTCTCACCCAGATCCTGCACGTGGCGCTGATGCTGGCGGCGGCACCGCTGCTGATCGGGCTGGTGCGCAGCGTGAAGGCGCGGCTGCTCGGCAGGCGCGGCCCGTCGGTGTGGCAGCCCTGGCGGGACCTGCTGCGGCTGCTGGCCAAGCGCCCGGTGATCGCCACCAGCGCCACGCCGCTGTTCCGGCCCGCGCCCGCGGTGGCGCTGGTCGCGACATGCACGGCCGCCGCCCTCGTGCCCTCCTTCGCCGGCGGGATGCTGTTCGCGGGCGCGGCGGACCTGCTGGTGATCGCGGGGCTGCTGGGGCTCGCGCGGGTGGTGCAGGCCGCGGCCGCACTCGATGCCGGCACCGCCTTCGGCGGGCTCGGCGCCTCGCGCGAGATGGCGTTCGCGACTTTCGCCGAACCCGCGCTGCTGCTGTCGGTGCTGATCTTCGCGATGCTCGCGGGCACCACCAATCTCGACGCGGTCGCCGCGTCGCTGCGCGACATGCCGCCCGGGCTGCGCGTATCGCTGGGGCTGGCGGCGGTGGCGATGCTCGCGGTGGCGGTGGCGGAGAACGCGCGCATCCCGGTGGACAATCCCGCCACGCATCTGGAGCTGACCATGGTGCACGAGGCCGGGCTGCTGGAATATTCCGGCCCCGACCTCGCGCTGTGGGACATGCAGGCGGCGCTGAAGCTGCTGCTGTGGCTGACGCTGCTGGCGGCGCTGTTCGTTCCCTTCGGCATGGCCCCGGAGGGCGCGGGCCTGGTCGGGTGGATCGGCGGGCTGCTGGCCTGGGTGGGCAAGGTGGGGGTGCTCGCCATCGCGCTGGCGAGCTTCGAGGTCTCGATCGCCAAGATGCGCATCTTCCGCGTGGCCGAGTTCCTCGGCGCGGCGCTGCTGCTCGCGCTGCTCGCGGCGGTGTTCCTGTTCGTGAGCACCGGGCTGGCATGACCGACCATCTCGGTTTCGGCGTCCTCGCCTACGATGTCGCGCACCTGCTCGGCGGCGCGGTGCTGGTGCTGTCCTTCGCGCTGCTGGCCCAGCGCCGGCTGAGTGCGGTGATCAACCTGTTCGCGGTGCAGTCCGCGGTGCTGGCCGCCGCCGCCGCGTGGCAGGGCCATGTGCACCACGACCCCGAGCTGTACCTGACCGCGACCATCACCTTCGCCGCCAAGGCGGTGATCGTGCCGCTGGCGCTGCGGCGGATCGTGCGCAGCTTCGACATCCACCGCACCGTGGAGACCGCGGTCGGCATCGGCCTGTCGATGATGGCGGCCGTCGGCCTCGTCGCGTTGTCGGTGCTGGTGGTGCTGCCGATCGGCATGCAGGCCGCGGCCTCGGCGCTGACGCGGGAGGACCTCGCCCTCGCGCTGTCGGTGATCCTGCTCGGCCTGCTGATGATGATCGCGCGGCGGAACGCGATCAGCCAGGTGGTCGGCTTCATGAGCCTGGAGAACGGGCTGATCCTCGCGGCGGTGGGCGTCGCGGGCATGCCGCTGGTTGTGGAACTCGTCGTCGCGGTGCTGGTGCTGGTGATCTTCCTCGTGTTCGGCGTGTTCCTGTTCCAGATCCGCGAGCGGTTCGACACGCTCGACACCTCGCATCTCGATGCGGCGCGGGGAGAGCGGCATTGAACGGGCCGGCCGCGCTCGTCGCGCTTCCCTTCGTCGCGGCGCTCGTGCTCGCCGCCGTGCCGGACTGGCGTCTGGCGCGCTGGCTCAATCTCGGCGCCTGCGTGATCACCTTCGCCTTCTCGCTGGCGCTGTTCGCGGCACCGCTGGGGCCGCGCGGGCTGCTGCATCTGGACGGGCTGAACACGATCTTCGTGGCGCTCACGGCCTTCGTCGCCGCGAGCACCGCGTGGTTCTCCGCCGGCTACATCGCCAGCGAGGTCGAAAGCGGCCGGCTCGACGGGCCGCGGCTGCGCTTCTACCACGCGATGTACCAGCTTCTGCTCGGTGCGATGCTGCTCGCGCTGCTCGCCGACAATCTCGGCGTGATGTGGGCGGCGGTGGAACTCGCCACCGTCTCCACCGTGCCGATGGTCGGGCTGTACCGCACCCCCGCCTCGATCGAGGCGGCGTGGAAGTTCTTCATCCTCTGCGGCGTCGGCATCGCGCTCGCGCTGTTCGGCACGGTGGTGCTGTACCTCGCCGCGACGCAGGTGATGGGCCCCGGCCTCGATGCGATGACCTGGTCGCGCATCCTGCCCGTCGCCCCGCAGCTCAACGGCGCGCTGCTCAACCTCGCCTTCGTCTTCCTGCTGGTCGGCTACGGCACCAAGGCCGGGCTGGTGCCGCTGCATGGCTGGCTGCCGGATGCGCATGCGGAAGGCCCGACCGCGATCTCCGCGGTGCTGTCGGGGCTGGTGCTGAACGTGGCGCTGTCGGCGCTGCTGCGCACGCGCATGGTGCTCGCCGGCAACGAGGACGCGATCGCGCCCGGCCCGCTGATGATCGGCATGGGCCTCGCCTCGCTCTCGCTCGCCGCGTTCAGCCTGTGGCGGCGGCGGGATGTGAAGCGGCTGTTCGCGTGGTCGTCCATCGAGCACATGGGCATCGCCACCTTCGCCTTCGGCCTCGGCGGTGCGGCGGCGAACTATGCCGGGCTGCTGCACATGATCGGCCACAGCCTGACCAAGAGCGCGATCTTCTTCGCCGTCGGCTCGGTGGCGCAGGCGAAGGGCAGCCAGCGCATCGCGGACATCAGCGGGCTGACGCTGTCGCACCCCGCGCTCGGCTGGGGGCTGGTGCTGATGGTCGCCGCCATCGTCGGCCTGCCGCCGTTCGCGCTGTTCGTCAGCGAGGTGCTGATCGCGGCCGAGACCATCGCGCGGCTGCCGGCGCTGTCCATCCCGCTCGGCGTCGGCATCGTCGTCGCGCTCGCGGCACTCGTCACGCGCATGCAGTCGATGTGCTTCGGCGAGGCCACGCCCGATGCCGCCCCCGCGCCGCGCTTCGCGGCGGTCACCGCGCTGTATGCGCACATGGTGCTGATCGTCTGGCTCGGCCTCGCCCCGCCGGAGGCGCTGGTGACGTGGCTGCGCGAAGCGGCGAGGCTGCTGGGATGAGCGGGCGCGACATCATATGCGCGGGCACCGCGCAGGGCTGCCGCCCGTGGGAGCGGTATCTGCTGACGGTCGAGCAATGGACCGCGCTCGCCACCCTGCAGACGCCGCCGCTGGCGGGGATGTGGGCCGATCAGGGGCATGTCCATGCCGCCTTCCACGGCGAAGGCGAACTCCTGCTCGCCTCCATCGCCGTGGCCGGCGGGCGGTTCCCGGCCCTGTCGCCCGCGCGCCCCGCGGCGGCATGGTTCGAGCGGATGATCCGCGACCTGTGGGGGCACGAGGCCGCGGGCGGCACCGACCAGCGTCCCTGGCTCGATCACGGGCGATGGAACAGCACGGCCCCGATGGCGGCCCGGCCCGGCCCGGGACCCGAGGCGCCGCCGCAGCCGGAATTCCTGCCCGCCGAGGGCGAGAGCCTGCACGTGGTCCCCGTCGGCCCGGTCCATGCCGGGACGATCGAACCCGGGCATTTCCGCTTCCACGCGCAGGGCGAGACGGTGGTGCGGCTGGAGGTGCGGCTCGGCTACACGCACAAGGGCACGCTCGCGCTGATGCGCGGCCGCTCGCCGCGCGCGGCCGCCGCCTTCGCGGCCCGTATCAGCGGCGATTCGACGGTCGCGCATTCCATCGCCTTCGCCCGTGCCGCCGAGGCCGCCGCCGGCACCGAGGCGCCCCCGCGCGCCCATGCGCTGCGCGCCGTGATGGCGGAGATGGAGCGCATCGCCAACCACCTCGGCGATATCGGTTTCATCTGCAACGATGCCGCTTTCGCTCCGCCGCACGCGCGCACCGGCTATCACCGCGAGATGCTGCTGCGTGCCGCCGCGGCGGCGTTCGGGCACCGGCGGATGATGGATTGCGTGATCCCCGGCGGGGTGGCGGACGACATCGCGCCGGGCGGCGAGGTCACACTGCTGCAGGTGCTGTCCGCGATCGAGCACGAACTGCCGGCGCTGCTGCGCATGTACGACAACTACGCGAGCCTCGCCGACCGCGTCGCCAGCACCGGCATCACCGCCCCCGCGCTGGTCGAGCGGTTCGCGGCCGGCGGCGTGGTCGGCCGCGCGGCCGGGCGCGCCTTCGATGCGCGGCGCGACCTGCCCTATCCGCCCTATCCCGAGCTGGCCCCCGGCACGCCGCTGCGCCTGACCGGCGATGTGGATGCGCGCGTGCGCGTGCGGCTGGAGGAAGTCGCGGTGTCGATCCGTCTGCTGCGCACGCTGCTCGCGCGGCTGCCGGGCGGCCCGCTCGTCGCCTCGCTGCCACAGGTGGCCGGCGAGGGCGTGGGCGTGGCGGAAGGCTTCCGCGGCGACGTGCTGCACTGGATGCGCGTCGACGCCGGCGGGCTGGTCGAAGCGGTGTTCGCGCGCGACCCGACCTGGTTCCACTGGCCGATGATCGAGGCGCTGATCGAGGGCAACATCGTTGCCGACTTCCCGCTGTGCAACAAATCGGTGAACGGCAGCTACAGCGGGGTCGACCTGTGATGCGCACGGCCTTGGTGGGTGAACCGCGCCGCCGGCGCTCCTCCGCGGGCGGGAGCTTCGAGGAACGGTCGCGCTGCTTCTCCCTCTCCCACCAGGCGAGAGAGGGCCGGGGTGAGGCTGCTTGCCTCCGGATCGCGGCGAGGTCTCGCCGCCCCGCCGCCCTCACCCTCCCGCGCGCGCGCGGGCCCCTCCCTCTCCCGCCAGCGGGAGAGGGGCACGTCGCGCGGCCGCGCCTGTCTTTCCGCAGGGCCTCGCTGGCATGATCCGGACCTTCGCGATCTACGCGGGCGCGGCGGTGGCGGAGATCGCCGGCTGCTTCGCCACCTGGGCGGTGGTGCGCCACGGCGCGTCCGCGCTGTGGCTGGTCCCCGGGCTGGCCGCGCTCGCGCTGTTCGCCTGGCTGCTGACGCTGATCGACACGCCGGCGGCCGGCCGCGCCTATGCGGCCTATGGCGGCATCTACATCACCGCGAGCCTCGTCTGGCTCTGGAGCGTCGAGGGGCTGCGGCCGGATCGCTGGGATGTGACTGGTGCGGCGCTGTGCCTGATCGGCGCGTCGGTCATCCTGTTCGGCCCGAGGAGTGCCTGATGGTCTGGCGCCGTTTCGCCGCGAACCTCGCCCGCCCCGCGACCGAGCCCGCGCCCGCCACCGATCCGGCGACGGTGCGCGCGCTGGTGGAGCGGCTGCAGGCGGCGGGCCGGCGCCGGCTGGGCCGCAGCCTCGCGATCCGGCAGGTCGATGCCGGATCGTGCAATGGCTGCGAGCTCGAGATCCACGCGCTGTCCAACATCGTCTATGACCTCGAGCGTTTCGGGCTGCATTTCGTCGCGAGCCCGCGCCATGCCGACGTGCTGCTGGTGACCGGGCCGCTGACGCGCAACATGCGCGAGGCGCTGGAGCATACCTATGCCGCCACGCCCGATCCGAAGTGGGTGGTCGCGGTCGGCAACTGCGCCGTGGATGGCGGGCTGTTCAAGGGCAGCTATGCGGTGGAGACGGGGGGTATCGGCGCGGCCGTACCGGTCGATCTCGTCATCCGCGGCTGTCCGCCGACGCCGACCGAACTGCTGCGCGGCCTGATCGCGCTGGTCGAGGCGCAGGCGGCGGACAAGAAAGCGGCCCGGCGGTTTCCCACCGGGCCGCAGGATTGACGTCCGCTCGCCGGGATGGAGCGGACGCCGAGGGGAGAAGTCCTTACTGGGCCGGAGCAGAGGGGGGCTGCGCCGGCTGGTGCGTCCGGCTGCGACGCTGCGGCTGACGGTTGGTCTGCGTCTGCGTCTGCGTCTGTGCCTGGGCGCTCTGCTTGCCCCGGCGCCGGCGGCGGCGCGTGGGGGTCTGGTCCGTGGTGGTGGCGGTCGCGGCCTCGGCGGCTGCCGCGGTGAGCAGCGCACCGCCCATGCCGAGGGCGGCCAGCAGCGAGCGACGTGAGAAGATGCTCAAGATCGTGTTCCGTTGGTCAGGGCGTTGATCGGCTTATCGGTCAGGGCCCGTGTCGGGGCCGTGGACCGGGCATGAATCTCCCGCAATGCGCCGCGCCGGGCGTCGTGAATAATCGGTAATCCGCGGGCCGGCCCGACCTTGCCGCTCCCGGCGCGGCCGGCGACAGTGCCGCCCATGAACGCATCCGATATCTGGAGCTGGGACGCCGCCGAGCAGGCGCGCGCCATCCGCCTCGGCCGCATCTCCAGCCGCGAGGCGGTGCGCGCCACGCTCGACCGCTGTGCTGCGGTCAACCCGAAGCTGAACGCGGTGGTCGAGGTGCTGGAGACGGAGGCGCTGGCCGCCGCCGATGCGGCCGATCGCGCGGTGCGCAGCGGCGAACCGCTCGGCGTGCTGCACGGCGTGCCGGTCACCACCAAGATCAACGTCGATCAGGTCGGGTGCGCCACCAGCAATGGCGTGGCCGCCTTCAAGGACGTGATCGCGACGGAGGACAGCCCCGTCGTCGCCAATCTGCGCAAGGCCGGCGCGATCATCTTCGGCCGCACCAACACGCCCGCCTTCTCGATGCGCTGGTTCACCGACAACGCGCTGCACGGCCGCACGCTCAACCCGTGGAGCGCGGGGCACACGCCGGGCGGTTCCTCGGGCGGAGCGTCATCCGCCGTGGCGGCGGGGATCGGCGCCATCGCGCATGGCAACGACCTCGGCGGATCGGTGCGCTATCCGGCCTATGCGGCCGGTGTGGCCGGCATCCGCCCGTCCCACGGCCGCATCCCTGCCTTCAGCACCACCGCGCAGGCGGAACGGCCGATCAGCGGGCAGATGATGTCCACCCAGGGGCCGCTCGCGCGCCGCGTGGGCGACCTGCGCCTCGGCCTCGCGGCGATGGCGCAGCGGGACATCCGCGATCCGTGGTGGATGCCGGTGCCGCTGGAAGGGCCGCAGCCGGCGCGGCCGATCCGCGTCGCGCTGTCGGTCGATGCGCTCGGCCATGGCGTGCATCCCGAGGTGAAGGCCGCGGTGCTGCAGGCCGGCGAGTATCTCGCCGCCGCCGGCTATGCGGTGGAGGAAGCCGATCCGCCCGGCTGGGCGCAGCTCGCCGAGGACTGGGACACGCTGTGCATGACGGACGGGCTGCTGTTCATGCGCGAGGGCTTCGAGCGCCACGGCGACCCGGGCGCGCAGGCGACGTTCCGCTACATGACCGCGCGCGCCCGGCAGCTCGACAAGGCGGGGCATCTGCGCGCGCTCGCCGGCCGCGTGGCGCATCAGCGCGCCTGGGCCGCGTTCATGGAGACGTATCCGCTGATCCTCGCCCCCAATTCCGCCGAGCCGCCCTTCGCGCAGGGCACCGACGAGGAGAGCCAGCAGAGCTTCGACCGCATCTTCCGCGCGCAGGGCTTCCAGCTCGCCAACCCGCTGCTCGGCATTCCGGGCGTGAGCGTGCCCACCGGGCTGACGCAGGAGGGGCTGCCGATGGGCGTGCAGATCATCGGCCAGCGCTGGCGGGAGGACCTCGTGCTCGACGCCGCCGAGGTGGTCGAGGCGCACTGCCCGATGCCCACGCCCATCGACCCGCGGTTCTGAGAAGATGACCAGTGTGGATATCGCGGTCGAGGTGCTGCCGCACGGAAACGGCCTGCCACTGCCGTCCTATGCCACGGACGGGGCGGCGGGGATGGACCTGCTGGCGGCGGTGACCGAAGCGCTGACGCTGGCACCCGGCGCGCGCGCGGTGGTGCCCACCGGGCTGCGCCTCGCCGTGCCGGAGGGCTACGAGGCGCAGGTGCGCGCGCGGTCGGGCCTCGCGCTCAAGTCCGGCATCATCGTGCCGAACGGGCCGGGCACGATCGACAGCGACTACCGCGGCGAACTGGGCGTGATCGTCGCCAACATCTCGGACGCCGCTTTCGTCATTGAACGCGGCATGCGCATCGCGCAGCTTCTCATCGCGCCGGTCACGCGCGGCCGCTGGCGGCAGGTGGAGACCCTGCCGGAGACGGCACGCGGGACGGGCGGCTTCGGCAGCACCGGAACACGGTAAGGGATCGCCGCACCATGGAATGGATCGCGCTGGGCGTTGTCGGACTGGTCGTGGCCTGGCTGGTCGTGATCTACAACCGGCTGGTCTCGCTGCGGCAGACCACCGGCCAGTCCTGGTCGGACGTGGACGTGCAGCTCAAGCAGCGGCACGACCTGATCCCCAATCTGGTCGAGACGGTGAAGGGCTACGCGGCGCACGAACGCGGCACGCTGGAAGCCGTGGTGCAGGCCCGCAACGCGGCCATCGCGGCCGGCACGCCGCAGGCGGCGGGGGCGGCGGAAGGCGCACTGTCCGGCGCGCTGCGGCAGTTGTTCGCGCTGAGCGAGGCATATCCCGACCTCAAGGCGAACGAGAACTTCGCGCGGCTGCAGGCCGAGCTGTCGGACATCGAGAACAAGATCGCCGCCGCCCGGCGCTTCTTCAACAACTCGGTCGCCGAGTACAACGCGGCCACCGAGCAGTTCCCGGCGGTGCTGTTCGCCCGCAGCCTCGGCTTCAGCCAGCGCGGTTTCTTCGAGCTGCCGGAGCCCGAGCGCGCGGCGGTGCAGACCGCGCCGACGGTGAAGTTCTAGCGCCATGGCGCTGGGGGCGGTCGGCCTCCGCACCTGGCAGTGGAACAACGGCTTCAAGTCGCTGCTGCTGCTCGCCGGGTTCCCGGTGCTGCTCTACCTGCTGGCCTTCGCCATCGTGCTGCTGTTCGGCGCGGGCGAGGCGGAGTCGGTGGCGGACGGGCTGCGCGCCGCGTGGCAGGCGACACCCGGCCTGTTCGCCGGCGCCTGCGCCGTGGCGCTGGTCTGGTTCGCCATCGCCGCGCGCGCCAACCGCTGGATCGTGGACCGTGTCACCGGCGCGCACGAGGTCACGCGCAAGGACGAGCCGCGGCTGTGGAACCTGCTGGAGAACCTCTGCATCTCGCGCGGCCTGCCGATGCCGCGGCTCGGCATCATCGACACCACGGCGCGCAATGCCTTCGCCTCCGGCCTGTTCCCGAAGCAGTACGCGGTGACGGTCACGCGCGGGCTGCTCGACGCGCTCGACGATGCGGAGCTGGAGGCGGTGCTGGCGCACGAGCTCACGCATATCCGCAACAAGGACGTGCGGCTGATGGTGATCGCGGGCGTGGTGGTCGGCATCATCTCCCTGGTCGGCCAGTTGCTGATGCGCGGGCGCTGGTTCGTCTGGCGCGGCGGCGGGCGGTCGCGCGACCGCGGCGGCAACCGGGGTGCGGCCGGCCTGCTGGTGCTGATCGCCATCGCAATCGCGGTGCTGGTCTACGTGCTGGCGCTGGCGCTGCGGCTGGCCGTGTCGCGCAACCGCGAGTTCCTCGCCGATGCCGGTGCGGCGGAGCTGACGCGCAATCCCGATGCGATGATCGGTGCGCTGCGCAAGATCGCGGGGCATTCGGACATCGCGGGCGTGCCCGGGCAGGTGCGGGCGATGTTCCTCGACGATGCGCAGGCGAGCGGCTGGTGGGGTACCCATCCGCCGCTGCAGGCGCGGATCGATGCGCTGGTGCGCCATGCCGGCGGCCGCGATCCGGGGCCGCTGCCGGAACCGCCGCCGCCTCCGGAGCCCGCCGCCCCGGCCGCGCCGGCCGCGCAACCCGGGCCGTGGGGGCCGCCGCCCGCGCCGCCGGCGGGCGATCCGGCCACGCCATGGTGGCGGCAGCGCTGAGCCGGGCCTGCCTGTAACCCTTGCGTTCCCTCCCTTTGCGGCCTGCCGGCGGCGTTGGCGCGCCGGGGCCGGGTATTGGCGCACGTGCGCGCAGGCCGGTCAGGTCAATCCGGGGTTGACGAATTGTATTCCGGTATCCTATATGAAGTTTCAATTAAACTGAATAAGAAACGAATATTTCAGCAGCGGAGTATCCCAGCGTGCAGGCGCGATCTGAACGTGGGCTGATTGTCGATCTGTCTGAAATTTCCTTCCGGCGGAGGGAGGCAATAGTGGCTTCCTCCGTCGGTTGGGACTTCTTGCTTCGATCTCCATGCACGCCCGCGGGGCGGTTTTCGCGCAGCCGACGGGACTGATCCCAGGCGAGGCCGTCCGGGATCGTCCGTGTGACGAACAGGCCCGGACCTTGCCTTCAGCTCCACCCGACGCGGCTGCGCTGGTCCGGGAGAATTATCGTGACTCTATTTGACCGTGTGATGCAGGGCCGTGGTTCTCGCGCCCTTTCCCATATCTTCTCCGGCGCCGCGGTATCCGGCGGGCAGCCGGGCCGGCCGCCGAGGCGCAGGCTCTCGCTTCTCGCCTCGATCCCGGTGCTCGCCTGCACGGCCGCCGCCGCCCAGTCGGTCCAGACGAGCGGCGAGATCATCCCCTCCATCCCGGTCAATCCCAGCCCGAACTGGGTGGTCGGGGACATCATCGTCGGGGATTCGAACCTCGGCTGGATCGAGATCCGGGGTGGCGGCTCGCTCCGGAGCGAGCACGCCGTCATCGGGAACCAGACCGGAGTCCTGGGCAATATCCTAATCAGCGGCACCGGTTCGGACTGGACCAATGACCCGTCCATCAATCCCGACCACGCCACGGTCATCGGCGGCGGCGGCTTCGGGCTGGTGACGATCGAGAACGGCGCCAGCGCGACGATGGAAGGCGTGTCCATCGGAAGGGATGCCGGCAGCATAGGCTCCCTCGCCGTCCATGGCGCGGGATCCGTGTGGTCGCCGGAAGGTATCCTGCGCGTCGGCGTCGCGGGCGAAGGGAGCGTGTCGGTCGGCAATCAGGCGACCGTCAACAGCACGTCGCAGCAGCTCGCGGTGGGCGAGCTGGCCGGCTCGACAGGCAGGGTCACGATCACCGGCGCCGGGACGCAATGGAACAGCACCGGCGAGGTCCATGTGGGGTGGGAGGGGGACGGCATCCTTTCCATCGCGGACGGCGCGGTCATGAACGTCCGCCACGCGGGAACGGCGGGGCTGTATGCGGGCTCGACGGGACAGATCCTCGTATCGGGCGCCGGATCGACCTGGACGATCCAGGCCACCGGATCGACCTCCGGCATCCAGATCGGCGTGGCCGGCACCGGCAGCCTCGTCATCCATGACGGCGGGCAGGTCTTCTCGGCCAATGCCGTGATCGGCCGTTTCGGCGGCGCGACCGGCACGGCCATGATCTACGGGGCCGGTTCGAAATGGACCAACGTCCACGCGCCCGGGACGTTCGACGTCGGCCGCGACGGAACCGGCCATCTGAGTATCGAGGACGGCGGCATGCTCGAGACGGGCAACGCCTATATCGGCAAGAACGTGGGGTCCTCGGGCAGCGTGCTGGTCACGGGCGGCGGGTCCAACTGGCGAGCCGCCGGCGACCTGCCGCTCTTCGTCGGTCATCAGGGGAACGGGACGCTGGTGGTCGAGGATGGAGGCTCGGTCGACGCGACGGCCGGGCTGGACGTGGGGCTCGGCGGCAATAGCGTGGGCGCCACGGGCTTCATGAGGGTGAGCAACGCGGGCTCGACCGTGACGGTCGGGGACACGTTCGTCGTCGGCTCGGCCTGGGGCACGGGGGCGCTGATCGTCGAAGACAGTGCCCTGATCGTGAGCGGGCGGTCCTTCATCGGCTCGAACAGCGGCACGGGTTCCGTCCTGGTGACGGGGTCGGGAACGCGCTGGACGATCGGCGAGGGCTTTCAGTCCGAGTCGCTGACCGTCGGCAACGCGGGCTCCGTCGGCACCCTGGACATCGCGGATGGCGGGTTCGTCAGCGCGAGGGCGAACGTCGTGATCGGCTTCAGCAACTCGCCGCTGAACAGGATCACCGTCGATGGCGCGGGCTCGACGCTGGATGTCGGCGGCGTGCTCGGCCTGGGTGGCAATCCGTTCTATGGCCCGTCCAACGGCTCCGGGCGTCTGGACATCGCCAACGGCGGAACGGTGCTGGCGGCGGGCGGCGTGCTTCTCGCGGACCACGCCCTGTCTTCGGCGCGGCTCAACATCGGCGCGGCAGCCGATGCGCCTGCGGCGGCACCCGGCACGCTGGTGACGGGGCTGGTCACCTTCGGCGACGGCGACGGGCGCATCGTGTTCAACCACACTGGCGATGCCTACGACTTCGCGGTGCCGGTCACGGGGCCGGGCACCGTGCAGACGCTGGCGGGCACCACGGTGTTCGGCGCGGCTGGCGCGATGAGCTATTCCGGCCGGACGCTGGTCGATGGCGGCGTGCTGCGCGCCGGGGCGGCCGATGCGTTCAGCCTCGCCTCGGAGCATGTGGTCGGCCCGGCCGGCACGCTCGATCTGGCCGGCCACGCGCAGACCCTTTCCGGCCTGATCAATGCCGGGCTGGTGAAGCTGAACGGCGCCTCCGCCGGCAATACGCTGACGGTGACCGGCAACTATGTCGGCAATGATGGCATCATCGCCCTGAACACCGTGCTGGGCAGCGACGGATCGCCGTCGGACCGGCTCGTCATCGACGGCGGCACGGCGACCGGCAGCACCGGATTGCGGATCGTGAAAGCCGGCGGGGACGGCGAGCTGACCACCGCCAGCGGCATCCTGGTCGTGCAGGCCACCAACGGCGGCACCACCGCGCCGGGTGCCTTCTCCCTGTCGCAGCGCGTGGCCGCGGGCGCCTACGAGTACCATTTGTTCCGCGGTGGAGCGGCCGACGACCCGGCCGCCGGCGACGACTGGTTCCTCCGCTCCACGGAGGTCTGGGAACCGCCGGTGGACCCGGGGTTCCCGCCGACCCTGCCCGACGAGGAGATCCTCCCGCTATACCGGCCCGAGGTCGCGCTCTACGTGCCTGTGCCCGCGGTGGCGCGGCAGATGGGTCTGGCGATGCTGGGCACGCTGCACGAGCGCGTCGGCGAGGAGGAGAACATCCGCGACCTCGCCGCCTCCGGCTACTTCGCCAACGGCGCCTGGGTGCGGGCCTTCGGCCAGCGCATGTCCTCCCGCTGGGAAGGCACGGTCGACGCCCGCAGCGACGACGCCAACCTGGTCGGCGTGCAGGCGGGGCTGGATCTGTTCCGCCGCCAGTCGGAGGACGGCCACCGCGACCATGCCGGCCTGTACCTCGCCTACAGCGACTACACCGGCCGCATCTCGGGCTTCTCCGAAGGTGTCCACGGCGCCCGCGTCGGCCGGCTGGAGTTGGATGGCCCGGCGGTCGGCGTCTACTGGACCCATTTCGGCCCGGCCGGGTGGTATGTGGACGCCATCGCCCAGGTGAGCTGGTTCGACGCGAAGGCGACCTCGCTGTACGGGCCGCGGATGTCCACCAGCGGCACCGGCTTCGCCGCCTCGCTGGAGGCGGGCTATCCGATCAGGC
>JBBCJT010000018.1:0-21824 GCA_037190665.1 Rhodovastum atsumiense | reverse complement strand
GTCCGCGGCCGCCAGGCTGGCGGCGACCTGCGCCGGTTCGGCGGGCGGTTCGCCTGCGCCCGGCCCGGCGCCCGGAATCGGGATCGGCGCCGGAACCGGCGCGGCCGCGACCGCCGGCGGCGCATCCATGACGGTCAGCGGACCGTGGGCGAAGATGCGGCCGGTCCATTCGAGCCGCGCGCTGCACCGGGTCCGGGGTGCGGATCCCGGCCCGCAGAACGCCCCCTGCCGCACGACCTGCACCGGGGCGGGCTGCCCGGCGATCACCTCGTAGGACAGGACCCATTCGTAGTAGGCACGGACGGCGTTGTTCTGCGCGTCCGTAACGAACAGCGCGATGCGCGCCTCGCCATCCCGCCGGCGATAGGCCTGCGGGCGACCGGTGCAGACGTAGTCGTGCTCCGGGATCAGGTAGTCGGGCCGGCCGTCGCCGGTGAAATCCTGCGCGACGATGAAGCGCCCTTCGCCCGCACGTCCGCCCCGCGCGCGGCATCCCAGGTCGAGCTGGTCGATATGGGCGAAGACGGCGGCGGGGATGGGTGGACGGGATTGCGCCTCCGCGCCCGAAGGCAGCGATGCCGCGGCCGCGATGGCCAGCAGCACGGTCCGTATCATCGTCACACGCGATCCCCCGGCTCGTTATCCCCAGCCTGCGCATCGGCCGACGGGCCCGTGTCCCGGCCCGGCGATCCGATATCGCAACGGCGGACACGATGCATATTTCGCACCGTTCCTCCATCCTGAATCGAAGACCGCGACCTCCGATGCGCCCGCCCGGAGAGGCGGGCGCCTGCTTCAGGCCCGCCGCATGGTCCGCAGCCGTCCCAGCGCCGGCAGCAGCAGCCCCGCCGCGGTGATGCAGAGCATAGTCATCGCGATCGGCCGGCCGAGGAAGCCGAGCCAGCTCTGGTCGAAGATCAGCAGCGACTGCTTGAGCGATTCCTCCAGCAGCTTGCCCAGCACGAGGCCCATGATCAGCGGCGCGGGTGCGAAGCCGAAGCGGCGGAACAGGAAGCCGAGCACGCCGAAGGCGAACATCACATACACATCGCCCATCGACTGCTCGGGCCCGTAGGCGCCGATCACCGACAGCACCAGCACGCCCGGCCACAGGATCGGGGCAGGGATCATGGCGATGCGCGCGAACAACTTCGCCGCCCCCAGCCCCAGCACCAGATACAGCAGGTTCGCCGCGAGCATCGAGGCGAACACGGCGTAGAGCAGCGTCGGCTGTTCGGTGAACAGGTGCGGGCCCGGCCTGATGCCCTGCACGATCAGCCCGGCGAGGATGATCGCGGTGGTGGTGCTGCCGGGAATGCCGAGCGCCAGCGTGGGGACCATCGCACCGCCGACCGCGGCGTTGTTCGCCGCTTCCGGCCCGGCCACGCCCTCGATCGCGCCGTGGCCGAACTCGTGCTTGTAACGCGACCAGCGCCGCGTCTCGTTGTAGGCGATCAGCGCCGAGGTGGTCGCGCCGAGCGCCGGCAGGACGCCGATCGCGGTGCCGAGGATCGACGACAGCGAGATCGCCTTGAAGCACTTGCGGAACTCGGCGCGGCCCGGGATGCGCACCTTGTCCATGTGGATCGCGACGGCGGGCGCGGCCCGCTGCGCCGCCTGCTCCAGCATCTCGCCCACCGCGAACAGGCCGATCAGCGCGGGCACGAAGTTCACGCCGTCGGTGAGGTCGTAGATGCCGAAGGTGAAGCGTTCGACCCCCGTCGTCATGTCGATGCCGATGGTGGCGATCAGCACGCCGGCGGCCGCCGCGATCAGGTTCTTCGCCGGGCTGTCGCCGCCGATCGCCGCACACATCGACAGGCCGAACACGGCGAGCGCGAAATACTCCGGCGGGCCGAAATTGTAGGCCGCGCGCGCCAGCAGCGGCGCGGCGATGATCATCACGATCACGGAGAAGATGCCGCCGATCGCGGACGCGATCGCCGATATGCCGAGCGCGAGCCCGGCCTCCCCCTTCGCCGCCATCTTGTAGCCGTCGATCGCGGTGGCCGAGGCCGAGGGATCGCCGGGCGCGTTGACCAGGATGGCGGTGATTGAGCCGCCGAAATTGGCCGCGCAGTAGATGGCGCCGAGGAAGGAGATCGCCGCGACCGGGGTCATGGTGATGGTCAGCGGCAGCAGCAGCGCGGTGGTGGTGGAGCCGCTGATGCCGGGCAGCGCGCCGACCACGATGCCGATCACCGTGCCGAACAGGATGACGGCGAGGATGTAGGGATCGCCGAGGATGGCCATCCCGCCGAGAAAGCCTTCCATCGCTCAGTCCCCGAAAACGCCGAGCGGCAGCGGGATGCCGAAGCCGCGGACGAAGACCAGCCAGATCGCCGCCATGGTTCCGGCGGAGCTGGCAAGCAGCAGGGGCCACCGCCGCTCCCCCCACAGCCAGCCGAGGCCGATCAGCAGCAGCAGCCCGGCCGCGATCATGCCGAGGAGGTAGATCGCGATCACGTAGACGAGGCAGGCCGCGATGGTGATCCAGAACACGCGGCCCAGCGGTTGCTCCGCCTCGCCGTCCGATCCTGGCTTCAGGAGAAGCACCCCGGCCAGCAGGATGATCACCGCGCAGATCAGCCGCGGATAGGCGGCCGGGTCCATGCCCTCGACCAGCGCCGGCGGCGTGGGCGGGAAAGTCCAGGTCAGCGCGAACACCGCCGCCGCCAGCGCGGCGACGGTGAGCGCGATACGCCGGTCGAGGTTCCGCTGCATCAGATCAGGCCGAGCTCGGGCAGGATCTGCTTGGCTTCCTCATTGGTGCGGTCGAGCTGCGCCTGCCAGGCCGCGCGGCCGGCGACGCTGTCGGGCGACTGGCCGGAATTGGTCAGGAAGGCCTGGAACATGGGCCCCTGCATGGACTTGATCAGCCCCGCCTCCAGCTTGGCGATCCGGTCCTCCGGCGTGCCTTTCAGCACCGCGAAGCCGCGCGAGGTGGCGTAGACCGCCTCGATGCCCACCTCGCGCGCGGTCGGCGTGTCGGGCATGCCGGGCAGCCGCTTCTCCGACATCGCGAGCAGGCCGCGCACCTCGCCGGCACGGAGCTGCGCGTCGGTCTCGCCCGGGTTCACCAGCCCCGCCTCGATGTTGCCGCCGACGATGTTGATCGCGATGTCGGCACCGCCGCGGAACGGGACGGCGGTGGGCATGCGGATGCCGGCGGTCTTGGCGAAGCTCGCCAGCGCGACGTGGTCGGTGCCGCCGATATTGGTGATGCCGACCTTGAGCGCGCGTTCCTTGCCCGCCTTCAGCAGGTCTTCCTTGTTGCGCAGCGGGCTGTCCTTGCGCACCAGCAGCACCTGCGGGTCCTCGGTCGCGCGGGCGACGGCGACCAGATCGCCGAACTGCGTCGGCGTCTTGCTGCGGATCATCGTCAGGATATGCGTCTGCGTGATCAGCAGCAGCGTGTGGCCGTCCTTCGGCTTGCCGGCCGCATAGCCCAGGGCCGCGGCGCCCGATCCGCCGGTGCGGTTGACGACGACGAACTCCACGCCGAACTCGGCCGGCGCCTGCACCATCATCATGCGCGCGGTGAGGTCGGTGCCGCCGCCGACGCCGGCATGGGTGACGACCTCGATGGGCCGCGAGGGAAACTGCTCCTGCGCGCGGAGCAGGCTAGGGGTTGCGAGGCTGGCCGCGCCGGCGGCGAACAGGCTCCGGCGGCGGATCGTGATGCTGCTGGTCATGACGTCCTCCCGTGGCCGCTTGCTGCGGCTGTGTCGTTCCCGTGGCGGCGGCATGGCTGCGCGCGAAGCGCTGCTTGCCGCTCTTGATATGCGTCTCGCCGGCCGCGCGGGCGGCATCCGCGTCGCGCGCGGCGAGCGCGCGGACGATGGCCGCATGTTCCGCGTTCGACTGGCGCATGTTCTCCGGCTGCACCAGCGCGCGGCGGCGGAACAGGTGCAGCTCGTTGCCCAGATCGTCGTCGATCCGCTGCGCGCGCGCGTTGCCGGCGAAGCCCTGCAGGTCCGCGTGGAAGGCGAGGTTGCGGGCGTAGTAGCCCGACGCATCGTCCGCCTTCGCCGCGGCGGTCATCGCCGCGACATGGCCGCGCAGCGTGGCGAGCTGGTCGGCGGTGATGACCGGGGCGAGGCGCGCGCAGGCATAACCCATCAGCACCGCGCGCAGGTCGAACAGGTCGAGCGCCTCCTCGGCGCTGACGCGGCGGACGTAGCTGCCCTGGTTGATCACCGCGACGACGAGCCCGCCGCGTTCCAGCCCGCGGATCGCCTCGCGCACCGGGCCGCGGCTGACGCCGAGCCGGGCCGCGAGCGCCTGTTCGTTCAGCCGCGCGCCGGGGGCGATCTCGCCGGCGAGGATCAGCCGCTCGATCTCCTGCCTGACCAGCGAGGCGAGGGACCGGGTGCGGACGATCTCGAGCGCGGCGGTAGCCGACGACATGGCGGCAGCGTTGCGGCGGCGGTGTCACCTGTCAACAGTTTGCACGGCCGGCCCGCCGTGCTTGGATCGGCCCGTAAGGAGATCGCCATGCACGCCTCGACCGCGCTCGCCCGTTTCAAGGTTCTCGACCTCACGCGCGTGCGCGCCGGCCCCACCTGTGCGCGCCAGCTCGCCGACTGGGGGGCGGACGTGATCAAGATCGAGATGCCGGAAGGGCTGGATGCCGGCGATCCGATGGGCGGGCCGCGCCAGGGGCCGGACTTCCAGAACCTGCACCGCAACAAGCGCGGCATGACGCTGAACCTGAAGGACCCCGAGGGCGTGGCGATCTTCCGCAAGCTTGCGGAGAGCGCGGATGTGGTGATCGAGAACTTCCGCCCCGACGTGAAGCACCGGCTGGGGATCGACTACGAGTCACTCGCGAAGATCAACCCGCGCATCGTCTACGCCTCGATCTCCGGCTTCGGCGAGGACGGACCGTATG
The DNA here is from genome assembly GCA_037190665.1 of Rhodovastum atsumiense. Taxonomy (GTDB): domain Bacteria; phylum Pseudomonadota; class Alphaproteobacteria; order Acetobacterales; family Acetobacteraceae; genus JBBCJT01. The sequence continues at coordinate 16,930 of JBBCJT010000018.1, read as the reverse complement.
CGGACCGGCCGGGCTTCGACCAGATCGCGCAGGGCATGGGCGGGCTGATGTCGATCACCGGCCTGCCGGGGCAGGGACCCGTGCGCGTCGGCATCCCGATCGCCGATCTGTGCGCCGGTATCTTCGCCGCGCAGGGCATCCTGGTCGCGCTGCTGGAACGCGAGACCTCCGGCAAGGGGCAGTGGGTCCGCACCAGCCTGCTGCAGGCACAGATCTTCATGCTCGATTTCCAGGCGGCGCGCTGGCTGATGGCGGGCGAGGTGCCGAAGCAGGCGGGCAACAATCACCCGACCTCCATCCCCACCGGCGTGTTCCCGACCTCCGACGGGCACATCAACATCGCCGCCACCGGCGACCGCATCTGGCAGCGTTTCTGCAAGGTGCTCGGCAAGGACGAATGGGCGAAGGACCCGCGTTATGCGACCGGGGCGGCGCGGTCGGAGAACCGCGACGCGCTGAACGCGGAGATCGCCAAGGCCACGGCGACCGACACCTCCGCCAACTGGGTCGCGAAGCTGAACGAGGCCGGCGTGCCCTGCGGGCCGATCAACAGCATCGACCAGGTGTTCGCCGACGAGCAGGTGAAGCATCTCGGCGTCGCGCAGTACCTGAATGGCAGCAACGCGAAGGTCGGCTATGTCGGCCAGCCGATCCGCATGTCGCGCAGCACCAGCGAGATCGCCTCGCATCCGCCGAAACTCGGTGAGCATACCGATGAGGTGCTGGGCGAGCTGGGTTACGGGAAGGACGCCATCGCCGACCTGAAGGCGCGGCACGTCGTTTAGTCGCGGGCCCACACGCGGGAGAGAGAAGCGCGGCGCCTTCATCACGATGGCCGCGCAGTCCCCGGATGTGACTCGCGCCCTCGCAGAGGATCGGCCATAGACGCCGCATGGTCGATGCACCGCCGCCCGGGCAGCAGGCGCACCCCGGACGCACGCGGCGCCTCGGCTTTCTCCTGCTGGGCCACGCCCTGCTGGGGATCGGCATCATCGGCGCGCTGGTGCCGGTGCTGCCGACCACGCCGTTCCTGATCCTCGCCGCCGGCTGCTACACCCGCGCCTCCCCGCGGCTGGAGGCATGGCTGCTCGACCATCCGCGCTTCGGCCCCGCGCTGCGCGACTGGCGCGCGCACGGGGCGATCGCGCCCAGGGCAAAGCGGGCGGCGCTGATCGGCATGACGACGGGATTCGCGCTGTTCTGGTTCTTCGTGCGGCCGGGCTGGCCGCTCGCGCTCGCCGTGCTGGCGCTGATGGGCGTGGGCGCTACCTACGTGCTGTCGCGGCCCGGCGGCGCGCCAGGCGCGTGACCTAGGAGCCCGCCCCGGTTTCGTAGGTGTAGCGGAAGTCGCAATGGCTGGCGCCGCCCATCAGCGTCTGCGTGCGTTCCAGCCGGAGCTTCGGATCGTAGCCTTCGCAGAACGCGCCATCGCGGTTGCAGGACAGCACCGCGCCGAGTTCGGCGAGGCCCATGGCGCGATACATCTCCGCGTAGCGGCAGCGGACGACGTTGAAGTCGTAATGCGTGGCGTCGCGGTGCTGTACCTCGATGCGCAGCGCATCGTCCTTCGTCCAGAGCGATTGCAGGGCGATGAAGTGATCGAGGCTCGGCGTGCCGCCCGGCGCTTCCTTCGCCATCTCGGCGGCGGCCTGCTGCGCCAGCTTGATGATGGCGCGGGAGAGGATGGCGCGGGCGCGCTCGCCGCCCAGCTCGGCCTTCATCTCCTCGTAGATGCCCTTGGCAAAGGCGGCCTCGATGCGCCGCTGCGCCAGGATGCCCATCCGCTCCTCGGTCATGGCCCGTGCTCCCCGTGTTGCGCCGCCCCATGCCGGGGGCGGTGTCACTCCCACCTGATCTGGAAAGCGGTGCGGGTTCCCCGCTGGAAGCCCGCGCGGTCGTAGAAGCGCAGGGTGGATTCCCGCTTCGAGCCGGTGGTCAGCACGACCTTGTAGCAGCCCTGCGCCTGCGCCGCCGTCACGGCGGCGTGCAGCACGGCCGAACCCAGCCCCTGCTGCCGATGGTCGGCGAGCGTGGCCACGTTCTCGATCAGCGCGTGCGACCGTGCCCCGTGGGTGATGTTCGGGACGACGACGAGCGTGCAGGTGGCGGCGAGCACGGGCGGCGGGCCGGGCAGTTCCGCGACGAAGACCGTCGCGCCCTCCATGCGCAGCAGGCGGGCGAACGCGTCCCGTGCCGCATCCGGTTCGGGCGCGGCTTCATCCGTTGCGTCGAGGTGGCGGAACAGCGGCAGCAGGCGCGGCAGGTCGTCGGGGCGCGCCGCGCGGATCGTGGCCGGCAGGGTCATGCCGGAGGGTGAGGGCGAAGCGCCCCGTGCCGTCAACCGGCGCCGCGTGCGGCGAGGTCGGTGGCGATCTCGTGCGCGATCGCACGCAACTCGGGCTCCGGGCGGGCGGACAGGGCAGGGACCATGGAGCGGCGGAACCCGTCATGCGCCAGCCGCGCGGCCTCGCGGAACCAGCGTGCCGCCTCGGCAAGCTGCCCCTGCGCGGTGAGCAGCGCGCCGAGATTGTACTGGCCGCGGAAATCCCCGCCCTCGGCCGCGAGTCGGTAGAGCCGCGCGGCCTCGCCCGGGTCGCGCGCGGTCTCCCAGCCTTCCTCCAGGAAGCGGCCGACCATGTTGATCGACTTGGCATGGCCCTGCGCCGCGGCCAGCCGGTACCAGTGCAGCGCGCCCGCCGCGTCGCGTTCCACGCCGTCGCCGCGCCAGAGCATGTTGGCGTAGTTGTACTGGCCCCAGTCGAACCCCTTCTCGGCGGAGGCGCGGAACCAGCGCACGGCCTCCGCGTAGTCCACCGCCACCGCGCGGCCGAGTTCGTGGCAGCGGCCGAGCATGTTCATCGCCGCCGCGCTGCCCGCCGCTGCCGCTGAGCGGAACCACTCCAGCGCCTCCGCCTCGTCGCGCGCGATGCCGAGCCCGTCGAGCTTCATCTGGCCCCACAGCACCTGCGCATCCGCCATCCCGTACTTGGCCGCGGCTTCCACCCAGGGCGCGGCCTCCTCGGGTGGGGCGGCCATGTGGGCGGCGAGCCGGTCGGGCGGGGTGGCGGTCAGCGTCTCGAAGTCGATGCGCGGGCGGGGCTGCGCGGGGCGGCGGCGGGCGAACATGGCGGGAAGGCGATTAGGGCGGAAAAGATGCATTTGCAACTCAATCGCGACAACCGCCGCTTGCCGGCCTGCCGACCCGCGCCCATGCTCGTTGCGTCATGACATTCAGCCTGCTCGGACGCTGCCCCCGCACCGGCCTGATGGGCGGCGCGATGGCCACTTCCTCGATCGCCGCCGCCGCGCGGGTGATGTTCGGGGACCCCGATCTCGGCGTGGTCTTCGTGCAGGCACGCTCCGACCCGCGTCTCGCCCCCGTCGGCATCGCGGCGCTGAAATCCGGTGCACCCGCCGATGCCGCGGTGGTGGCGATGGCGGGCGCGGCCGGGGCCGATGTCGGCTGGCGGCAGCTTGCCGGGGTGGACCGCCACGGCGCCGCGGCCGGCTACACGGGCGAGCTGTGCATGGCCCCGAAGGGCGAGGCGCTGGGCACGAACTGCGTCGCGGTCGGCAACGCCGTCGCCTCCGAGCGCGTGCTGACGGAGATGGTCGCGGCCTTCCTGCGCGACCCCGAGGCGCCGCTGCCGGATCGGCTGCTGGACGGCCTCGCCGCCGGCATCGCGGCGGGTGGGGAGCTGTATCCGCTGCGCTCGGGCGGGCTGCTCGTCTACAAGCCGGGCGTCCCCTTCGCCTGGGCGAACCTGCGCGTCGATTGCCACGAGGCGCCGGAGGCCGAGCTGCGCCGCATCTGGAAGCTCTGGGCGCCGATGGCCGATGGCTACGCGCAACGCACCCTCGATCCCGCCAACGCCCCGCCGGCGGCTGCGCTGGAAGGGCACCCCGAACCCCCGAGGTAGGCCATGCACGATTTCGCCGCCGATGCCGCGCAGATCGCCCGCGAGCGCCACGCGCGCGGCGAGATCAGCCGCCGGGAGCTGATGGTCGCGCTCGCGGGGCTCGGCCTTGCCGGCCCCGCGCTGGCGCAGCCCTCCGAGTTCGTCGTCGCCAACTACGGTGGCGACGCAGCCGCGGCGATGGACACCGCCTTCAACCAGCCTTTCGCGAAGCAGACCGGCATCAAGGTCGTCACCGACGGCGGCGGCCCCACGGCGGGGCGCATCCGGGCGATGGTGGAAAGCGGCAGGGTCACCTGGGATGCCTGCGACAGCGGGCCGGGAAGCTGCCTCGAACTCGGCAATGCCGGGCTGCTGGAGGAGATGGACTGGTCGGTGGTGAAGCGGGACGCCGTCACCGATCCGAAATTCGCGTTCCCGTGGGGCATCGCGAACTACACGTTCAGCTTCGTGCTGGCCTACGACCGCAGCCGCTTCGCCGCCGATCCGCCGAAGAGCTGGGCGGATTTCTGGGATGTGCGGAAGTACCCCGGCAAGCGGACGATGTGGACGCGCAACATCCTCGGCATCTGCGAGTCCGCGCTGATGGCCGATGGCGTGTCGCCGCGGCAACTCTATCCGATGGATGTGGACCGGGCGATGCGCAAGCTCGCCGAGATCCGCCCGCACCTGATCGGCTGGCAGACCGGGGCGATGAGCCAGGACCTGCTGCGCACGGGGGAGGTGGTGATGGGCAATGTGTGGAACACCCGCGTCTCCCACCTGATCCGCGAGACCGGCGACCGCTTCGCCTTCACCTGGAACCAGGGGATCCTCGCCCCCGGCGTCTGGGTGGTGCCGAAGCGCAACCCGGCCGGCAAGGCGACCGCGATGCGCTACATTGCGGCGACGCAGAACCCCGAATGGCAGATCGAGTTCCTGCGGCTGAACGGTTCCGGCCCCGCCAACCCCGCCGCCGCGCCGCTGGTGCCGGAACCCCTGCGCGCCATCGACCCGTCCTCGCACGCCGACCGGCAGGCGATTTTCGATGGCGAGTGGTACGGCCAGCACCAGACGAAGACGCTGGAACGCTGGCTCGATCTGGTTGGCTAAACCGCCCGGAATTTCGCGCGCAGGTTGTGATTCCGCTTGCGCAATGGGAATTCAACCGGTGATTGTCCTCCTGCGGCCGGGCTCATGCCGGCTACGGGAGGATCCGACATGGCCTACGTTCTCTGGAACCAGAGCGAGGGCGGCATCTACATCGACAACACGCCGCCCGGTTTCTTCGCCGCCTGCACCGCCGACCTGAACACTCTGCGGTCCCGCTCGATCGGCAAGGACCTGCTGAGCCTGATCAGCAAGCGGGCACGCGGCATCGGCACGACTGTCGGGAAGAATGTCTCGATCACCTACACGTCCGACCTGGGCTCGACCGCGCAGAACTCGGTGAACCTGAATGTCGGCGCGACCAACGAGGTCCGGAAGACGGAGCCGCCCGGCCGCAACTTCCGACTGCCGGCGGGGGGCGACAGTTCGCTGGTGATGTACGGCCACGATCTCGGCCCGGACTACACGGCGGCGATCGGGGTGAACACGCCGACCTACATCGCGCTCGGCCATGAACTGATCCACGCGCTGCACGTGATCAGCGGCGACGTGGTGAAGGAGTACGACTGGTCGACCGACGGCGCCATCATCGAGGAGGCGCGCACGGTCGGGCTCGGCCCCTATGCCAAGAGCCGCATCACCGAGAACGCGCTGCGCAAGGAATGGAGCCTGCCCCTGCGGACCTACTACAGCTATCCCGGGGACACGAACGGGCTGGTCGCCATAACCTGACGCGGCCGGCCCGTTCCGCCCCGCGTCGGTCAGCCCGGCGGCGGCAGGAAATCCACCTCGTGCAGCGCCGACAGCCGCACCACTTCGGCCGGGTCGGGCACGTTGTGGATCGCCTTGAACAGGTCGTGCAGCCGCCGCGCGGGCGAGACCCAGAAGAACGCGCGCGCCGGCGCGCCGCTCTTGTTGAAGTAGCCGTGCGGGATGCCGCGCGGCATGCGCACCAGATCGCCGGGCTTCGCGTGATGCGTCTGCCCGTCCAGCAGCAGCTCCCACGTGCCTTCCAGCATCAGGATGTATTCGTCCTGCGTGGGATGGATGTGCGGCGGCACGAAGGTGCCGGGCGGGCTCAGCGCCTCGAACGCGAACGCGCTGTCGCAGGACTGCTTGAGGTAATAGGTCTGCCCGAGGATGTTCCACACCACGCCGTCGAGCCCGGTGCCCGCGCGCGTGATGCCTGCGATTTCGTCGGCCATCTGGTTCCTCCCTACAGGTGCAGGTAGCGATCGGTGATGTCGGGGGCGGCGGCAAGCTCCGCGGAGCTGCCCTGCCACACGGTGCGGCCCTTCTCGATGATGACGTGGCGATCCGCCAGCCGCAGCAGCGCATCGAGGTTCTTGTCGATCACGAGGATCGACAGCCCGTCCGCCTTCAGCCGCGCGATCGCCTGCCAGATCGCCGCGCGCACCAGCGGCGCGAGGCCTTCCGTCGCCTCGTCGAGGATCAGCAGGCGCGGATTGGTCATCAGCGCGCGGCCGATGGCGAGCATCTGCTGCTCGCCGCCCGAAAGCTGGCTGCCAAGATGGCGCTGGCGCTGGGCGAGCGGCGGGAACAGCGCGTAGACCGTCTCCAGCGTCCAGCGCGCGCCGTTATTGGCTGCGGCGGTGGCGCGCAGGTTCTCCTCGACCGTCAGCGTCGGAAAGACCTGCCGCCCCTCCGGCACCAGCCCCAGCCCCCGCCGCGCGATGCGGAAGGGGGGCAGGCTGAGGATCGTCTCGCCGTCCAGCTCGATCGCCCCGCCGCGCGCCGGCAGCAGCCCCATCAGCGTGCGGATGGTAGTGGTCTTGCCCATGCCGTTACGGCCGAGCAGGGACACGACCTCGCCCGCGCGCAGGTCGAGCGACACGTCGAACAGTACCGGGACCTCGCCGTAGCCGGCCTGCAGTCCGGCGATGCGCAGCATCAGAAATCCTCGCCCAGATAGGCGGCGCGCACGGCCGGATCCGTACGGATCGCCTCCGGCGGGCCGCTCGCGACGACGCTGCCGTAGACCAGCACGGAGATCGTGTCGGCGAGCGCGAAGACCGCCTGCATGTCGTGCTCGATCAGCAGCATCGCCATCCGCGCGCGCAGCCGCGACAGCAGCGCGATCAGCCGCTCCGTCTCCTCCTGTCCGGCGCCCGCGAGCGGCTCGTCCAGCAGCAGCACGCGCGGTGCCTGGGCCAGTGCGATGGCGAGTTCGAGCTGCCTCCGCTCGCCGTGGCTCAGCGATGCGGCCGGCACGGCGGCGCGGTCGGCGAGACCCACTTCCTCCAGCGCGGCCATCGCCGGGCCGTTCAGCGCGGCTTCCGACGTGGCGGGGCGGAAGAAACGGAAGGAGGAGCCCTCATGCGCCTGCACCGCCAGCGCCACGTTCTCCCGCGCGGTGAAGGAGGGGACGACGGAGGTGATCTGGAAGGTCCGCCCCAGCCCGCGCCGGGCGCGCGCATGCATCGGCAGGGCGGTGATGTCCTCGCCCGCGAGCAGCACCTGCCCGGCATCGGCGCGCACGAGTCCGCTGATCTGGTGCACCAGCGTGGTCTTGCCCGCGCCGTTCGGGCCGATCACGGCATGCACGCTGCCGGGGGCGAGCGTGAGCGACACGTCCTCCGTGACGCGCAGTGCGCCGTAGCGCTTGGACAGATGCGCGACGCGGAGCAGCGGCTCAGCCACGCAGCACCCCCGCGAGGCCGCGGCGGAAGAACAGCACGGCGAGCACCAGCAGTGCGCCGAAGATCATCCGCCAGTGTTCGGTCATGTGCGACAGGTACTCCTCGAGCAGCACCACCGAGGCCGCGCCGAGGATCGCGCCGTGCACGCTGCCGACGCCGCCGAGGATCACCAGCACCACCAACTCGCCGGACCGCTGCCAGGAGGCGTAGGCGGGGGAGACGAACTCGGCCGCGTTCGCAAGCAGCACGCCGGCGAGCGTGGTCATCGTCCCCGCGATCACGTAGGCCAGAAGCTGGAAGCGGAACGGCGCGTAGCCCAGCGCCTCCACCCGCGTGCGGTTCTCCCGCGCCGCGCGCAGCACCCGGCCGAAGCGGGAGGCGAGCAGCACGCGACACAGCGCGTAGGTCGCCACAAGCAGCACCAGCGCCGACCAGTACAGCCCGCGCCGACCATCGAGCGGCCGCCAGCCCAGCAGCTCCGTGCGCCCGTACAGCGTGTAGCCGTCATCGCCGCCATACTGCGCGAGGCTGCCGGCGATGAAGAACACCATCTGCGCGAAGGCCAGCGTGATCATGATGAAATACACGCCGCGCGTGCGCAGGCTGATCGCGCCCGTGAGCAGGGCGAAGGCCGCGCCCGCCGCCATCGCCACCGGCACCACCACCGCGCCGTCGACGATGCCGTTCGCATCCAGGATGGCCACCGCATAGGCGCCGATGGCCATGAAGGCGGCGTGGCCGAAGCTGACCAGCCCGCCACCGCCGAGGATCAGGTCGAGCGCGACGGCGGCGATGGCGAAGATCATCACGCGCGTCGCCAGGGCGAGCAGGAAGCCCTCGGAGCGGTCGAGCGGCAGCAGCGGCAGCACCAGCAGGACGGCAAAGGCGAGAAGCGGGATCAGCACCCCGCCGGACAGGCGCCGCATCAGCCGCGATGCGCCGGGAACAGCCCGGAAGGCCGCGCGACCAGCACCGCGGCCATCAGCAGGTAGATGCTCATCGACGCGAGCGCCGGCCCGACCTTGGTCGCTGCCGAGGCGGAGAGCAGCCCGCGCGCGATGTCGGTCGCGAACGCGCGGCCCAGCGTGTCCGCCAGCCCGACCAGCAGCGCGCCGACGAAGGCGCCGCGGATGGAGCCGATGCCGCCGATCACGATCACCACGAAGGCGAGGATCAGCAGGTTGTCGCCCATCCCCGGCTCCACCGACAGGATCGGCGCGGCCATCACGCCGGCGAAGCCCGCAAGCATCGCGCCCACGCCGAAGACCAGCGTGAACAGCAGCCGGATGTTCACGCCCAGCGCGGAGACCATCGGCGCGTTGGTCGCCCCCGCGCGGATCAGCATCCCCACCCGCGTGCGGTTGACCACGAGGTACAGCCCCAGCGCGACGGCCAGCCCGGAGCCGAGCAGCGCGAGCCGGTAGGTGGGGTAGAGCAGGCCGGGCATGATCTCGAACCCGCCGGAGAGCAGTTCAGGCGTCGGCACCTGCATCGGCGCCGCGCCGAACACCGCCTTCACGCCCTGATTCAGGAACAGGATCACGCCGAAGGTCGCGAGCACCTGATCCAGGTGGTCGCGGCCGTACAGGTGCCGGAACACCAGCACCTCCAGCAGCAGTCCGATCGCGAGTGCGGCGGGCAGGGCGAGCAGCAGCGCGCCCCAGAACCCGCCCGTCAGCGCGGCGAAATACGCCGCCAGATACGCGCCGAGCATGTACTGCACGCCGTGGGCGAGGTTGATGAAGTCCATCACCCCGAACACCAGCGTCAGCCCGGCTGCGATCAGGAACAGCAGGATGCCGAGCTGCAGCCCGTTCAGCACCTGGACGAGAAGCAGCCCGGCGGTCACGGATCAGCGCATGCGGCACTCGGCGGCGTAGGGATCCACGTTCGCCTCGAAGATCCGCCGCACGGTCTCGGTCTGGAACTTGCCGTCGGCGCGCTTGGCCACCCGCAGCAGCCAGAAATCCTGCACCGGGTAGTTGTTCACGCCGAAGCGGAACGGCCCGCGCACGCTTTCGAACTGCGCGGTCCTGATCGCCTCGCGCAGCTTGTCCTTGTCGTTCACCCCGCCCGCCGCGCGGATCGCGGCGTCGAGCAGCATCGCGGTGTCGAATGCCTGCGCGGCGTAGCTGCCGGGCACGTAGCCGAACTCAGCCTCGAACGCCTGCACGAAGCGCTTGTTGGCCGGGTTGTCCATGTTCGGCGCCCACGATGCGGCCGAGTAGAGGCCCACCGCCGCGTCCTGCGTGGCCGGCAGCGTGCTTTCGTCCACGGTGAAGGTGGACAGGAACGGGATGTTGGCGAGGCCCGCCTGCCGGTACTGGCGCACGAGGTTGATGCCCAGCCCGCCCGGCATGAAGGTGAAGATCGCGTCGGGCTTGGCGGCGGCGATCTTCGCCAGTTCGGCGGAGAAATCGAGCTGGGTGAGGGGAACGTAGACTTCGTCCACCACCTCGCCCTTGAAGGTGCGCTTGAAGCCGGCGACCGCGTCGCGCCCGGCCTGGTAGTTCGGCACCATCACGAAGACGCGCTTGTAGCCCTCGCTGTTCGCGGCCTCGCCCATCACCGCGTGGACCTGGTCGTTCTGGTACGAGGTGACGAAGGTGGACGCGTTGCAGCCGCGGCCGGCGAAGGTGGACGGGCCGGCATTCGGGCTGATCAGGATCGCCCCGCCATCGACCACCGGCTTCTGGATCGCGCCCATGATGTTGCTGAACACGGGGCCGACGACGATCGGCGTGCGGTCGCGCTCGATCATGGCGCGCACCTTGCCGACGGCGACATCGGGCTTCAGCTCGTCATCGACGACGACCAGTTCGGTCGGCAGCCCGCCGAGCTTGCCGCCCGACAGCTTGACCCCCAATGCGAAGCCGTCGCGAAGCTGCTGGCCCAGCGTCGCCTGCGGACCGCTGAGCACGGCGATGACGCCGATCCTGAGCGTTTCCTGAGCGGACGCCGGCAATGCCAGCGCGGCCGCGAGCGCGATCGCGCCGAGTCGTCGGATCATGTGTGTGTCTCCCCCGTTTGCGGTTCAGTCTAGGCAGGCGCCGGCGCGCCGGGAAGCAGCCGCAGGGCGGTCGCGACCAGCGCGCTCGTGGGATCGGTGAGGGGGGCGATCACCGTGAAATGGTTGCCGGCCGTTTCCTCATGCGTGCCGCCCCAGGCGGCGGCGATGGCGCGGGTCTGGCGGTGGTACTCGCCGCTCTCGTCGGTACCCGCCACCGCGTGCAGGCCGCGATGGGCGGGCTTCGGCAGCGACACGGGCGACAGCGCCACCGCATCGGTCAGCGAGAGCTTCAGCGCGTCGTTGACGGTGGTGGCCACCAGCGGCGCGAGATCGAACAGCCCCGAGATCGGCAGGATGGCGGGCACCGCCTCCGTTTCCTGCGCCAGCACCATCGCCGCGAGGTGCCCGCCGGCCGAATGCCCCATCCCGAGCATGGGCGCGCCGGTGCGCTCGTACAGGAAGCGCGCGGCGCGGCGCGCCTGGGTGATGATCTCGGTCAGCGGGACGTAGGGGCAGAGGTCGTAGGATGGCATCGCCACCGCGACCCCGCGCGCCACCAGCCCGGCGGCGAGGTGGCTGAAATAGCTGCGGTCCAGAGCCCGCCAGTAGCCGCCGTGCCAGAACACCGCCATCGGCGCCTGCCGCTTCGGCCCCGGCCAGAAGATGTCCAGCCGCTGCCGCTCCGTCGGGCCGTAGGAAACCGCGAGCTGCGCGTGCGGGTGCGCGGCGCGGAAGGCGGCGGCGTCCCGCTGCCAGCCTTCCATGATCGCGGGATAGTCCGGCACGCGCGCACGGTTATTGTATTCATTCTCGAGATCGAGCAACCAGACGCTCCCGGGCTGCAACGGAGTCGTTGTGCTGGACCTCGACGCCATGCGTCAAATCGCTGTCGCTCTCGTGATCGCGCTGCTGATGATGGGCGCAGGCCGGCTGATCCTGCGCGGCGAGGACGACGCGGCACCGGCGTGGCAGCTCACCGCCGGATGGGCGGCCGCGGCGCTGGTGGCTGCCATCTGCGCCGCGCTCGGCACCGGCGTCGCGGTGCCGCTGGGGCTGCTCGGCGTGGCCGGTCTCGCCGGCTGGGCGCTCCCCGGGACACGGGCGCTGCCGCGCATCGCCGCCGCATGGGGGCTGCTGCTGCCGCTGCTCGGCATGGCCGCCGCGACGCCGGCGGTGATGTTCGACGAGTTCATGCAGTGGCTGCCGAACACGGCGCTGCTGATCGCCCATGGCGGCTTCACGCTGGACTCCGCCGTCGGCGCGCTGAGCGACAAGCCATCCTATCCGCCGGCGATCCCGCTGCTCGGCTTCGCGGCCGATCTGCTCGGCGGCGATGCGGAGCGCGCGGCCAAGCTGGTCGTGCTGCTGCTGGCGGGCCTGTTCGGACTCGTGCTCGGCGGTCCGCTCGCCCGCCTGTTCGGCCGGGCCGGCGGGCTGGTGGCCGGCGTGGCGCTCGCGACCGTGGCGAGCCCGTTCTTCGATCCGCGCATCACCCTCAGCGCCTATGCGGACCTGCCAAGCGGCCTGGTGCTGGCGCTGCTGGTGCTCGCCGCGCGCGAGCGGCAGACGGCGCGGCTCGCCCTAGGCGCGCTGATGCTGGTGATGCTGCGGGAGACCAACATCGTCTTCGTGCTCGCGCTGGCCCTGTCCCGGACGCGGGCCCCGGCGCTGCTGGCGGGCGCGGCCGCGGGGCTGCTGCCGTGGCGGCTGTACGTGTGGCGCGCCGGCTTCGCCCCGGCGATGGCGGCCCGGCCGATGGAGGCGTGGGACTGGAGCGCGCCGGTCGAGGTCTTGCGGGTGCTGCTGACGGACCGGCTCGCGGGCAACCCGCTGCTGGGCGGCGCGGCGCTGGTGATGCTGGCGGCGGGTGCCGCACTCGCCTGGCGGCTCGCCCGCGATCCGGACTGGCGACGCCTCGCGGGTCTGGCGGCGCTGGTGGCGGTTGCCTGGATCGGCTTCCTCGCCTGGGCCTATGCGGCCGTGTTCGTGCGCGTGGAGGTCGCCAACGCGGCCTCGACGTGGCGCTATGCGGGGCAACTCGGGCCGCTCGCGATGCTGCTCCTCGCGCAGGCCGCGCCGACGACGCGCTGGCACGGTGCTGCGGTCGCGGGGGCGCTCGCCGTTGCGCTGCTCGCCGTGCAGCTTCTGCCGCGATGCTACTGGCGGCTCGACTGCCGGTATCCGGACGTGATGGCGGTGCGGGAGATCGCGTCGCGCCACGGCGCGCTGATCGGCCGCGAGCCGCTGGCGCTGCTGCATCCGGCCGAACCGGGCTGGTACGCCGTGATCGTCGACTACACGCTGCGCCGGCCCTTCGGCCGCACGGTGCCGGTCGCCGCGCCGCCCGCGCCGACGGGGCTGCGGGTGCTCGATCTGTCCGCGCTCAGCCGGACGCAGCCGAGGGTTGCGGTGCGGCTGATCGAGGCGGACGGGACCGTGCGCGACCTGCTGCCGGATACCGCGACGCATCGGTGAGGCGGGGGCGTCCCGCGGGCGTTCCCTCGAGATAAAGGGCGAGGAGCTTTCCGGCGACTCGCGCTGCCTTGCCATCTGCGCCGATGCGCCCGCGCGTCTACCTTGCCGGACCGGATGTGTTCCTGCCCGACGCCGATGCAGTGGCAGCACGCAAGAAGGCGATCTGTGCCGCCCACGGGCTCGACGGCATCTTCCCCACCGACACCGCACCGCCGCAGGAACCCGGCCTGCCCGAACACGCCCGCATCTATCGCGCCAACGAAGCGCACCTGCGCAGCGCCGATGCGGTGATCGCGAACCTCACGCCGTTCCGCGGCCCCTCCGCCGATGCCGGAACGGTGTACGAGGTGGGCTTCATGCGCGCGCTCGGCCGGCCGGTCTTCGGCTACAGCACCGATCCCCGCCAGTTCGCCGCCCGCAGCATCGCCATCCTCGGTGATACCGCCACGCGCAACGCGGACGGGTACTGGCGCGATGCGGACGGGCTGTTCGTCGAGAGCTTCGGCCTGATCGACAACCTGATGATCGATTGCGGCATTCTCGCCTCGGGCGGCGCGATCTTCCTCGCCGCCGGCGCCGATCCGTGGCGTGACACCGTTGCCTTCGAACGCGCGGTCGCCGCGTGCGCCACGCTTCTGGCCGCCCGGTAGACTCCCGCTCCCGCTGCGCCCACACTCGCCGCAATCGCAGAACGGAGGAGACGCGATGATCCATTTCGTCGTGCATGACGAAGGGGATTCCGTGGGTGTGGTGGTCGTCGAGGGGATCAAGGCCGGCGAGGATCTCACTGGCTGGATCATGGACCAGGACAAGACGATCACCTTCAAGGCGAAGTCCGACATCCCGATCGGCCACAAGCTTGCCATCCGCGACCTCGCGGAAGGCGACACGGTGATCAAGTACGGCGTCGATATCGGCCGCGTGGTGCGCGGCATCGCCGCCGGCGAGCACCTGCACGTCCACAACGTCAAGACCAAGCGGTGGTAGCGGCGATGAAGCTGAAGGATGCGACCTGGCTGGGCTACGAGCGTGCGGACGGGCGCTTCGGCGCGCGCAACCATGTCATCGTGCTGCCGGTGGATGATCTGTCCAACGCCGCCTGCGAGGCGGTGGCGCACCAGATCAAGGGCGCGCTCGCGCTGCCGCACGCCTACGGGCGGCTGCAGTTCGGCGCCGATCTCGACCTGCATTTCCGCACGCTGATCGGCATCGGCCGCAACCCCAACGTCGCGGGCGTGATCGTGATCGGCATCGAGCCGGGCTGGACCCAGCGCATCGTCGAGGGGATCAAGTCCACCGGCAAGCCGGTCGAGGGGTTCTGGATCGAGACGAACGGCGATCTCAACACCATCGCCGCAGCCTCGCGCGCCGCGCACGGGATGATGAAGATCGCCTCCCGCCAGCAGCGCAAGGCCACGCCGCTCGAGACGCTGTGGGTCAGCACCAAGTGCGGCGAGAGCGACACGACCTCGGGCCTTGCCTCCTGCCCGACCGTGGGCAACGCCTTCGACAAGCTGTGGGAGAACGGCAACACGCTGGTCTTCGGCGAGACCACGGAGCTGACCGGCGGCGAGCATCTGGTCGCCGAACGCTGCCGCACGCCGGAGATCCGCGCGCAGTTCCAGGCGATGTTCGACCGCTATCAGGACGTGGTCGAGGCGCACAAGACCAACGACCTGTCGGAAAGCCAGCCGACCAAGGGCAACATCGCCGGCGGGCTGACGACGATCGAGGAGAAGGCGCTCGGCAACATCCAGAAGATCGGCAAGAACTGCGTCGTCGATGGCGTGCTCGACAAGGCGGAGGCGCCCACCCATAGCGGGCTGTGGTTCATGGACAGTTCGTCCGCCGCGGCCGAGATGGTCACGCTCTGCGCCGCCTCGGGCTATGCCGTGCATTTCTTCCCGACCGGGCAGGGCAACGTGATCGGCAACCCGATCCTGCCGGTGATCAAGCTGTCGGGGAACGCGCGCACCGTGCGCACCATGCCCGAGCACATCGACCTCGATGTCACGCCGATCACGCAGAGGAAGATGAACATGGACCAGGCCGGCGAGGCGCTGCTGGAGGTGATGCTGTCCACCGCCAATGGCGAGCTGACCTGCGCCGAGATCCTCGGGCACCGGGAGTTCGTGATGACCCGGCTGTACGAGAGCGCATGAGGATGCGCCGCCGCACGCTGCTCGGCGCCGTCGCCGCGTTGCCGGCGGCGGCGCAGACCACCGCCTTCCCGGACCGGCCGGTGCGCTACATCGTGCCGTTCCCGCCGGGCGGGCTGACGGACGTGATGGCGCGGCTGGTCGCGCAGCGCCTGTCGGAAATCTGGAGCCGGCCGGTGGTGGTCGAGAACCGCGCCGGCGGCAACGCGCTGATCGGCGCCGACGCGGTGGCCAAGGCGCCGGCGGGCGGCCACACGCTGCTCGCCATCACCTCCACGCATGCGGTCAACGCCACGCTGTTCCCGAACGCGCCGTATGACTTCACGAAGGACCTGCGCGTGGTCTCGGTGCTCGGCAGCCTGCCGCTGGTGGCGGTCGTGCGTGCCGACAGCCCGGTGCGCAGCCTCGAGGATCTGATCGCACGGCCGCAGTCGGGGCCGTTGAACGGCGGTTCCTCCGGCACCGGCTCGCCGCCGCATCTGGGGCTGGAGCTGCTGCGGCGGCTGACGTCGGCGCCGCAGAACGTGGTGCACGTGCCCTATCGCGGCGGCGCGCCGAGCCTGACCGACCTGATGGGCGGCAGCCTCGATTTCATCATGTCGAACCTGCCGGAGTGCCTGCCGCACATCCAGTCGGGCCGGCTGCGCGGGCTCGCGGTGACATCGGAGATGCGGCATCCGCTGCTGCCCGAGGTGCCGACGGTGACGGAGCTGAATCGGCCGGGTCTGCTGATCACCAACTGGACCGGCATTGCCGTGCCATCCGGCGTGCCGGCCCCGCTGCTCGCGCGCATCGGCCGCGACGTGGCCACGGCGATGGCCGATGCGGGCACACGGCAGAAGGCGGAGGCGGGCGGCTTCGCGCTGATCGTCTCCGCGCCGGAGGACGCACAGCGCTTCACCCTCGCCGAGGTGGAGCGCTGGCGCACGCTGATCGCGGAAGCGGGGATCAAGGCGGAGTGAGAACGAGCCTCGCCGAAGCCCACGCGCACGCTGTCCGTGCCCTCCGCGCCGCCGGCGCCAATCTGCAGATGGCCGAAGCCACCGCCGCCGCCTGCATCGCCGCGGAGGCGATGGGGCAGGGCGGGCATGGTCTCTCCCGCATTCCACAATACGCGATGTTGCTGCGGGTCGGCCGCGCCGACGGCAGCGCGGTGCCGCGCATCGTCCGCGAGAAGCCCGGCGCCTGCCTGATCTCGGCGGGCGACGGGCTCGCCTATCCGGCCTGCGCGCTCGCGGTGGAACAGGCGATTGCGCGCGCGCGGACGAACGGCATCGCCGTCGCCGGCGTGACGGACAGTCACCATTCCGGCGTCTCCGGCCTGCATGTCGGCGCCATCGCGCAAGCCGGGCTGGTGGGCTTGATGTTCACCAACTCGCCATCCGCGATGCCCGTACCCGGCGGGCGGCGGCCGCTGCTCGGCACCAATCCGGTCGCGGCGGCCTTCCCGCAGCCGGGCGGCGATCCGCTGGTGATCGACCTCGCGCTGTCGGCCACCGCGCGCGGCAATATCATGGTCGCGGCCAAGGAAGGCCGGCCGATCCCGGAAGGCTGGGCGCTCGATGCGGACGGCAATCCCACCACGGACGCGAAGGCCGCGCTGACCGGCTCCATGCTCGC
>JBBCJT010000017.1:0-50438 GCA_037190665.1 Rhodovastum atsumiense | reverse complement strand
ACTGAATGATGCGCTGGACCCCGGCATGTCCCCGGTCAATCCGGTCGATTCATACGGCGACGGCCGCACCCTGCTTCGGGAGTCGCTGACCGCCCTGTCGCAGGACCCCAATGGCGGGATCGTTGCTTTGGCAACGAACCTCGTTCACGGCCGGCCGTATCTTCACGCGGCGCAAGCGGCAATAGAGAGCGCCTTTCAGGCCACGTCGAAGCCCACCCTGGTGTTCGGCAACCTGCACGCGACGATCAGCCGTGATGCGGCCACTCACCTGCGATCGCAGGGTATCCCGGTGCTGATGGGCATGACAGCGATGCGGGCGATGAAGCATCTTGGGGCCTGGCAGCGGCACCGGGACATGCGGGCCGAGGCAGGGCCGGCAGCGAAACTGAGCGCACCTGTGATCGACATCGCCACCCTGCGGGCAAGGTCCGATGTAGCTCTGGCGCCGAAGGACGCCTTCTCGCTGCTTGAGGCATACGGCATCCCGACAGCACGCAGTGCGTATGTCGCCAACCGGCAGGATTGTATCAGGGCGGCTGGCGAACTGGGCTATCCGGTTGTTCTGAAGACCGCCTCCGCCGCGGTGCTCCACAAGAGCGAGGCGGGTGGCGTCATGCTCAACGTCCGCGACGCCGAGGCGGCCGGCAACGGCTACGACGCGATAGCAGGCGCCTGCGGTCCTTTGGTGCAGGTGCAGGCGCAGTCCTCGCCCGGTGTCGAGATCCTGCTCGGGATGACCAATGACGCGCCTTTCGGCCCGATGCTCACCCTCGGTCTTGGAGGGATCTTCACCGAGGCCCTCGCCGATGTGGTGACCCTCGAGCCGCCGGTGACGCCTGAGGAGGCATTGGGCGCGCTGCGGCGACTCAAGGGGCGGAAGCTTCTCGACGGCTACAGGGGCCGGCCCGCCCCCGATCTCGCCGCACTCTGCGGCGCCGTGCACCGTTTCTCGGTACTTTGCGCCACGATCGGCCGGCACTTCGCGGCTATCGACGTCAATCCGGTTATCGTGGGACCGAACAGCGCCGTCGCCGTCGACGCGCTGGTGGTGCTCAAGGAAGCTGCTTCATGAGTTTCGAGACGATCGAGACGCGCACAGAGGATCGCATCGGCGTCATCACCCTCAACAGGCCGAGGGTTCTCAACGCCCTCAACCGCACGCTGATGCGGGAGGTCACCGCGGCGCTTGCCGAGTTCACGGCTGACGACACGATCCTGGCGATCGTGGTGAACGGTGCCGGCCGCGCCTTCTCGGCGGGATTCGACATGAAGGAATCCGCCCAGCGCCCGACGCCGACGATGGGCGACTGGCAAAAAATCCTGCGCGACGATTTCGACTTCATCATCCAGTTCTGGGACTGCCCGAAGCCGACGATCGCTGCGGTGCATGGCTTCTGCCTCGCGGGGGCGTTCGAGCTTGCGCTCGCCTGCGATGTCACGGTCGCGGCGGAAGGAACGCTCTTCGGCGAACCCGAGGTGCGGTTCGGTTCCGGCATCATCGCGCTTCTGCTGCCCTGGATGACCAGCCCGAAGGTCGCGAAGGAACTGCTGATGACGGGGACCGACAAGGTCGATGCCGCGCGGGCGCTTGCCATCGGCATCGTCAACCACGTCGTCCCGGCCGGCGAGGAACTCGGCAAGGCGATGGCGCTCGCACGCGACTTCGCGGCCGCGGCGCCCCTTTCCGTTCAACTGACGAAGCGCGCCATCAATCGCACATACGAAGCGATGGGCATGCGTCAGGCATTGCTGTCGGCGTTGGATGCCGACGTTCTGATCGAGGCAAGCGGCGGGCCGGAGCGGGCGGAGTTCAACCGCATCAGGCGCGAGGTCGGGCTGAAAGCGGCGCTCGCATGGCGAGACGCAAGATTTGCCGATTCATCGTCGGTGGCCGCGGGCCACCAATCCAGTGGGGGAGGAAAGCATGCGACCCAATAGTCGTGAGAAGTCCCGCCCGGTCTCGAACAGCGGGGTCAGCCGGCGTTCGGCACTGACGACCCTTGGTGCGGCATTCGCCGCACCGGCGGTCATTATCCCGTCGCGCGCTTCCGCGGCGGAACGCATCGTCTTCGTTTCGTTCGGCGGAACCACGCAGGAGGCGCAGGAGCGTACGATCGTCCAGCCCTTCATGAAGGAGACCGGGATCGAGGTCATCTGCACGAGCGGGCCGGACGTGGCGAAGCTCAAGGCGCAGGTCAGGACAGGCAATATCGAATGGGATGTGCTGAACCTGCCGGGGCCACAGGCGGTTGCCGCCGAGCGTGAGGGCCTGCTCGAGAAGATCGACTACTCGATCGTCGACTCCTCGGACATGTTCCTTGAGAAGAAGGAGATGACGCTGCCGTGGTACACTTACGGCGGCGGCATTGCCTATGATCCCCGGCGGCATCCTGCCGGCAAGCACCCGCGCACCTGGCCGCAGTTCTGGGACGCGAAGGCGTTTCCGGGACGACGCGGCCTGCGCACGAGGCCGGACGAGACACTTGAGCTCGCCCTGCTCGCCGACGGCGTCCCGGCCAAGCAGCTTTATCCCCTGGATGTGGAGCGCGCGTTCAAGGCGCTCGACCGGATCAAGCCGCACGTGCCGAAATGGATCACCGAGACGCCGCAGACGATCAGCCTCGTGCAGAACAACGAGATCGACTTCGTCTACACCTATAGCGGCCGGGTCGAGGCGGCGAAGCGGCAGGGCGTCTCGATGGACTACGTCTACGAAAACAACCTCGTCACGCCGAGCTTCATGAGCGTCGCCAAGGGGACGAGGAACAGGACGGCCGCGATGAAGCTCGTCAACGCGTTTCTTCGCGTGGAAGGGCAGGCCGCCTTCTGCAACACGATGGGCTACTCGCCGGTCAAACGCGCCGCGATGGCGCTTCTGACGCCGGAGGTCCGGGCACAGCAGCCCAATCTGGATGACCCGAATACCGGGGTGGTGAATGTGGAGTGGTGGGCGGACAACTTCGCCGAGGTCAACAAGCGGTTCAAGGAGTTCCTGCTCACCTGAGGCCGGAAGCTCCGGGGCCGTTCGGTTTGCCACCAGCCGGGAGTGAGATCAGGCCACCATGGTAGTCTTTCTTGTCCCGACTGTCGCCTTCCTGTGCATCTCGTTTCTCGTCCCGCTGGTCGTCCTCGTGACGACCAGCTTCGGCGAGCCGCTCTGGACCCTGAAGAACTATGCCGAACTCGTGTCGCGGCCGCTGTACTTCATCGTCTTCAGGAACACGCTGGAGATCAGCCTGCTATCGACCGCATTCACGCTGCTCGCGGGATACCCGGTCGCCTACCACCTCGCCCGTCAGAGCGAGCGGCGCCGCGCGCTTCTGATCATCCTCGTGCTGCTGCCGTTCTGGACGAGCATCCTGGTCAAGAGTTTCGCATTCACGGTGCTGCTCGGTCAGAACGGCATCATCAATACCTTCCTCGCCAGTGCGCTCGGCGAGCAGGCCCGGGTTCCGCTGCTGTTCAACCGTGTTGGCGTGGTCATCGGCATGGCCCATTTCCTGCTGCCGTTCATGATCTTCACCGTGCTGGCGAGCCTGCTGAACCAGAACCCCGACCTGCGGAAGGCCGCCGAGATCATGGGCTCGGGGCGCATCCGCATCTTCTGCCGGATCACCCTGCCGCTATCGATGCCGGGCGTGCTGGCCGGCTCGCTCCTCTGCATGATCCTGTCCATGGGCATGTTCATCACCCCGGCACTGCTGGGCGGGCGTGGCGACATCATGATCTCCAACCTTGTCGACTTCCACGTGCGCGAGACCCTCGACTGGAACGTGGCGGCCGCACTGGCCATGTGCCTGATCGGGATCACGGCCATCCTCACCTTCATGCTGTCGCGCGTGAGGGGTGGGCAGCTTTTCGATACGGCGCACTAGGGCGGCACGATGATCCAGCCCGGCCCGCGTCCCGCCCGATCGAAATCGCCGCTTTCGAGCGCCGTCGCGATTGTCGCGTGGTTCACTTACGGCTTTCTGATACTGCCAAGCCTGATCATCATCCCGATCTCGTTCGGCGACAAAGACGAGCTGATCTTCCCGCCGGAATCCTTCTCGCTCTACCTCTATCGGAAGTACTTCACCGAATCGAACTGGATCGATGCGACCCTCGAAAGCCTCAAGGTCGCGGTCCTTTCGACGGGTCTGTCGCTCCTGCTCGGCGTCTCGGTGGCCTACGCGCTGAGCCGGCTGGAGTTCCGGGGCAAGAAGGTCCTCACGCTGTTCGTGCTGAGTCCGATGTTCGTGCCATCGATCGTGCTCGCACTCGCGCTGTACCTCTATCTTGGTTCGGCCCGCCTCACCGGGACCACGCTGGGGATGACCGTCAGCCACACCATCGTGACGATGCCGTTCGTCGTGGTCACAGCGCTCGCGGGTCTTCGGCACATCGATCGGAATCTCGAGATCGCCGCGACGGTGATGGGCGCCGGGCGGATGATGGTCCTGCGCACCGTGACACTGCCGCTGCTCCGGCCAACCATCCTGGTCGGCGGGCTCTTTGCCTTCCTGATGTCGTTCGACGAAGTGGTCGTGTCGTACTTCATCTCCAACGTGCGGCAGCAGACGCTGCCGGTGAAGATGTACTCGAGCATCCATTGGGAGATATCGCCGGTCCTCGCAGCGATCTCGTCACTCCTGACCTTGCTCTCGCTTGCCATCTGCCTGGCGACGATTGCGTTGCGGAAGAGGAGTGCCTGAGATGGCACATCAGCCAGCCGCAACCGGACACGGGGAGATCCTTCGCTTCGAGGCGGTCACCAAGCGCTACGGCGGGGTGGTCGCGCTCGCCGGTATCGACCTGACGGTCAACAAAGGAGAGTTTCTGACCCTGCTCGGACCCAGCGGTTCGGGAAAGACGACCTTGCTGAATGTGATCGCCGGAACGATCGCGCCAAGCTCGGGGCGGCTGTGGCTGAAGGGACGGGACATCACCGACGTTCCGTCGAGCCAGCGTGGTCTCGGGATGGTGTTCCAGAACTACGCGCTGTTCCCGCATATGACGATCTTCGAGAATGTCGCCTTCGCCTTGCGGGTGCGACGAATGTCGCAGGATCAGATCGCCCGGAAGGTCGCCGAGGTTCTTGAGATCGTATCCCTGCCGCACGTCGCGCAGCGCCGGCCGCGCGAATTGTCGGGCGGACAGCAGCAGCGCATCGCTATCGCGCGCTGCCTTGTCTACAACCCGGACCTCATCCTGATGGACGAGCCGCTCGGCGCGCTCGATAAGAAGCTGCGCGAACAGTTGCAGCTCGAGATCAAGCGTCTGCATGCGAATCTGGGCGTGACAATCCTCTACGTCACGCACGACCAGGAGGAGGCGCTGGTCATGTCCGACCGCGTCTGCCTGATGAACGCCGGGCAGATCGAGCAGCTCGGCCGGCCGCATGAGCTGTATTTCCGCCCTGCGACAATGTTCTCGGCCGACTTCCTCGGCGAATCCAATATCGTCCCCGCGGCTTCCCGCGACGAGGGTGGTGTCCGGATGGTCGCGACGGCCGCGGGCATGCGCTTCGCCTGTCATGATGCGCCGCCGCCCGGCGAATCCTTCAGCATCATGATCCGGCCCGAGAACCTGACCCTGCATCGCGCCGAAGCTCCGGCAGATGCGCTTCCGGGTGTGGTGGATGAGATCATCTTCAGCGGTGGTACGACACGCCTCCGCATCGCCCTCGGCGACGGCATCCGCCTTTCAGTCACACGGCTGACCTCCAAGGACGACAGGGAGATCGATCGCGGCCTCGCCGTGAGCGTCGGATGGTCCCCCCGCGACATCGTCATCCTGCGGGGGTAGCCGCTTCTTTGCTTATGGGAGACCGGACGGAGATGGCGGAAGGATCGTTCAAGGCCCTGATGCTGCGCAACGAGGAGGGCCATCCGCGGGCGGCAATCGAGCAGGTCCCCTCCGGATTGCTGCCGGACGGCGACGTCACGATCGCGGTTCACTACTCGAGCCTGAACTACAAGGACGGCCTTGCGATCACCGGACGCGGACCCGTCGTTCGCACCTATCCGATGGTGCCGGGGATCGACCTGTCCGGCATTGTGGAGGAGAGCGCCTCGCCGCGGTTCTCGAAAGGCGATGCGGTCATCCTGACCGGCTGGGGCGTGGGCGAGACGCGCTGGGGCGGCTTCGCGCAGCGCGTGCGTGCCCCTGCCGAGTTTCTCGTGCCGCTGCCGGGGGGCATGGATCTGCGGCAAGCCATGGAGTTCGGCACGGCGGGATTGACCGCGATGCTGTGTGTGGAGGCACTGGAACGCCATGGCATTGCGCGGTCCGCGCCGGTTCTGGTGACGGGCGCTGGCGGAGGTGTCGGCAGCATTGCCGTCTCCATCCTGGGCAAGCTTGGCTATCCGGTGGCGGCTTCAAGCGGACGGCTGGAGCTGCATGACTACCTCAAGGATCTCGGTGCTGCCGAAGTGATCCCGCGCGAGACGCTGGCGCAACCTCAGAAGCCTCTCGGGCCCGAGCGATGGGGTGCGGCTGTCGATACGGTCGGCGGGACGACGCTGGCGACGGTGCTTGCCGGCATCCGGTACGGCGGGGCGGTCGCGGCCTGTGGTCTGGCTGGCGGCTCCAGCCTCCCTGCGACCGTGATGCCTTTCATCCTGCGTGGCGTTGCACTGTTGGGAGTCGATTCCGTCCGCTGCCCGGCGGAACGCCGGACGCGGGCCTGGGCAAGGCTGGCCGAACTCTTTCCCGAAGGATTGCCGCGCCAGATCGTCGCGCTGCGGACGTTGGAGGAGCTGATTGCGAGCGCCAACGACATCATCGAGGGTGGGGTCAGAGGCAGGATCGTTGTCGACGTCGCCCACTCCTGACGGCGGGGCTGTGATCGAGCGATGCGATGGACGAGGAGAGCACATTGAACGCGCTGATGGCTGAGGATGGGCAATGAAGTTCGACACCATAACAGTCGAGGCAGATGATCGTGTCGCGGTGCTGACGCTGAACCGGCCGGAGCGGATGAACGCGCTGAGCGACAGCCTGTGCGTCGAATTCAGACAGGCGATAGCCCGGCTGGACGCAGACGAGGACGTGCGCGCGATCATCGTGCGCGGTGCGGGCGGAAGAGCCTTCTCGACCGGCTATGACCTCAAGGATTCGGCGAAGACCAACCTGTCCCTGGCCGAGGCTAATGCGCGTCTTGCCGAGCAGCAGAGCTTCGTGATGTCGGTCTGGCACTGCAGCAAGCCGGTCATCGCCATGATCGAAGGCTACTGCCTCGCCGGAGCGATCGAGCTGGCTCTGTGTTGCGACATCCGCTACTGCTCCGATGATTCGCGCATCGGTGTGCTCGAGGCACGGTTCGGTGCCGGTACCGGCACACTGATGATCCCCTGGATCATTGGCCACAGGTGCCGCGAGCTCATCTACACCGGCGACGTTCTTGATGCCGAAGCAGCCCACCGTCTGGGTCTGGTTGACCGCGTCTTTCCGAAGGATGCGCTCTTCGCCGAGACCCTGAAGATCGCGAAGCGGATGTCCCGTGTCAGCACGACATGTCAGCGCTGGAACAAGCGGGCGATCAACCAGTCGTTCGAGACGATGGGGCTGCAGGCCGCACTTCGCTATGGCATCGAGGCTGCCACGATCATGCGCGGCATCAGTTCGCCCGAACGGGAGAAGTTCGACGAGCTGCGTCGTACCGAGGGGCTTGACGCCGCGTTGCAGTGGAGAAAGGAGCTTTTCGCGCCGTTTGAGTGATCGGTAGCCGGCGCCGCGAGAAACACCGAGTGCGATGTCGGCTTAGGACAGACGCGAATGCGCACGACGCGGTGACGCCGCCGGATCGGGCAGGGGCCTAGCGTCGCTCCGCGTTGGCGTGCAGAGCCATATCAGCCGCCGATTTGCCCTTCTTTCTGTCCTTCCAGGCGCGCGCGTCGCTGTACTTGCTTCTGAGATACTCGACCTGTTCGCGCAATGCGGTGATCGCGCTCTCCGCGTCCCCCGCCGCGATGGCATTCAGTATCCGGTCGTGCTGATCCGCTATGGTCTGCCGGTCGCGGAAACGGAAGGTGATCAGGTTCGTGACCGGATTGAGCGACTCGTTGAGAGCCAGCATGACAAAGCGCAGGACATTATTGTGTGACGCCTGCGCCAGTGCATTGTGAAAGAGCACATCGGACGCACAGAACGCGACGTCCTCGATTCCAGGGTCGCGCTGCCTTGCGATCTCAAGCCTCATCGCCGCGACATCGACCTGCGACAGGCGCTCCGCGGCGAAGCGGCAGCAAAGGCTTTCGAGTTCGAACCTGGTTTCGAGGATGTCATCGAACTCGAACTCACCGAGCGTCATCATGAGCCGCATCGCGTTGGCCAGCGACTCACCCATCTCCTGATAGCTCGGGCGTTTGACGAACGTCCCGCCGGTGGGGCCGCGCCGCGACTGAATGAGGTTCTCGGCGGCGAGGCGTTTCAGTGCCTCCCGGATCGTCGGACGGGAGACACCGAACTGCTGGCTGAGTTCGTCCTCCGTCGGCAGCCGTTCTTCGATCGCCAGCCGTCCGGCCAGGATGGCCAGGCGGATGCTCTCCGCGATCTGGCGAGCCAGGGAGCCGGTCACGATGGTCGGGAAGGGGTGCGTCTTCATGGTCCAGAGCACAAAGCTAAAAGTAATATTTATTTGATATGGGTCTCCGGGTCAAACCGACCGTGCGGACTCACGTGTTTCATGATCGATCCAGCGGTACGGATACACCGCGCCGCAGTGCGGCAGCGAAGCGTGTCTTAGAAGGTCCGCAGATAGGGCATGGCCGCTGTGGCAGCGGTGCGGATGAGGGCTTCGGCGACCTCGGTGCGCTAAGCCGCGGATGATGCGACGGTCTTGAAGATCCGCCCGGATGCCCGCTCGATCACCCGGCGGCGCTCTTCTACGAAGGCTACTCGCGTTTACCCTCGGCCGAGCTGCTGGTTGATCGTGGCGATGTTCGTGTCGATCCGCTGCTTTTCGGTCTCGCTCAGCCAGCCTCCCCGCCGGAGAGCCTCGTATGCGCGGAGGCTCTCGCGGATCCGGCCGATGCTGTGCAGATACGCCGCCTGTGCTTCGGCGGCGAACGTCCGGCACAGGGCCTGCTCAAAGTCGATACCCCGGTCGTAGTAGCGGAGGGCACGTTCCGGCTCTCCGAGCTGATCGCTGATCGTCGCGAGGTTCACACACACGATGGCCTTGTCGATCGGCGAGATGTCGGTCCTGAGCAGGTCTTCGAAGATCCCGATCGCGAGATCGCGCCGCCCGGCATCCACCGCGTCGGCGCCTTGACGCATCCGGTCGGTATAGTCTGAATAGTTCATGGTGTTGTCCGAACTGCGGAGGCTGACTGGAAGCGCAGCCTCTCCCCTCTTCGGAGTCGTTGCCAGCGTGGCGATCCAGGCTTCCTCACAAGCGCCATTCGCCAGTGAGACAGATACTCAATCGAGACGCTCTCCGCTTCCTCCATGAATCCCCTCGATGCGGGCATGAGGGAGTGGATGATCGATCCCCCATACCCACCGTACCAGCACGCAAGACTTCCATCGACCTTGCTTCGCCCGTTCAGCATGCGGCTACGGCCAGCCGCGCTCAGCACCGCGAAAGCGGCCGGATCGTGATGCGTGCAGGCGGGATCGTGTACCCCGCGCAGAACCAGTCGGAAGCCCTGTGACCGTCGCCGAGCTCATCGTCGAATCCCTCGCCGCGCACGCGATCGATCGCATCTTCTGTGTTCCGGGCGAGAGCTATCTCGGCCTGCTCGACGCGCTGCATGGCCGCTCCGACATCGACACCGTGGTATGCCGCCACGAGTCAGGGGCCGGCTTCATGGCGCTCGCGGATGCGCGCCTCACCGGACGGCCGGGGATCGCCTGCGTCAGCCGCGGGCCGGGCGCGTCCAACGCGGCGATCGCGGTCCATACCGCACAGCAGGACGGCGTCCCCTTCATCCTGATCGTCGGCCAGGTCGCGGTGCGCGACGTCCGGCGCGATGCCTTCCAGGAGATCGACTACAAGGCGATGTTCGGATCCATCGCCAAATGGACGGCCGAGATTACCGACCCGGGACGCGCCGCGGAGACGATGCTGCGGGCCATCCAGACCGCCACCAGCGGGGTTCCCGGCCCGGTCGTGATCGCGGTGCCGGAAGACATCCTGATCGCCGATTGCCCGGCGGAACCCGTGCGGCCGCAGGCCGCGATCGCCGCGGCCCCCGCCGCGGCCTCCCTCGTCGCCCTGCGCACCATGCTGGGCGAGGCCGAACGGCCGCTCGTCATCGCGGGCAGCGCCATCACCGGCGATGACGGGCGGCAGCGGTTGCTCGCTTTCCTCGAAGCCTGGCAGCTACCTGCCGTCGTCTCCTTCCGGCGGCAGGACCTGCTGCCGAATGCGCACCCGCTCTATGCCGGCGACATGGGCCTCGCGAATCCCGAAGCGCAGATGGCGGTGTTGCGACAGGCCGACCTCATTCTCGTCCTCGGCGCCCGGCTCACGGACATCACCACGCAGGGCTACAGCTTCCCCCGTCTGGTCAGGCCGGACCAGCGACTGGTGCATGTGCATGCCGATCATGGCGTGCTGGGCATGCATTTCGGCTGCGACCTCGCGATCGCCTGCGCCCCCGAGGCTCTGTTCGCGACGATCGGGGCGCCGCCCGCCGCGCTGCCGGACCGCACGGACTGGATCGGTGCGCTGGCGGAGCAGCGCCGGCGGATCGCCGCGCCGCGCAACTTCGATGTCGATGACGGCATTCCGTTCGAGCAGGTCGTCGCGTCGATCGGCAACACGCTGCCCGAGGATGCGATCGTCACCGTGGATGCCGGCACCTTCGGCGCGCCGGTCTACCGGGTGATCGACTTCCGGCCGCCGCAGCGGCTGCTCGCACCGATCTCGGGCGCCATGGGTTTCGGCGTGCCCGCCGCCGTGGCCGCGGCGCTGCGCGCGCCGGAGCGACCGGTCATCTGCTTCGTCGGCGATGGCGGCCTGCTGATGACCGGCAGCGAGCTGGCCGTCGCACTCGAACGGCGGCTGCCGCTGAAGGTCGTGGTCTCCGAGAACGGGACCTACGGCTCCATCCGCCTGCATCAGGAGCGGGACTATCCCGGGCGGGTCAGCGGAACCAGCCTCACGAATCCCGATCTGGAACTCTTCGGCCGCGCGTACGGCTTTACCGTCACGCGCATCCGGACGCTGGCCGAAGTGCCAAGGATCGCCGGGCTTCTCGCGGCGCCCGGGCCGCAATTCATCATCGTCGACACCAGCGTCAAGGCGATCATACCGAAGCCGGGCGCGGGGCGGCTGGTGGCCGACTAGATGCTCGCAGCGCAACAGGTGACGGGCGAAACGCCCAACTCATCAGTCTGCGCAAAGATCCCCATCAGGAAATTGCCGAACGCTCGCAGGTTGGCCGAGCGATGCCGCCCTTCGAGATAGACGAAGGAGATCGGCCGCGCCGGCGTGCCGAAGGCTTCGAGTACGGGCTGAAGCCGCCCGTCCCGGATGTGCTCGGCCACCACGAAGTCGAGCACCTGGATGATGCCCAGCTCGGCCAGAGCCGCATCGACCAGCCCCTCGGTGCTGTTCAGCGTCAGCGGCCCGGAGACCGCGACCGTCACCGGCTCCGATCCATCCGCAAATCGCCAGTCCCGCGGGCGGGAGGTCGCGGATGGTACATACCGAAGGCAGTTGTGCTGCAGCAGCTCCTCCGGTCTGGCGGGGGAGGGATGGCGGCGCAGATAGGCCGGCGATGCGCACGTGATGAAGCGCGTCATGCCCAGCCGACGAGCGATCAGGGTGGGCGCCTGCACGTCGCCGATGCGCACCGCGGCGTCCACGCCCTCCTCGGCAAGGCCGGTGACGCGGTCGCGCAGCGTGACCTGCAGCCGCAGATCCGGCCAGCGCGCCAGAAAGCCGGGCAGGGCGGGAAGAATCCGGTAGCGGCCGAGGACCGGCGGCAGGTCGATCCTCAGCATGCCGGCGGGATGTTCCCGCCCCTGCGCGACCTCGCCTTCCATCTCGGCAAGATCGAGCAGCAGCCGTTTGGCGCGTGGATAGAACGCAGCGCCCTCGGCGGTGGGGCCCAGACGCCGCGTCGTGCGGTTCAGCAGCCGCACGCCGAGCCTTTCCTCCAGCCGCGCCACCGCCTTGCTGACGCCGGAGGTGGTCAGCCCCAGCCGCGTGGCAGCGGCGGTGAAGCTCCCCCGCTCCACGGCGGCCACGAATTCGACGATGCCCCCGAAATGCTGCACGTCCCCGCCCCCTGATTATGGACAATCTGTCCATGGCGGTTTTCCGGGCGCAACCTTTCAGGTGCCCGGCCGGGACTTAAGCTCGCCTCCGTGGGACGGAGAAGGCGATGGATCTGAAGCTGGCAGGCAGGCGCGCCGTGGTGACCGGGGCGAGCCAGGGGATCGGCCGGGCGGTCGCCACGTTGCTGGTGCGGGAGGGCGCACAGGTCGCCGCCGCGGCGCGGCGCGTGGAACTGGTCGAGGAACTGGCGAGGCAGCTTGAAGGCCAGCCGGGCCGCATCGTGCCGATCGCCTGCGATCTCTACCAGGACGGCGCGCCGGAGGCCTTGGCGGCGGAGGCGACGAAGCGGCTCGGGCCCATCCAGATCCTGATGAACGCCGCGGGCGGCAGCCGCCCGCTGACATTCGATGCACCGCGCGCGGCCTGGGATGAGGGGCTGGAGCTGAACTTTCACCGCCTGCGGGAACTGACGCACGCGCTCGTACCCGGCATGCGACAGGAGCGGTGGGGCCGCATCGTCAACTTCACCGGCACCTCGGAACCGCGCATCATCAACGCGGCCTTCGCTGCCAAGGCTGCCGTGCATGTCTGGTCGAAGGGCCTCTCCCGCGAGATCGCGGCGGACGGCGTCACCATCAACTGCCTGCAGCCGGGCCGCATCCACAGCGAGCAGATGACGAAGCGCTATCCCACGCCGGAGGCGGAGCGGGAGTTCGCGGAAGCGGAGATCCCGGCGAGACGCTTCGGCGAGGCGGAGGAGATCGCCGCGGTCGCGGTGTTCCTGGCCTCGGAACCAGCTGCCTATGTCACGGGAACGGTGATCCCGGTGGATGGCGGCATGAGCCGCTTCGCCTTCTGATGCCGAGCGCCGTCGAGCGGATCGCGGCGGCCGTTCACTCCGTCGATCCGGCGACGCTGCCGCAACCGGTGGTCGCCCATGCGAAGGCGCTGATCCTCGACTCGCTCGGCTGCATGCTGGGCGGCATCGGGTCGATCCCGGCGGTGGCGGCGCGCAGCGTGGTGTCGCGGCTCGGCGGGCATGCGCAGGCGACGCTGGTCGGTTGCTGTGCCCGCGCCTCCGTCACGCAGGCGGTGCTGGCGAACGGCACCGCCCTGCGCTTCCTCGATGCCAACGACTACCATTTCGGGCGCGATCCCGCTCATCCCAGCGGCAGCCTGCCCGTCGCGCTCGCCCTGGCCGAGATGGAAGGACGCAGCGGGGCCGAGCTGATCGCGGCGCTGGCCGTCGCCTATGAGCTGCATATCCGCCTCGCGGACTTTGCCGGCGCGCCCACCCTGTGGAAGCGCGGATGGCACCATTCGACCAACCTGACCCTCGCCGTGTCGGCGATGGCGGGGCGGCTGCTCGGCAGCGATCCGCGCGCAACCGCGAACGGCATGGCGACCGCGCTCACGCATGGCAACACGCTGGCGCAATTGCAGAGCGGGGGCATCGCCAACATCAAGGCGGTCGCCGAGGCCTTCGTGGCGAAGACCGCCCTGGAGGCCGCGCTGCTGGCGCAGGACGGCATCACGGGCCCGATGCAGATCATCGAGGGTACTGCGGGCTGGGCGCGCACCGTGGCCGGCGAGGCGGCACTGGATGACATCTGTGCGCCCATCGGCGGGTCCTGGCGGCTGCTGGACAGTTGTATCAAGCCTTACGCTGCGGTCGCCACGGCCATGGCGCCCGTGCAGGCGGCGATCGACCTCGCGCGCGAGCACGACCTCGTCGCCGCGGACATCGCCGCCGTCACCGTGATGCTGCCCGCATTTCCCCTCGGCACGCCGTCCGCCTCGCCGGAGCGGCGCTTTCCGCCGACGGTCGAGTCCGCACATCACAGCTTCTACTTCTGTGTCGCGGCCGCCCTGCTGGACCGGGCCTGCGGCGAAGCGCAGTTCGCGCCCGGCCGCCTCGACGATCCGATGCTGCGTGACCTGCTGGGCCGCATCACCCTTGCGGAAGACCCGGGCCTCACCGCGCGCTGGCCGGTCGCGGGAGGCGGCGTGGTGCTGCGCCTCTCGGATGGGCGCGTGCTGGAGCGACGTCATCATGCGCCGCCCGGTCATCCCGAAAACCCGCTGCCGCGAGCGGCGCTGGAGGAGAAATTCCTCACCCACGCGGTGCCCACACTTGGTCGGGCGCGGGCCGAGCGCGTCATCGCGCTGGTCGACGCGCTCGAGACGGCCGAACGGATCGATCCGATGATGGAGGCTCTGGCATGAGGTTGACCCGACGCCACGCTCTCGGCGTGGTCCCGCTGCTCGCCGCATCGGGGCGCGCTTACGCCCAGGCGCAGCCCTGGCCTACACGTCCGGTGCGGCTGGTGGTGCCCTTTCCGCCCGGCGGGGTGGCCGATGTGCTCGCGCGCCCGCTCGCGCAGATCCTCACCGACCGGCTGGGGCAGCCCGTCGTTGTCGAGAACCGCGGCGGCGCGGCGGGCACCATCGGTGCGGCGTTCGTCGCCAAGGCCGCGCCGGACGGCCACACGCTGCTGTTCGGCACCGCCAACGAGCTGACGATGACGCCGCCGCTGCGCAGCGACCTGCCCTATGACCCGCTGACGGCCTTCGCCCCGGTGACACCCGTCGGCGCCTTCCCCAACGTGCTGGTGGTGCGCACGGCCCATCCGGCGCAGGACGCCGCGGCGCTGATCGCCCTGGCGAAAGCGTCGCGCGAGCCGCTGACCTACGCCTCGTCCGGCATCGGCAGCACGAACCATCTCAGCGGCGCGATGTTCGCGGAGATGGCGGGGCTGAAGCTGAACCACATTCCCTACAACGGGGGTGGCCCGGCGCTGAACGATGTTCTGGCCGGCAACGTCGACATGCTCTTCGCGACCCAGCCTTCCGCCATGGGGCTGCTGCGGGGCGGCGCGTTGCGCGGGCTGCTCGTCACCGACCGTCGCCGAAGCCCCGCCCTGCCGGATGTGCCGAGTGCCGCGGAGGTGGGGCTGACCGACCTGCTGGTCTCCACCTGGAACGGCGTGCTGGCGCCTGCGGGGACGCCGGAGCCGGTGATCCAGCGACTGCATCAGGAGATCACCACGGCGCTCACGATACCCTCCCTGCGCGAGCACTACGCGGCTGCCGGCGCGCAGGAGGCATCCTCCACCCCGGCCGAGTTCCTCGCGCTCATCCGGGACGACCTTCGGCGGTGGGGCGAGTTCATCCGCCGCGCAGGCATCCGGCTGGAATAGGAGGCGGCGTGGCGGACGAAGCGGGACTCACCGGACGCGGCCTGCTGATGCTCTGGCTGGACGTTCTACCGTCCATGCAGGCCGAGACCGATGAGTGGTACGCGCGGGAGCACCTGCCGGACCGGATCGGTCCGGGCGGATACCGGGAAGCGCGACGCTATCGCGCCGAGCCCGGTGCCGCCGCGCCGGCGTATCTGAGCTGCTTCGTCGCGGATACGCCGGATGCGCTGGCGGCTCCGGGCTATCTC
Source organism: Rhodovastum atsumiense (assembly GCA_037190665.1). GTDB lineage: Bacteria > Pseudomonadota > Alphaproteobacteria > Acetobacterales > Acetobacteraceae > JBBCJT01. Next base: position 34,776 of record JBBCJT010000017.1, on the reverse strand, counting down.
GGTCTGGTGCGGCAGATCAGCGAGCAGTCACGACGCATCCGGGCGGCTTTCGCCAACGTGGCACGCAACACCTTCCGCTGCGTGCACAGCATCGGCGCCGGCACCGGCGGCGCGATCGCCGCGCTGCGCCTTGCACCGGGGACGGTGGATGCACGGCGGGAATGGCTTGCCGGCACGCTGCTGCCGCAGCTTGCCGCGGCACAGGGCGTGGTGGCGGTGCATCTGCTGGCAGCGGCGCCGGAGATCCGGGCGCGCATGGATGCCGTGCGCGTCACGGGCCTGGAGGACGCCGGCACGGGCGACGTGCTGCTCGTGGAGGCGATGGAGGAGGCGAATCTCCGGCAGCTCCGCGACGGCCCGCTCGCCTCCGCGCATCTGCGCGAGTTGGGGATTGGGGAGGAAGACCATGGAATCTACCGTTTGCAGCATGCCCTCATGCGGTCCGGATAACCGACCCGCAGCCGGGACTCTGACCCGGCGCGGATTGGCGGCACTCGCCCTTGGCGCCGCCGCAGCCCGCGGGGTGTTTGCCCAATCCTTCCCGAACCGACCCCTGCGCTGGGTCGTACCCTGGCCACCGGGCGGCAGCACGGACGTGATCGCGCGGCTGCTTGCGCAGGAGGTGTCGCAGGAACTCGGCACCCCCATCGTCATCGACAACCGGGCCGGCGCGGGCGGCATGATCGGCAGCGATGCCGTCGCCAAGGCAGCGCCCGATGGCTACACGGCGCTGGTCAGCGACGGGGCGCTGGCAACGGCTTCCAGCCTCTATCGCAGCCTGCCCTTCGATCCCTTGACGGATCTTCGCCCCGTCGCGCTCGCGGTCACGCTGCCGCATGCCATTGTGGTGAAGGCGGATTCGCCGGCACGTGATCTCGCCGGTTTCATCGCCATGGCAAAGGCCCGGCCCGGCGCTGTCGACTTCGGATCGGGCGGTGTCGGATCGCCGCTTCATCTGGCGGGCGAGCTGTTCCGCACCACGGCGGGCATCACCTGGAACCATGTGCCCTATCGCGGCGCGGGGCCGGCCGTCACGGCGGTGCTCAGCGGCGAGGTGCAGGTCGCCGTGCCATCCTTGCCGGCCGCCATCGCGTTGTTGCGCGACGGCAGCTTGCGGGCACTCGCCGTCACGGCGAACCGGCGCGTCTCGGTGCTGCCCGATGTTCCCACGGTGGCCGAGGCCGGCCTGCCGGATGCGGCGATGGCGGGCTGGGTCGGGCTTCACCTCCCCGCGCGCGCACCGGAGGAGGCGGTCCGTCTGCTCGAAGCGGCAGTGATGAAGGCCGTGGAGGTCCCCGCACTGCGGGCGCGGCTGCTGGAGCAGGGCGGTGACATCGCCATCGCCGATGCCGCCGGCTACGGCGAGATGCTGAAAGCGGAGTCGGCGCGCTGGAGCCGGATCATCGCTGCCGCGGGGATCAAGCCGGAATAGCGGGCGCGGTCGCACACTTTATGCGTCAACGACACGCTGTCGCTCATCCGCCAGCGCCCGTACGAGCCGGCTGACGGCGAAGCAGATCAGGAAGTACATCAGCGCAAGCCCGGCGTAGATCTCGACGGGCCTCAGTTCCCGCGCGTTGATGATGGTCGCCGTGTGCAGGGCATCCGAAACACCGATGACACTCGCGATCGTCGAATCCTGAAAGGCGATCAGGCACTGCGTCAGGAGCGAGGGCGTCATGCGCTGCAGGGCCTGAGGGAGAATGATCAGGCGGGACACCTGGCCGCGGCGGAGCCCGGTTGCCAGCCCGGCACGCCGCTGGCCTTCCGACACGGACTGGATGCCCGCGCGGATGATCTCGGTGAAGTACGCGATCTCGAACGCTGCCAATGCGATGGTGGCGGCCGTTTCCGCCGACGCCGGCTGGCCGGTTATCAGCGGTCCGCTGTAGTAGGCCCAGAACACGACCATCAGCAGTGGCATGCTTCGCAGCAGGTTCACGTAGGCAGTCACGGCCCAGCGCAACGGCGCGAAGGATGACAGGCGGCCGAACGCAAACAGGCACGCGATCGGCAGCGCGATCGCGATCGCGGTCGCGGTGATCCGCAGGTTGGTGACGATCAGCGCCCTCAGCAGCTCGAACAGCTCGGCCGGCAGCGAAGGGCTCATCGGGACTGCTCGCCCGCGCGGATGAGGCCGGGGACGCGCACGGCCCGCTCGAGCAATGCCATGATCAGTGCGACAGCCCAGGCACAGCCGAGATAGATCACCGTTCCGACCGTGTTCGCTTCTATCCAGCGGAACGTCTCGAGCCCGAGCTGCTGGGTCACGCCCGCAGTCTCGACGACGCCGACCGTCATCGCGAGCGACGAGCTCTTGAAGACGGTCACGAACTCCGACGTCAGGCTGGGCAGCGCGAGGCGAAGCAGGAGGGGCAGGACGACGTAGCGCTGCGCCTGCCACCAGGTCAGGCCGGTGGCGAGCGCCCCGACGCGGATCTGGCGGCTGACCGCATTGAGGCCGGAGCGGACATGTTCGGCTACCTTCGCCGACGTGTAGAGGGAGAGCGTCAGGATGGCGCTTCCCATCTCCCACCCCATGCGGAACAGCTCCTGACGCCATTCCATGGGCAGCGCGCGCGGCAGCACATAGTAGACGAAGAAGAGCTGCACCAGCAGCGGAATGTTGCGAAAGACCTCGACATACGCTCCGGCGAGCAGCCGTGCTGTCCGGCTGGGAGCATCGCGCGCAAGGCCGACGACGATGCCGATCATGAGCGCGAACACCCATGAGATCAGCGAAAGCTGGAGGGTGACGAGAACCGCCGAGCGGATCTGTTCGATATAGGGACTGGTCGTGAGGACGGACCAGTCGAGTTCCGTCATTCCCTTGTCATTGCTCCGGCCAGGAGTTCATGGCGATCATCGCCCGCAGCATATCCGTCATCGGGTAGGGAGCCGAGGATCCGGGGCCGAAATACTTCTCGTGCAGCGCCTGGAAACGTCCATCCGCACTCATGCCGACGATCGTGAGGTTCGCGATGCGGTTGAACTTCGAGCTTCCGGGGCGGAGAGGGAAGGCCTGGAGGAAGCTGTTGATCCCCGGATCGAACACGCGCCACCGCGCCGTATCCGTGGCGAACCGGTAGAGGATCGGGCCATCCGAGGCATACGCCTCGATGGATCCGGTCTGCAGGGCGGTGAAGCCCTGCGGGTGATCGGGGAAGGCGACCGTGGTGATCGGCCGGGCGATGCGTCCCCGCGCCGACAGGTCGCGGAACGCAGCCATCTCCAGCCCGCCCTGCGGCACGCCGACACGACGCCCGGCCAGGTCGGCCAGCGTGCGGATGGGGCTGTCAGCGGGCACGAGCACTTCGGTCGCCGTGACAAAGGTAGGCACGGTGAAATCGACCACGCGGGTTCTTGCGCGGGTGACGACCGTGGCGCCCGCTTCCATATCGATCGTACTGTTCTGCAGCAGCGGTATCCGTGTCTGGCTCGTCACGGGGACGTAGTTCACCTGGATGCGCCCGCCGAGTTCACGGTTCACGTTCTCCAGGATGGCTTGCGCGATTTCGGTGGCAAATCCCACGTAGTTGCCCGAGGCATCCTTGAAACCGTACGGCGGCGTCGCCTCCCGCACCCCGAGATTGAAGCGACCCGTGCGCTGGATCCTGTCGAGCGTGTCTTCAGGGCAGTTCGCAGGCTGCTGCGCCTGCGCGGAGGCGGTCGTTGCGGCCGCCGATCCCAGGCCGGCCACCACGGCCAGCCAGCCGCGACGATCGACGGGGGGCTGATTCGGCATGATCGGAGCTCCTTCCTGGCATGAGGGCTGTCATCCGAACCGGTCGGGCCGGAACGGGGCGATGTCTATCGAGGGTGGGCGGCTGGCGATCAGGTCGGCCAGCACGAGGCTTGTGCCCGGCGCGCCCGTCATGCCGACGTGACCATGACCGAATGCGTGGAAGACATCGGGGGTCGCCGTGGAGCGCCCGATCACCGGCAGGGAGTCCGGCAGACTCGGACGATGCCCCATCCACATGGAGATCCGGTCGTCAGTGATGGCACCGTCCAGGCCGGGCAGCATCCTGCGCCCTTGCTCGAGCAGCATGCGCGCGCGCCGCCAGTTGGGTGCGGCGGACAGGCCGGCAAGCTCTACTGTCCCGGCGAAGCGCAGGCCGCCTGACATCGGCGTGGCGACGAACTTGCCATCAGCGTCCGTGGTGGGCACGCGCGGCATCGCCGGTGCGTCGCGGATCATCAGGTGATAGCCCCGCTCGGTCTCCAGGGGGACACGATCCCCGACGGCGGCCGCGAGCTGCCGCGAATGCGCGCCCGCGGCAATGATCGCGGCATTCGCCGGCAATTCGCCTTCCGGCGTGCGCACTGCCCTGAGCCGGCCATCCTGCAGCTCGAACCCTGTCGCCCGGCGGCGGTGAATGACGCCGCCTTCCCGGATGAAGGCGTCCGCCAGTCGCGCGACCAGTTGTCCGGGGTCGATCGTATGCCCGTTGTCCGGCACGTGAACTGCGCGGATGAAGTCGCGCGAGAGCGCAGGATCGAACTGCCGCAGTTCGTCGGCATTCAGGTCATGGAAGGCGATCCCGTTGCGGCGCCGCAACTCCCATGAAAGATCGTCGCCGCGACGGCTTTCCTCCGAGCGGTAGGCGACGAGAATTCCTTCGCGGCGCACGAGATCCGCTGCGTCGGCTTCCCGGACCATGGGAAGCAGGATGTCCAGGCAAGGGCCGAGCAAGCCGCCAAGGGCGCGCGCCTGAGCCTCGACGCGATCGATCCGTCCTGCGCGGATGTAGCGTATCAGCCATGGGGCGATCGTCGGCAGGTAGTTCCAACGGAGCGCAAGCGGCCCGAGCGGATCCGCCAGCCATCCCGGCACCTTGCGAACGACGCCGGGCATGGACATCGGAACGACCGAGGATGGATTGAAGCAGCCGGCATTGCCGAAGGATGCGGCTGCCTGGCTTCCGGGTGGCTCGGGGTCCAGAAGCCAGACGGTGTGGCCTTCTCGCTGCAGGCGAAGCGCCGTCAGCACGCCGACTATTCCTGCGCCGATGACGCCGATGCTCCGTTCCGGTCCCGGCAAGCGCTTCTTCTCCCCGCCCCTCGGAGGTGATCAGCCTAGACTGTACTTTGCGCGGCTGTCACCCTTGCGCCTCGGGGAAAGTATGCTGTGAAGAATGCGAGGGACATACTGAAACGACGATGATCGTTGTCGAACATGTCAGCAAGTCCTATGGCCGCCATCGCGTCCTGCACGATTGCTCTCTTCGGGTGCACCGCGGCGAGATCGTCGTGGTATGCGGGCCCTCGGGGTCGGGCAAGAGCACGTTGATCAAGTGCATCAATGGGCTGGAACGCTTCGATGAAGGGGTCGTGACCGTGGAGGGAGTTTCGGTCGGCGATCCGCGCACCGACCTCGCAAAGCTCCGCGCGCGCATCGGCATGGTGTTCCAGAGCTTCGAGCTCTATCCGCACATGACGGTCCTCGACAACATCACGCTGGCGCCGCGGAAGGCCCTGCGCCGTAGTGCCCGGACGGCGGCCGCGCGCGCCAATGAGCTGCTGGAGCGGGTCGGCCTTGCGGGATTTGGCGATCGGCATCCCGCAAACCTGTCCGGCGGGCAGCAGCAGCGTGTCGCGATCGCGCGTGCGCTGGCGATGGGCCCGGCGGCGATGCTCTTTGACGAGCCGACATCAGCACTCGATCCGGAGATGATCGGCGAGGTTCTTGACGTCATGACGGATCTGGCGCGCGAAGGGATGACCATGATCGTCGTCACGCACGAGATGGGGTTTGCCCGGCGAGTGGCCGATCGGGTCGTGTTCATGGACCAGGGAGCCATCGTCGAGGACACGCCGGCCGAGGCGTTCTTCCAGCAGCCGAAAAGCGAGCGTGCTGCCCGCTTTCTGTCCCGCATCCTGAGCCACTAGTCACCGCTGCCGCAGTCGACTGGGGCGCGAGCGCCATGTTGCTGCACGATTTGCAGCCTCTGCGTTCGCCCCCGTGGCCGTGCGCCGAATTCAGAGCGTGTTCTTCTCGATGCGCCCATCCTTGACGATCAGGGAGATGTGCCGGCCCTGCTCGGTCAGCAGCGCGACGTCCTCAAGCGGATTGCCGTCGATCGCGAGGAGGTCCGCATGGGCGCCCTCGGCAATGACGCCAAGCTTGCCGACCCGGTTCACGATCTCCGCGCCGATGACCGTGGCGCTGCGGATCACGTCGATCGGCTTCTGCGTCCGCGTGCGCACCAGGAACTCGTCGGACTGATAGTCGGGTGCCTTCACCAGGTCGGACCCGTAACCGATCCGCACGCCATAGTGCGCCGCGAGGTCCACCGACCGCGACCCTGCCTCGGTGATCGGCCCCATCCGCGCCAGTCCGGCCTCGGGGAAGCCGTGCTCCCGCCCGAACTTTGCGATGATCTCGTACACGATGAGGTTCGGCACAAGGTAGGAACCCGCCTGCGCCATCATCCGTGCCGCTTCGTCGTCGATCAGGTTGCCATGCTCGATCGAGCGCACGCCGAGCCGCACGAGGCGCTTCACGCCCTCCGCGGAGTACACGTGCGCCATGACATAGGTGCGCGCGCGCTGCGCCTCCGTGACGATGGCGGTGACCTCGTCCTCCTGGAACTGGTCGTACTCCAGGAAGCCGTGCGGTGATCCCACGCCACCGCCAGCCATCATCTTTATCTGATCCGCGCCGAGCCGTATCTCGTCGCGCACCGCATGCAGCACCGCCGGCAGGCCATCGACGATGCGGCCGATGCCGCCCTTCAGCAGCGCCTGGCAGCCGCAGGCGTCGAGCATGTCGGCGTTGGTCCGCGCATCGCCATGGCCGCCCGTCTGGCTGAGTGCCCGGCCGGACACGAAGAGCCGGGGCCCGCGGATGACGCCGGCTTCCACCGCCCTTCGGTGTCCGGCATCCGCACCACCGGCATCGCGCACGGTCGTGAAACCCCGGTTCAGCATCTGGCCGAGCCGGATCGTCGCGGCGGCTGTCAGGAATGATGGAAGGAAGTCCGCCGAGGTCGGAAAGATCGATTGCAGGATGTGGACATGGCAGTCGATCAGCCCGGGCATCAGGACGCGGCCCTTCAGGTCGATGACCTGAGCCCCCTCCGGCGGGCGAGGCTTCCCCTCTGCGACGGCGGTGATCTGTCCCTTGTCGAAGACCAACGCATGACCCTTGCGCAGTTCTCCGGCAACGACGTCCAGGAGATCGAAATTGGTCAGAACGACAGGCTGAGCGGGGCGCGGCGCCGGGGCGGGCATTTGCACTTGACTCCTGATGGTTCGGACAGACACCTTGTATTCTGCACTGCATTCAGTTGTTTGCACAGCCGGAGAAGCAACGATGTTTCCGAACACGTCGCGACGAGGCCTTCTTGCTGCAACCGGCGGCATTCTTGCTGCCCCGATGCTTGCCAACAGGGCCAGGGCCGCGGAGACGCTGGTCGTTGCCGATCCTGGTGGCGACTACTCGCGGGCGTTCACCAGAGCCTTCCACGAACCGTTCCAGGCCGCGACCGGGCATCGGCCGGTTGCGGTGGTGCGCCGTTCCCATCCCACATCGCAGATCCGCGCGATGATCGAGACGCGGAACTACGACTGGGACGTCGTCTATGTGACGCACGAAGTGGCCTATGAACTCCAGCGCAACAACATGCTGGAGGAGATCGACAACAGCCGCGCGACGCTCACCAGCCTGCCGGAATCCCTCCGCAGCCCGTATCTCGGGCCGATCGCGATCGACGCGCTGAACTTCGCCTACAGTACGCAACGCTTCCGCGACCGGCCGCCTGCATCGTGGGAAGACATCGGCAACCTGTCAGCCTTCCCGGGCCGCCGTTCGCTCGGGAAGCGGCCCTACGATACGTTCGAGATGGTGATGCTCTCGCTCGGCGTACCGCCGGCCGACCTCTACAAGGAGCTTGCCAAGCCCGACGGCTTCGATCGCGTTTTCCGCAAGCTGACCGAATTGCGGCCGCACATCTCCTACTGGTGGGAGAGCGGCGCGCAGAATGCGCAGGCGCTGGTCACGCGCGAGGCCGACCTGGTCGGCGGCTATGCCGCGCGCCATCAGGTGGCGATCCAGCAGGGAGCGCCCTATGCGGTCAACTGGAACGAAGGCCTCTACTACGTCAGCGGCTTCGTGATCCCGAAGGGAAGCCCCAAGCGCGATCTGGCGCGGCAGTTCATTGCCTCCACCTGGGATCCGCAACGTCAGGCCGCCTGCATGCAGATACTTCCGTCGGGCACGGGCAATCCGGAGGCCATGAAGCACCTGCCGCCGGAGCGTGCCCGATTGCTGGCGACCTGGCCCGAGAACTTCGCCAAGCTCACGACCGTGGACGGCCAGTTCTGGTACGAGCACAAGGCTCCGGCGCAGGAGCGGCTGAACGCATGGTTCCTCAGCCGCTGAAGGGCGGCATGCCCCGCGTGGACGCCGCCTGGGTATGACGGCCGCCATCGAGATCTCGGGGCTTTCCCGGCGATACGGCAGCGTTACGGCACTTCAGCCCACGGACCTGAGCATCGCACCGGGCCAGTTCGTCACCCTGCTCGGGCCTTCCGGCTCGGGCAAGTCGACGCTGCTGGCCATGCTGGCGGGCCTGCTCGAGCCGAGCGGCGGACGGATCCGGATCGCCGGGCGCGATGTGACGGAGACGCCCGCGCACGCGCGCAACATCGGTATGGTCTTCCAGGGCTATGCCCTGTTTCCCCATATGACGGTCGGGGAAAACGTCGCCTTCCCGCTGCGGATGCGGGCCACGCCAGAGCGCACGGTCGCGGCCGGCGTCACGGAAGCGCTGGAGATGGTGCAACTCGGCCATCTGGCGGCTCGCTATCCGAGCGAGCTTTCGGGCGGGCAGCAGCAGCGCGTCGCACTGGCGCGCGCGCTGGTTCACCGCCCGGCCGTGATCCTGATGGACGAGCCGCTCAGCGCACTCGACAAGAAGCTGCGCGAGCAGATGCAGTTCGAGCTGCGCCGGATTCACGCCGCCATCGGCGCCACGATCATCTATGTCACGCACGATCAGCAGGAGGCGATGACCATGTCCGATCGCATCTGCGTCCTGCGCGACGGCTCGATCCTGCAGGATGCGGCGCCGGATCGGGTCTACTTCGAACCGGCGAACCGGTTCGTTGCGGAGTTCATCGGCGAGTCGAACATCCTGCCTGTCTCGCTGATCGAGCGGGACGGCGGCCTGCTCCGCCTGCGGTTGCCATCCGGGGAGGAAGTACGGGCGCCCGAAGCCGATGCGGCTGAGCAGGCAGAAGCCGAGATCATGATCCGCCCCGAGCGCGTCACGATCGTCGCCGAGGACGCATCCGCGGAAAACGCCATCGCTGCGACGATCAGCGAAGTCGTGCTGACAGGCGGGTTGACCCGGCTGATCTTCCGTACCGCCTGGGGCCAGCCCCTCAGCGCCACCTGGCTGACCGATCGCGGGATGGCGCGCCTGACACCGGGCACCGAGGTGCGCCTGGGCTGGCGCGTCGCGGATACGGTGGTGCTGCGCAAGGCGGATCCATGACAGCCCTGCGCCGGCTCAGGCACCCGGTCCTGTCGCTGGCATTGATGGCGACGGTCCTGTTCCTCATCGCCTTCTTCCTGCTGCCCACGGGCCGGTTGCTGATCCTCAGCGTCCTCAACCGCGCCGGCGAGCCGACGATGGACCACTATGCGCGGCTGTTCAGCTCGCCGGTCTATGTGCAGGTCCTGCTCAACACCGTGCGCATCTCGCTGATCACGGCCGCGCTGTCCACGGTGCTCGGGTTTCCGGTGGCTTACTTCCTGGCCAACGCACGGCCGGGGCTGCGGCGCGTCGCGCTCTTTCTGGTGCTGCTGCCGTTCTGGACGAGCTTCCTGGTGCGTGCGTTCGGCTGGATGATCCTGCTCGGCCGGCATGGCGCCATCAACTCGACGCTGATGTGGATCGGCTTCGACGGTCCCTACGATCTGATGTTCAACGAGGCTGCGGTCCTGGTCGGCATGGTCCATGCGATGCTGCCCATCGCGATCCTCGCGATCTATGGCGTGCTCGACAATATCGATCCGCGCCTTCCCCGCGTCGCGCAGACCTTCGGTGCGCGACCCGGCAGCGCGTTCTGGGTCGTCTATCTGCCGCTTGCCGCACCGGGCATAGCCGCCGCCGCCCTGCTCGTCTTCATCGCCTCGCTCGGTTTCTTCGTCATCCCGGCACTGCTGGGCAGTCCTTCCAACATGATGATCTCCCAGGTCGTCATCTTTCATGCCGACGAGATGAGCGACTGGGGCTTTGGCGGCGCTATCGGCGTCATGCTCCTGGTGACGTCCGTGCTCATCTTCCTGCTGTTCGAACGGCTTGTCGGCGCGCAGGTGCTGTTCAGTGACGCCAGCCTGTCCAGTGGCACGGAGGGCCGGCACCCACCCGGGCCGGGACGCCCGCGGCGGTTGCTCACCGCAATCGGCCGGATCAGCGATCTCTTCGTCGCGGCCCTGGAACTGATGCTGCGCGCTCTGCCGTCGGGACAGCGACGCGCCGTGCGGCACCTGCTGGGCGCACTGCTGCCGGCCCTGCTGATCGCCTTCCTGATCCTGCCCATCCTCTTCGTCATCCCCATTGCCTTCTCCAGGACGGAGTTCGTCGTCTGGCCCCCCGTCGGCTTCACGGTGGACTGGTTCGGCGAGGTGATGCGGTCCCCGATATGGCGCAGTGCCGCGTGGCGCTCGGTCAGTGTCGCGGTCGCGACAGCCACGCTGTCGGTACTGCTGGCGCTTCCGCTGGCCATACAGCTCACACGTCACCCCTTCCGCTTCCGGGGCGGGTTCATGGCGCTGCTGATGGCGCCGATGATCTTCCCGCACATCATCATCGCGCTCGGTCTCTACTACTTCTTCGCACGCCTCGGGATCATCGGAACGTCCTTTGCGCTCGTGATGGGGCACACGCTGTTCGCGTTGCCCTTCGCGACCCTGACCCTGCTGGCCGCCTTCAAGCGCTACGACTGGCGGATCGACCAGGCGGCTTCAGTCTCCGGCGCAAAACCTCTGACGGTCATGCGGCTGATCACACTGCCGCTCGTCTCGGCCGCGCTGGGCAGCGCCTTTCTGCTGGCGTTTGTCCGGTCCTTCGATGAACTGACCGTTGCGCTGTTCATAAGCGGTGGCCTGACCACGACTCTGCCGAAGCAGATGTGGACCGAGTCGCTGACGCAGTTCACGCCGGCACTTACGGCCGTCTCGGTGCTGTTCCTCGCCTTCGTCTCGACGCTCATCCTCGCTGGTGAGGGCATCCTGAAGGCGCGTCGGTGAGCGTGGCCGAACCGATCAGGATTGCATGGTGGCCAGGCGGTTTCAGCCTGCCCTTCACCGAAGTCCTGCGGGAGACGGCACAATGCGAGCGGTTCGGCCTGGAGCCGGTGTTTCTTCCGCAGTCCGCGCCAGAACTTGCCTTGCAGGCTGCGGAGGAAGGGCGGGCGGATGTCGTGATAGGTGCAAGTGCGCTGCACGCCATGCAGAGCGCCGGTGAACCCGGAACCTTGCGCATCGTGCAGGGATCGCAACTGGGCCACGCCTGCTTTCTCGGCCGAACCGGCTACGAGGATTTCGGCAGCTTGCGAGGCGCACGGATTGGCCTCGCTCCGCCGGAGACGACCAACCATCTGCTTGCTGCGGCCATGCTGGAGCGCAATCACGGACTGGGCCCGGGTTCCTACACGCCTAGGCATGGGACCGAAGCCGAACTGCTGGAGATGCTCGCCCTCGGGCAGGTCGAAGCAGTCTCCGTCCGCGCGCTGACCGTTCCCCCCGAGCGGGTGCTGCTGTCCGACTTTGCCCGGGAGTGGAAGGCCCTGACCGGCCTTCCGGGCAAGCCGGTGCTCGGTGTCACCTCAGCCGCGACAAGATTCGCGGCCGCCCATCCCCAGACGCTCGCGCGATTTCTCGACGCCATGGCAGCTACCGTCGCCATCGGGTGTGACAATGCGGGACTGGTCGCGCGTGTCCTGTGCGGCCGTCTCGGGATTGAGCTGTCGCAGGCGAGGGGGATCGCCGCGCAGTGGCCCCACATCTACGTCGCCCGGCTCGACGCCGGGACCATCGCCGCACTTGACGCTCTCCATGCGTTGTTGGGCGGGGCGGAAAGCCCCGGGACGGAGGCCACCTGCTGGTGGCCTGACACCGCTGATCTTGCTAACGCCGGAGCAAGGATCGAGGAGTCCTCTCGTGACGATGACGCCACGCACGACTGACCGCATCTACGAACAGGTGAAGGCAATGGCGGTCACCTTCCGGCTCAAACCGGGTGATCGGGTCAACGAAGTGGAGCTGTCGCGCAGCCTCGGCGTCAGTCGGACTCCATTGCGTGAGGCATTGAACCGGCTTTCGTCGGAAGGGTTTCTCGTTCCCACGACCAATCGGGGTTACTTCGTTCGCCCGCTCGATCCGCAGCAGGTGCTGACTCTTTATGAGTTCCGGGCGGCCGTGGAGGCCGGTGCCCTGATACTGGCCTGCGGGAGAGCCTCGTCCGAGGCGGTCGAGGAGCTGGCTGCCTTCGCGGAGCGTAGCCGCGATATGCCCGATGATGATGCCCAGGCGCTGCGCCTGCTCAGCCTGGATGAAGAATTCCACGAACGATTGGCAGCGCTTTCCGGCAACGCGGAATTCGTGCGCTGCCTCCGCTCGCTCAACGAGCGCATAAGGTTTATCCGGTGGATCGACATGCAGCACCGCCGCGCGGGCACGCAGAGCGAGCATCTGACCATCGTATCGTTCCTGCGGGCACGTGATGCAGAGGGCGCCACATCGCTCATGCGACAGCATATCGGCCGGCGGCTGGATCAGATCACCGAGATGATCCGCGCGGGCTACGCCGAGATCTACACGGACAACGCCTTGGCGGCGCACGCCGTTGATAGCGTCGCGTAGAACGATCTGACGGGGCGGCAGGAGGCGGGTTGGCCGGCGCTTGCGCATGGACACGCACGCGCCGGCCGATCCTTCACCCGGCGGGCGTCACCATCTGTGCCGCCATGAGGCCATCGGCCCGCGCGGCGAATTGCAGGCCTTTGCGCAATGCGGAGAGATTGTCCGGCGCGAAGAGGGGGATGTTGGCCTGATCGGCCATTGTCGCCTCGGTCGCCTCGAACAGGATCGCCTCACGCTTCGCATCGTCGATGGTCGTCATCGCCTGAGCGAGCAGGGCGTCGATCCGCGGGTTCGAATATCTGGCGCGGTTCTGCGCCCCCATGCCCTTCTGCGGATCGACCGTCGCCACCTGCGCCCGCAGGGGAAACGATGCCTCTCCGGTGGTGGAATAGTTCGCCACCAGCATGACGCTGTAGGCATAGTTGGGCGTGCTCGCCTGGGTGGCGAAGACCTGCCAGGGCTGCACGATCACCTTCGTATCGATGCCGATGCGGACGAGCATCTGGCCGACCGCCTGCAGCACTTTCTCGTCATTGATGAAGCGGTCGCGTGGCCCATGCACCGTCAGGCCGAAGCCGCCCGGATAGCCGGCCTCTGCCAGCAGCTTGCGCGCCCCCTCCGGATCGTACTCGTCGGGCTTCAGCCTGGGACTTACCCCGAAGAAGCCGCTCGCGAGGATGAAGCCCGCAGGCGAGGCCGCGCCTTCCATTACCCGTTCGGACAAGGCCTGCCGGTTGATCGCCTTCGAGATAGCCCGGCGCACGCGCACGTCCTTGAGGGGGTTCCGCGGCAGCACCGCGCCAGCCTTGTCGGTGGCGAACGGGGTCTGGTCGCGGAAACTGTCGAGATGCAGGAACAGCACCGAATTCGACTGCGTGCGGGCGACGGTGATGTTGGGGTTGTTACGCAACGTGGCCAGATCGGTCGGCGGCAGGATATCCATCGCGTCGATATCGCCGGCGAGCAGCGCCGCCAGCCGCACCGGGCCGTTGGGCATAAGCCGCAGCGTCACCTTCTCCCATTGCGGCTTCTCACCCCAGTAGTCGTCGTTGCGCGCCAGCAGGATGCGGTCGCCCTGGGCATAGCTCACCTGCTTGAACGGCCCGGTGCCGATTGCCGCGCGACCGCTGTTGAAATCGGCGGTCGGTGCCTGCTCGTGCCGGCGCGAGATCACGCTGATCATCGACAGGTCGATGGGCATCAGCGGGTGCGGTGCCGCGGTCTTCAGTCGCAACGTGTGCTCGTCGACAGCGATCATCTCGGTGATCGCGCGGGTGTAGACGGTCAGCGGCCCGATGCTGTTCGGCACCCACGCCACGCGCCGGATGGACGCCATCACATCCTCGGCGCCGAAGCTGCTCCCGTCGTGGAAGCGCACGCCGCGCCGCAGCGTCAGCTCCCAGGTATTGTCGTCCAGCGTTTTCCAGGCGGTGGCCAGGGCGGGCCGCAGGCGCTGACGCTCGTCCTGCATGATCAGGCGATCATAGATGTTGAGCGCGACGTTGAAGTCGGGATTGGAGTTGTAGAAGAGCGGATCCATCGAGGTCATGGTCGCGCCCAGTCCCAGCGTCAGCTCGCGCCGCTGCTGCGCGACGGCGAGCCGCGGCGCCGCCAGCAGCGTGGACGCTGCCGCAGCGGATTGGAGTACCTCACGGCGACTGATCATCATCGTTTCTCCCCCTTGTTTGGTTTTTCTCGCACGCGGCGCCTACAGAGGCGGCCGCCTGGTATGCCAGTCGGTGTCGCGCTGATAGGCGTCCGCCGCCGCCAGGATACGCCCTTCGCCGAAGGGGCGCCCGGCGATCTGCAGGCTGACCGGCAGGCCGGCGGCGTCGAAACCGCATGGCAGGCTGACCGCGGGCAGGCCGAGATAGTTGAAGACGCGGGTATTGGCGGACAGGGCCTCCGAGGCCATCGCTGCTGTCTCCGGCCCTTCGTCGACATCCGTCTCGACGCGTGTCGGCAGGCTGTTCTGAAGCGTCGGAGCGGCGATCACATCGACCTGCGAGAACACCTCGGCTGCGAAGGCACGCAGGAGCGGCCCCCGCGCGCGCAACGCTTCGATGTAATACGGCGCCGGGATCGCGAAGCCGGCATAGATCTTGGCGTTGAGATGGGCTGCATAGTCTTCCGGCCGCTCCTGCATCCAGCGGGTGTGGATGGCGGCAGCCTCGGCGCGGATGACAATGGCGGCGTAAGCGGCGCAGTCCGGCAGGTAGGGCAGGGTCAGGCGGACCAACCGCGCCCCCCGGCCGGCCAGCACGTCCAGCGCCTGTTCCACCGCGGTGGTTACCGCTGAGTCCGGTGCGAACCACCCGTCGGCGGGCACGCCGACGCGGAGTCCGCGCAGGTCGCCGGTCAGCATCGCCTCGTAGTCCGGCACGGGTTCCCTTGTGCTGGTCGGGTCGCGCGGATCGTGTCCGGCGATCACCCGCAGGATGCGCGCGCAATCGCGGGCGGTTCGTGCCAGCGGGCCGACATTGTCGGTCGAGAAGGACAGCGGCATCACGCCGGCGCGGCTGATCCGCGTCTGGGTCGGCTTCAGGCCGGTCACGCCACAGGCGGCGGCTGGTATGCGCACCGAGCCGCCCGTGTCCGAGCCCAGCGCCGCCGTGGTGATGCGCGCAGCCACTGCAACCCCGGATCCGCTCGACGAGCCGCCGCTGATGTAGTCGGCGTTCCACGGGTTCCGGCAATCGCCGTAATGGGCATTGTGGCCGGACGGGTTGTGCGCGAATTCCGCCATGTGCAGGCCGGCGAAGCGATAGGAGCCGGCAGCCGCCAGCCGCTCCAGCACGGTCGCCGTCGCCGTCGGACGCCAGTCGCGGCGGATCGCCGAGCCGCACGTGCTCAGGCGGCCGGCCTCGTAGTACATGTCCTTGTGCGCGAGCGGAACGCCGTGCAGCAGCCCGAGCGGGCGGCCCGCCGCCACGGCCGCATCGGCCGCCTCCGCGCTTGCCCGCGCGCCGTCGCGATCGATCCAGATCACGGCGTTGAGCCGGGCATTGTGGGCGTCGACCGCCGCCAGGCAGTCCTCCAGCAACTCGACCGATCGTACCTGCCCGCTGCGGACGGCGGCGGCGGCTTCGACCAGGGTCAGTTCGCCAAGGGCGGTCACATCGGCTCTCTCGTTTCCAGGAGCGCCGCCTCGAAGTCGGCGGGTTCGTCCTCGAAAGTCAGGCGCGGTCTCCCTGCGTCGAACAGGGGAACCGTTCCGGCCAAGCCTGCGATGAAGCGCCGGGATGCCTCATTGGGCAGTCCAATGCCGTACCAGTGGTCGATTACTGCTTCGATGTGCGCGTGCAATGTGTTCGGCTGCGCCGGTGAGGCAGGGCTGGAGGGTTTCATGGGCATCGTGCTTCGGCAGCTATCCGGATGTTGTGCGGCGCTCCGGTGCACTGTCCAGTGTCTGCGCCGAAAGTCTTTCGATCGTCGCGGCGGCTGCGGCTCTCTCCTTGTTCAGACGGGCTGGACGTTCCCGGGCATAGAACACTCTGCTTTCATCCGGTTTCCCATGACATCGCTGCGAGCCGGGTAATGGAAGCGGGTGAGAAGCGGTCTAATGTAGGCTATCGCCTTTGCTTCTGTTGTTCCGAACTCGGCAAGTCGCCTTTGTAGAGCCTTCTCACTCGGATCACGTGCATCATCCTTCGAGCGGGCAAAGCACCTGCCGACCAACTTCGCATGGGAAGAATGGCCGATTCTTCATCGAAACTCAGCTCCACCTGCGGCGCGTTCATGGCCCCGGCTTCATTGGCAAGACGCACGCATGCCAGCAACTGACGGTCGCCTGACCTGATGCGAGTGCGTCTCGCCGTTGGTTGACATGGCGTCAGACCCCGCGCGACGCTTTTTCGCACGTCAGCGCAACCCGCGGCCTCAATCGCGCGGGATCGATCACGCAGGGGAGGGGATCAGATGATCAGCCGTCGTTCACTCGCATTGCTCGCGGCCGCCGCCGCGCCCCTGCCACTCCGCGCGCAGGGCGCGTGGGCGCCAAGCCGGCCGGTTCGTCTCATCGTTCCCTTCGCCGCGGGCGGGCTTACGGACATTCTCGCACGCGGACTGATGGACGGGCTGTCCGCCCGGCTCGGCCAATCCGTGGTCGTGGAGAACCGCGCCGGTGCCGCCGGCAACATCGCGGCGGAGGCGGTGGCGCGCGCGCCGGCGGACGGACACACGCTGCTCGTTGCGTCCCAGGGCATCATCCTGCTGAACAGCGCATTGTTCCAGCGCCTGTCTTATGATCCCGACCGGGACTTCGTGCCGTTGAGCATACTGGCACATCAGCCCAACCTCTTCGTCGTGAACCCGAACGTCCTGCCGGTGTCCAGCATTGCCGAGCTGATCGAAGCGGCCCGCACGCGGCCGGGCGGCGTGCCCGGCGGCAGTCCGGGCACGGCATCGTTCGCGCACATCAACCTCGAACTGCTGCGCTACCGTGCGAATGTCGAAATGCCGCACGTCGCCTTCCGCGGCAGCTCCCAGATGCTGACGGCGCTGATCGCGGGCGACATTCCGTTCGGCGTGGATGCCGCTGGCACCTCGCTGCCGCAGGTGCGGGAAGGGCGCATACGCGCGCTCGCCGTCGGCTCCGCCGAGCGGCTGCGCGCGCTGCCGGATATCCCTGCCGTGGCGGAGACGCTGCCCGGCTTCGATGCCAGCGCCTGGTACGGCGTCTTCGCCCACTCCGGCACGCCGGAACCGGTGCTGGCGCGGCTCGATCAGGAGATCCGCGCGGTGCTCGCCTCCGAGCAGTATCGCCGCTTGCTGGAAGACCGGATCGCCGAGCCGGTGCCCGACACGCGCGCGCAGCTCGCCACCCGGCTGGAGCGCGAGCGGCAGGTCTGGCGCGAGGTGGTGCGCGTCTCCGGCGCGCGCGCCGAATAGCCGCACCGGTGCAGCGCTACGAGCTCGCGACGCTCGTCGTCGCCAGCGGCAGCGCGCCGCGCAGCGCTCCCGCGATTGCCGCCTTCTGCACGGAGGCCGGCGCACGCGGCCGGCTGCTCGGCTGCTTCGTGGTGGAGATCGGCACGCTCAACCGCGTGCTGGTCCTGCGCGGCTTCGCGACGGAGGAGGATCTGTGGGCGGAACGCGCACGCACCCGGCGCAGCGCGAACCCCTTCGGTTGCGGCGACTGGACCAGTTCGATCCAGCTCGACGCCTACGCGCCGCTCGACTGGCTGCCGCCGGTTGAAACCGGGCCGCGCGGGCCATTCTACGAGATACGCAGCTACGTCACCCGGCCCAACGGCCTTGTCCCCACCATCGAAAGCTGGCGCGCGCCCATCGCGGCGCGGACGAAGCTGTCGCCGCTGCTGATCGCGATGCACACGCTGGATGGCCCGCCGCGCTTCACGCACATCTGGCCGTATCCGTCGCTCGATACACGCGCGGCGATCCGTGCGCGCGCGGTGGCGGACGGGATCTGGCCACCGAAGGGCGGTCCGGCCTGGCTGACGCCCGACATGCAGAGCTGGATCTGCACGCCGCTGCCGGGCTCGCCGCTCACCTGACGCGCATCACCCGGCGGCGAGGTCGGCCAGCACCTGCCGCCATGGCCGCGTACCGTCGCGCGCCGCGCGGTCGGGCAGGGTGGCAAGCCCCGGCAGGATGCCATCCGCCGCGCCCGCGATCTTCGCCGCCAGCGCCGCCGCCCCGATCGGACGATCCGGATTTCCGGGCGCGCTGAGGCACTCGGCGGACAGGCTCTGCCCGTCGTCGAGCGTGATGGTCACGCGCGCCGGCCGGTCGTGCGGCGCTGCTGGCAGCGGCGACCAGGGCGCCATGCTGACACGCGGCCGCAACCGCGCGACGGCGGGGTCGGCGAGCCCCGCCGCGCCGAATGCGCCCGCATCGCCGGCGCGGTGGACGAGCGCCGCGGCCGCGATGTGCTGCAGCGAGAACTTGCCCGCCAGCGTGGTCGCCGGCGCGACGTTGTCGAGCGACATCGCCAGCGGATGCGTCTCGACATGGATCGCCGCCACCTTCTCCGGCGCGACGGGGCGCTGGGCGAGGATGGACAGGATCGCATCCACCGTCGGGTGGCCGTGCTGGCAGCAGGCGAAGGTCTTGTGATAGCCGCCGTTCACCGACCAGCTTTCGCCGAGGCCCGCGGTGAGCCGCGCGGGATCGGGCGTCCCGCCGAGCACGCCGGCATACACCTCGGTGACCGAATGCGGCGCGCCGCCGATCCCCGCTTCCGCCTGATCCGCCGCGAGCAGCCCGCAGATGGCGCCGGCCCCGACCCACGCGTTGCGCGCCAGGATGCCCTCCACCATGTGGCCGCGCGGCCCGATCGAGGCGAGCGTGGCCGCCCCCGCTACGCCCGAGAGCAGCGTCGCCGCGTCCACGCCGCGCAGCAGCAGCACCGCGGCCGCGCCGCCGAGCGGGGAGAAGGCGGCATGCACATGCACGCGTGGCGTTGCGAAGCGATAGGCGAGCGCGATGCGTGTCACGATCTCGTAACCCAGTGCATGCGCGCGAAGCATGCTGCCGAGGCTCGCGCCCGTGGCCTCCGCTTCGGCCAGCAGGGCGGGCCAGACATAGATGCCCGCATGGCATGGCGTGGGGCGGAAGCCGCCGTCGAGTTCCATCCATGGTGCGGCGGTGCCGTTGCAGGCGGCGGCATTCATCCGGTCGGCGCGCGGCAGGCCGGCGGCGAACAGCGTCGCTTCCTCCACGCGCGGGCGCGCCAGCATCCGTGTGCGCAATGCGGCGGGCTCGGGCTCGCGGCTGGCCGCCAGTGCGGCGGCGAGGTCGTCGGTGAGGATCTCCGCGCTGCGGCGAAGCACCGCATCCGGCAGTGCAACCTCCGGCAGCGTGGCGGCCCATTCGCACAGCTTCGCCAGCGCCACCTCGGCCGTTGCCATGCCATATCCCTCCCGCATTGATCACCCCGGCGTGGATGCTAGGCTCGGTGCGATGGTGCGCAAGCGCCGACGCACGGCATCGTCCGTGCGCAGAGGGGGAACATCCGGATGGACGGCACGACAGCGCAGGGCGGCACGCTCGTATCGCCGACGGCGGCGCTTGCGGCGTATGCGGCCACGCTCGACGCCGCGGCACTGCCGCCCGAGGCGAAGCGCGGCGCCGCTCGGCATCTGGCCGACACGATCGGCGCCATCGTCGCCGGGCGCGGCCAGCCGACCGTGGCCACGGCGTTCGCGGTCGTGGAAGAACTCGGCGGGCGCGGCGAAGTGCCTGCGATCGGGACCGGCCGGCGGATGGATGCGCTCTCCGCCGCGACGCTGATGGCGATCAGCGCGCATGCGATCGAGCTGGATGACGGCAACCGGGAAGGCTCCTTCCATCCCGGCACCGTCGTGGTGCCGGCTGCTGCCGCCGCGGGCTGGCAGCTCGATGCCAGCGGCGCGGACGTCGTCGCCGCGGTCGCCGCCGGCTATGAGGTCGCGGGGCGTATCGCACGTGCATTGCATCCCGATGCGGGGCGGCGCGGCTTCCAGACCACGCCGGTCGCCGGCGTGATGGGGGCGGCTGCCGCGGTCGGGCGGCTGCTGCGCCTCGATGCCGCGGCGATGGAGGAGGCGATCGGCGTTGCGGCCAGTTCCTCCGGCGGGCTGTTCGCCTATCTCACCGGCGGCGGCACGGTGAAGAAATTCCACCCCGGCCATGCGGCGCGCGAAGGCATCCTTGCCGCATTCCTGGTGGCGCGCGGCGCGGTGCAGGGTCCGCGCGGCGTGCTGGAGACGAAAGCCGGCGTGCTGCAGGCCTTCGGCGGCCTCGCCGGCTGGCCGGCCCGCGCGGGACAGCCGGGCGCGCCGCCGATCGCTGCGATCTCCTATCTCAAGCCCTATCCCTGCTGCCGCCACATCCACCCGGCGATCGACGCACTGTTCGCGCTGCGCGCGGAGCACGCGCTCGACCCGGACGCGGTGGAGCGCATCGAGGTCGGGACCTATGCGGTCGCCATGCCGCATGCGGAACTGCCGTGGGACAACTTCGTCATCGCGCAGCTCAGCTTCCCCTATGTGATGGGCGTCGCGCTGCGCACCGGCCGGGTCGAACTGGCGAGCTTCGATGAGGCCGCGCGGCGCGATCCCGCCATCCTCGCCGACGTCGCGAAAATCCGCGTGGCCATGGATGCCGAATGCGAGGCGAACTATCCGGCGCAGGGCCCGGCGCGCGTGACGCTGCTGCTGCGCGACGGGCGGCGGCTGTCCGCCTATGTGCCCGAACCGCTCGGCAGCCCGGTGCGGCCGATGTCGGACGATGCCTTCGCCGGCAAGCTGCGCATGATGCTCGCGGGCTGGCTCGATGCCGATGCCGAGGCGCGCGTGCTGGACGCGCTCGCCGATCCAGCCGCGCTGCCGCGCTGGCGCGATCTTCACGCCCTGCTCGCGAAGGATGCATCCCGATGAGCCTCGACCGCCGCGCCCTTCTCCTCGGCCTCGCGGCGCTGCCGCTGGCACGCACAGCGCTGGCGCAGGCGGCGTGGCCGACGCGCCCGGTCCGCGTGGTGGTGCCCTTCGCGCCCGGCGGCGCCACGGACATCCTCGGCCGGCTGACTGCGACCGAGCTTGGCAACGCGCTGGGCCAGCCTTTCGTGGTGGAGAACCGCGCCGGCGGGGGCGGCAACATCGGCTCCGACCTCGTCGCGAAGGCGCCGCCGGATGGCTACACGCTGCTCTTCGGCGCGGCGGGCAATATCGGGATCAACCCGAGCCTCTTCGCCAACATGCCCTATGATCCGGCGCGCGACCTCGCGCCGATCTCGCTGATCGGCGAGGTTACGAACGTCCTCGTCGTGCATCCGTCGGTCAACGCGCACAGCGTGCAGGAGCTGATCGCGCTCGCCCGCACGACGCCGGGCGGGCTGGTCTATGCCTCCTCGGGCAACGGCAGCACGATCCATCTCTCGGCGGAGCTTTTCGCCTCCATGACGAAGCTCTCCATGATGCATGTGCCCTATCGCGGCAGCGCGCCTGCCATGGCGGACCTGCTGGCCGGCCGCGTCGCGCTGATGTTCGACAATTTGCCGTCCGCCCTGCCGCACATCCGCGAAGGGCGGCTGCGCGCGCTGGCCGTCACCGCCTCCCGCCGCAGCCCCGCGCTGCCCGACGTGCCGACCATCGCGGAGGCCGGCGTGCCCGGCTACGAGGCGACGAGCTGGTTCGGTCTTTTCGCGCCCGCCGGCACGCCGCGCGCGATCGTGGATCGCATGGCGCGGGAGATGGCGACCTTCGCGCAACGCCCCGACGTGGCGGAGCGCATCCGTTCCCTCGGCGCGGAGCCGATCACCAACACGCCGGATGCCTTCGCCGTGATGGTGCGGGAGGAGATCGAGAAGTGGGGCGCGGTGGTCCGTGCCTCCGGCGCACGGGCGGACTGACGCGCAGGGAACGCTGATGGACTTCGATGCGGAGTTCGACGTGCTGGTCATCGGCGCCGGCGCCTGTGGCCTCGCGGCCGCGTTGCGTGCGGCCGAGGGTGGCGCGAGCGTCGGCATCGTGGAGAAGCTCGACCGGCTGGCGGGCAACTCCATGGTCTCCTCCGGTTCCGTCCCCGGCGCCGGCACGCGCTTCCAGCGCGAGGCGGGTCTGGCGGATGATCCGGAGGCCTTCGTCGGGGACCTGCTGCGCATCAGCGGCCGGCATGAGGCGGAGGAGCTGACGCGCCGCCTCGCGCACATCTCGGCCCCGCTGGTCGAGTGGCTGGTGGACCGGGCCGGCGTTCGGATGACGCTGATCACCGCCTACCGCCATATCGGCCATCGCATCGAGCGTCTGCACGGCCCACCATCGCGTCGCGGACGCGATCTCGTTGACGATCTTCATGCCGCGGTGGAGCGCGCCGGTATTCCGCTCGCCCTCGGCACGCCCGCCACACGGCTGATCGAGGACGGGCGCGGCGGCGTGATGGGGGCCGAGACCAGCGACGGCCGCGGCGGTCTCACGCGGATCGGCGCCCGGTCCGTGATCCTCGCGACGAACGGCTTCGGCGCCGCGCGCGACCTGATCCGGCGCTTCTGCCCGGAGATGGACGGTGCGCTCTACTTCGGCGCGCAAGGCAGCGAGGGCGAGGCGATCCGCTGGGGCGAGGCGCTGGGCGCGGGGCTTGCCAACATGGGCGCCTATCAGGCGCACGCCTCCGTCGCGGACCCGCATGGCGCGCTCGTGACATGGACGGTGCCGGAGAAGGGCGGGATCGTCGTGGACGCCACCGGCGCGCGTATCGGCGACGAGAGCATCGGCTACTCCGCCTTCGCGGCAGTCGAGACGGCGCGGGGCGGCCCGCTCTTCGCCATCTATGACACCCGCATCCGCGACTTCACCGCGAGCCGGCAGGAGGAGTTCGGCGAGCTCGTCACGCACGGCGGCGCGCCGGAAGACCCGGATGCGGCGGCGCTCGCCGCGCGGCGCGGTCTCGATCCGTCCGTGCTGGCCGCGACGCTGGCTGACGTGGAGCGCATCGCGACGGGGGCCGCGTCAGATCGCTTCGGGCGCAAGGCCTGGGGCATGGCGCCGCTGCGGCCGCCCTATGTCTCCACGCGCATCCAGCCGGCGCTGTTCCACACCCAGGGCGGGCTGCGGGTGGACGATGACGCGCGTGTGCTGCGCGCGGATGGCACGCCGATCCCGGGCCTGTATGCGGGTGGCGGTGCGGCGGCGGGCATCAGCGGTCTTGCGGGCGGCGGCGGGTATGTTTCCGGCAACGGCCTGCTCGCGGCCCTCGGCCTCGGCTGGCTCGCTGGCGCGCACGCGGCGAAGGCGAACCCGGCTTAGAGCCGGATTCTCACGGTTGGAATCGCTTGGTGAGATCCCGGCGCGGCAGCGCGCTCCACGCCTGCAGCCGGGACGAACGCCGCAACCACATCGACAACCCCGGCCTATTCGCTCCCGCCCAGAACGGCCACGCGCGCGTTGCGCGGCGCCTCCAGCAGCGCCGCCGCGACCGGTGCGGCGTCCTCGCCCGCAAGGCGCAGGAACTTCGCGCGCACCGCGGCATCATCCATCGGCCGGTCCGGATCGCCCGCGACGCCGTCCACCGCTTCGCTGAGGCGCGCGCCGTCCACCTCCACCACGACACGCGCGGCCCGGCGGCCGGCAGCGGTCATGGCGGGATCCTCGGCGAGTTCCACCAGCGCCTCCAGCCGGCGGAGCAGCGGATCGGCGAGCGCGGCGTCGCTATAGGCCGCGGGGCCGAGATCGCCCTGCGCCAGCGCAGCCGCGATGCCCCAGGAGAGGCTGAACTGCGCCTTGATGGCGCTGGCCGGCGCGCGGTTGCCGGCATAGGCGATGGCCTCGGCATAGGTTTCGAGCCGGATCGCGGTGATCCGCTCCTGCCGCCCATCCAGCGCCGGGCGCAGCGCGAGTGCGGCCGCGGCGCCGTAATGCGCGTGCCGCACGCCCGCGAAGGGTTTCACGTAGCCTTCCTCGAGCAGCCAGGTGCCGGCGGGCGCGCACTGCGCGGGCCCTTCCGCGCCGAGGGCGATGCGGCGCGCCTCGGCGAAACCCTCTTCCGGCGCATCCATGCCGGCCGCGGCGGCGGGCGCGGCGGCAAGACCGAGCAGCACCGCATGCGCGGGGTAGCTGTTGCGCCCGTCGAGGCCGGCGGCAATGGGCGCATAGAGGCTGAAGGGGATCTGGCAGGCGACGAGACGCACCGCACGCGCCGCGCCCGCAGGGTCGAGCCCCATGAGCCGTGCGGCGGCGGCCGCGGCGCCGAGCGTGTGCCAGCTTCCGTCCACATGCATTCCGGGCCGGATGCGCCAGATCTCGCCGGCGCGTGCCGCGACCTCGTAGCCGAGCGCATAGGCGGCCAACGCCTCACCCAGTGTCGCATCGCCGGCCAGCGCGACGAGCGCGAGCGGCGCAACCGGCAGCCCGGGCCGGCCGTGCGCGCGGGCGAGTCCGTCATTGGCCTCGTCCCACGGCATCGCCGCGGCAAGCAGTGCGGCGGCGCCCCCGGGGGCAAGCCCGGCCGCGATGCCGGGCAGGCGGAGCGCGCCCGGAAAGGGAACGGCCAGCGCCGTGCCGAAGGCGGCCACGCGCGGGTGCCGCAGCCCGGCCAGTGCGCAGCCGAGGCTGTCGAGCAGAAGCCGGCGCGCCTGTGCGTCCGCGGGCGTTCCCGCGGGCGGGCCATCCCAGGCCCAGGCGATCAGTTCGTCGAAGCGGGCGGCATCGTCACTCATCGGGGGCGTTCCAGCAGGGCATCCAGCACACGCACGCCGCGTCCCTCGGGCAGCACGGCGACGGGGTTGAGGTCGATCGCGCGGAACCGGCCCGACAGTTCGTGCGCGGCGCGCGACAGCGCGGCCATGGCGGAGGCCAGGGCGCGGACATCCGCCCTGGGGCGGCCGCGCGCGCCGTCCAGCATCGGCCAGCACCGCAGCGTCCTGAGCGCGGCGAGCGCCGCATCCTCGTCCGACGGCGCGATGACGACCGCCGCGTCGTCCAGGATCTCCGCATACACGCCCCCGAGGCCGCAGAGCACGGCCGGGCCGGTGTGCGGGTCCTCGGTCGCGCCGAGGATCATCTCCACGACAGCCCCCGTCACCATCTCCTGCACCAGCAGGCCGAGGTGTGCATCGGGTGCTGCGGCGCGCACGCGATCGAGCATCGCCGCCGCCTCCGCCGCCAGTGCCTCCGGCGTGGCAAGGCCGAGCGCGACGCCGCCGGCCTCGGTCTTGTGTGCGATGTCCGGTGAGAGAACCTTCAGCGCAACCGGATAGCCCATCGCCTCCGCCGCGCGCAGGGCGGCCTCGATATCGGCGCAGGCCATCTCGCGCGTCGCCGGCAGGCCGTACTGCGCGAGCAGGCGCTTGGCGCCCGCCTCGTCCGTCGCGGCATCCAGCAACGCCAGCGTCTTCGCATCCGGCGTCACCAGTGGTGCCGGAGGTGCGACGGGGGTCTCGCGGCGCGTGGCGAGGACGGCGGCAGCGGCACGCACCGCCTCGTCCGTGCCGTAGACAAGCGGCACGCCGCCTTCGGTCAGGATGGCGTCCAGCGCGGGATCGAAGACGCGGCTGGTGTTGGAGAACAGGAAGACCGGCTTGGCCTGCGCGCGTGCCGCCTCCGCCGCCAGCCGCGCGGCCTGATGCAGCACCCAGTGCCCCTCCCGCACGTCCTGCATGCAGCCGACCATGGCGACGCCCGGGTCGGCCAGCAGCGCATCGAGGCTGGCGCGGAACACGCCGCCATCGACAGCGCCGACGCCCGTGACGTCCAGGGGATTGCCCGGCGTCGCGATGGCCGGCAGCGCGGCGCGCAGGCGGTCCAGTGTCGCCGGGGCAAGGTCGGCGAGCGCCAGCCCCGTCGCCGCGCAGCGGTCGAGGAACATGGAAGCCTCGCCGCCAGAATGCGTCATCATGGCAAGCCCGCCGGGGCCGAGCCGTGCAGCGAAGGCATCGCAGAGTTCGGCCGCGGCCAGCATCTCGTCCAGCGTGTCCACGAGGACGACGCCGCAGCGCGCGGCGAAGGCGTGGAAGACGCGGGCGCTGCCGGCCAGAGCCCCGGTATGCGCCGCCGCCATCCGCTGCCCCGCCGCCGACAGGCCGACGCGCAGCAGAATCACCGGCTTGCCCGCGGCGCTGCAGCGCGCCGCGGCGTCAAGGAAGGCACGCGGCCGGGCGATGCCTTCGGCGAAGCAGGCGATGACGCGCGTGGCCGGATCGTCCGCCAGCCAGGCCATGATCTCGGCGGTGTCCACGTCGGTCTCGTTGCCGGTGGAGATCAGGTGGCTGTAGCCGATGCCGCGGCCCGCGCCGCCGAGCGCGCCACAGACCGTGCCGCTCTGCGTGACCACGGCGATGCCGCCCGGCTTCAGTCCGCGCGGCAGCGGCGCGGCGTAGCAGCCGGCGCCGGCGGCGACGTTGACGAAGCCGATGGTGTTGGGGCCGAGAAAACGGATGCCGGATTCCCGGGCGAGCGTGGCGAGTTCAGCTTCCAGCCGCGCGCCCTCTTCCCCGCTTTCCCGCCAGCCGCCGCTGACGATGACCGCGCCGCGTGCGCCGGCCGCCCGTGCGGCGCGCATCTGGTCGGCCACGCCCTCCCGCGCGACGGCGAGCACGACGCAGTCCACCGGCCGAGCGATCGCTTCCAGCGAGGGATGGCAGGGCAGGCCGTAAACCGTGGCGTGGCGCGGGTTGACCGGGTGGATCTCGCCGCCGAAGCCCGCCGCGCGCAGGCTGCGCAGGACCTCGCCGCCGTGGCGCGGTCCTTCGGACGCACCGACGATGGCGATGTTGCGCGGCGCCAGCAGCGCCGCGAGGCCGTCAGCTCCGCCGTTCGGCATCGAGGTCACGGAACGGGCCGTCGCGCGCTTCCAGGAAGGCCTTGAAGCCGTGCTGCTGCTGAATGTCCCGGAAGCGCCGCCATTCCGGCACGTCCGTGGTGTGGATGATGCCGACCAGCGCCGCATTCAGCTCCAGCGCGCGGCGCAACCCGGCCTGCTCCCAGACCGCGTTGATCGCCTTCTTGTTGAGCTTGAGCGAGAGCGCCGGGACCAGCGCGAGCTTGCGCGCGACGATCCGCGCCTCGTGCTCGAGGTCGGCGAGCGGGACGACGCGGTTGACCAGTCCGAGACGCTCGGCGGCAGGCGCGTCCACCTGTTCGCCCATCAGCAGCAGTTCCTTTGCCCGGTGCAGGCCGACGATGTACGGCGTGATCATCACCGGCGGGCCGGAATGGTGGCGGATCTCCGGTTCGCCGAAGCGGGCGTTGTCGGCGGCGATGACGATGTCGCACATCTGGACGAATTCGTGCGCGACGGCGAGGCAGTAGCCGGCGACGGCCGCGACGATCGGCTTGGGGAAGTCCCACAGCCGCAGCGCGTAACCGCAGGAGCGTTCGGCCGACATGCGCGACTGTTCCGGGGTGCGGTCCGGCGGCGATCCGCCGATACGCCCTGCCTCCGGGCTGATGTCGAAGCCGGTGGAGAAGGCGCGCTCGCCGGCGCCGCGCCAGAGCACGACCTTCACCGCCTCATCCGCCTCCGCGCGGTCGAGCGCGGCGATCCAGGCGCGGAACATGGCGTCGTTGAAGGCGTTCATCTTGGACGGGCGGTTCAGGGTGATCGTCGCGATTCCCTCCGCCACCTCGTAGAGTACGGTCTCCTCGCTCATCTGTTCCCCTGCTGCGTCGTCCCTGGCCCGTGCACTCTCGGTCGGAGGCGGTGATGCGACTCTTCTTCGTTGCCGGGCATGCGATGCCCTCGCATCGGCCAATGGCGGCAGTGAACGGGGCAAAGGTCAAGACGGGTCGCGACCTCGCGGTGAGGAACGGCATCGCGGGCATATGCGGGTTGCCGCGAGCGATGTGGCCGGCCAGCAGGTGGACGCAGGCGCGGTTGTCGTATCATCTGGATCGCCGGGTGAAGACGGCGGGAACAGGGGATACCCGCATCGGTTTCGACTTCATCGAAGGCGACGTGACGGGCGGGCCGATCGATATCTCTCGCTGAGGGGGACGGCTGGCTCGATTTTCTCGCGAAACGGAGGTCGCAATCCGGCAAGAATGCGTCGCGGGCAGATAAGACGCTTGCGGGATTGCGACAGAAGTTGGCCCCAGAGGACACGGTCAAACGGATGCACTATTCGATCTTCAGCCTTCTGCGGAACGCGCTGTCCGGCAACCGGCTCTGGACGCCGGCCTGGCGCGACCCGGAGCCGAAAGCCTTCTACGACACGCTGATCGTCGGCGGCGGCGGACACGGGCTCGCCACGGCCTACTACCTGGCGAAGGAGCACGGCATCACCGACGTCGCCGTGCTGGAGAAGGGCTATATCGGCTCCGGCAATGTCGGGCGGAACACGACCATCATCCGGTCCAACTACCTCCTGCCCGCCAACACGCATTTCTACGAGAAGTCGCTGCAGCTCTGGGAAGGGCTGGAACAGGACATCAACTACAACGCCATGATCTCCCAGCGTGGGGTGATCAACCTGTTTCATTCCGACGGGCAGCGCGACGCGTTCGCGCGGCGCGGCAATGCCATGCGGTTGGCCGGCGTCGATGCCGAGCTGCTGGATGCGGATGGCGTGCGTGCGCTGGTGCCCGGCATGAACATGAACGACGCGCGCTTCCCGGTGCAGGGCGGCTTGCTGCAGCGCCGCGGCGGCACGGTGCGGCATGACGCCGTGGCCTGGGGCTACGCGCGCGCCGCGGACCGGCGCGGCGTCGACATCCTCCAGCACACCGAGGTCACGGGCATTCGCGTGGAAGCCGGCCGCGTGACAGGTGTGGAGACCACGCGCGGGTTCATCGGCGCGCGTCGCGTCGGCCTTGCCGCCGCGGGCAATTCCGGCCGCGTCGCGGCGATGGCCGGGCTGCGCCTGCCGATCGAGACGCATGTGCTTCAGGCCTTCGTCAGCGAGGCGATCAAGCCGGTGATCGACACCGTCGTCACCTTCGGCGCCGGGCATTTCTACGTCAGCCAGTCCGACAAGGGCGGGCTGGTCTTTGGCGGCGATATCGACGGCTACAACAGCTATGCCCAGCGCGGCAGCCTGCCGGTGGTGGAGGAGGTGATGGAATGCGCCGTCGCGCTGTTCCCCGCCTTCTCCCGCCTGCGGTACCTGCGGCAGTGGGGCGGGGTGATGGACATGTGCATGGATGGCTCGCCCATCATCGACCGCACGCCGGTTGACGGACTCTTCCTGAATTGCGGCTGGTGCTATGGCGGCTTCAAGGCCACGCCGGCCTCCGGCTGGTGCTTCGCGCACACCATCGCCACCGGCGCCCCGCACGCGCTGAACGCCGACTTCCGTCTGGACCGCTTCGCCACCGGCGCGGTGCTGGACGAGAAGGGCGCCGGCGCCCAGGCAAACCTGCACTGAGGCCGCGATGCGCATCACCTGCCCCCACTGCGGCCCGCGCGGCAACGATGAGTTCACGGTGCTCGGCGCTGCCGATCCCGTGCGACCCGGCCCGGACGCCCCGCTCGCCGGCTGGGTCGCCTATGTCCATGAGCGTGAGAACCTTCGTGGTTCCCATCGGGAGCTGTGGCACCATCAGGCCGGCTGCCGCGCCTGGCTGGTGGTGGAACGCGACACCTGGACGCATGCGGTGATCGCCGTGCGGGCGGCGCGGGAAGCGGAGCAGGCGCCATGAACGCACCGCAGCGGCCCGCCGCCGGGCCGGCATCGCTCTCGCGGCCGGAGGCGCCGACGCAGCGGTGGCGGCTGAAGCAGGGCGGGTTGATCGACCGCGGGCAGGCGCTGTCCTTCCGCTTCGACGGCAGGCGCATGACCGGCCATCCCGGCGACACGCTGGCTTCCGCGCTGCTGGCGAACGGCGTGCATCTGGTCGGACGGTCCTTCAAGTATCATCGTCCGCGCGGCATTCTCTCCGCCGGGCCGGAGGAGCCGAACGCGCTGGTCGAGCTGCGCGGCGGCGCGCGGCGCGAACCCAACACCCGCGCCACGCAGGTCGAGCTGTTCGAGGGGCTGGAGGCGCGGAGCCAGAACCGCTGGCCGTCGCTCCGCTTCGATCTCGCGGCGGTGAACGGCCTCGCCGCGCCGCTGCTCGCCGCCGGTTTCTACTACAAGACCTTCATGTGGCCGGCGGCTTTCTGGGAGAAGCTGTACGAGCCGTTCATCCGCCGTGCCGCCGGGCTGGGGCGTGCGCCCGGGTCTGCCGACCCCGACCAGTACGAGCGGTCGCATCTGCATTGCGACGTGCTCGTCGTCGGCGGTGGCGCTGCCGGCCTGATGGCCGCGCTCGCGGCCGGCCGCGCAGGTGCGCGCGTGGTGTTGCTGGAGGAGGATTGCGCGCTCGGCGGGCGGCTGCTGTCCGAATCGGAATCGGTCGATGACCGCCCCGCCGCCGAATGGCTGAACGGCATGGCGGCGGAACTCGCGAGCCTGCCCGGGGTGCGCGTGATGCTGCGCACCAGCGCGTTCGGGCTGCTCGATGGCGGCGTGGTCGCGGCGCTGGAACGCGTTTCGGATCATCTGCCGCTTCCGCCCCCGCACCTGCCGCGGCAGCGTTACTGGAAAATCTTCGCACGCCGCGTGGTGCTCGCCGCCGGTGCGATCGAACGGCCGGTGGTGTTCGGCGGCAACGACCGGCCCGGTGTGATGCTGGCCGGCGCGGTGCGCAGCTACCTGAACCGCTATGCCGTGCTGCCGGGCAGGCGCGCCGTGGTCTTCTGCGGCGGCGACGAAGGCTGGCGCAGTGTTGCCGATCTCGCCGCGTCGGGCGCGAGGATCGAAGCCGTGGTGGATGCACGCCCCGAGGTTCCACAGGCGCAGGCGCAACTCGCGGCGCGGCTTGGCGTGCGGCTCGTCGCCGGCGGGCGAGTGCTCGGCACCCAGGGCAGGTCCCGCGTCGCCTCCGTGCGGTTCGCCGATGCGCAGGGGCGCGAGGAGGATGTGGGCGCCGATCTGCTCGCCGTCAGCGGCGGGTGGAATCCGTCCTTGCATCTGTCCTGCCACCTCGGCGGCAGGCCGCGCTGGGATGAGCGCATCCATGCCTTCGTTCCGGGCGATCTGCCGCCCGGCATGGGCGTGGCGGGCGCCGCCGGCGGACAGTTCACCACCCACGCGGCACTCGCCGAAGGCGCGCGGGAAGGCGTGGCCGCCGCGCGCGATTGCGGCTTCCCGACCAACGGCCCCGATATCCCGCGGGCGGAGGATGCGCCGCGCGAGCTCGTGCCGCTCTTCCATGTCCCGCACGGCCGCGGCAAGGCGTTCGTGGACTACCAGCACGACGTGACCGACAAGGATGTCGCGCTCGCGCATCGCGAGGGTTTCCGCAGCGTCGAGCATCTGAAGCGCTACACGACGCTCGGCATGGCGACGGACCAGGGCAAGACGGCGAACGTCACCGGCCTGGCGGTGATGGCGAACATCACCGGCCTTGGCATCCCGGGAACCGGAACCACCACCGCGCGGCCGCCCTGGACGCCGGTTTCGATCGGCGCCATCGCCGGGCCGCATCGTGGCAAGCGTTTCCGCCCCGCGCGCCGCACGCCACTGCACGACTGGGAAGCCGCGCACGGCGCGAGCTTCGTCGAGGTCGGGCTCTGGTATCGCGCGCAATGGTACGCCCGCCCCGGCGAGGCCGGCTGGCGCGACAGCGTGGACCGCGAGGCGCTGGCGGTGCGCGCCGGTGCCGGCGTCTGCGATGTCTCGACGCTGGGCAAGATCGAGGTCACGGGGCCGGATGCCGCAGCACTGCTCGATCTCGCCTACGCCAACAGCATCTCCAACCTCGCTGTCGGCCGCGTGCGCTACGGACTGATGCTGCGCGAGGACGGCTTCGTGATGGATGACGGCACGGTGGCGCGGCTCGCCCCCGACCGCTTCTTCGTGACCACCACCACGGTGAACGCCGGCAAGGTGATGCAGCATCTGGAGTTCTGCCATCAGGTCCTGCGGCCGCATCTGGACGTGTCGCTGCTGTCGGTCACCGATGCATGGGCGCAGGTCTCCATCGCCGGGCCGAATGCGCGCAAGATTCTGGAAGCAGCACTCGATCCCGGCACGGACCTGTCCAATGCGGCGCTGCCGCACATGGCGTGCACAGAGGTCAGCATCGGCGGCGTGCCGACGCGTCTCTACCGTCTCTCCTTCTCCGGCGAGCTGGCCTATGAACTCGGCGTTCCGGCGGACTATGGCGAGGCCACGATGGGCCTGCTGATGGAGCGTGGTGCCCCCTTCGGTCTCACCCCGTACGGCACCGAGGCGCTTGGCGTGCTGCGCATCGAGAAGGGGCATCCCGCGGGCGGCGAGCTGAACGGCCAGACCACCGCCCGCGATCTCGGCCTCGGCAAGATGGTTTCGCAGCGCAAGGACTGCATCGGCCGCCGCCTTGCCGAGCGTCCCGCCCTGATCGATCCGATGCGGCCCGTGCTGGTCGGGCTGAAGCCGGCGGACGGTTCCGCGCCGATCCGCGCGGGTTCCCATCTCTATGCGCCCGGGGCGGAGACGCATACCGCGAACGGCCTCGGCTATGTCACCTCGGCGTGCTTCTCGCCGACCCTCGGGCATCCGATCGCGCTGGCGGTGCTGGCCGATGGGGCGGCGCGGGTGGGCCAGCGCATTCGCGTGCTCGATCCGGTCCGCAACGGCGATGTCGAGGCCGAGGTTTGTTCGCCCGTCTTCGTCGATCCGGAAGGAGGGCGTCCCCGTGGCTGATCTCGCCATGCGCACCCCGCTCGCCGGTCATCTCAAGGCAGGCCGGCATGGCCGTGCCGAGGGCACGCCCGGTCTTCACGTGACGGAGCGCGGCCACCTCGCCACCGCGGCGATCGCGCTGCGCGCCGGGCAACAGGCGGCGCTCGCGGCCGCGTTGCGTGACGGCTTCGGGCTGGATCTCCCGCAACGCCCGGGCTGCGCCGGTTCCGGGGCGGTCGAGCTGGTCTGGAATGGGCCCGGTCAATGGCTGGCGCTGGACAGCGCACGCGAGGGGATCGGTCGCTTCGGTTTCGCGCGGGAATTGGCGGCGCGGCTCGGCGCCGCGGCCTCCGTCACCGACCTGACAGGGGCGCGCGCCGTTCTGCGCCTGACCGGACCCGCCGTGCGCGACACGCTCGCCAAGCTCCTCCCGGTCGATCTCCACGAATCCGTCTTCCCGGCAGGTGCCGCGACACTGACGCTGGCCTCGCATATCGGCGTGACGCTCTGGCGGCCGGATGAGGCGGCGTGGGACATCGCCTGCTACCGCTCCTTCGGGGAAAGCCTCGCCCACGCGGTGGTGGAAGCGGCGGCGGAATTCGGCTGCGAGGTCACGGCCGGGTGACGGCCGGGCCGGGCTGTGCGCAGCTTCGGTGTCATGGCCACCAAGCGCATCCCCGGCCCTTCGCTGCCCGCCAGTTCCGGCCCGCCTGACCCGCGCGGGCGGAGACGGCAGGATGTGCCGATCCGGGCCGAGCGTGCCGCGCCGCGGCGGATCGGTTTTCTGCTGATCCCCGGCTTCGCCATGATCGCCTACGCGTGCGCCATGGAGCCCTATCGCGCGGCGAACGACCTGAGCGAACGGCAGCTCTACACCTGGCGTCACATCTCGCCGGACGGCAGGCCGGTGCTGGCGTCCAACGGCACTGCCATCCTTCCGGATCAAGGCACGGATCGTGCGTGCGACGTGGACGACCTGCTGGTCTGCGCGGGGGGCAACCCGACGGAGTTCGACGATCCCGTGACCTTCGCCTGGCTGCGCGCCCAGGCCGCCCACGGCATCCGCATCGGTGGTGTTTCGGGAGGGCCCGAGATCCTTGCCCGCGCCGGGTTGCTGCATGGCTATCGCTGCACGGCGCATTGGGAATACATCCCGGGCATGCGGGAACGCTTCCCGGACCTACTGCTGACGCAGTCGCTGTACGAGATCGACCGCGAGCGTTGCACATGCTCCGGTGGAACCGCGGCGCTGGACATGGCGGTGCGTCTGATCGAGACCGAGTACGGTCGCCCGCTCGCGCATGCGGTGGCCGAGTGGGTCCTGCACACCCGGCCTCGTGCCAAGAACGAGCCGCAGCGGATGTCCCTGCGCGAGCGCTACGAGGTGGGACATCACGGCTTGCTTCAGGTGCTGGCCGCGATGGAGGTGGCGCTGGAGAACCCGTTGCCGCGTACCGAACTGGCGCGCAGCGCCGGCGTATCGGTGCGGCAGCTCGAACGACTGTTCCGGGCGCATCTCGGCCGCAGCATCGGTGCGCATTATCTGTCGCTGCGGCTGGAGCATGCGCGGCGGCTGCTGCGCCAGACCTCGTTGTCGGTGCTGGAGACGGCGCTGGCCTGCGGCTTTACCAGCGCGGCGCACTTCTCCCGCAGCTATCGGATGCGCTTCGGCGTGGCACCGCGCATGGAGCGCAACGCATCCGCGCGCGTCGCGCTGCGGATGAGCGGACCGGAGGATGGCGGCGGAGCCTGAGGCCCGATCGCCGGTTCCGGGGTCACACGCCGGCCAGTCTGCATGATCGATCCGCCCACCGGGGTC